>NZ_JBQERM010000001.1:0-641511 GCF_056535045.1 Ruegeria sp. O6 | reverse complement strand
TCGTGATAGGATGGGGTATTCACCCCATTACTTTCGTTGCTGAGGTATTCCTATGTCCCAGATCGAACAAGCCGTAGCGCAACATTACACCACCGGAGCACTGACCGACCGCGTCCGCGCGGCGCTTGAGGCCAGCGGTATCGATCCGGATGCGGCCACGGTCGCAGACCTGAAAGCAGGGGACGAGTTCCACACGGGTGGCGTTCTGGCGACCAACAACCTGTTTGCGCAGTTGTCGCCGACCCATGCGACGCGCGTTCTGGATGTCGGATGCGGTATCGGCGGAACCTCTCGCTATGTTGTGGATCGCTATGACTCGACGGTAACGGGCGTCGATCTGACACCGGAATTCGTTGAAACCGCCAGGGTGCTCAGCGATATGGTCGGGCATTCCTCGAAAACCAGCTTTCATGTGGGCAGTGCCTTGGAGATGCCGGTGCCGGATGCTGGGTTCGATCTGGCTGTCATGATGCATGTGGGCATGAACATTATGGACAAGGCCGAGCTGTTCGCCGAAGTGTCGCGGGCGCTAGCCAAGGGCGGTACTTTTGCCCTGTTCGATGTGATGGGCGGAGACGTGGACGAGCCGCTGGCTTTCCCTCTGCCGTGGTCCACTGTGGCCGAAACCTCGTTCGTGGATGCGCCGGATGTTTATAAGTCTGCGGCAAGCGCCGCGGGTCTTGAACTGGTGACAGAAACGGATCGCACCGAATTCGCGATACAGTTCTTCGAGGACGTCTTTGCAAAGATTGCTGAATCCGGCCCGGCACCGCTGGGCATTCATCTGATGATGGGCGAGACGGCACCCGAAAAGTTCCAGAACTATGTCAAAAACCTCAAGGCCGGGCGCATACGCCCGACCGAAATGATATTCAAAAAATCCGGCTGAGCCGGGAAGGGAGAAGCCATGGCCGATCTGACGACTAACTTTCTGGGCATTTCCAGCCCCAACCCTTACTGGTTGGCCTCTGCGCCGCCGACGGACAAGGAATACAATGTTCGTCGCGCGTTTGAGGCCGGTTGGGGCGGTGTTGTGTGGAAGACGCTGGGGTCCGAGGGGCCGCCGGTTGTAAATGTGAACGGCCCGCGGTATGGCGCGATTTACGGTGCCGACCGTCGTTTGCTGGGACTAAACAATATCGAACTGATCACCGACCGCCCGCTTGAGGTGAACCTTGAGGAAATGGCGCGGGTCAAGTCCGACTATCCGGATCGCGCCCTGATCGCTTCGATTATGGTGCCCTGCGAGGAAGAAGCCTGGAAAGCCATTCTGCCCCGCGTGGCCGAAACCGGCGCGGACGGAATCGAACTGAACTTCGGTTGCCCGCACGGGATGAGCGAGCGCGGTATGGGGTCCGCCGTAGGGCAGGTTCCGGAATATATCGAAATGGTCACCCGTTGGTGCAAGCAATACTATGACCGTCCGGTCATCGTGAAACTGACACCGAATATCACCGATATCCGGAAACCTGCGGCGGCGGCCAGAAATGGTGGCGCGGATGCGGTGTCGCTTATCAACACGATCAATTCGATCACCAGCGTAAATCTGGACACGTTCAGCCCGGAACCCTCGATTGATGGCAAGGGCAGCCACGGAGGATATTGCGGCCCTGCCGTGAAGCCGATCGCCCTGTCGATGGTGTCCGAAATCGCTCGGGCCGAGGCGACGCATGGCATGCCAATCTCGGGCATCGGGGGTGTCACCACATGGCGTGATGCGGCCGAGTTTATCTCTCTGGGATGTGGCACGGTGCAGGTCTGTACCGCTGCGATGACCTATGGGTTCAAGATCATTGATGAATTGACTGCAGGTCTGTCGGAATGGATGGATGAAAAGGGGTATACCAGCATTGATGAGGTGATCGGACGCGCGGTGCCCAATGTCACCGATTGGCAATACCTGAACCTGAACTACATCGCCAAAGCCAAGATTGATCAGGACCAGTGCATCAAATGCGGCCGATGCTATGCCGCCTGTGAAGATACCAGCCATCAGGCGATTTCAATGTCGGATGAGCGTGTGTTCGAGGTGATGGATGACGAATGCGTCGCCTGTAACCTCTGCGTTGATGTCTGCCCGGTGGAAGGCTGTATTTCGATGGTGCCGATGGCGGCAGGTGAAATCGATCCGCGCACCGGGAAAGAGGTTCAGCCGACCTACGCGAACTGGACCACGCACCCGAACAATCCGATGGCCAAAGCAGCGGAATGATCGAGACAGGGAATATCCCCGAGGGGCCGCTGACGCGGCCCCTGCATTCATGGCGTCAGGAGCTTTCGGTACAACGTCTCTACAAAGGGTTCCGCACCTTCAAACGGGTTTTCGTCACCCAGAATAGCCCGCACCTGAACGTCGAAATCGGCATAATGCTGTGTCAGCGCCCAGATCGAAAACATCAAATGATAAGGGTGCAACCGCGCGATTTTGCCTTGATCCATCCAATTGGTGAGAATGGTGACCTTTTCGTCAACCAGTTGTTTGAGATCATGGGACAAAGCGTCGTGAATGCGGGGCGCGCCTTGCACAAGCTCATTGGCAAAAAGGCGGCTTTCCCGTGGTAGCACCTGACTCATTTGCAGTTTCCGGCGAATATAGGCCAGCATTTCCTCCATCGGATCACCGGTCTCATCCAGATCGTGCAGGGGCGCCAGCCAGGTTTCCAGCAAGCCCGAAAGCAATTCGGTGTGGATCGCCTCTTTCGACGCGAAATAGTAGAGGAGATTGGGTTTGCTCAACCCCGCCTCGGCAGCAATCTGATCGACGGTTGCCCCACGAAACCCGTGTGCAGAAAACACATTCAGGGCAGCCTCGAGAATCGCGGCTCGGTTCTTCTTCTGGATTCGAGTCGGTGCGCGGTCTTTCGGCATGATTTCAGTGTGTCTCTTTTTTCGTCGGATAGGCACGGATTACACTGAAATTTCAGGCTTTGCCGCGCAATTTCTTGACTGATACCGAACCCGTGATAGCGTGAGTTTGACCAGTTGGTCAAATCAAGACACCAATAGCGAGCAAAATCGCAAGCAAACAGGGAATAAGACAATGGCAGCTCCGGCGCAGAATCTCAGGATCAATGGCGACAGGTTGTGGGACAGCCTGATGGAGATGGCCAAGATCGGTCCCGGTGTTGCGGGGGGGAATAACCGGCAAACTCTGACTGACGAGGATGCCGAAGGCCGCGCCTTGTTCCAGAAATGGTGTGAAGAGGCCGGATGCACCATGGGGCTGGACCAGATGGGCAACATGTTTGCGCATCGTGAGGGCACCGACCCGGACGCTTTGCCGGTCTATGTGGGTTCGCACCTGGACACGCAGCCGACTGGCGGAAAATATGACGGCGTTCTGGGCGTTCTGGGCGGGCTGGAGATTATCCGCACGCTCAATGATCTCGGGATCAAGACAAGACATCCCATCGTGGCGACCAACTGGACCAACGAGGAAGGGACGCGATATGCGCCCGCCATGCTGTCGTCTGGTGTCTTTGCGGGAATGCACACGCAGGACTGGGCGTATGACCGTGAAGATGCCGATGGTAAGAAATTCGGGGATGAACTGAACCGGATCGGTTGGCGCGGTGAAGAAAAAGTTGGCGCGCGCAAGATGCGCGCTTTCTTTGAGTTGCATATCGAACAGGGTCCGATCCTTGAAGCCGAAGGAAAGGATATCGGCGTCGTCACCCACGGTCAGGGTCTGAGCTGGACACAGGTCACGGTGACCGGCAAGGATGCCCATACCGGTTCAACCCCGATGCCGATGCGCAAGAATGCCGGGCTTGCGATGGCGCGCATTCTTGAGAAAGTGGACGAAATCGCCTGGTCTCATGCACCGCATGCGGTCGGTGCCGCGGGGCATATCGACGTATTCCCGAATTCTCGCAACGTAATCCCCGGAAAAGTCGTTTTCACGGTCGATTTCCGCTCGCCCGAGCTGGAGGTGATCACCGACATGGAAAATCGCCTGCGGGTGGCGGCGGAAGATATCGTCGAAGAAATGGGTCTGCAGATTGAATTCGAGAAAGTCGGCGGTTTCGATCCGGTGAAGTTCGACGACGATTGCGTGTCTGCCGTGCGCGATGCGGCTGAAAGGCTGGGCTATTCGCATACCCACATCATCTCGGGCGCGGGGCATGATGCCTGCTGGATCAACCGCGTGGCCCCGACCGCCATGGTCATGTGCCCCTGTGTGGACGGGCTGAGCCATAATGAGGCTGAAGAGATCAGCAAGGATTGGGCGGCAGCCGGGGCAGATGTCCTGCTGCATGCCGTGGTCGAGACTGCCGAAATCGTGGAATAGGGGGCGCTGCCCCCGTCGCCCAAGGGCGACTCCCCCGGGATATTTTGGCCAGATGAAGCAAGCGGCGCAGACCGCATCAGGGAGTTCAAAATGAGTACTGTTATTAAAAACGGAACCGTTGTCACCGCGGATTTGTCATACAAGGCGGATGTATTGGTCGAAGGCGGCGTCATCACCGGGATCGGGATGGGTCTGAAAGGGGATAACGAGCTGGACGCGTCAGGCTGTTATGTGATGCCCGGTGGGATTGATCCGCATACCCATCTGGAAATGCCGTTCATGGGCACCTATTCCAGCGACGATTTCGAAAGCGGTACGCGGGCCGCCCTGGCGGGGGGCACGACGATGGTTGTTGACTTCGCGCTGCCCAATCCGGGCGAAAGCCTGATGGATGCCCTGAAGCGCTGGGACAACAAATCAACGCGGGCGAATTGCGACTACTCGTTCCACATGGCGGTGACATGGTGGGGGGAACAGGTATTTGACGACCTCAAGACCGTGATCGAGACGCGCGGCATCAACACGTTCAAGCATTTCATGGCTTATAAAGGCGCGTTGATGGTGAATGACGATGAGCTTTATGCTTCGTTCAGGCGTTTGGCCGAACTGGGCGGCATCGCAATGGTGCATGCCGAGAACGGAGACGTCGTTGCCGAACTGAGTGCCAAGCTTCTGGCCGAGGGGAACTCTGGCCCGGAAGCGCACGCTTATTCCCGACCGCCGCAAGTAGAGGGTGAGGCCACAAACCGGGCCATTATGATCGCAGATATGGCGGGCGTGCCGCTGTATGTTGTTCATACATCCTGCGAAGAGTCTCATGAGGCCATTCGCCGGGCCCGAATGCAGGGCAAGAGGGTGTGGGGAGAGCCGCTGATTCAGCATCTGACCCTCGATGAAAGCGAATATTTTAATCAGGATTGGGACCACGCCGCGCGACGGGTCATGAGCCCCCCGTTCCGCAATAAGCAGCACCAGGACAGCCTGTGGAATGGCCTGCAATCAGGATCGCTGAGTGTTGTGGCAACCGACCATTGCGCCTTTACGACCGAACAGAAACGCTTTGGAGTTGGGGATTTCACCAAGATCCCGAACGGGACCGGCGGTCTGGAAGATCGGATGCCGATGCTGTGGACGCACGGTGTGAATACCGGACGCCTGACGCCCAATGAATTTGTTGCAGTGACTTCAACAAACATCGCCAAGATACTGAATTGCTATCCGAAAAAAGGCGCGATCCTTGTTGGGGCGGATGCAGATATCGTCGTGTGGGATCCTGAAAAAACGAAAACGATCACAGCCAGTACGCAGCAATCTTCGATCGACTACAACGTGTTTGAGGGCAAAGAGGTCAAAGGCCTGCCGCGCTTTACGCTGACCCGTGGACAGGTTGCGGTACATGATGGTGAAATCCGCACGCAGGAAGGCCATGGCGAGTTCGTCGCGCGCGAGGCAAATACGACCGTCAACAAGGCTTTGAGCGCGTGGAAGGAACTAACCGCCCCTCGGCCGGTTGAGCGGACAGGTATCCCGGCGACGGGGGTTTGATCCGTTGGGCCGCTATCTGGGCGGCCCCGGCACCACTCTTTTCAAGGCAGTAGAATGACCACTGAAAGCACGACCCAGCACGTCATCGAAGCAAGGCAGCTTGACCTCACCTTTCAAACCAATGACGGGCCTGTTCACGCGTTGAAAGACGTGAACCTGACGATCGACAAGGGTGAATTTGTTAGTTTCATTGGCCCCTCGGGCTGTGGAAAAACCACTTTCCTGCGCTGCATCGCGGCCTTGGAGACACCGACCGGCGGGTCGCTGACTGTCAACGGAATGACCGCGGACGAAGCGCGGCGGAACAGGGCCTATGGGTATGTCTTTCAGGCGGCGGGCCTTTACCCCTGGCGCACCATAGCAAAGAACATCAAGTTGCCGCTTGAGATCATGGGCTATTCCGCGTCCGAGCAGGAAGAAAGGGTGAGAAAAGTCCTGGAACTGGTTGATCTTGAAGGATTTGGCGGAAAGTTTCCATGGCAGTTATCCGGCGGGATGCAGCAGCGCGCCAGCATCGCGCGGGCCTTGGCCTTTGATGCTGATATCTTGTTGATGGATGAACCGTTCGGTGCTTTGGATGAGATTGTGCGCGACCACCTGAACGAGCAGCTTTTGGCGCTTTGGGCAAGAACTGAAAAGACCATCGGATTCGTGACGCATTCGATTCCCGAAGCCGTATATCTGAGCACCAAAATTGTCGTGATGAGCCCACGGCCGGGGCGGATTACGGATGTGATCGACAGCCCGCTGCCAAAGGAACGGCCGTTGGACATTCGTGACACTCCGGAATTCATCGAAGTGGCCCATCGTGTTCGTGACGGGTTGCGGGCGGGGCATTCTTATGACGACTGATCCGGCGGCAGAAACCATCAGACGGGCCGTGGTAGGTGACGTGCCGGCTTGTGCCCGCGTGATTTACAACTGGGCCTCGCAGACGGAATGGATGCCTGATGAATTGCCGGTGGAGGAATTGGCGACCCTGATCCACGAAGCGTTCGACAGTCGCGAGATCTGGGTCGCGGGTGATCCGGTTGATTGCTACATGTCCATAGATCCGGCGCAGTGTAAAATCGGTGCGTTGTATTGCAGCCGGACGGGGCAGGGAATTGGCAAGCGTTTCGTTGCCAAGGCGAAGCAGGGTCGGACCCATCTTTGGCTGACAACACACAAACCCAATCAGGCAGCGCAGAGGTTTTACCGCCGTGAAGGGTTCGAGGTAACTGCCGAAGAACCACCCGTACCGCCGGATACAGTGCCCGTCTATCGAATGGAGTGGCACGCATGAAGCAGATCATAGCCGTTTTCACCGTCGTCGCCGTGATCGTTCTGTTCTGGTATGTCGCTTGCGTTCCGATGAACATCAAAGGGGTTTTGACCGAGCTTGAACGTGGCGGTGCCGAGGTTCAGCCACCCACCGCAAGTGCGCGCCGGGATCTGGGAGAGTTCGGTCTGGTTCTGAATAATTCGTTCGCGATTCCAGCAGCTTGGGAGCAAGGCAAGCCCCGTTTGCCATCACCTCATCAGGTTGCGATTGAACTGTGGGATACAACCGTCCTGAAGAAAATCAACTCGAAAAGATCGCTGATCTTTCATGGGTGGGTGACACTCAGCGCTACGATGCTGGGCTTTGTCATCGGGACCGGGCTGGGTGTCCTGTTGGCCGTTGGGATCGTGCATAGCCGCGTGATGGATTTGTCGGTCATGCCATGGGCTATCGTTAGCCAGACGATCCCGATTATCGCTTTGGCTCCGATGATTATCGTGGTTCTTTACTCGGTCGGGGTTCAGGGGATCATTCCCAAGGCGATCATATCAGCGTATCTGAGCTTTTTCCCGGTTGTCGTCGGCATGGTCAAAGGATTGCGCAGCCCTGACGCGATGCAACTTGACCTGTTGCGGACTTATAATGCCAGCCAATCGCAGGGGTTCTGGAAACTGCGCCTGCCCGCGTCGATGCCATACCTGTTCACCTCGTTGAAGATCGGTATTGCGGCGTCGTTGGTCGGCGCAATCGTGGGTGAGCTGCCGACAGGCGCTGTCGCAGGATTGGGTGCTCGGTTGCTGGCAGGCAGTTACTATGGTCAAACCGTGCAGATATGGTCAGCGCTGTTTGCTGCGGCCATTCTGGCTGCCTGCCTGGTCGGTTTGTTGGGATTGATTGAACGGTCGGTTCTGAAGCGGATGGGGATGGCGCAATGATGTTGGTTGTCTTTGCTTTGCTGCTGTGGGTTTTCGGCTGGTGGTTGAACAGCCGATTGGCCAGTGGCCCGCAAGCCGACAGCCAGATGGTACGCTTTCTGGCACCGGTGATTTTTGGTCTGACCATTGTTGGAGCTTGGGAGCTGGTGGTCCGTGGGCTTGAAGTGCCGCTGGTCATTCTGCCGGCACCGTCTGCCATAGCAGTGCGATTTGCAGGTAGCCTTGACATTCTTTGGGCCGACTTTGTTCAGACAATCCTGAAAGGGGCGCTCAGCGGATATGTCATCGGCTGTGGATCGGCCTTCCTTATGGCGATTGCCGTCGATCGGTGGGATTTCCTGCGTTTGGGGCTGTTGCCAGTCGGGAATTTCGTCGCGGCTTTGCCCATCGTTGGGACGGCACCCATTCTGGTCATGTGGTTCGGGTTTGATTGGCATTCCAAAGCGGCGGTGGTCGTTGTGATGGTGTTCTTTCCGATGCTGGTCAACACCGTGGCCGGACTGCGCGAGGCCACCGCGATGCAGCGTGACTTGATGGAAACCTATGCAGCAAGCTATTGGCAGAGCTTTCTGAAGCTGCGGCTGCCTGCGGCGATGCCTTTCATTTTCAACGGGTTGAAGATTTCAACAACTTTGGCTTTGATTGGCGCCATCGTGGCTGAATTCTTCGGATCGCCGACACTGGGCATGGGATTTCGGATATCCACCAGCGTCGGTCAATTGTCGTTGGATATGGTCTGGGCCGAAATCGTTGTTGCCGCTATCGCGGGTACGGCTTTTTATGGCCTGGTGGCGGGAATCGAAAAAGTGGTGACGTTCTGGCACCCCTCACAACGCGGATAAGACGAAGAAAATCAACAGACCCTGAAAATCGGGGCGCAACAAGCAACTAGGAGAAATGAAGATGAATAAGCTATTCAGCGGGGCGGTTGCCGCCTTTGGTCTGGCAGCCAGTACGGCGCTGGCGGCGGATGAAGTGACACTGCAACTGAAATGGGTCACGCAAGCACAATTCGCGGGCTACTACGTTGCCAAGGATAAGGGCTTTTACGAGGAAGAAGGGCTGGACGTTACCATTCTGCCCGGCGGGCCTGACATCGCTCCGACACAGGTGATTGCGGGCGGCGGTGCTGATGTGACCGTTGAATGGATGCCTGCCGCTCTGGCCGCACGTGAAAAAGGGTTGCCGTTGGTGAACATCGCCCAGCCGTTCAAAAGCTCAGGCATGATGCTGACCTGTTGGAAAGATGCCGGTATTTCGTCGCCTGAGGACCTGAAGAATCGCACGCTGGGTGTCTGGTTCTTTGGCAATGAATTTCCGTTCATGAGCTGGATGAGCCAGTTGGGCATCAGCACTGATGGGAAAGGCGACAACGGTGTGGAAGTTCTGAAACAGGGCTTCAACGTCGATCCGCTGCTGCAACGTCAGGCGGATTGTATCAGCACCATGACCTACAATGAATACTGGCAGGTCATCGATGCCGGTGTCAGCCCGGATGAACTGGTAACCTTCAAATACGAAGACCAGGGTGTCGCGACGCTGGAAGATGGTCTTTACGTTCTGGAAGAAAATCTCAGCGATGCGGCCTTCACCGACAAGATGCAGCGGTTTGTTCGCGCCTCGATGAAAGGATGGAAATACGCCGAGGAGAACCCCGATGAAGCAGCGGATATCGTGCTGGAGAACGATGCAACGGGTGCGCAGACGGAAGAACATCAGAAACGCATGATGGGTGAGATCGCCAAGTTGACCGCAGGTTCGAACGGCGCGCTGGACCCGGCGGATTTTGATCGCACCGTTGGTACCCTGCTGGCCGGAGGTTCTGACCCGGTGATCACCAAGACACCTGAAGGGGCCTGGACGCACCAGATTACGGACGCTGCTCTGAACTGACGCTAACCGTTAGTTTGAAGGTCAAAAGCGCGGTCCCAATCGGGGCCGCGTTTCGCATTCGTGGTGTCGGAATTGTGTCTGTACTTGGCACCGATATAAAGTAGTATTTCCCTGTAAACTTACGCGTTTTTATACGAAGGGTCGACTATAGGGAATAAAATGCAGGAATTTTCATCAGAATTCAGCGCTGCGATTGCCTTGATCCTTGGGGGAGATTCTGAGCTGTGGGCAATTGTGCTGTTGTCTCTGAAAGTGTCCGTGTTTGCGGTGCTTGTTTCTGCTCTGATCGGAATGCCCGTGGGGGCTGCGTTGGCCGTCGCCCGGTTCCCCGGCCGCCGGATGCTGATCGTCCTGATGAATGCACTGATGGGGTTTCCACCGGTTGTCGTGGGCCTGCTGGTCTATCTGATGCTGTCCCGTTCGGGCCCCTTGGGGGTGCTTGAGCTTTTGTACACTCCGACCGCCATGATCATCGCGCAGGTGGTGTTGGTCACTCCCATTGTCGCGGCTCTGACGCGCCAGGTTGTTGAAACGTTGGCTGAGGAATATTCAGAACAGCTGCGGTCCTTGGGCGTGTCACGGCTGGCCTCGGTCCCGGTTTTGTTGTGGGATGCGCGACTGGCACTTGTCACGGCCTTGCTTGCCGGTTTCGGACGCGCCATCGCCGAGGTGGGCGCGGTTATCATCGTTGGCGGAAACATCAATCATGTGACCCGCGTGATGACGACAACCATTGCGCTTGAAACGTCGAAGGGAAATCTGTCGCTGGCACTGGCGCTGGGGGCGATCCTGATCGGGATTGCAATTACGGTAAACGCGATGGTCAGCGCGGTCAGTTTGCGGGCCGAACAGGAGGGGTTGCGCCATGCGTGACGTGATCTGCGAGATGTCGAACTGTCTGACGGTTGAAAAAGTGCAAATTCGCAGCAACGGCAAGGTTTTGCTGGATGTTCCTTCATTGGTTCTGGATGGTCCGGGGCCGACGTTGCTTCTTGGCCCCAACGGTGCGGGAAAAAGTCTGTTGCTACGGTGCTTGCATGGCCTGATCTCGCCGGATCGCGGGCGGGTGGTGCAGGACGGAAACCCTCTGGGCGCCGCGCAGAAAACGCGCCAAGCCATGGTATTTCAGAGACCGGTTCTGTTGCGACGGTCTGTTGCTGCCAACCTGGGCTTTGTCCTCAAGCGTCAGGGCATGGGGCGAACGGCAAGAAAGGCGCGTATCGCTGAGTTGCTTGCTGAAGGCGGGCTGGAGGGGAAGGCCCGGCAATCCGCCCGGTCTCTCTCGGGCGGCGAGGCCCAGAGGTTGGCCATTTTGCGTGCCTTGGCGCTGGAGCCCGAAACACTGTTTCTGGACGAGCCCACCAGTGCCCTTGATCCCGGCGCGACACAGATGATCGAACGTATGGTTCTGCGCGCCTCGGCGCGGGGTGTGCGGATCGTGATGGTGACACATGATATTGGCCAGGCCCGTCGTTTGGCCTCGGATGTGGTCATGATGCAGGGCGGTCATGTGGTTGAACACGGCCCAGCAAAACAGGTTTTGGATACCCCCGAAAGCGAAGCATCGCGTCGCTACCTCGCGGGTGGATTGGTTACCTAAAAGATAAAACGGAGAAAATGATGTTCCGCGCAATACTTCGGGCGGCAGTGATGGCCCTTGGTCTGTCGGCAAATGCGGCCTTGGCAGAGACACCGTTCATTGTCGTGCAGTCTACGACATCCACCCAGAACTCGGGGCTGTTGGACTATATACTGCCGTGGTTCGAGGCCGAGTCGGGCATTGACGTGCGGGTTGTGGCCGTAGGAACCGGTCAGGCAATCCGCAATGCGGTCAATGGTGACGGGGACGTCCTGCTGGTTCACGCCAAATCCGCCGAAGAGAAATTCGTCGCTGATGGATATGGCGTGGAGCGGAAGGACCTGATGTATAACGATTTTGTATTGGTGGGCCCCAAGGCAGATCCCGCCGGAATTCGCGGTGGTGCCGACATTCTGAGCGCTCTTACAGCGATTGCAAAGGCTGAAGCCCCGTTTGCGTCGCGCGGTGATGACAGTGGAACGCACAAGGCCGAGCTGCGGAATTGGTCGGCTGCGGGGCTTGACCCAACCGGCGCGTCCGGCAGTTGGTATCGGGAAACCGGTTCAGGTATGGGGGCGACGCTGAACGTTGCCAGCGGCATGGACGCGTACACTCTGACAGATAGGGCGACGTGGCTGTCCTTTGGTAACAGAGGCAATCTTGAGATCCTGGTCGAAGGCGACCCGCGTCTATTCAACCAATATGGTGTGATCCTCGTGAATCCTGAAAAGCATCCGCATGTACGGGCGGCCGCTGGTCAGCGTTTCATCGACTGGTTGACCGGGCTCGACGGGCAGCAGGCGATCGCCTCTTTCCGGCTGGACGGTCAGCAGGTGTTTTTCCCCAATGCGCAATAAGCTGGCCTGCGGCCAGCCCCTGCGGGGCGAGTATTTTTGAAAAGATGAAGGCGCGGGTGGATTTTCACCCGCTGGCCCCATTGTGGTGGATCGTGCCAAGACCAGACAGGTCATAGCCGCCGAACTCGCGCGCCCGCTGGGCGAACTGACCCGAGCGCAACAGGGTTAGCAGTTTCTGTATCGGCGGATCGAAAAAGGCCCGACGCCAGATGGCAAGATCCAGCCGCTCGGAATGAGTGGGGACAAAACCTAAGTTGTAGAGACCGGCTAGGGCGCCAAGCCCAAAACCGGTCTCGGCCTTCCGGTCATGCAGGGCGATCGCAAGTTCTTCTTCTGTACGTGCGCAGCCGGGTCGAATGTCCAGATCATCCCGGCGCAGGCCGTGGGCGTCCAGTTGGGCGTCAAACAGGCGCTGGCTTGCCGCACTGTCCTGACGCAGTATGACGGTGCGTGACTTGAGGTCGTCAAAAGAATTGATGTCGGATATGCCCGGGGCAAGAAGCAATCCACGCTCACGTCGGGCGACTTCATATAGGATCACCGGGGCTTCGCCCAAAGTGTCTTGCAGGGATTCCTTGTTGAATCCGCCATTTTCGTGGATGTGTAACACAGCGGCCTGTGCGCTTCGTTCACTGAGCCTGATCAGGCCATCAAAAGAACCGTCGTAATAGGTGGCCAGCCCCGACCCACTTTCACGCAGCGCCCAGTCCAGCAAGGGATCGTGGCTGCCTGCTATGATCGGGGGCAGGGGCGGTTCTGCGACTTGAGGGCCGGATCGCGACGCGTTGAGCCAGGCAATGATCTCGGCCCGCGGAAACAACAGCTTGCCCATGGCGCGCACACACGGCACCTCGCCTGACGAGGCAAGGTCATAGGCCTTCCGCTCGCCAATGCGCAGCAGATCGGCCAGTTCACGGGTGGTCAGATATTGCGCCATTCAGTCGAGGCGCACGGCGATGCCGGACGTAGTGTCAGCGGTGCTGAACCCGATCTGTTCCAGCACAAGCGGGGCTGCGCCTGCAATAACGACCATCGCGGCGACGGCGGCAAGAAAGGCTTTCATGGGCTCCTCCGGTTCAGTTCCGGTCAGTTGTTGCGCGACGCAAAAAAGCAATAAGATCCTGGCGATCCTGTGCTTTGGCAATTCGCTGCATCGGCATTTTCGACCCCGGAATGTAGTGGTCTGGCCCCTCGTCGAAAAGGGCATTTATTGTCTCGTCATTCCAAATGATATCAGAGCCTTGCAATGTATCCGAGTACAAATATCCACGAACCGTGCCGGCCTGACGTCCAAATACACCGTGCAGGGTTGGGCCTGCACGTCGCGCGTTATCGGAGGACAGGCTGTGACAGATCGAACATTTGCGCGCAAACTGGCGTTCCCCGTTGTCCATCTCATCAGGATTTTTCAGGAAACTCGGTTCTGCCGAGGCCATCTGGTGTTGGTCGGACAGAGCGTCCACAGGCCAGCTGTACATCGCCTCGTCAAGTCCGCCCGCATGGATGTTTTTACCGTCTTTGGAAAATGCCAAAGCCCAGACCGGACCGCGCAACGTGGCGCGAAAATCCTGTGCAATGCGCCAATCGACGGTGTCGATGACCATAATATACCCTTCGCCATCGCCTACGGCCAAAAGTTTCCGATCCGGGCTGAGCGCAAGGGCAAGGATCGGGCGGCGGTCCAGAGTGAAATCGCGCTCTTCCCCGGTGGCAAGGTCAAGGATACGCGTAACACCGTCAACCGCACCATAGGCGATCCAGTTATCCTGTGCATTCAGGGCCAGTTCATTGATGCCGAACCCGTGCTCGACCAGACGCCTTTTTTCCTGCCTGCTGGATACATCCCATAGCCGCAAAGCGCCGTCGACGCCCGCCGAAAATAGCTGTGTGCCGTCAGGTGAGAATGCGACCGCATTCACGCCACTGCCGGTCGGTCCAAGCCGCGCGGGTTCTGTGCCATCGATAGGCCACAGGCCGATTGTTCCATCCCAGCTGGCGGTCGCAATTACGGTTTCTGAAGCCGCAAGGCTGACAATCTTGCCCTTGTGTCGGCCAATGACTTCACCGCCGGGCCATTTGCGCAGGGTGAAGTCGTCTCCGGCAGAATAGAAAGCGGAGCCGTTGAACGCGACTGTGTTCACGGCGGCTTCGTGCCCTTCGTACCATTCTGGTGTTTGCCCGGTCCAAAGGCCCACAGAGTTGTCGAAACTGGCTGTTGCGATGCGACCGTCAGGCGCGGCGGCGATGCCCATGATGGGGCCGCCATGCCCTTTCAGCGTGAAGAATTCTGCCACGGCGGGCAGGGGCACCAGCACCAGCGCCAGAACCAGCCCACGCATCTATTCAGCGGGTGAGGCGGCTGCTGTGTCAGCCTCTTTTTTCTGCACCTCTTCCAGCCAGAGTGAGTGATGCTCGCGCGCCCATTGTTCCTCGACCTCTCCGGTTCCCATGGCGTCAAACGCGCCCTCCATCCCGACCGAGCCGAGATAGATATGAGCGACGATGATCGCGATGAACACATAGGCAATCATGACATGCCAGACTTGGGCGAATTGCATCTCTTCCTGCGGTGACATCTGCACCGGCAAGGTCAGACCCAGCGCCTGCGGAATGCCCGTGGCGTTTGCGACCGAGAAGGTTTTGGCGAACAGGGGCATCTCGAACGGGAACAGCAGTGACAAGCCGGACAGGCTGATTGACACGCCCAGAAGGATGCAGGCCCAGAAAATGATCTTTTGCCCCGCATTGAATTTCCGGGCGGGCGGGTGGTTGCCCTTGGTGAACAGCCCCCCTCCGGCGGCGAGCCATTTCAGGTCGGTCCGGTTGGGAATGTTATGAGCAATCCAGTTCACCGTGACGATGATCAGACCCAGCATAAAGGCCCAGGCCAGATTGTTATGCAGCCACTTACAGCCCAGTGCGATGGTAGCGAAACCTTCCTTGCCGAAGATCGGAATCAGGAAGTCGCGGCCATAGAGCGTGAGCAAACCAGTAATGCCGAGGATTAGGAACGATCCTGCAAACAGCCAATGACCGAAACGTTCAATCCCGTTGAAGCGGGTAACCGTGCGGCCCGTTTTCTCTCCATCGATGCGGATTTTCCCACGGATCAGGAAGAACAGCAGAATGATGCCCAGCATCCCGGCGATGATGTAAGTGCCATATTCGCGCAGCGGTCCGCTGCGGAAGTTCAGCCACCACATGCCGCCATCCTGTATCAACACGCTTGCAGCGGGGCCGTTTGACGATACGGTCACATTGGCCGAGCCATAGCGCAACGCACGATATACATCACTGTCCGACGCGACACCACGGGTGCCAAGCTGACCCATCAGACCCTCGACATTGGTCTGGCCGGTATTGCCGGAGCGATATCCGTTATCCACCTGCTCACCACGTTGCCGGGCGAGAATGTCTTCGAGGGTCGTCGCTCCGCCGGTTCCCGCCCTTTCAGGCGTGGCGTTGCTGTCATCGGTCGTTTGGGCGGCTGCCGAAAAGGTCAGTCCAAGGGTGAACAGAAAAGCGATGAGAAAGCGGAGCATCTGAACCTCGGTCAAATTCCAAGATCGGACAACCCGCGCCGAGCGGGTTGTCCATTGCTTTGTGCAGACAGCGGCTTAGCCGTCTTTCTGGTCGTAGGCAGTACCCCAGCCCCAGGCGCCCGAGCCGAAACCGCGCGCCACGACGCGTTCGCGGTAAACAGCCGACACCACGTCGCCGTCACCGGCAAGCAGGGCCTTGGTGGAGCACATTTCGGCGCAGATGGGCAGTTTGCCCTCGGCGATCCGGTTGCGACCGTATTTGGCGAACTCTGCGGTCGAGTGGTTTTCTTCGGGACCACCGGCGCAGAAGGTGCATTTGTCCATCTTGCCGCGTGAACCGAAATTGCCTGCCTGCGGGTATTGCGGCGCGCCAAACGGGCATGCGTAAAAGCAATAACCGCAACCGATGCACAGGTCCTTGGAGTGCAGGACAACACCTTCTTCGTTCTGATAGAAGCAGTCGACCGGGCACACCGCCATGCAGGGCGCATCCGAACAATGCATACAGGCCACCGAGATCGAGCGTTCGCCCGGATTGCCGTCATTGATCGTCACCACCCTGCGGCGGTTGATACCCCAGGGTACCTCATGCTCGTTCTTGCACGCGGTTACGCAGGCGTTGCATTCGATGCAGCGTTCAGCGTCGCAGAGAAACTTTGCTCTAGCCATTAATCGTCCTCCTTACGCTGCCGAGATCTTGCAGAGAGTACACTTGGTCTCCTGCATCTGGGTCACTGAATCATAGCCATAAGTCTGGGCGGTGTTGGAACTTTCGCCCAGAACATAGGGGTCAGCACCGGCGGGGTATTTGTGCCGCAAGTCCTCGCCCTGGAAATGGCCGCCAAAGTGGAAAGGCATGAAGGCGACACCGGCACCGACCCGATTGGTCAGCATCGCCATCACCTTGACCTTACCGCCTTCCGGACCTTCGACCCAGACCTGTTGCCCGTCCCGAATGCCAAGGTTGTTGGCATCGCGCGGATTGATCTCGACGAACATGTCCTGCTGAAGTTCAGCAAGCCATGGGTTAGACCGGCTTTCCTCGCCGCCGCCTTCATATTCAACCAGACGACCTGACGTCAGGATTATCGGGTAATCCTTTGAAAAGTCGTTCTTTT
Organism: Ruegeria sp. O6; assembly: GCF_056535045.1. Lineage (NCBI taxonomy): Bacteria > Pseudomonadati > Pseudomonadota > Alphaproteobacteria > Rhodobacterales > Roseobacteraceae > Ruegeria > Ruegeria sp. O6. The sequence goes on along the minus strand of NZ_JBQERM010000001.1, from coordinate 624,487 downwards.
GGATCGAAGCATAAAGGGTGGGCAGGCGATAGGCGTGCCGGTCTTCGTAGGTTGGATAGTCCACCACCAGATCACGCCGGTTCGTATAAAGCGGCTCGCGATGCAGTGGGATCGGATCCGGGAAGGTCCAGACGACCGCGCGGGCCTTGGCGTTCCCGAAGGGCGCACAGCCATGCTTGATCGCCACCCGCTGGATACCACCTGAAAGGTCGGTTTTCCAGTTGGTCTCGGGGCCTGCAACGGCATCGATTGCAGCGCGTTCTTCAGCCGTCAGGTCGCCGTCCCAGCCAAGGTCCATCAGCATCTGCATCGTGAATTCAGGGTATCCGTCCTGAATTTCTGATCCAACGCTATAGACCCCTTCGGCCAGCAGGTTGTCGCCATCGCGTTCCACTCCGAACCTGGCGCGGAAGGTCAAGCCGCCTTCGGCCACCGGTTTGGACATGTCATAGAGGTTCGGAGTCCCCGTATGACCCATCTCAGCGGTTCCCCAGCACGGCCAGGGCAGACCATAATATTCGCCGTCGTTTGGTCCACCAATGGCTTGCAGCGTGGTTCGGTCGAACGTGTGCTGGTTGGCCATATGGCTTTTCAAGCGTTCTGGCGACTGCCCGGTATATCCGATGGTCCAGAGGCCCGAGTTGAATTCACGCGTGATGCTTTCAACATTCGGGGTCTCGGGGTCTTCCATCTCGATATTGCGGAACAGGCGATCCGCCCAGCCGAACTTGTTGGCGAACTTGGCCATGATGACCTCGTCCGGCAGGCTTTCGAACAGCGGATCAACGACCTTGTCACGCCACTGCAACGAGCGGTTTGACGCGGTGACCGAGCCACGGGTTTCGAACTGCGTACAGGCAGGCAAAAGGTAGACGCCATCGGTGCGGTCATGCAGAACGGCCGAGACAGTGGGATACGGGTCGATCACGACCAGCATGTCCAGCTTTTCCATTGCCGTTTTCATTTCCGGACCCCGCGTTTGCGAGTTCGGCGCGTGACCCCACAGAACCATGGCACGGACATTGTTGTCCTGATCCATGTTCGCAGGGTCTTCCAGAACACCGTCGATCCAGCGGGATACCGGGATACCGCTTTCATTCATCAGCGGTTTGTCCTTGCCGTCTTTGCCCTTGATCGTGGCGAACTGGCCCTTCAGCCAATCCAGGTCTTCACCCCAGACGCGGCTCCAGTGGCCCCATGCGCCCGCAGACAGGCCGTAATAGCCGGGCAGGGTGTGGGACAAAACACCAAGGTCTGTCGCGCCCTGCACGTTGTCGTGGCCGCGGAAGATATTGGTACCGCCACCCGAGGTACCCATGTTGCCCAGCGCAAGCTGAAGCACGCAATAGGCGCGGGTGTTGTTGTTGCCGTTGGTGTGCTGTGTGCCGCCCATGCACCAGATGACCGTGCCGGGGCGGTTGTTCGCCATAGTTCGGGCAACGCGTTTCAGTTGCGAGCCAGGCACGCCGGTGACGCGTTCTGTTTCTTCAGGCGTCCATTTGGCCACCTCATCCTGAATCTGGTCCATGCCCCAGACCCGGGTGCGGATGAATTCTTTATCCTCCCAACCGTTGTCGAAGATGTGCCACAGGATGCCCCAGATCAGCGCAACGTCTGTGCCCGGGCGGAAACGGACATATTCATCCGCATGGGCCGCGGTGCGCGTAAATCGCGGGTCGCAGACGATCAGCGGTGCGTTATTCTGCTCTTTTGCGCGCAGAACGTGCAGCAGAGAGACAGGGTGCGCTTCAGCCGGGTTGCCGCCGATGATGAAGATGGCGCGCGAGTTGTGGATGTCGTTATACGAATTGGTCATGGCGCCGTAGCCCCATGTATTCGCAACACCCGCAACCGTGGTCGAGTGGCAGATACGGGCCTGATGGTCCACGTTGTTCGTGCCCCAGTAGGCGGCGAATTTGCGGAACAGATAGGCCTGTTCGTTATTGTGCTTTGCAGAGCCCAGCCAATACACGCTGTCGGGCCCGGATTCTTCGCGGATCGACATCATGCCATCGCCGATCTCGTTGATCGCCTCTTCCCAGCTGATGCGCTTCCACTCGCCGCCTTCCTTTTTCATCGGATATTTCAGGCGGCGCTCGCCGTGGGCGTGCTCGCGAACCGAAGCCCCCTTGGCACAATGTGCACCCAGGTTGAACGGGCTGTCCCAGCCGGGTTCCTGCCCGACCCAGACACCGTTCTGTACTTCGGCGACGACAGTACAGCCGACCGAACAGTGGGTGCATACGGATTTGATGTTTTCGACGGCCTGATTGGCCGCTGTCTGGGCACTGGCTGGCGTCACGGTTCCACCTGTGGCGCTGATCGCGGCAAGGCCGCCGATCGTCAGGCCCGAGCCACGCAGGAATGCGCGGCGATCGACGGTTTTCTCGCCGACCTGGGACAGGATACTTGTCCGCTGGGGGCGTCTCGCAACCCCGTTGGTCTTTTTCCTAAGCATGTCTTTCCTCCCTTGCGCGCCGTGTAAGCCACGGCTGGCTTGGTACTGCTGAAGCCGACGTCAGGGCCAATCGCAACCGTCTGTCGGGTGTGAAAGCGTCCAGTCCTAGAACCGGGTGCTCTCGATGTATGCGCGTGTATGCGCAGTATCCTGAATGCGGGTTTCGTCGGTCGGCAGCGCGGCGGCTTCGGCCTTCCCGGTCAGGCTGGCGGCAACGGCAGCTGGTGCTGCGGTTCCGGCCAGTTTGAGGAAGTCACGGCGGGTGGCGCCTTCTTCCTTGGTCTTGCTCATGGGAACCTCCTTTCCCAATTGCGGTTTGGCGCCCATGGGACACCGGCGATGTGCGGGTTACCCCGCCGTCATCCGGAACGCTTCGCGCTCGATCTCCATGAACACCCGACCGGCAGTGCCGACGGATGCATAAAGAACCGAGTTCTCGGCTGCTTCCAAATCCGAATAGAAATGCGTGGCCCAGGGGCCGATATGCTTGCTCCAGAATGCCTTTTGGTCATCCAGGGATGCCGGGCTGCCAAAACGCCCGACGATCATTCCGGCCATCATCTCCATCAATGAGGCGATGTTATCTTCGGGCTCGAACACGTTTTGGGCACGTGTGATCCCGCGAACCGCCATGTCATTGCGCAGCTGAGCCAAGGGTTTCTCGTTCAAAAAGCCCGTCAGGTAGAAACTGGCGTAAGGCAGCAACTCACCCCGGCCCAATCCGATGAATAACGCATTGAATTCCCGTTCGGCAGCGGCTGGCTTGGTGACCTTGGCAACCCGCGCCATGGATTGAATGGCCTTGCCGAGATCCGTGTCATCTCCGACCAGACCAGCCATTTGGTTCAGCAACATCTGGTCCGGAGGACCTGCCAGTAACAGACCCAGAAAGTTATAGAAATCCGCGCGCAGGCGATCCTCGGCTGAAACATCCAGAGTGTGCGCGTCACTTGCGGTCATTCGGTCATCCTTCAAATTCAAATGTCATTCGACGTGGCGACGGGGGACGTTCGAGTTCTTCCGGCTCTTCTACCTGAGCAACTGAAACCGGCTGTGGCACGGGATCGGGGTCAACCGGCACGACCTCAGGTTCAGAGAGCGTATCAGCCTCGATTTCGTTTTCTTCCGTTTCTTGCGCGTCGGCGGCCAGTGCCTCGACATGCGCCAGCATGCCTTTTCCAACCTGATAGGCGGTTTGGATGTTTTCGATCACGCAGGCGGCATCGGTGTAGTCCTCGCCGTAATCAACCAGCCCGTCGACATTTGCCAGAACAGGGTTCAGCCGCCACAACCGCCGCAGGGCGCGGCGCCGAAGGCGATCAGGCACTGCCTTGGACATAAAGCCCGAAACATCATCGCAGGGTCCGAGGGTATCGGGATCGGGAAGGTTGAATTCGGCCAAAATCTCAACGTCACTCTTTTCTTCAAGTTCAGCGTGATGGGCTGCGATCACTTGTTCTTCAAGGGCCAGCGCCTCGGCTTCAGCTTCGGCCTGAACGGCAGCCTTTCGGCGCGACCAGAAATCACGCCGCTCTGTCATTGCAGCACCCGTCTCGGGGCGCGGAAAACATCCGATGCCTGCCGGATACGCGCGTCGCCCTTACCATCCTCCACCAAATCGGTTCGCTTTCTGTCGCGACGGCGCTTGACGAACACTTCGTGCTGGTGATGTTTCAGGGTGAAATCCCGTACCCAGGCGATCAACCCTTCGGTCATTGGGATTTTCTCGACAATCTCTTCGCCGGTGTCCGCGTAATCCTGCCCCTGGAACGGAGAAGCGGTGATCAGAACTGCATTCAGGGGCGTGTCGCCCTTCAGCTCATTCCGCAGTACAAGATAGATCGAGGGTTGCCCGTCCGACAGGTTGACCAGGTAGGCTTCAGTCTCGTCCGCCCAGAGGGTCAGGGGAAGGGTGGCAGCGTGGTATTCGACCGCCTCGCCTTCGCGGCGCAGTTCCTGCCAATCGGCTGGCCCTGCACCGGGCAACACGGCGACCGCGCGCCAGTTCCAGCGGGCCCAACGTGTGACCCCGGGTGTTTTGCGCACAATGACGCCAACCGGCATGTCGATCTGGCTTGCGGCCTTGGCCACTGGATCCTCCCCGAAAGGCTCTCCCCTGCCTTTCCATGTCCACTATGGTACACAAAATAGCCACGTGCCAAGCCTGCGCTTTAATACTTTGGTCGTATTCCCGGTAGCGTCTTCGTGATCAAAGCCTGAGAAGGCTTTTGTTTTATGGGATTTTGCCGCGAAACTCTGCCGGGCGCGCTGTGCACTTCGCAGGGTTGAAGTTGCTTCATCGGGAATGCAGCCTAAAGTGCAAAGGCGGGAATGCAGCCTAAAGTGCAATGGATCGGGACTGCTTCCCGAGGGAGGGGACATGGGCACGAAACTTTTGCTCTGCGATTGCGCGGGAACTCAGGCGCTGGATCCGGACAGGATCGAAAGCGCCTGCGGGATTACCTGTTCAAAGGTGCATACCGCGCTTTGCACAAAAGAACTGCAATCTGCTGCATCCTTGATGCAAGAGGGCGATACCGTCATCGCCTGTCTGCAGGAACAAGAGGTGTTCCGGTCGCTTGCCGAAGATATGAATGTCGAAATTCCCGGCTTTGTCGACCTGCGGGATCGCGCCGGTTGGTCCGATCAGGGCGCGGATGCGACGGCCAAAATGGCTGCCTTAGCTGCCGAAGCGTTCCTGCCGCAACCGGTGACGCCCAGCGTTGATGTTATCAGCGAAGGCACGTGTTTTATCATTGGTCCTGGTACCGTTGCCTTTGGACTGGCGGAAAGGTTGGCCCGAACACTGGCGGTAACCGTTCTGGTCACGGATCAGGCTGAGCCAGACTCTCGGGCCTTCGATGTCATTCGGGGACAATTGCGGTCTGTTTCGGGTGCTCTGGGTGGGTTTTCCTTGCGTCTGGACAATGTGCAGCAAGTGGTTCCCGCAGGCAGAGGTGCTTTCAATTGGACGGAACCAAGAGATGGGGCGCAATCGGCCTGCGATATCATTGTTGACCTGACGGGGGGCACGCCCTTTGTGCAGGCTCCGGCCAAGCGCGAAGGGTATTTGCGGGCTGATCCCAAGGATGCGGTTTCTGTAGAACGTCTGGCTTTTGACGCCGCCCAACTGGTCGGAACATTCGAAAAACCTCTGTACGTGCGACTGGAGGAAACACTTTGCGCCCATTCGCGGGCGGAACAGGTCGGATGCTCAAACTGTCTGGATATCTGCCCAACCGGTGCAATCACACCCTCGGGCGAGCATGTGGCGATTGATCCGATGGTCTGCGCCGGGTGTGGCGAATGCGCGGCGGTCTGCCCGTCATCGGCGATAACCTATGAAGATCCACCTGTTTCGGCCTTGATGTCACGGATGCATATTCTGGAACGCACGTACCGAAGGGCAGGCGGAATCGCACCCCGGTTGCTTGTGCACGACGCCTACGGTGCCGAAATGATAAGGCTTACAGCAAGGTTCGGCCGGGGATTGCCTGCGGATGTTATCCCGCTGGAATTGAAAGTGATATCCGGGTTCGGCCATTCGGAAATGCTGGCCGCGCTGGCACATGGATTTGCGCGTGTGGATGTGTTGCTGGCCCCGAAGACCGAACGGGATGCGCTGGATCGCGAAATTGAACTGGCACGTGCCATAACCAGTTCGGATGCGATCGGGCTGATCGAGGAGGTGGACCCTGATGCGATGGCAGACTTGCTGTATGCGCAAAATGTCCCCGAACCGTTGGCAAATCCGGTCTTGCCACTTGGCAACCGCCGACAAATCGCGCGGCTGGCAGCACAGGCCCTGAACCCGCAGGCCAAAGCCCCGCTGCCATTGCCTGAAGGTGCGCCTTACGGTGCCGTTGCTGTGAATACAGACAGTTGCACGCTCTGTCTTAGTTGCGTGTCGCTGTGCCCGTCCGGAGCTTTGATGGATAACCCTGACAAGCCCCAGTTGAACTTTCAGCAGGATGCGTGCCTGCAATGCGGAATGTGCAAGACGATCTGCCCCGAAGACGCGATCACCTTGGTGCCGCAACTGGATCTGAGCGACGCTGCCCTGTCTCAGCAGGTCCTGAACGAGGAGGAACCGTTTGCCTGCATCGAATGCGGGGCTCTGTTCGGGGTGAAATCAACCGTTGAACGGATCATGGAAAAGCTATCGGGCACGCACCCGATGTTTGCCACATCGGATCAGGCACGGATGATCCAGATGTGCGACAATTGCCGGGTGAATGCTCATTTCCAGCAGCAGGACAATCCGTTCCAGTCAAAACCCAAGCCTCGGGTCGTTACCACCGAGGATTACTATTCGGATAGAAAGGATCACTGAAGCTTTAGCGGCGCGCCCAGATCAGCGGCGTCTATACGCGAAACAAACGCCAGGATGGCTTCAAGATCGTCCAACGTCATCTTGACCGGGTGAATTGGGGATGGGCGCTCGGGATCAAAGGGCGGTGTCAACCCGTCGATCTGCGTGAATGCGGGGTGGGGATTGAGGGCAAAGAACGCTTCGAACCGTTCCGACCAATCCGGCATCGCGCGCAGGACGGCGAAAGAGGGGGTCGAGCCAAGCCCGTTCATCCGATTGCGGGGGCCAATCACATGACATCGACCACAATGGGTCATCGACAGTTCTTCGCCCAACACGGTGTTGCCGTCCAAGGTATCGTCCGACTGGGTGACCTTGGGATCAAAGCTGGCGCTGAACGGTTCACCAACCACAGGAGGAAAGCTTTCGACAGTGCGCTTGCCGATCTCTGATTGCAGCCAGTCGCGAAACCGGATTTGACGATCATCGCCTTCGATCCGCAGGTGATAAACCACGCCACCACGGGCAAAGACAGGATCGCCGGGTGGTTCGGTTACCAGCACCATGGCACCGGCATCATCTGCGACAACGCGTATCCCGGTCTTGAGAGAGAAGCGAGGAAGGATATGTTGCAACAGACCGGAGTCGTTAACCTCTGCTGGAGCCGCAAGGCCAATCGCCTCCTGCGACAAGGAGGGGGTGGCGGTGAGCGTCAGGCTCAGGCACAACAAGACAAGGCGCATGGTTTAGCCTAACTATGAAGGCTGCGATGCGTCAAATGAACAGAAAGAGACGGAGACACATGCAATGAGCGGCGACCAATACATGTCGACACGCACGCCCCTGTCGGCGGGGCACACCAAGGAGAGAACAGCATGAGTGTTCGTGACGCGGTTCTGGCGAACCTGAAAAAGATCACCGATCCGGTTTCGGGTCAGGACATTGTCAGCGCGGGCATCGTGCGCGCGCTGAATGTTGAGGGCGACACGGTTCGCTTTGTTCTTGAGATTGATCCGAAGCATGCCGACAAGATGGAACCTGTGCGCGCAACAGCTGAGAAGGCTGCGCAGATGGTTGAGGGCGTTGCAAATGTATCGGCCCTGATGACTGCGCATTCCGATAAGGCGCCGCCGGATTTGAAGCCGAAACCCAAACCATCCCAAACTGGACCGCAGGCCGTTCCCGGTGTTGACCGGATCCTCGCGGTTGCTTCTGGCAAGGGGGGGGTGGGCAAATCAACCGTGTCGGCCAATCTGGCCTGTGCACTGGCCGCAGAAGGGCGGCGCGTGGGTCTGCTGGACGCGGATGTTTACGGGCCGTCGCAGCCTCGGATGTTAGGCGTCTCGGGCCGCCCGGCCAGCCCCGATGGCAAGACGATCCTACCGCTGCGCAACCACGGCGTCACCATGATGTCGATGGGGTTGATGACCAATGAAGGGCAGGCCGTTGTCTGGCGCGGGCCGATGCTGATGGGGGCGCTGCAACAGATGATGAGCCAGGTGCAATGGGGTGCCCTGGACGTGCTGATCGTCGACCTGCCGCCCGGTACCGGCGACGTGCAACTGACGCTGAGCCAGAAATTCAAGGTGGACGGCGCTATTGTCGTCTCGACGCCGCAGGACGTGGCGCTGATTGATGCCCGCAAGGGAATCGACATGTTCAATCAGCTCAAGACGCCTATCGTTGGGATGATCGAAAACATGTCCACGCATATCTGTTCGAACTGTGGGCATGAAGAACACGTCTTTGGTCATGGTGGTGTCAAGTCCGAGGCCGAGGCGATGGGCGTGCCGCTGCTGGGTGAAATCCCGTTGCATCTGGACATTCGTATCGCCGCAGACGGGGGTGCGCCTATTGTGGTCAGCAAACCAGACAGCCCTCAGGCCGAGGCTTTCCGCAAGATCGCCCGCCACATGATCGCCAAAGGCACCGCATGAGCCAACCGGTCTTTCCCCCTTTGTTGACGGGTCACCCGGTTCAGGGTGGGGAAGACCCGTTTGAACGCGCCCAGGCTATGGCGGCTTTGGGCTGCGATGCGGGGGCGGTTGTTTATAACATTCAGGCCGATTACCTGCGTGTCGCGATCGTTTTCGCGCCCGAGGTGCCGCTTCGGGACGCGATGGCGATGCTGCCGCTTTGTGCCGTTGGGTTTCAGAATGCGCTGGGCGCTCTGGCCCCACCCGAAGTGGCGGTGCATCTGGGGTGGGATGGTCTGATTTGTGTGAATGGTGCGAAATGCGGTGTGTTCCGCGTTTCGGCCTCCGGGGAAAACGCGGAAGAAGAACCGGATTGGCTGATTGTCGGCTGGGAGCTCGCATTGATGCAAACCAGCACCGCGCCCGGCGAAACGCCGGATGTCACAGCCCTTTATGATGAAGGTTGTGCCGAGGTTTCGGCCACGCAACTGGTCGAAAGCTGGTCACGCCATATGCTGACCTGGCTCAACCGCTGGCAGGAGGATGGCAACGCGCCCCTGCATGCCGAATGGATGGGCCTGCTGCGTGGCGTAGGTGAGCCACTGGTTGATGGCGGTGTATTCCTTGGCACGGATGAGAGGTTTGGAATGCTGATCCGCGACGGGGTCAACACCCGCCTGCGCCCGCTGACGGAACTATTGGAGAACGGACGATGAAACTGGCCCGCGCGATCCATTTCGATGATAGCGACATGAACGTGTTCCATTCTCCGGCACGTACGGGCGAATGGTGCGTTTCGGGCGGGTTCGAGTTTTCGAACTGGAGCGGCGCGGATCTGGAAGGTAAGGCGCGTCAGGCTTTTGCGAATGGCTGGCTGGGGTTGGAAACCTTTGGCCGGGTGACATTTGTGGCGGTAACCCAGATCGAAGCGGCTGAAAGGGATCAGATCACCCGCAATCTGGCAGAACATTTCGTGCAGTATTACGGAGCGCCCTCGGTCGAAGCGGCATTGAGCGTGGCACAGAACGAAATCGATCACATGTCAGAGCTGTGTGAAGACCATGCGGCCAACACGCTGCTGACCGTCGCCAGAGAATTGTCTGAGACAGGAGTGCACGAAGCCTTTCGTGTGATCACTCCGCAAGACGCACAGCTAGAGGTTCTGGCGGTGCATGGGTCGCTGGACGACTAGAAAGGGTCGACAAACCCGCCGAACTGACCGCGCTTGAAGATCAGACCCTTGCCGGTGCGGTACATGACCTGATCCACATGACCCACAATGATCAGATGATCTCCAGCCTCGTGCCGGGCATGCAACCGGCAGTCAAACCGTGCCAGACAATTGGCCAGCTGCGGGCGATCAGCCTCGTCCGTCGTCCACTCGGCATGGGTGAAATCCACACCGTCGCGGGCAAATCTCAGCGCCTGGTCCTGTTGATCCTGAGCCATCACATGGATCGAGTAATGCGTGCAGGTGCTGAAAGTGTCGAAGCGGTTTGACTCTTTGGCCAGGCACCACAACACCAGCGGCGGATTTAGGGACACTGACGCGAACGAGTTTACAGTGATTGCACGCGGGCCGTCTTCGGTTTGCGCAGTGATCACGGTGACGCCTGTTCCGAAACATCCCAGCGCCTCACGAAAGGCGTGGCTTTGATCCGGGGTCGGTGTGAAATTCTTTTCCGTCATATCGCGCGCGTGTTCCTTGGCCGCGCATCAGGTGCCATGCGTGGCCCGGATTGTCCACGAAAAGCTGAACGGTATTTGCAAATTTCGGTGTTAATTCAGGTCTTCCAGAAGACGTCCGTGTTTGCGGGTCTGGACGATGACTTCGCCAAAGGTGTTCAGCCCGCGCGCTTGCAGAATGGGCAGCATCTTGACCAGCGCCTCGGCCGTTGCCACCGCGTCGCCCAATGCCGTATGGCGCAGCGCCTCGGGGATAGTGATGTCCAGCCGTTCGCACACTGCGTCCAGTGTGTGTGTATCGCTTGCGCCGAACAAAACAGCCGACAGCAGCACAGTGTCGAGTATCGGATGATCCCATTCGACTTCCATACGCTTGGCATGGCGGCGCAGGAACGCCATGTCGAACGGGGCGTTATGGGCTACGATCACCGCATCGCGTGAGAATTGGTGAAACACACGCCCGGCTTTGACGATATCCGGCGCGCCCTGAACCATGCGATCACTGATCTTGTGCACGCGGGTCGAGGCAGCAGGGATCGGAATGCCCGGATCAACAAGCATGTCCAGATGCTCGCCCGCAACGATCTTGCCTTTCACAACGCGGACCGCGCCGATTTGAACGATCTCATCCTTGTGCGGCAGCAAACCGGTTGTTTCCGTGTCAAAGACCACAAAACACAGATCCAGCAAAGAGCGGTTTTCGAACGCACCGTCACCCGGCGTGTCCAGCAACTCGAAGTCATAGACCAGCGGGCGGGCCTCATCTGGCGACATACGGGCAACGCTGTCTTCGAACACCAGCATGTAACCGGGTGCGTCCCCCAGTGGCTTCATTCGGGCCGAATAGGTTTGTCGGCCGTCCACGCTGGTCAGGGTGCAGAAAACATCCTTACCTGATTTGCACAACTTTCCATACGCGTCCGTCAGCCCCGTCGATTCGATGTATTCGAAGAGCGAGGCGTTCAGGCGGGGATGCGCGATCTGGGCCAGCACCTCGGCTGCCTGACCATCATACAAAACGATCTGGTGTTTCGGACTGGCCAGCAACATGGCGACCGGGATTTCGGTCAGAAGGGCAGTAAGGCGCTGTTTTTCCGCCGCCAGATGAGCGGTTTCGGCGGCCACCGCCTCGGCCGTGTGCATGGCATTTGCGGCAAGTTGCTCGGCCAGGCCGGCCGCTGCTGGGGCCAGATCGCCCAGGTATCGCGCGGCCTGCATGTCCAGATCGGTGCTGACACCGGCATGAGCGCGGGCCCGCAGTTGCGCTGAAAGCCGTTCGATCGGCTTGGCGACATTGTCGTCAAACAACAGCCAGACACCTGCGATCAAAGCCAGCAATCCAAACCCGATCAGAACCTCGGCAAAGATGAAGTCATCAAACAGGTCAGGTTGTGCGGCCCGGGCATAGGTGATCCACAGGGCGGCGGAACTGATTGATATCCCGCCGAGCGCGAGCAGACAGAAAAACAGAAATATCCTGAGCCTGAGGCTTAACCCTGTGAGCATGGTCAAACCCCGCAGGTGGCGTCGATGATGGGGTCGGCAGGCCCGGCAGATATCCAGTCTGCATTCAGCAGACGCCCGTCATCGGAAAACTCAGCACCGTCCGCAAGGTTGGCGCGACGATTCTCGGCACAGTTTACGACCACGGGCAGTTTTGAAACCGGGGCCCAGCGGCCGAAGAAGTAAAGATCGACAAGCCGTTGATCTGGCACGTTTTCGTTTGTTCGCACCGACACGGTATCGATGGCGGCAAAGCGGTCGACGAAGGGCATGGCGTAGGTCCACGGGCGGTAGAGGGCGCGGCTTTCAACCTCTTGCACGATTGCCATCTCCTTGGGAAGCTGTTCGCGCGTACGGTCATACCAGGAATATTCGCTGGAGATGGTCACAGCGATCATCCCCAAACCCGCCGCGACCGGAGTAACCCATTTCGGCAACCGCCCTCCGGTCAGCTTGTTCAGCACAAGAACGATACCCGCAAAAGCGAAGCCCGCAAAAACAGTGCCGATCAATTCCAGAAACATCGTGTCACTCCGTTCTTCAGATGCATGTCAGCCCAGCATTCCCTTGCCGTGGCCGACCGCCGATTGCATCGTTTTTACCACAACGAAGGCATCACGAAGATGACTTCGCTCAAAGTCCGAAAGATCGGAAGGTGGCAGATAATTGTCTGGTTTCTTGCCCAATTTGACCAGTTGGACCTGATGTTCAAGCCGGGTTTCGGCGATCAGATCATAGGCGTCCAGTAAGTCGTGTGCGCCCGACGCGCTGAGAACGCCATTGGCCTCAGCCGCTTTCAGGCGGGCGCGGGTATTGGCCTCGGGCAGTTCGCCTTGCAAGGCGTAGATCCGCGCCAGATCCACGACCGGAACAACACCATTGTGTTTCAGATCCAGCGTATTGCGATGTTCGCCCGACCGGATGGTCGCAAAACCACGCAGCAAACCCAGCGGCGGCGTGTGTTTCAACGAGTTCGAGATCATATGTGCGACGAAGATCGAATTGGCCCGAGCTGCGGCCAATGTGTCGGCCTGCAGGTCGGCGAACAGGTCGAACGCGCCGCCAATCGGGCGCAAGTCAAACATGACCGAGGCTAGCATCTGCGCTTCGGGGTTCGGTTTGGCGATCCATCCCTTGAAATAGTCGCGCCAGACACGCACCGGCTGACACCAGCGCGGATTGGTCGCCATCATGTCGCCGGGACAATAGAAATAGCCACAGGTATCCAGCCCGTCCGACACGAACCTGGCCAGCTTTGTAAAGTATTCCATATCCGCATCGGTCACGCCGTCATCCAACATCAGGCAGTTGTCCTGATCCGACACGCCTGTCTGCTCCTGCCGCCCTTGCGAGCCGCAGGCCAGCCACAGATACGGCACAGGGGGCGGGCCCAGTTTCTGTTCGGCAAGGGCCAGAAGGCGCCGGGTAACCGTGTCAGCAATGTCGGTGATCAGGCGCGTGACGATTTCGTGCCGGTTCCCGCCTGCAACCAGTTGCACCAGCAGCTGTGGGATTTCCGCCGTTACCCGCGCCATATCTTTGGCGGTATTTGCCTGCGCGATGCGTCGCACCAGTTCGGCCGAGTTCACGGCCTGATAATGTGTCAGGTCGGTTTGTGTGACAATACCGACCAGCCGACCGCCCTCGGAAATCGGGACGTGGCCGATGCCGCGTTCCATCATGATGTGCAACACGTCTGAACCAATGTCGCCGGGTGACAGGGTGACGGGGTTCGCGGTCATGATCTCGGAAATTGGCGTGGAAGGAGGTAGTCCGTCCGCAACGTATTTGCCCGAGATATCCCGCAGCGTTGCGATGCCCTGCAACGTGTCGCCGTCCGTGATGCACAGCGACGAGATGTGCTTGTCGCGCATGATCTGCGCCGCTTTCTGAACAGGCGTGTCTGCGGGGCAGGTGGCCGGGTTAGGTGCCATAAGAATATCAATGGAGCTGGTCGCAAGGCTTTGCGGGCTGCTGCGGTCGCCGCGTGTCCGGTCGAAGAATTTGGCGACCACATCGTGACCATCGATCAACTCGCGCACCAGATCCGGTGGCAATACTATCAGGACCGACGGAGTGTGCGCACGCGCCTTGGTGGCTGCCTTGCCGTCTTTCAGCAGCCCGCGCTCTCCAAAAGAATTGCGCAAGCCCAGTTGAGAGACAACAGCACCATTTTCATCGGTGATTTCAACCTGTCCTTCATAGATCACGAACACGCCGGGAAGTGCATGGCCAAGTTCATAGACCGAGGTGTCTTCCTCGACTTCCCAGACCTCGATCTGTTTTACGATCTGATCCAGCGCATCAGCCGGTAACGCGTCATAGGGATGAACGGACTTCAGAAACCGGGCGATTTCATCATGGGACAGGGGCATCTGATGTCTCCGATGTTCTGGTGAAAAAATCCCGCCCAGTGGTATGCCGGGCGGGAGTAGTGGATCGAAAGACGCGGTCGAAGGCAAGAGCCAACGACCGCATCATGCTCACTTGTTCTGAGCTGCACCCGCACCACGGGGAATGCGAACGCTTTCGACCAGTTCCTTGATCTCCTGCGGAGTTTCCTTGGTCATGCCAGCCACAACATAGGCGACAGCGAAGTTGACCATGGCACCGACAGCGCCGAACGAGGTCGACTGGATCGGACCCAGCAACGGATCAGCATCGGTGAACGAGTTGGTGTCCGGAATGAACAGCCATCCCTTGTGCAGGAAGATGTAGACCAGTGTAACGACCAGACCTGCCAGCATACCGGCAACAGCACCGGTGTTGTTGATGCGGGTCGAGAAGATCCCCATCATCAGTGCCGGGAAGATCGAGGCTGCCGCCAGACCAAAGGCCAGAGCAACAGTCTGTGCTGCAAAGCCCGGAGGATTCAGACCCAGCCAGGTCGCTACAGCAATCGCCACAGCCATCGCAATCCGTGCCGACAGAAGCTCGCCTTTTTCCGAGATCTGCGGGTTGATTGCGCCCTTGATCAGGTCGTGAGACACGGCCGACGAAATCGCCAGCAGCAGGCCCGCAGCAGTCGACAGAGCAGCCGCAAGACCACCAGCAGCGACCAGACCGATCACCCAACCGGGCAGGTTGGCAATCTCGGGGTTGGCCAGAACCAGGATATCGCGGTTGAACTTGGTCAGTTCGTTACCGACCCAGCCTTTTTGTTCCGCAATCGCCTGCATCGATTCAGACTTGTCATTGTAGTACTGAATCTTGCCGTCGCCGTTCTTGTCTTCCCAATCCAGCAGACCGGTTTTCTGCCATGTGGCCATCCAGTCGTACCGAGCATCATTGTCGATCTGTTCGACTGTAACGGCACCACCTTCGATGCCACCATTGGGCCACATCATGTCGGTGATATTCAGGCGGGCCATTGCGCCAACAGCCGGAGCGGTCAGATACAGCAGCGCGATGAAAACCAACGCCCAGCCAGCCGACCAGCGTGCATCAGCAACTTTGGGAACGGTGAAGAAGCGCATGATAACGTGCGGCAGACCGGCGGTACCGATCATCAGCGACAGGGTGAACAGCACCATGTTCAGCGTGTTCGAGTGATGGGCCGTGTATTCGTTGAAGCCCAGCTCTGTCACGATGCCGTCCAGCTTGGTCAGCAGCGGTACACCGCTTGCAGTGTCGCCAAACAGACCCAGTGCCGGAATCGGAGTGCCGGTCAGCTGTAGCGAGATAAAGATGGCAGGGATGGTGTAGGCGGTGATCAGCACGCAGTACTGAGCGACCTGTGTATAGGTCACGCCCTTCATCCCTCCGAACACCGCGTAGGCAAACACAACGCCTGCACCGATCAACAGCCCGGTGGTGTTCGACACTTCCAAGAAGCGGCCAAAGGCAACCCCAACACCGGTCATCTGACCGATAACGTAGGTCACCGATGCAACAATCAGACAGATCACCGCAACGATGCGTGCTGTCTGGCTGTAGAAGCGGTCGCCGATGAACTCCGATACGGTGAACTTGCCGAACTTCCGCAGGTAAGGCGCAAGCAGCAGGGCCAACAGCACGTAGCCACCCGTCCATCCCATCAGGAAGGTCGAGTTGTCATAGCCGGTAAAGGCAATCAGGCCCGCCATCGAGATGAACGAGGCCGCAGACATCCAGTCTGCCGCTGTCGCCATACCGTTGGTGACCGGGTGCACGCCGCGACCGGCGGCGTAGAACTCTGATGTGGAACCCGCGCGGGCCCAAATCGCAATGCCGATGTACAGCGCGAAGGATGCGCCGACAAACAGCAGGTTGATGGTAAACTGATCCATTATCCCCGCTCTCCCTTACTCTTCATCCACGCCGTGTTCGGCGTCCAGCTTGTTCATGCGCCAGGCGTAGTTGAAGATCAGCACCAGAAAGACCAGGATCGATCCTTGCTGAGCGAACCAAAAGCCCAGATCAGTACCACCGACGGCGATGCCCGACAGCAGCGGACGCAGCAGGATGCCGAATCCAAATGACACCAGCGCCCAGATCACGAGGCTGATGTAGATGAGGCGCAGGTTGGCCTGCCAATAGCCCTTATCGGCTTCGGCTGCCTGCGCGGAGTTTGTAGATTGATCCGCCATTGCGGGTTCCTCCTTCGCTTCCTCGTTTGGCGGCCCGGTGCCCAACTCCTCCAGTGCGTCGGTCCGCTTCTCGACAATGCCCGACACCGTGTGGTGTCAGGCAAAACTCCACCAGTCCGCCAAAGCGGTCTTTTGAAGTATTCTTTTTAGGATCAAAGCCTTGCGGCTTATCTCCTCCCCTTAACTCATCACGTCGCTGACGATCCCTTCGAGATCGCCCGCGATATCCTCGATCCTGCCCATGGCATTGATGCGTTTCAGAACACCGTGACCGTCGTAATAGGTGATCAGCGGCGCGGTCTGCGCATGATAAGCTGCCAGACGCGAAGCCACGGTTTCAGCGTTGTCATCCGCGCGGCGCTTGAATTCGGTGCTGCCGCACTTGTCGCACTTACCGTCTTCGGCAGGCTTCTTAAACTGGTCGTGGTACCCTTCACCGCAGCCCGCGCAGGTGTAGCGGCCCGAGATGCGGATCACCATTTCGGCATCTTCCACTTCCAGGCTGATTGCTGCGTTGATCTTTTGGTCATTGGACGCAAGCAAACCATCAAGCGCCTCGGCCTGAACCGTTGTGCGTGGGAACCCATCCAGAATGACACCCTTGGCGCAATCTGGTTGCGCCATACGGTCGCGCAGGATCGCAATGACGATCTCGTCACTGACCAGATCACCGGCTTCCATCACGGCTTTGGCGGCTTTGCCTGCGTCGGTGCCTGCGGCAACGGCTTCGCGCAGCAGGTCACCCGTGCTGAGTTGAACAAGTCCGAATTTCTCTTCCAGCATCCGGGCCTGCGTGCCCTTCCCGGCGCCCGGAGGGCCGAGAAGGATAAGTACTGCGGGTGTGGTGATCGTAGCAGCGTCCATCACATCCTCACTTGCCCGCGCGGTTTTCGATCAGGTCTTCGACCACCGACGGGTCGGCCAGTGTCGAAGTGTCACCCAGCGAACCGAAATCGTTTTCGGCAATCTTGCGCAGGATGCGACGCATGATCTTGCCCGAGCGTGTTTTGGGCAGGCCCGGGGCCCACTGGATCACATCGGGGCTGGCGATCGGTCCGATCTCGGTCCGGACCCAGGTGCGCAACTCCTTGCGGAGCTCTTCGCTTGGTTCACGGTCATTCATCAAAGTGACATAGCAATAGATGCCTTGCCCCTTGATTTCATGAGGATATCCGACAACAGCGGCTTCTGCGACGGCGGCGTGTGCTACCAGTGCGCTTTCCACCTCGGCCGTTCCCATGCGGTGGCCGGACACGTTGATCACATCGTCCACGCGCCCGGTAATCCAGTAGTCGCCATCCTCATCGCGACGGCAACCATCACCAGTGAAGTAGTAGCCTTTGTAATCCGAGAAATAGGTCTTTTCGAACCGCTCATGATCGCCCCAGACGGTGCGCATCTGGCCGGGCCAGCTGTCTTTGATGCAGAGCACACCCTCGACACCATTGCCTTCGATCTCGACGCCGGACTGCGGATCCAACACCACTGGTTCGATGCCAAAGAACGGCTTCATTGCCGATCCGGGCTTCATTGCATGGGCGCCGGGCAGGGGGGTCATCAGGTGACCGCCGGTTTCCGTCTGCCACCATGTATCCACGATGGGACATTTGCCCTTGCCGACCACTTCGTTGTACCAGTTCCAGGCTTCGGGGTTGATCGGTTCACCCACGGTTCCCAGAGTGCGCAGATCGCTGAGGTCGCATTTCTCGACAAACTCTTTGCCCTGACCCATCAGGGCGCGGATCGCTGTGGGCGCGGTGTAGAACTGGTTCACCTTGTGTTTTTCGCAAACCTGCCAGAAGCGCGACGCGTCGGGGAAAGTTGGAACGCCTTCAAACATCAGCGTGGTCGCACCATTGGCCAGGGGGCCATAGACGATATAGCTGTGGCCGGTCACCCAGCCCACATCCGCAGTACACCAATACACGTCGCCTTCGTGATAATCGAAGGTGATCTCGTGCGTCATTGCGGCGTAAACCAGATAACCGCCGGTTGTGTGAACAACGCCTTTTGGCTGACCTGTCGAGCCGGAGGTGTATAGGATGAACAACGGATCTTCGGCGCTCATTTCGGCAGGCGCGCAGTAGTCGTCCGCCTCAAGGGCCATTTCGTTGTAGTCAAAGTCACGACCGTCGATCCAGGTGGTCTGGCCACCGGTCCGTTTGACGACAAGGCACTTGACCGTATCCTTGCAGTGCAGCAGCGCCGCGTCGGCATTGGATTTCAGCGGCGTTTTCCGACCACCGCGCGGAGCCTCGTCCGCTGTGATCACAACCTTGGCGTCACAGCCATTGATCCGGGCAGCCAGTGCGTCCGGCGAGAAGCCCGCAAAAACAATAGAGTGAATTGCGCCGATCCGCGCACAGGCCAGCATGGCATAAGCGGCCTCGGGGATCATAGGCAGATAAATGACGACGCGATCGCCTTTGCGCACACCCATAGATTCAAGGATGTTGGCCATGCGGCAGGTGCGGCGGTGCAGTTCTGCGTAAGAGATATGCTGAGCCGGGTCATTTGGATCGTCCGGTTCCCAGATGATTGCCGTTTGATCACCGCGGGTTTTCAGGTGGCGATCCAGACAGTTGGCCGAGACATTCAAGGTGCCATCAGCATACCAGTTTATTTTAACCGAACCGAAATCGTAGTTAACGTCTTTGACCTGGGCGAAGGGTTTGATCCAGTCAACGCGCTTGCCTTGCTCGCCCCAGAATGCGTCGGGGTCACTGATCGAAGCGGCGTACATGTCGGCATATTTTTCGGCATCAACATGCGCACGGGCGACGGTTTCTGCGGATGGCGGATAGGTCTTGGCATCTGCCTGGGCAGCGGTGGTCATTTTTGAGGCTCCTCCCTCTGGACTGGATTGCGTTGGGACATTTTTTGCCACTTGGTCCGGCAATGTCGATCCCGTTCCTCCCCAAGGTCGAATATTACCGAGTTCTGAAAATAAATAAATAAATTGCCGGAATCCCTGAATTTATTTGTAAAAAAATTTCTAACTGCGGCCACATCTAGTAAAGAAAAAGCGCAAATTTCGTAAAAATCTTTTTAAAGTAAATGGATAGGTGTAACACATGCCCTGTTTGCAGTACTTGACACATGCGGGGGTCAGTTCACGAACACCTGGTTTTCCTGCATGCGCAATCCAATCGGGAACTTCTTCTGATACCAGCGGAAAACCAAGGCAGGGTTGGCACAGTAGAATGTTGGCGCTAGCTTGATCCTCAAGCGCCTCGGGAGGAGGCGCATCAATGGGAGATCAAATGATGAAAAAGATGTTGAGCGGCGCCGCTGTCGCCGCCCTGAGCTTTGCCTTTGTCGGTGAAGCTTTTGCTACTGAGTGGAACGCATCGGTCTGGGGTAAGCGTCGTGCCTTCACTGAACATGTTGAAAAACTGGCCGAACTTGTTAGCGAAAAAACCGGTGGTGAATTCACCATCAATGTCAGCTATGGCGGGTTGTCCAAGCCGCGCGAAAATCTGGACGGCATTGAAATCGGCGCCTTCGAGATGGCTCAGTTCTGTGCAGGTTACCACCGCGACAAAAACCGCGCGATTACTGTTCTGGAGCTGCCCTTCCTTGGCGTGAACAACCTGCAGGAGGAGGTGGCGGTCAGTCATGCGGTTTATGACCACCCCGCAGTCAAGAATGAGATGGCGCAATGGAACGCCCGCATCATCATGACCTCACCGATGCCGCAATATAATCTGGTCGGCACTGGCGAGCCGCGCGATGAACTGGCTGATTTTGACGGAATGCGGGTCCGTGCAACTGGCGGTTTGGGGCAAGCCTTCGAGGCGGTCGGAGGTGTTCCGACATCAGTTCCCGCAACCGAGGCGTTCAATGCCATGGAATCCGGTGTCGTCGACACCGTGGCCTTTGCCCAGCACGCACACCTGTCTTTCGGAACAATCAACGAAGCCGACTGGTGGACGGCAAACCTGAACCCGGGAACGGTAAACTGCCCGGTCGTGGTCAACATTGACGCCTATGAGGCCCTGCCAGCCGCGCATCGCGAGGCGCTGGATAGCTCGATTGATGAGGCGATTGACCACTACCTGACAAATTACGACGGATTGCTCGAGCAATGGGACAGCGTTCTGCAAGAAAAGGGTGTCCAGAAAGTCATGATTGATGATGCCGTGATTGCAGAATTCCGCACCAAAGCAGCCGACCCGATCCGTGAAAAGTGGATCGCGGAAATGACGGAACAGGGGCTGCCAGCGCAGGATCTTTATGATCTCGTGCAGATGACGCTGACGCAACAGCGCGGCGGCAACTGATCCTGAGCCCGGGTGCCTGCCAGGCACCCGGTACACGAATATTGGGGAACACTAGAATGGCAGGACAGGCCACAGTGCTGGTGGACGGAAGCCGTCTGAGCCAGCTGGATCAGCAGTTGTTGAAACTGGAGCGTTTTCTGGCGCTCATCAGCGGTTTGGCAGTATTTGGCTTGATGGTCCTGGCCGTTATCTCGGTCAGTGGGCGCAATGCTCTGAATGCCCCATTGCCGGGATATGTTGACTGGATCGAACAGGCGATGCCACTGATCGCATTTCTGGGCATTTCTTATGTTCAGCGCGATGGCGGCCACATCCGCATGGACATCGTTCTGTCGCGCCTTCACGGCAGAGGGTTGTGGCTGTTCGAACTTGTCTCGGTGGTTTTGATCCTGCTTCTGATGCTTGCACTGGTTTGGGGCAGTTGGTCTCACTTCGACCGCTCCTTTGACTTGGGCGCACCATTGTGGAGCCGCGACAGTTCCATTGATATCGGAATTCCATTGTGGCCGGCGAAACTACTGGCCCCCATCGCGTTTTCCGTACTGTGCCTGCGGCTTGCTTTGCAGGCTTGGGGCTATGGCCGCGCATTATGGCTGGGACTGGAAGCTCCGGTGGCCGTTCCGTTGATACAGGACGCGGCAGCACAAGCAGCGGCTGAGGCCGAACAGTTCGAAGGGCAGGACTGATTTATGGACACGATAGAAATTGGCCTCTGGGTCACGGGCGGGCTTCTGGTCTTTGTCGTGGTCGGCATGCGCGTGGCCTTCGCTGCGGGCTTGGCCGGGCTAATTGGACTTGTTTGGATTTTTTGGGCCAAGTTTGGGTATGATCCGGCGCGGTTCGGTAAAGCGCTGACTGTTGCGGTCAAAACCGCCGGGCAAGTGCCGCATTCCAAAGTTGCCTCTCATACTCTTAGCCTGATCCCGACCTTTATCCTGATCGGGTATCTGGCTTATTATGCAGGTCTCACGCGGGCGTTGTTTGAAGCTGCCAAACGCTGGGTCGCCTGGGTTCCCGGAGGGTTGGCGGTTTCAACCGTATTCGCCACCGCCGGTTTCGCCGCGGTTTCGGGTGCCTCGGTTGCCACCTCTGCCGTCTTCGCCCGCATCGCGATCCCGGAAATGCTGAAGGTCGGCTACAACAAACGCTTTGCTGCCGGTGTGGTGGCCGCCGGAGGAACGCTGGCCTCGTTGATCCCACCATCGGCCATTCTGGTGATCTACGCGATCATCGTCGAGCAGGATGTCGGTAAGCTGCTTTTGGCGGGGTTCATTCCGGGTGCGTTTTCCGCGATCATCTATGCCGTGCTGATTGTCGGGATCGCCGTGATTTTCAAATCCGTCGGTCCCCCGGTCACAGGCTTTACATGGAAACAGCGCTTTTCGGCCCTTCCCGGAGCCATTCCTATTGTCGCCGTCATCCTGATCATCATCTGCTTTGTCTATAACCCATTTGGTGAAAAAGCGTGGGGCACGCCGACGGAAGGCGGCGCAATCGGCGCTTTCATTGTCTTCTGCTTCGCCCTGTTTCACGGGATGCGTTGGAGCGAGTTTAAATCCGCGCTGCTGGAGACGGCCAAGCTTACCGCAATGATCTTTTCGATCATCTGGGGCGTTCTGATCTATGTGCGGTTTCTAGGGTTTGCAGATCTTCCCGGCGCCTTTTCAGACTGGATAACCAGCCTTGAAATGTCACCCATGATGATCCTGATCTGCATTCTGCTGGCTTACGCGGTGCTTGGCATGTTCATGGATGCGATAGGAATGCTTCTTTTGACCTTGCCTGTTGTTTATCCGGCGGTCATGGCGCTGAACGGTGGTGAAACGGTCAGTGCTGCAGACAGTGCGTTTGGCATGTCCGGGCCGATGTGCGCGATTTGGTTTGGAATTCTGGTCGTCAAAATGGCCGAATTCTGCCTGATCACACCGCCCATCGGACTCAACTGCTTTGTCGTCGCCGGGGTGCGACCGGATTTGAGTGTTCAGGATGTTTTCAGGGGTGTGACACCCTTTTTCGTGGCCGACGCGCTGACCATAGCAATGCTCGTGGCTTTCCCTGGTATTGTACTCTACCTGCCATCGCTTGCGGGGTAGGTAGGATGCGAGGCTCTGCCTCGCGCTCCGGGATATTTAAAGCCAGATGAAGAACGGATCCCCTGCTTCATCTGGCCAATAAATATCCCGGGGGAGGCGTCCGGCACGGGCGGCGGGGGCAGAGCCCCCTTAGGCGCGCCTAACCGGCCCGCATCAGCATTCCGAACAGGTCGCGCGGATCGTCCGGGTCGGCCAACATGTCCAGAGGCTCAAAGAACGCAGTGCCTTCGATCACCTGCTTGACATAGCGCAGGGCTGAGAAATCTTCGATCGCGAAGCCAACACTGTCGAACAGGGTGATTTGGCGGTCGTCTGTGCGCCCTTTGACAGCTCCGGTCATAACCTGCCACATCTCGGTCACGGGATGATCAGCATCCAGCGCTTGAATCTCGCCCTCGATCCGGGTTTGCTCGGGGTATTCGACAAAGATGTCCGAGCGCAGCAGGATATCCCGATGCAATTCAGTCTTGCCGGGACAATCGCCACCGATGGCGTTGATGTGGACGCCGGGGCCGACCATGTTGTCGGTGAGGATGGTGGCGTATTTCTTGTCGGCCGTGCAAGTGGTGATGATCTGAGCACCTTCAATAGCGTCTTCCGGCGTCTTGCATGGGATGACCGTCAGGCCTTTGCCTTGCAGGTTTGCGGTGCATTTCGCTGTTGCACCGGGATCGGTATCGTAAAGCCGGACAGTGTCGATCCCGCACATTGCCTTGAAAGCGAGGCATTGGAATTCGGACTGCGCCCCATTGCCGATCATGGCCATGGTCGTGGCATTCTTTGGGGCAAGATAGCGCCCGACCAGAGCGGACGTCGCCGCCGTGCGCAATGCAGTCAGCATCGTCATTTCGGTCAGCAGAGTGGGATACCCGGTGTAAACATCCGCCAGCAATCCGAATGCGGTCACAGTTTGCAGACCCTCGGAGGTGTTTTTGGGATGTCCGTTCACGTATTTGAACCCATATGCCTCCCCATCCGAGGTGGGCATCAGTTCAATCACTCCGTGGGGTGAATGCGCCGGAATGCGCGGGGTCTTGTCAAAGCTTTCCCACCGTTTGAAATCGGATTCGATCTGATCGGCGATCTGTACGATCATCTGTTCGACACCTATGTGGTGAATCAGCCGCATCATGTTGTCGACGGACACGAAAGGCACGAGCGCCTTTTCAGAAGGTTGGGTCATCAGAAACTCCGGGTGGGGCGGTCAAAGATGCGACGGCCCATAAGTGAGGCGGCCAGATCGACCATCAGTTTTGCGGTGCGGCCACGTTCATCCAGGAACGGGTTCAGTTCGACAAGATCCAGAGAACTGACCAGTCCGCTTTCATGCAGCAGTTCCATGACCAGATGAGCCTCGCGTTCGGTCGCACCGCCGGGAACAGTGGTGCCGACGGCAGGGGCAATGGCCGGATCCAGGAAATCAACATCCAACGAGACGTGGAGAAGAGCGTTTTCGGCTTTCACGCGATCCAGGAACGCCAGCAACGGCGCCTTGATCCCATGTTCGTCAATGCTGCGCATGTCGGCCAGCATGGCGCGGTCCTGTTCCAGCGCCAAACGTTCCGCCGGGTCGACAGAGCGCAGGCCAATCATGCCGACTCGGTCCGTTGGCACGACAGCGGGTAAGGGCGGAAGCGCCTCGAATCCCGACCTTCCTGTGAAATAGGCGACGGGTGTGCCATGCAGGTTGCCGCTGTCTGAGCTGTCGGGGGTGTGAAAGTCACTATGGGCATCCAGCCACAGAACGAACAGTGGGCGGTCGACCTTAGCAGCATAGGCGGCCATCCCGGTCACGGTTCCCATGGACAATGCGTGATCGCCGCCCATGAAGATTGGAATGCCCTGTTCAGCCGCTGTTAATGCGGCCTTGCTCAGCGCTTGTGTCCAACCGATGCATTCGGGCAGCGCGAACAGGTGCGGATGCTCAGGCAAGCCGGTTTCTTCAGGTTGTACGTTGCCCCAATCGCAAACGGAGTGACCAAGATCGGTCAAGGCCTGATCCAGCCCGGCCACGCGATATGCGTCGGGACCCATTCGGCAACCCTGACGCCGTTTTCCGGCGTCCATCGGCGCGCCGACTAAAATGATGTTTTTGCGTTCCATGTGGTTCATTTAGGCCGTCACTGTGTCTTGCGTGAAGAGCACAAAATGCTCAAAATGGTTCAGGAAGTTCCTTAATGGGAAAGTGATATGGACGAATTGGATAGTCGTCTGCTGGGCGCATTGCAGCGCGACGCGCGCGCCAGCCTGTCAGAGCTGTCGGAAACGCTTGGTGTGACCCGCACGACGGTGCGCAGCCGTTTGCAACGGCTCAAGCAATCCGGTGAGATCGTCGGTTTTACCGTGTTGACGCGTCGGGATCTGGCACAAAGCCCGGTACGTGGGCTGATGATGCTGGAAATCGAGGGGCGCGGCACCGAGCGCGTGATGTCCCGGATCGGAGCCATGCGGCAGGTCACGGCGGTCCATTCGACCAACGGCAGTTGGGATTTGATTGCGGAAATCAGTACGGAAACTCTGGCCGAACTGGACGAGGTTTTGTTTCAAATTCGCAAGATCGACGGCGTTACACGTTCGGAAACGAACCTGCTGCTGTCAACGCGCAAGGGGCGGCTCTAGTGCTTTGAGATGAATGCGACTTGTGCCAGAGTTTGTGAGCAGACAGGGTGCGGCTTACCCTAAGGTAGGCCGCTTGCTGTCTAAGGGTTCAGTATATCCGGAAGGCTTACGGCATGACGACATCTGAAAAAGGCGACGGGCCTTTAGCCGGACAATGGGCCGAACGACTTGTTGCCCTGCTGGAAAAACCTTGGCTGCGCATCGCGTTACCGGTCGTTATTACCGGGATTGCCCTTTCGGTTTTGCACGATCTGTCGGCCCATGTGAAATGGTCGGATGTCCAGACCGATATTTCGGCGACATCATGGAAACTGATGTTTTTTGCGATATGCTGGACAGCGTTCAGCTTTTTGTCGCTGTCGCTTTATGATGTGTTCGCGGTACAGAGCGTGGCAGATGGCAAGGTGCCGTTACCTGTGGCGGGGATGGCCGGAGCCAGCGGATACGCGGTGTCGAACTGCCTTGGGTTTTCCTACATCACGGGAACCGCGATCCGGTATCGGATATACGCGTCGCTTGGCTTGGACCTTGGCCGGGTGGCTGGTGTAATCGCGACCTCGTGGGTGGCGTTCTGGATGGGTCTGATCCTGATTTTGGGCTTATTGCTGACCCTGCACCCGGATGGAATATCCAAGGTGATGCCCGTCAGCGAAACGGCCGAAACCATCATAGGATTGTGCTTGCTGGCTGCATTTGTCGCGATGTTTATTTGGCTGTCCAGCGGTGGCCGGCGGTTGGCTGTTGCAGGCGTCGGTTTCGATCTGCCCGGCGGGAAACTGGCGGGCCTGCTGACGTTGGCTGCCATTGGCGACCTGTTTGGCGCATCCATGGTGCTTTACGTTTTAATGCCGGATGATCTGGGTGTCGGGTACCCGTATTTCTTCACGATCTATATCGCCGCCATTGCCGTTGGGATCCTAAGCCATGCGCCGGGTGGGATCGGCGTGTTTGAGGCGACATTGATTGCCGGTCTGGGGGCGTCAGGCCGTTCGGATGTGATTGCTGCGTTGCTGCTTTACCGGGTGGTTTACACTTTTCTGCCATTTGCAGTCGCCAGCCTTTCCATTGCTGTTGCATCTGCCTTGACCCAAAGACACATGATCGGCGGTGCCGCGATCTGGGTTTATCGCGTGATCCGTCCCATGGTTCCGATGGTCGCGGCCGGAGTAGCCGCAGTGGCCGGAGTGATCTTGCTCGTGTCGGGCGCTTTGCCAGCTGGGGCGCAAAAGCTCGGCACGCTGAAAGATCTGCTGCCGCTTTCGTTTGTCGAGGCTTCGCATCTTGCAGGCAGCGTCGTTGGCGTGTTGCTGTTGCTGGTCTCGCGCGGGTTGTTCCGCAAGCTCTACCGGGCATGGGTTGTTGCGATGGTGTTGATGGGGGCAGGGTTCTTTGCGTCGCTTGCAAAAGGGCTCGACATCCACGAAGCGCTTTCGATGCTGGGAACGATTGGTTTGCTGGCCATGTTTCGTGGCGCGTTCTACCGGGTCAGTGGTGCGTCGATTTTTCGGCTGAACATCCCATGGCTGATCAGTGTCGTGGTTCTGCTGGCGGTGATTTTCTGGATCGGGCTGTTTGCATATTCGCATGTCGAATACCAAAACGATCTGTGGTGGCAGTTTGCCTGGAACGGTGACGCTTCGCGCTTTCTGCGGTCCAGCCTTGTTGTGGCCGTGATCGTGGGCATTGTTGCCGTGAACTCTCTGTTCGGGCGTGAGATACCGACACCACAGCGGGTTGAAATCCCAAAAGTTGTCGAGCGGCTGGTGATGGAGAGTGAGGATACGGAATCCCAGATCTCGCTTACCGGCGACAAGCAATTCCTGATCTCACCGGATGAGACCGCGTTTATCGCCTACGCCGACACGGGCAATGCGCTGATTTCAAAAGGAGAACCTGTTGGTGACGAGAGGGCCGGGCAGCAACTGATCTGGCAACTTCGGGAAATGGCGGATCGCGAAGGTAAACTCTGCGCGTTCTACAGTGTCTCGACCAAATATCTGCCGACTTTTCTGGATCTTGGACTGTCGATCCTGAAGATTGGTGAGGTTGCGCGGGTGTCATTGCACGACTTCTCGCTGGACGGAAAGTCGCGCAAGCGGTTCCGACAGGCCAAGAACCGTGCTCAGCGCGAAGGATATGTGTTCGAGATCATTCCGAAAGAAGAACTGGCGCCTCTGTTGCCAGACTTGCGTGGGATTTCAGACCGCTGGCTTGCGCAAAAGGCCGGTGCAGAAAAGGGCTTTGCGCTGGGTGGATTTGATGATCAATACCTGTCCTATTTCGATCATGCGATCCTGCGTGATGGCAACACCGGCAAGATCATGGCCTTTGCCAACCTGTTCCAAGGGGGAAATAAATCCGAGTTATCACTGGACCTTATGCGCTATGAACCCGATAGCCCAAGTTTCGTCATGGACGCTCTTTTCGCCGACATGATGGATTGGGGTGCGCAGCAGGGTTTTCACTGGTTTTCACTGGGTGCCGCACCGTTCTCAGGGATTGAGAACCGTCAGCTTGCCTCGCTTTGGAACCGGATTGGAGGGTTCGTTTACGAACATGGCGAACAGTTCTACCATTTTGAGGGTCTTCGTGCGTTCAAGCAGAAGTTCGATCCGGAATGGAGCCCGAATTATCTGGCCAGCCCCGGCGGGCTGGCCGCGCCCCGCATCCTCTATGAGGTCAATATCCTGATCTCGGGCGGGTTGCGCGGGTTAACCAAATAGCACCTAATTCAGGCTCGCGCGGGTTGGGGTTTTCTGCAGCAGATCGCCCCAATCCGTGCGATAGGCCATCTCGGCCAGAACGGTTTCAGGCAGGAATTCCTGATTTTGACGGATTTGCCATCCGCCGCCCAGGCCCTTGTAAACCGCCACCAGGTTGCTGGATACTTGCTGCCGCGCCTCGATCAGGTTGGCCTGTGATCGCAATAGCGCGGTCTGGGTGTTCAGAACACGCGAATAATCGGCAATGCCGTCTGTATACTGGTTGACGGCGATTTCGGCAGCTTTGCGTGAGGCCTCGACACTTTGCTGATAGAACCCGACCTGCTTGCGTGCCTGCGCATAAGCGACCATGGCACTTTCAACCTCGGAATAAGCGGTCAGCACAGTGTTCTGATAATTCGCAATCAGCGCCTGGTAAGCGGCGTCCTGCGCGCGAACATTGTTCTTGATGCGGCCATAGTTCAGCACATTCCAGACCACACCGGCACTGGCCAGACCGGTGGTGCTGCCACCGCTGAACAGATCGCGCCCACCGGATGCCTGCAGACCGATTGCGCCTGACAGGATGAATTGGGGATACAGGTCCGCCATCGCGATGCCCACTTGTGCCGATTGCGTGGCTGCCGCCAGTTCAGCCGCGCGTACATCCGGGCGGCGGCGCAGCAATTCAGCGGGAACGCCCACTGCCACATTTGCCCGGGCCGATGGAATGCGGCCGGTATTGCCCAGCAGACCGGTCATGCGTGAAGGTGTCGTGCCCAACAACACCGCAAGCGCGTTCTTGGTCTGTTGCAGGTCGCTTTCCAGTTCGGGTACCAGCGCCTTAGTGTTGTTCAACAGGGCGGTGGATTCCTGCACGTCCAGTTCCGTGGTGACGCCATTGTTGAACCGCAGCTGAGTCAGGTCTGCCGAGTCCTGCTGCAATTTGATGTTCTCGCGCGCAATTGCCAGCGTCTCTTGCAGCGCCCGGATATTGACGTAAAGCGCGGCGACGTCCCCGGTCAGCGTAACCAACGCGTCGTCGTAGTTTGCCACTTGCAGGGCCAGGTTGGATCGCGCCGCCTGAACACCGCGCCGCTGGGCGCCCCAGACGTCCAACTCCCACTGGGCATCGAAGCCGACTTGCGAGGTCGAGAACTCGGTATCCAGCGGGATGACGCGATTGACATCCGAAATTGGCCCCAGATTGTCGCTGATCTGGCGCCGTTCAAGCGAGCCGCCAATGGCCTGCGACTGCGGGTAAAGCTCGCCAAAGGCGATACCCAGTTGCGCGCGCGCCTGCAAAACCCGCGCACCAGCGACCTGAAGTGTCAGGTTCTGGGCGTAGGCCTCGGCAATCAGTTTGTTAAGGGTCGGATCATTGAATGTCTGCCACCATTTCACGACAGGCGCACTGCGCGAGGTCAGCCCGCTTTGACCGGCGCTGGGGTTGTTGACCTCAATCCATTGTTTTACGACAGGTGAATTGGGGCGCACAAAATCCGGTCCAACGGGTGTGCAAGCCGCGAGAGTGGCGGCGCAAATGGCGGTTCCCAACAACCTGCGGAGTGTCATGGCGCGCATCCTCAGATATCCAGGGGTCGGATGAAGTTGGCGAAGGAATAAAGGCGGATGTTGATGCGCCTCAGAAACTCAAAACTTTTGCCCTGGCCTGTATAGATTGCCACAGCGGCATGGCCGCCCGCTGGGAAGATGTGGTCTTCCGGCACATCGACGGTGATCTGAACCGCAATCCGACCGGGCAGTTTGGGCAGCTCGAAACCGGGCAGGCGGCCCGACGGGATGAGTTGCCCTTGACGGGTGGCCCACCAGATCGCTTCGACCTTGCCCGTCAGGATTTCACCGGGATAAAGATCAAGCGCGACTTC
Organism: Ruegeria sp. O6; assembly: GCF_056535045.1. Lineage (NCBI taxonomy): Bacteria > Pseudomonadati > Pseudomonadota > Alphaproteobacteria > Rhodobacterales > Roseobacteraceae > Ruegeria > Ruegeria sp. O6. Next base: position 594,458 of record NZ_JBQERM010000001.1, on the reverse strand, counting down.
GACCTCTTGTCCCGGTTCGACAAATTTCAGGTTCTGCTGGCGGAATGTGGCAAGGATATAAGGGCTTTCATCAGTCACGAAGCTGGCAATCGCACCCAACCGGACGTCACCGACTACCAATCCGGGGCGGGCCTGCTGTGAGACGATCATGCCATTTTCAGGCGCATAGATTGTTGTGTTTTCCAGAAAATACTCGGCTTCGGCCAATTGCGCCTGCGCCTGAAGGATGCCCGTGTTCACGCCGTCAATCTGCGATTCCAGCGCCAGTTGAGCCTTGGTCAGGTTGGCCCCAGCCTGTTTGACGGCGGCCTGATCTTCCGTCACCTGTTCGTTCCATCGATCCAGATCGTCCTGACGGGCGCCTCCGGCCGGAACAAGATTCTCATACCGCGCCTGTTGGGTTTGCGCATAGGCCAATTGCGCATTGGCCCGTTCGACAGCTTCGGTCGACGCAATGACATCCTGTTCAAGGATTTTGGCATTCTGCTGTGCCGCCACCAACTGGGCCTGCGCATTATCGACCGCCAGCGAAAACACCGTATCATCGAACCGATACAGCGGATCGCCCTTTGCGACCGGTGTATTCGGTTCAACAAGAACCTCGGACAGAATCGTCGGCTGTGTCAGCTTGGGGATGATCTGTATGGTCGAACGTACCACGTGGCTGTCTGCTGAAAACGGCTGAAAGAAGCGCAATGCCACAAGGAAGATCAACAGCAGGTGTGCACCCACCCAGAACGAAACAATGCCCCAGGCAATGTTGAACTTCAGCCATTCCAGCTTGAAAAAAATGAGCCAGACGAAAATGATGTAGAACAGCGTGATGCCGAGGGCGACGAACATAGGAATTAGGGTCCTTCGGTCTTAACTGGGTTGTGTGTCATCTGTGTCCAGACGATCCTGGTATTCGGGTTTGACCCTACCGCCCAGGCGTTTGATTTCATCGCGGATGGCATCTTTTTCCTCGTCCGGGCCGCGGCGAATATCGACCGTGACGCCATCGTGGAAAGCCCACATGAAGGCGTGAACCCAAGGCACGACAGCCAAAAACCCCATCCATCCCATGATCTTTACGGCTTCGGCATGGGGATGATTACGTTTGATCGCGATCCGCCCCGGAAGGCCCATAATGAACAGGAACAGCGCCATAACTGCTGCAAGCAGCAGGATCAGCGCGACCAATGTCAGATAGTCATAATAGCCCAGCGGCTGGCCCAATAGTCCCATTTGTGTGCCTCCATCAGGGGAAGGTTAGGGTATCCTCAATCATTCGTTTTCAGTTCGTCAATCAACTTGTAATCCGTGGGCGGGTCATCACAAACGCCCGGTCCGCATTCCAGCAGAGTTGAACCGGCGTTCAGTACGGCAAGTGCCAGCATGACAAAGAAGGCGGTTTTGGCCAGCTTGTTTCCCCCAAATCGCCCCTCGCTGGTCGCGCCCGAGTCGTATTGGCGATCAAAAAGCAGCATGAACGACGTACCCAGCAGGACAAGGAAAAAGGCGATGCCCGCCCAAGTGTAATAGTGCAGCCCCAGAACGGGCGAACCGTAGTGGCCGGTTCCCGGCACAATGTGCAACAGGATTTGCCGGATCGAAACGCTGCCGCCATACAAAGCGGCAATCAGCATGATGGCATAGTGCTGCGGTCGCGCGCCATACAGCAGGTTCAAGCCCAGCCCGACGCCGACAGCAACAAAGCCGACACGCTGCAACAGGCAAAGCGGGCAGGGTAGTTCGTAAAGGACAAGTTGATAGAAGAACGCCAGCGCCAGAACAAGACAGACAGCCAGCATTCCGATCGCGTTCAGTGTACGGGACAGTTCAGGTGTCATGACGAGGCCCTCAAAGCTGAATTGTCAACTGACTGGTGGCGTGGAATTTCAACCAGTAGATACTCAGGGCAATCGTAAGGAAGAACAGCGCATTGCCTGCCTTCGTCATGTTGAAATAGTTGAGCCCCATCGTGGCAGTAAGTAATGCAAATAAAAGCGCAATCATGGCCCGGTGCTCCCCTCCCGTGCACATATCCTTATGCAGACGATAGTGTCAGGCCGGGTGGCATCTGGCAAGCGACGCGGTAATTTGGGGACTATTCTTAATGTCCGCTAGCTACATAGGACGATGTCCGTTTGCCATTCCTGACTGCGCAGGTGCAGATCGCCAGGTAACGGCGCATCCGTGTAGATCGCGTCGATTTCAGCCAAAGAAGAGATGCGCGCCGGGGCAGAGCGGTGAAACTTTGAATGGTCGGCAACCAGAAATGTGCGGCGTGCCTGCGCAATGATGGTCTGGCTGACTTGTACCTCCTGAAAATCGAAGTCCAGAAGATCTCCGTCAATGTCCAAAGCTGAACAGCCGATAACGGCAAGATCAAATTTGAATTGCCGAATGGTCGAAACGGTCAGATTTCCGATCAACCCGCCGTCTGTGCGCCGCAGGACGCCTCCGGCCATGACGACCTCACAATCCAGATTCTCAATCAGAATGTTTGCGACGTTCATGTTGTTGGTCACAACCATCAGGTTCTTGTGGTTCAGCAATTGCCGCGCCACGGCCTCGGTCGAGGTTCCGATGTTCATGAAGATCGATGCGCCGTCGGGGATATCGATGGCGCAAGCCTGTGCAATACGGGTCTTGGCGTCGGCGTTCAGGGCACGGCGGTCTTCATATCCTATGTTGGAAACGCCCGAGCGCAGAACCGCGCCGCCATGCACCCGATCCAGTTTACCTGCCTCGGCCAACTCGGTCAGGTCGCGCCGGATCGTCTGGACCGTGACACCAAATCTTTCGGCCAACCCGTCAACGGTGACGCGGCCTTCGGCCCCGGCAATGTCCAGAATGTCAGATTGGCGGAAAGACAGCGACATGGGTGTTTCCAGACTTGAAGTGTTTCTTTCGTTTTTGTTCTTTCTAGCCGGTTTTGCAAGAACGGCATGCGAAAATATAAGGACAGCGTTGCAAAACGAAGAAATTCGAACATAAACATTGACCATACGAAGAATGTTCTGGCAAATGCCTATCATCCATCCTGACAAGGAATCATTGGCATGCAGTCAGCGGACGTTCAGACAACGGACCTTTTTATCATCGGTGGCGGGATCAATGGTTGCGGCATCGCACGGGATGCTGCTGGCCGCGGGCTGTCAGTTGCTTTGGCAGAGATGAATGATCTGGCCTCGGCCACGTCATCAGCCTCGACAAAATTGTTTCATGGCGGGTTACGGTATCTGGAGTATTTCGAGATCCGTCTGGTGCGCGAGGCCCTGATCGAGCGTGAAACCCTGTTGCGTGCGATGCCGCATATCAGCTGGCCGATGCGCTTTGTGCTGCCCTACCACAAGGACATGCGGTTTGACTCGGAAACGCCGACCTCACGGCTGCTCAGCACGGTCATGCCGTGGATGCGGGGGCGGCGTCCGGCCTGGCTGATCCGGTTGGGTTTGTTCATGTATGACAATCTGGGTGGCCGCAAAATTCTGCCGGGCACCACATCACTGAACCTGCGATCGGCTCCGGAAGGCGTCCCGTTACAGGACAAGTTCGAAACGGCTTATGAATACTCTGATTGCTGGATCGAAGATTCACGGTTGGTGGTCCTGAATGCCCGCGACGCCGAGGCGCGCGGTGCGCAGATCATGGTGCGAACCGAGGTGATTTCGGCCGAGCGGGTGGACGACCTTTGGCAGATATCCATTCGTAATCGCAACAGCGGCGAAACCCGTCTTGTCCGGGCCAGAATGCTGATCAACGCGGGTGGCCCTTGGGTCGGTGACATCATCCAGACCAAGATCCGTGTCAACTCACGCGAGGGTGTTCGGCTTGTTCGGGGCAGCCATATTGTGACGCCCCGGCTGTATGACCATGACAAGTGCTATTTTTTTCAAGGCGAAGACGGCCGCATCATTTTCGCCATACCATACGAGCAGGATTTTACCCTGATCGGCACAACGGATCAGGATCACCCAGACCCTGACACGAAACCCGTCTGTACCGAGGCCGAGCAGGAGTATCTGTGCGCTTTCGCATCGAAGTATTTCAAGCGCGCTGTGACCCGCGAAGATGTTGTGTGGACCTATTCCGGTGTGCGGCCGCTTTATGATGACGGCGCCAGCAGTGCCACCGCCGCAACGCGGGATTACACGCTGAAGGTCGATGCGCAGGGTGGGGCGCCTGTATTGAACGTGTTTGGCGGCAAGATCACCACCTATCGACGGCTTGCGGAAAGTGCTCTGGAGAAGGTTGGTGAATTTTTTCCGAATATGCCGGGCCCCTGGACCGCCGGTGTGACGCTTCCGGGCGGTGACTTTCCGGTTGATGCTGTTGAAGCCCTGACTGATCGGCTTTTGGCCAGGTATCCGTTTCTGGGTGCCGCCTGGGCTGCACGCTTGATCAGGGCCTATGGAACCGAAGCAACAGAGGTCCTTGGCGATGCGCAGCAGCCGTCTGATCTGGGCGAGGATTTTGGCGCAACCCTGACCGCGCGGGAAGTCGCGTGGCTGATCGACAAGGAATATGCACGGACCGCCGAAGATGTCGTCTGGCGGCGCAACAAGCTGGGCTTGCGACTGAATGCCGAGCAGATCGCGCGGATCGACGGCTGGATGGCTGAACGGCTGGCCCCCGGCTCGACCTGATCCATCTTTCTATCCTCTTGGCGGGTGATGAGCGTTGTGCTAGCCGTTGGATACGGTCGGCAGACACCGAGGCGTCGCTGCTCTTACCCAGAGTGCTAAACCTGCCAGTGTATGTGAAACTATCGCAACCATCAGGGCGTTGTTTCGTCAAGTCAGCGACCAACGATCGCGCAAAACGCCCGATATGGATTTGTGATGAGCAAAACTCCTGTACCCTTGCACGCCGATGATCTGACCGGATTCGTGCGTATCCTGTCCCAACAACTTGGCGACTCCAGCCCGTCGCACCTGACCCTGATGAATATGGTCGCTCGTGCCGCCGGGTTTCAGAACGTGCAACATATGCGCGCCACCAGTGCCGCTGCCAGGCGGATCGAGGCCCGCCCGAAACAACCGGCTGCTGACATGCGCACGGTTGAGCGCACATTGCACCTGTTCGACGCACAAGGCAGACTTCGGCAATGGCCGTCAAAACGATTGGTGCAGACTTTGTCCTTGTGGGGGCTCTGGTCTGCGGTACCGGCAGCCGCGGTGCTGCAAGAGGGTGAGGTCAACACGTGCCTCAATGCCGAACATTGTTTTGATGACCCTGCAACCCTGCGCCGGACCATGATTTCATGTGGGCTGCTGACACGGAACCGGGATGGATCGGATTATCGCCGGGTCGAGCAGGCACCGACACCAGAGGCAAAGGTGGTGATCCGCGAACTCTCTGAACGGCGGCGGGAAAGATCAGACTGACACCAGAAAAAAGCCCCGCTGATGGGCGGGGCTTTGATCGGATCAGGCCGCTTCTTCTGAAGGGCCGGGATCGTTTTTACTGCCTTTCAGCCACTCGCGCATGCTTTGCATCAGAGCGTAGAGGACAGGCACCACGATTACGCCAACCAGCGTCGCGGCCAACATGCCACCGAACACGGCGACACCGATGGCTTTTTGGCTGGCCGCACCCGCACCATTGGCAGCCAGCAGCGGTACGACGCCTAGCAGGAAAGACAGGGCGGTCATCATGACAGCGCGGAACCGCTGATGAGCTGCCTCGACGGCAGCGTCCTTGATCGAAAGACCCTTGGCGCGCTGTTCCATTGCAAACTCGACGATCAGAATGCCGTTCTTCGAAGCAAGGCCCACCAGCATGATCATACCGATCTGCGTATAGAGGTTTATGTCACTGCCAACGATGGCAACCGCGGCCACCGCCCCGAACAGGGCCACGACCACAGACAGCAGGATCGAGACCGGCATAGTCCAGCTTTCATACTGTCCAACCAGAAACAGGTAACCGAATAGGATAGCCAGCCCCAGAATGACGATCACCAAGCTGCCGGACGCCAACTGTTGTTGTGCCGTTCCCGTCCATTCGAACGAGTATCCCGGCGGCAGAGCCGAAGCAGAGACCTCTGTCATCGCTGTGATCGCATCGCCGCTGGACAGGCCCGGCGCTGGCACCGCTGTCACCGTTGCCGACCGGAACAGGTTATGCCGCTTCAGCAGAACCGGCCCCAAAACGTTTTCCACGTCAATCAGGGTACCCAATGGCACCATGTCGCCCTTCTGTGAACGCACATAGAGGCTGGCAATGTCATCGACATTGTCGCGATAGCTGCCTTCCGCCTGGATCATTACGCGATAGACGCGACCAAACAGGTTGAAGTCGTTGACATAATACGACCCCAGCTGGGCCTGCATGGTCTGGAAGATTTCAGCCACCGAGACGTCCAGTGTCTTGGCTTTCTCGCGGTCCAGATCCACGAACAGCTGCGGAACGTTGGCACGGAATGTCGTATAGGCTTGCCCGATCTCGGGTCGTTGGTTGGCCGAATAGACAAACGACCCCACAGCCGATGCCAGATCCTGCGGTGAACCGCCACCGGTTTGCTGCACCTCCATCTCGACCCCGGCCGACATGCCGAGACCCTGAATTGGTGGCGGGTTGAAGGCAACGGTCGAGGCTGCGGTCTCATTATTCGCGATGGCCAGCACCTTAGCCAAAATGGCTTCGGCGCTCAGGTTTTCCTCCTGCCGTTCGCTCCAGTTGTCGAGGTTCACGAAGATCGCAGCGCCGTTGGTGATTGTGCCGTTCAGCAATGAGAAGCCATTGATCAGAACGGTGCTGGACACACCCGGGATCTCGCGTATCTGGTCATCAAGGCGCTTTGTCACGGCCTCGGTCCGTTCCAGCGTCGCGGCGTCAGGCAGTTGCACGTCGACAAAGAGATAGCCATTGTCTTCCAGCGGGATGAACCCGGCGGACGTGTTCGACATGATTGCCCCTGTTCCCATGCCGAGCCCAACCACGATGGCCAGCGCGATAGCCGGAAAGACAAGCAGTTTGCGAACAATGGCGACATAGCCGTTGCGAACGCCACCAATGAAGTTTTCGAACAGTGCAAGCAGCCCTTTGGGCGGCCCTGAGCGGGCCTTAAGGACCAGCCCACACAGCGCGGGCGACAGTGTCAGCGCGTTGATCGACGAGATCACAACAGCGGTCGAGATCGTGACAGCGAACTGAGAGTACAGCCGCCCTGAGATGCCCGGCATGAAGGTCACGGGCACGAATACCGCCAGCAATACCAGCGTGGTCGCGATGACCGGGCCTGTGATCTGCCCCATCGCCTTACGGGTGGCTTCGGCTGGGGGCAGCCCCTCATCAGCGATGATGCGCTCGACGTTTTCGACCACGACGATGGCGTCATCAACCACGATCCCAATGGCCAATACCAGCGCGAACAGCGAGATCGTGTTCAACGACATGCCGAAGGCCAGCAAGAAAGCAAACGTGCCAATCAGTGAGACCGGGATGGCAACCGCCGGAATGATCGTGGCACGCCAACTGCCGAGGAACACAAAAACGACCGAGATCACAAGTGTGAAGGTCAGGATCAGTGTGGAAACAACGTCATTCAACGAGGCTTCGACAAAGTCGGTCGTGTTGAAGGGGACATCATATTCGACATCCGACGGGAATGCGCGGGACAGCCGCTCCAGTTCCGCCTGCACGCGCTCTGAAACGGCGAGGGCGTTTGCGCCGGGGGCCTGATAGATGCCGATCACGGTGGCCGGCACGGACTGAAAATAACCGGACGCCGAGTAGAACTGTGCGCCAAGCTCAACCCGGGCGATGTCCCTTACGCGGACAATTGCGCCGGCATCTCCGGTACGGATCACGATATCGCCAAATTCTTCGGCGGATGTCAGTCGCCCTTTGGACTTGATCGTGTATTGAAAGGTCTGGCCTTCGGGAACAGGTGGCGCACCGATCGAACCGGCGGACACTTCGATATTCTGTTCGCGGATCGCGTTGATTACATCGCCTGGTGTGATGGACAGGGCTGCCATCTTGTCAGGGTCCATCCAGACCCGCATGGCGTATTCAAGGTTGGTCAGAACATCAGCCTTACCCACGCCTTGCACACGCGCCAGCGCATCGCGCAGGTTGATTGAGGCATAGTTGGAAAGAAACACGCTGTCATAGGTGCCATTGGGCGAGGTCAGCGTGACCAGCATCAGCATATTGGTCGACGATTTTTGTGTGACAACGCCCGAAGATGTCACTTCGGCGGGCAACGACGACATTGCCTGCGCCACCCGGTTCTGCACGTTGACCGAGGCGATATCGGGGTCGGTGCCAACTTCGAAGGTTACGTCCAACGAATACGAGCCGTTGTCAGACGATCTGGACGTCATGTAGATCATGTCGTCCACACCGTTGACCTGCGCCTCGATCGGTGCGGCAACGGTGTTTTCCACTGTCTCCGCATTTGCGCCGGTGTATTTGGTGGAGACGTTGACCACGGGCGGGGTAATGTCCGGGAACTGCGCGACCGGCAGCACCAGATAACCGATGCCACCCATGATGGTCAGCACCAGCGAGATGACAAACGCCAGCTTTGGCCGGCTGATGAACAGGGCTGAGAACATCGATTACTCTCCCGGCTGTTCAGAGGCGACGACCGCGTCAACAGCCACGCCGGGGCGGACCCGTTGCAGGCCCTCGACAATCACGCTTTCGCCTTCACGCAAACCTTCGGTAACGATGATGGCGGTACCTTCCGTGTTGCCTGTGGTGATGTATCGCTGCTCCACCATCTGTTTGTCGTTTACTACAAGCACAAAGTCACCGCGCTGGTCGCGTTGCAGCGCAGCTTGCGGCACCAGAACTTGCAAGGTCGGTTGCAACGCTTCGATCTGCACATTCACGAATGCACCGTCCAGGATCAAACGGTCGGCATTTTCGAACTGGGCGCGCATTGTGATCGCGCCGGTCAACGGGTCGATACGATTGTCAACAAATACGATCCTGCCCGTTTCATCCAGCTTTGTTCCATTTGGCAGCGTGATATGCACATTGGGGCTTTGCGGGCTGTCCGCAAGAGAAGCGGAATTTGCGCCAACGGTCTGAAGAACCGAAGTAAAGAGTTTTTCGTTGAGCGAGAAATTCACATAGATCGGCGTCTCGCTTACAATGTTCACCAGCGGCGGGTTGGTCGGGCCGACCACATCACCGACACTGGTGGTGATGCTGCCTATACGTCCATCAAAAGGCGCGTGGATCTGTGTATAGCTGAGGTCCAGTTCGGCCTGCTGGATCGCTGCATTTGCGGCCTTGACCTGAGCCTCGGCGACCAGTTCGTTGGCCCGCGCGATGTCGCGTTCGGATTCAGGTGTCGCGTCGCGCTTGTAAAGCTCTTCCTTACGCGCCAGGTCCACCTTGGCCAACTCAAGATTTGCCTCGGCCCGGTTCAGATCGGCTTTTCGGGCCTCCAATGTCGCCTCGTAAAGGTCAGGTTCGATGGTGAACAACAGGTCGCCTTCCTTGACCGTAGCCCCATCCTCGACATTCCGGCTGTTGAGAAAACCGTTCACGCGGGCCACGATATCGACCTTATTGATCGCCTGAGCGCGCCCTATGAAGGAAGCCTCGTCGGTGATTTCCTCGGTGTAGGCGGCCGCAATCGTAACTTTCGGTGCCGCCCCTTCGTCCTGTGCAGTTGCAGGTTGGGCCAGTCCCAGGGATATCAGCAATAATGCGGTGGCGATTGGATTGCGGACCTGAGTTAGAAAAGGGAAAACTTGGGACATGGCGAAAGCCTCGTGCATTTCAGAAACAATTGGTGTCCATCCCGGCGGTCACAAACGCGCGAGTCGACAAAACTTGTTTGCAGGATGGCTTGTTTGCCACGAATTCTCAAGCGCGATGAATCCCGAGGTGGTTTGCGATGACGCCAAAAATTACAGCAACTAAGCTGGTTTAGGTGTCGGCCCGTTCCGAGGTGCCGAACGAAAACAGGGGCCAACGGCCCCCGTTCGAGCTTTCGAATATCAGGGCGGTCAGCCGCGTTTACCGGCGAATTTTGCCTGCCATTCTTCGCGCTGTTCGTCTGTGATCTTGGCGAACAGAACGTCTGGCACGGTAAAGTCGTGACCCGCGGGTAGCGCGTTCAACGCTGCGGCCACGTCTTCCGGCCAGCTGGTGTCGAGCGTGTTCATGGCGCTTAGCATCTTGGCCGAGGTATCAGGGATGAACGGCGCGCTGAGCACGGCATAGAACCGGATCAGGTTCAGGCCCAGGCGTACTTGTGCAGCGGCCTGTTTGGGGTCTTCCTTGAAGGTTGACCACGGTGCCGCTGCTTGCAGGTATTCGTTGCCAGCCACCCAGATGGCACGCAGTTCCTGAGCCGACTTGCGGACATCCATTGCTTCCATATGCGCCTCGTAAGCGCGGACGCGTTTGGTGAGTTCGTCGATCAGAGCGTTCTCACGCTCGCCAAAGTCACCGCCTTCGGGCACCACCTCACCGAATTTCGAGCGGCAGAACTTGGTGATGCGGCTGACGAAGTTGCCTAGAACATCGGCCAGATCCTTGTTCACCGATTGTTGGAAGTTCTCCCACGTGAACTCGCTGTCGCTGCTTTCCGGCGCATGGCTCAGCAGCCACCACCGCCAGTAGTCGGCTGGCAGAATCTCGAGCGCCTGATCCATAAAAACGCCACGCCCCTGCGAGGTCGAGAACTGGCCGCCGTCGTAATTCAGGTAGTTGAAGGATTTCAGGTGGTCGACCATTTTCCACGGCTCGCCCGACCCCAGAATAGTGGCGGGGAAAGAAAGCGTGTGAAACGGCACGTTGTCCTTGCCCATGAACTGGACATATCGCACATCGTCCGCACCCTTATCGGTACGCCACCAGCGTTCCCACTCGGAATCGGGTTTCCCGGTCGAATCCGCCCATTCCTTGGCACAGGCGATGTATTCAATCGGCGCATCGAACCAGACATAGAACACCTTGCCTTCCATACCGGGCCAGTCCTGTTCGCCTTTCTTGACCGGAACGCCCCAGTCCAGATCGCGGGTGATCCCCCGGTCTTGCAGCCCGTCGCCATCATGCAGCCATTTCTTGGCAATGGATGTGGTCAGGATCGGCCAGTCAGTTTTGCTGTCAATCCAGGCATCCAGCTGATGCTTCATCGCCGATTGGCGCAGATAGAGGTGCTTGGTCTCACGCACTTCCAGATCGGTGGAGCCCGAAATGGCCGAGCGCGGTTCAATCAGGTCGGTCGGATCCAACTGCTTGGTGCAGTTTTCACACTGGTCGCCACGTGCGTTCTCATACCCGCAATTGGGGCAGGTGCCCTCGATATAGCGGTCGGGAAGAAAGCGACCATCTGCGTTGGAATAGATTTGCTTTTCCGTGACCTCGCGGATCAACCCGGCCGCATCCAGTTTCCCGGCGAAATGTTGGGTCAGCTTTTTGTTCTGCTCGCTGGATGAGCGGCCAAAGTGGTCAAAGCTCATCCCAAAACGCTTGGCGATGTCGGCCTGAATTTCGTACATGCCCGCGCAATACTCGGCCACCGGCTTTCCAGCTTTGGCAGCGGCCAGTTCGGCCGGGGTGCCGTGTTCGTCGGTGGCACACAGGAACATGACCTCGTTCCCCCGGCCACGCTGGTAGCGTGCATACAAGTCGGCAGGCAGTTGCGAGCCGATCAGATTGCCGAGATGCTTGATCCCATTGATGTAAGGGATCGCCGAGGTGATGAGAATCCGAGCCATATTCCGTTTCCGCGTATCTAACTGCGCGTTCGTCTAACCTAAGTCACCGCTCAGCAAAAGCCCGGTTTCGTAGATGACTGGAATAACTCTGATTTGTAACGCGCGCCTGATAGGGCGACCCAGCCGCCGATGGCCGTTGTCAACCGGTCAGATTGTGGTCAGCCAATACGCAGACTCTGCGCAATGCAGGGCTGCGGGTCCGCTTTTCATTCCTCGCGGGCGCGTTTCAGCAACCTTCCGACCGTAAAGGATGTACGCGGTGCGTAGACGTAATTGGTTCTCTCCGCGGGTGTTGGACGCGACCGCATCCGGGCCAGGCCGAAGCCGATCAGGAATATGTGGCCGACCGCGACAAATGCAAACAGCGCGCTGGGTCCAAAATCCTGGATCAGTGTTGACGTGATATAGGGTGACGCAATAGCCCCCAGCGCGTACCAGAACATCAAGGCGGCAGACAACTCGACCCTTTGTTCGGTTGTCGCAAAATCGTTGGCATGTGCGGATGACACCGAAAAGATTGGGAATGTCGTGAACCCAAAAAGCGCCGCTGCAAGCATGACACCGACGGTTCCCGTGTCGCTTGCCGCCATTGTGACCCCGCAGCTTAGTACCGCCGCGACCGAAAGCCAGATCAAGACCCAGCGCCGGTCGTATTTGTCCGCGAGCCATCCCATCGGATACTGCGCCAGCGCCCCGCCCAGAACGAAAGAGGCGAGGAAGAAGGCGATTTGATCCACTCCCAACCCGACTTCCTGACCGTAGACGGGCCCGACCATTCGGAAAGATGCTGAACTGAGTGCCGAAACAATGACGCCCGCAACGGCCAACGGCGAACTGTGCCATGCCAGTTTCGGGCGCAGGCGCGGGGCGTCGGGCGTCTTCGGCTGACTTGCGCGTGTCAGTGTCAGCGGCAGCAATGAGGCGCAGCAAAGGATCGCCAAGAGGTTATAGGAAACATACGAGGCGGGTGGCAGGACGGCGATGATCAACTGAGCACTCAGCGAGGCACCCATATCGACGATGCGATAGGTGCCCATGGCTCGTCCACGTGTCTCATTGGTCACTTTTGCATTCAGCCAGGCTTCGATGACGGTGTAACTACCTGCCACACATGTGCCCGAGGCGATGCGCAACGCCGCCCATACATAAGGATTGTCTGTCAGGGTGTGCCCGATCAACCCCATCGCGCCCAGCGCTGTGCATACGGCAAATGCGCGGGAATGCCCGACACTGCCCATCAGACGCGGCGCCCACCAGCAACCTATGAAAAAGCCAAGGAAATGCGCTGAACCCAGCATACCGATCTGTTCGGTCGAAAAGCTTAAGGTGATCCCGGAAATGGCATCAAGTGGCCCGACGCCGCCCGTTGAAAGCTGAAGCAGAATGACCGAAAGAAACAGGGCGGCAAATGAAATGATCGTGCGCATGGTTTTCTCAGATAGGCGGCGTCACCGGACAATGCGCGCAACTATTCGACTTTATCCAGTCGTTTTTTGCTTTTTGTCGATTAGGTTGCACGAATGATCTCGGCACGTATGTCCAGTCCGACGTTTTGTCCTACCAGATCGGGATAACCCGAGGCACCGAAATCGTGCCGGTTCAATGTCCCGGTCAAACCTATGGACAGGCGGTTGAGGTCGTTCGCGGCTGTTCCGGGCTGGCGGTATAGGTTGGCATCCAAAGTTATGGGGTGCGTCACATCTCGGATACTCAGTTCCCCCGTGACACGAGCACCATTCGACATGCGCCCATCGGCCCCCAATTGAATGTCAGTCGATACGAATTGAATTGTCGGGTAGGTTTCGGCGCCCAAAACACCGGGGCCGAGCATCGGCATGCGGGCAAAGGGCAAGCGTGTTCTGGCCTTGTTGACATCCAGCACCACCGTGACCCGGCTGTTTTGCAGGCGGTGCATGTCAATCTGTACGTCCGCCTGCCGAATCGGCATTGATCCGGTCTGAGGGATACCTGACAGATCAAAGGTAAAACCAACCACGGTGGCTTTCGTTGACAAAATGTATGGCTGCAACGCGGCTTGCACCGTACGGGCCAAAGGCAGAGCCACCATCCCTGCAAGCACCAAGCGGCGGGTCAGGTGTGTCACGCCATGACCGTGTCCCGTCTGGGGCGGGATCTTTTGATCAACATCAGAACGATGGCAATGTTCAAACCGTTCCAAAGAATTCCGTTGACGAAGGCCAGTTGGTAACTTCCGGTGACATCGTAAATCCAGCCTGACATCCATCCGCCAAGCGCCATGCCAAGGATGGTCATCATCAGGACGAATCCGACCCGCGCCCCGGCGTCCTGCGGCGGCATGTATTCACGGACAACCAAAGCGTAGCTGGGCACGATGCCACCCTGTGCCAGACCGAACAGCAAGCTGATCACATAAAGTGAGACCATCCCGTCATATGGCAGGAACAGGAACAGGGCGATGCACTGCAAGACTGAGCCGATCAAGAGCGTCATGACGCCGCCCAGACGGTCGGCCAACAGGCCCGAGAGAATACGGCTGGCGACGCCACCTAGCAGCATCAGCGATAGCATTTCGGCCCCCACTGCGGGGCCGTATCCCAGCCCGACGCAATACGACACGATATGGACCTGTGGCATGGACATCGCTACGCAGCATCCAATACCAGCCAGGCCAAGGATGTACTGTAACACGCGTGGTGAAACGCCGACAGTGCGCGCGTTGATCCGGGCTGTGGCCGCGGCTGTGCTGTGTGCTTCGACCGGGACCTGACGACGCAACAGCAAGGACAGGGGGATGACAACCAGCAGCGTCAATAGCGCCAATGTCAGGTAGACCTGTTGCCAGCCATCCCGTAACAGAATGCCGGACAGCAGGGTGGGCCAGATTGCGCCAGAGATATAGTTTCCGCTGGCCACCAATGCGACGGCGAACCCACGCCGCTTCATGAACCAGTGCGAGATATCGGCGATCAAGGGGCCAAACCCGATCGACGTTCCCAGCCCGACCAGCAGATGCGCCGCAGATAGTAGTGTTATATTCGGGGCCAGCGTTGCCAATAGATAGCTGAAGGCGCTTAATACAGCGGCGCCGATCAGGGCGCGTGTCACGCCCAGCCGGTCCACCAGTTGTCCTAGCCACATATTGCCCAGCGCAAATCCGATCATCGTAAGCGTATATGGCATCGAGGCTTCGGCGCGACTGGCGCCGAATTCTGCTTCGACAGTAGGCATGACCACGATGACCGCCCACATCCCTACATTCGCCACAGTTGCGATGGCGAGCGTGATCAGAAGGCGAATCCAGGAATAGCGGCTGTCATGGATCGGATGGCGCATGCGGCGACGCTAGGGTGCGATCCGGAGTTTGGCGAGTCACATCTTGCGTGATCCTTGCGGCTTCACGTCAGAATGTCCTCTGTTTCAATGCGTTTCAGGTGCAGACCGGTGCGGGCAGCAGTCTGAGTGGCCTGCCAGCTGACCGGGGGCAGGGCGCGGGCGCGGCGGCGGGTCAGGGTCCAGTGCCTGGCATCCCCCTGATGGGCGGCGGCCATGTGCCAGCGTGTCTCAACCCCTTGTGCGCCGCCATCACCGGGCGTCAGCAGCAAGCCAAGCGGGGCTTGGCCCATCGTACCGCCTTGTTCTGCGGCCAGATGCATCCGCCGCACCGGCGTCAGCCCCGGCGCGCCGGGCAGGTCGCCTATGATCAGCGGGATGGCCCCGCTGCGCAGCGCCTCTTCAATACACCATAGCAGATCTTCGGCGCGGGTGGGGTGGACGAACAGAAAACGCGCCGGATCAGCAAAGGCCATCATTCCGTCGGGGTTCAGTTGGGCGGGCTCCCACGCGGGGGAAATCCACAGCACGGGACCCTGTGTCTGACCGGCCAGCCAGATGGCAAAGCTGCGTCGGGCGGGGCCGCAAGCCTCGTGCACGCGACCCGGTTGCAGGGTGATCTGCGAATGGAGATTTATCCCCGGGATCTGACGTGCAGGTTTGGGACCAAGAAGCTGAGCAGACATGCCCGCAAGCTATCATGTTCCACTTTTGTTCTCAAGAGGTGAGGAGCATCAACGGGACAGGATCAGCTTGCCATCCGCAAACTGAATGCTTGAAAAACGGTGCAGATATTCCATCCCCAAAAGAGACTTATCCAGTTCGCCCTCGTTGACCCAGGCCGAAACGTTCTGATCCGTAATGGGTCCTATCGTCAGGGTCTCAAGCCGCACCGGCGCGGTACGCACCTCACCGTTTGCAGTCAAGGCGCGCCCGAAATAGTTCAGCTGATCGGGATCAATGCCTGCCCGTTTGGCATCCCGCGCGTTCAACACGATCTGGCTGGCACCGGTGTCGACAAGAAAGGTGATCAGCTCACCATTCACCAGAACCGGAAGGTAATAATGGCCATCATAAGCGCGGGGAACCTCAACCGAGTTACCGGTGACACTCATCTGCGGCGCGGGAGCGACCGAGGAACGAATATCCTCCCACAGACCGACCAGTGCAATGACCCCGACAAAAATGAACACCCATGCCATGACCTGCTGAAACGTCTTGCCAAGCGACTGCCGATTATGCGTGACAAACCACATCAGCAGCGCCGCCCCCAGCAGGGCCAGATAGATCAGGCGTCCAATATCGAAACTGTCCATGCGGTTCCCGGAAATCCCCTTAACCTTGTTAATATGGGGGCTTAAGATGCGAATCCAAAGGCCTTGAGGCCATCAAGAATAAACTGAACAGATAATGCAGCCAGCAGCATCCCAAGAAGCCGGGTCAACACGTTCAGCCCGGTTTTCCCCAAAAGCCGTGCCACGGCCCCGGATGTAAGATACATCACAAAAACCATTGCCAGAACGACCAGCATAACGCCGATGACCACGGCCAGGCCCTGAATGCCGGGATGTTGACCGGCCAGCAGGATCATAGTGGCAATCGCACCGGGCCCTGCAATCAGTGGGATACCCAGTGGAAACACAGACGGGTCCGGATGTTCTTCCTCTTCGGCGCTGTTTTCACGACGTTTGGTCCGGCGTTCAAACAGCATGTCGAGCGCGGTCAGAAACAGCAAAACACCCCCCGCAACACGAAACGCCTCCATCGAGATGCCGACAAATCCCAGCAGCGCTTCGCCGAAGGCCGCGAACATCGCCAGAATGCCGCCAGCAGTCAGGCACGCGCGAACAGCGACAGAGCGGCGCGTGTGCCAATCCATGTTCTGGGTCAGGGCCACAAAAATCGGCGTTTGCGCCGGTGGATCAAGAACCACGAAAAGCGTTGTGAACGCGGTGATCAGAAATGCGGTGTCAATCACTCTTTGCTACTCTGTTGCAGATGTTTCAAAATTTTTAGGGCGTCTTCGGCCCGTCCGGAGGGAACATAAACATGATCGTGGTGATAGCCCGCAACCATGTTCGCCGGAATTCCGGCCTGTGCCAACACCCCTGAGACCGCAGCGGTCAGACCCACGCCTTCGAGCGAGGAGTGCACTTGAAGCGTGATACAACGCATAGCAACCGCCTCTTTTGGTGCGCAATGGAACGGAACGATTAAAGACAGACCTTCGGCCTCGACATAACTGGCGCGTGTCCCGTCGGGCCAGTCCATATCTTCGGGCCAGACCACAAATGCGAATTCGTAGGGTTGAATTTCGGGGTGCATTCCCGCGATCATCGCTTTGGTTTCAACAACGGGATCGCTCATACCGTTTCTGCCTGTTCCAGTCGCTCGGCAGCGGCGATCCAAAGCGCTTCTGCTTTTTGCATGGCCTCGACCACCTCGGCGAATTTGCGGTTCCAGGTTTCCAGATCGTTGATCTTGTCGTCCTCGTATAAAGCCGGGTCGGCCAGTTTTGCCGCGAGCTTGTCGTGCATCTCTGTCAGTTTCTCGACCCGGTCCTCGCATTTGCGCAGGTCCGCCCGCAATGCCAGCATGGTATCGCGCGAGGCGCGTTTGGGCTTCTCTGTTTGCGGCTTTTCTTTCACCGGCTTGTCACGCGCCAGCAAAAGGGCCCGGTAGGATTCAAGGTCACCGTCATAAGATTTGACCGTACCGTCCGAGACCAGCCACAACCGATCGGCAACAAGCGACAGAAGGTGCATGTCGTGGCTGACCAGCACGACAGCGCCGGAATAGGCGGTCAGTGCTTCGACCAGCGCCTCACGGCTTTCGATATCCAGATGGTTCGTCGGTTCATCGAGGATCAGCATATGCGGTGCGTCGATGGTGGCCAGCAGCAGTGACAGGCGTGCTTTTTGCCCACCCGACAGGCGGCCAACCTCGGTTTCCGCCTGAGCTGCGTTCAGGCCGAACCCCGCCAAACGCGAGCGCCACTTGCCTGGTGCCTCGTCCGGGCGCAGGCGGCGCAGGTGGTCCAGTGGCGTTTCGTTCACATAAAGCTCGTCCACCTGATGCTGAGCGAAATACCCGATGCGCAGCTTGTTGCTGCGGGTCATCTTGCCAGCCATCAGGGGCAGGCGGTCTGACAGAAGTTTGGACAGGGTAGATTTGCCCTGACCGTTCTTACCCAGCAGCGCGATGCGGTCATCCTGATCAATGCGCAGATTCAGGCGGCGCAGTACTTCGATCTCGCCATAGCCGGTGACACCACCTTCGATCTGGATGATCGGCGGCGACAGTTCCTCGGGTTCGGGGAAGGAAAACGCGCGCAGCGCGGCCTCTTGCGGGGTTGAGACCAACTGGATGCGTTCGATCATTTTCAGGCGCGATTGGGCCTGAACGGCCTTGGATGCCTTATATCGAAACCGATCCACGAAGCTCTGCAAATGAGCGATGCGGGCCTTTGCCTTTGCATTCTCTGATTCCGCCTGCGCTAGACGTTCCGCCCGCCGTTCGGCGAATTTGTCATAAGGCACGGCGTAATAGGTGAGTTTGCGATCCTCCAGATGCAGGATCGACCCTACGGCACGGTTCAGCAAGCCCCGGTCATGGCTGATGATAATGACCGTGTGGGGGTATTTTGCCAGATAGCTTTCCAGCCATAGCGCGCCTTCAAGATCCAGATAGTTGGTCGGTTCGTCCAACAGCAACAAATCCGGTTGCGAGAACAAAACTGCCGCCAAGGCCACGCGCATCCGCCAACCGCCCGAGAAATCCGAGCAGGGGCGCAACTGGTCTGCGTCGTCAAACCCCAACCCCTTGAGGATCGAGGCCGCGCGGGCCTCGGCCGACCAGGCGTCGATATCGGCCAGCCGCGTCTGGATTTCGGCAATTCGCGTGGGATCTGTTGCGTTGCCAGCCTCGGCCATCAGGGCGCTGCGCTCGGTATCAGCGGCCAGAACAGTGTCGATCAGCGAAACGTTGGACGAGGGGACCTCTTGCGCGACCCCGCCAATGCGGGCGCGCTTGGGGACCGAAATATTGCCCGATTCCAGCGCCAGTTCCCCGCGGATCAGGCGAAAAAGCGTGGTCTTTCCCGTGCCATTCCGGCCCACAAGGCCAACCTTGTGACCGTCTGGTATGGTTGCACTGGCGCCATCAAACAATGGGCGGCCTTCAACGGCATAGGTGATGTCTTCGATCCGTAACATGGAGCGCTCTTAGCAGAGGTGTGATGCCGCCGCCAGCGGCTTGGCATTTTCAAGTGTCAAGCAATGTGTTAGCGCTGTCTCGTTTGCTTTTTGAAACGGTTTTCCACATGCGCGCGGCCCGGACTCCTCCATCCCTGATCACGTTGATCTTTGCCACGGCGCTGTCTGTACTGACGCTCAACATGTTCCTGCCGTCGTTGGCACACATGAGTGAAGATTTCGCTGTGGATTACGGTCTGATGAACCTGTCGGTCGCGGGGTATCTGGCGGTTTCGGCAGTATTGCAACTGATTATGGGCCCTTTATCGGATCGCTTTGGTCGCAGGCCTATCCTTTTGATTTGTATATCAATATTTGCCCTTGCGTCGATCGGATGCACGCTGGCTGGATCGATCTGGGTTTTTCTTGGCTTCCGTCTGCTTCAGGCTGCTGTTGTCGCGGGCTCGGTCCTGTCCAGCGCGTCGATCAGAGACCGTTACGCACCGAATGAGGCGGCAAGCAAACTCGGTTACGTCGCGATGGCCATGGCTTTGGCCCCGATGCTTGGGCCGATGTTGGGTGGGGCGCTGGATATGCTTTTCGGTTGGCGCTCGGGGTTTGTCCTGTACTCGTTGCTTGGGGCAGGGTTGCTGGTGCTGCTTTGGTTCGACATGGGCGAGACCAACACCAACCGCTCGTCCACATTTGGTGCCCAACTGCGCGAGTATCCCCATCTGTTCCGTGCCCGCAGGTTCTGGGGCTATGCCTTATGCGCAGCGTTTTCGATTGGAGGGTTCTACAGCTTTATCACCGGTGCGCCGCTGGTTGCTGCAGCGTGGTTCGACCTGAGCCCTGCAATGCTGGGGCTGGGGATTGGCATCATCACCGGCGGGTTCATGGTTGGCAATTTTGTCACCGGTCAGATTGCGGCCCGGACGCGCCTGACGACAATGATCTTGTCAGGGCGGATCGTGGCCTCGACCGGGCCGTTTTGTGGATTGATGCTGTTTCTCGCTGATCTGGGATCGGTTTGGGTCTTCTTCGGCTCGGCAATCTGTGTCGGCTTTGGCAACGGTTTGACCAATGCCAATGCCGCGGCTGGCGTCATGTCAGTACGCCCCGGACTGGCAGGAAGCGCGGCAGGGCTGTCGGGGGCAATGATCGTGGCTTTGGGCGCTGTTCTGACCTCAATGACCGGCGCGTTCGTTAGCCCCGAAAATGGGCCGTATCTGGTACTGGGCATGATGTGGGCGTGTAGCTTTGCTGGCTTACTGGCGGTGCTTTACGTCCGTCGACTGGACCGCGTCGACCCTTTGCCGGACACAATCTGAATTGCAAAGCCACGGGCAAGGCATCATTACACTTTTCATGGGCCAAAGTCCGTGATACCCGGCGCGCGATGGATTTCGGCGCGGGTCCCGCGTCACATTATAAGGAGAGGCCGACATGGCACTGGAACGCACATTCTCGATCATCAAACCCGATGCAACCCGCCGCAACCTGACCGGCAAGATCAACGCCAAGTTCGAAGAAGCTGGCCTGCGCATTGTGGCGCAAAAGCGCATTCACATGACCAAAGCTCAGGCTGGCAAGTTCTATGACGTTCATGCCGAACGTCCGTTCTATGACGAACTGTGCGAATTCATGTCGTCGGCTCCGGTTGTTGTTCAGGTTCTGGAAGGCGAAGGTGCCATTGCAAAGAACCGTGAAGTCATGGGCGCAACCAACCCTGCAGACGCAGCCCCCGGCACCATTCGCGCCGAATTCGCGGAATCGGTCGGTGAAAACTCGGTCCACGGTTCGGACGCTCCGGAAACCGCAGCGGTTGAAATCTCATATTTCTTCTCGGGCATTGAGCTGGTCGGCTAAGCCACAGCCATTGCCGACAGATTGGGGCCGCATCCTTGGTTGGGTGCGGCCTTAATCGTTCAGACCTGCTTTAGGTCCTTTGGTGCAACACGAACCCCGATGGCGTCCAGATCTGCAATCATCTGGTTTTCCGGAGCCGCCCCGTTACCGGCTTTGATTGTGTCGAACCTTTCGCGCAGGGCTTTTTTCTCGTCACCCTTGCAGTCGTTCCACGGCCGGCCCTGCAATCCCATCACCAGAACGTAATATCCGATGAAATGCGCCCTGGTGCCGGCGCGCAACAGGCGAGCATAGGCTTCGTCCGGCCCCAGTTCACGCAGCGCCTCAGCCGAATGAATACCAGCGCGGGCGCAGGCCTGTTCAAAGGCGGGGCCAAGGTTTCGGATTGAAGATACTGGTTCGCTCATAGCGGTGTCTTACTTCGGCGCCCGGGGCCTGTCACCCCGTGAATACACTCGGTCGCAGTCATAATGCCTTGATGTCCTTTCGGGTTCCGCCGAGACTGAACAAGAAAACCCAGAATGGCGTTGGGGCAGCCCACTAAACAAAGGGGCGGGCGCGCAAATGACCGTTGAGAAACCTGTAAAGGGGTTTCTGAATTTGAACTGGAAAGGCCTATCATGACCAGATCGTCAGGCGATCAGTTCATTTTCCCAGCGAAGATTGACGAAACGGCTCTGGCACATGCCATTGCCGGGTTTTCCCGAAAAGCTTCACCCGATAGCTCCGTCGCAGCTTTCGCATTGCTCGATTGTCACGATCAGTCATTGCGCGCCTCCGGTCGTGCTTTAATCCATACTGGCGGGATGTTGCACCTGCTGCGGAAGGATCACGGCCCTTTGTCTCAGCAATACTCGGGGCATCTGCGGTTTGCGCGGGACTTGCCAGAAGGGCCGGTTCAGAAGGCGCTGAGCGACTTTCCTGAACTGCGGGCGCTGACGCAGATCGGTGTTGGGGAGATCAAGGCAAAGACCATTACCGTGCTTGATGATCAGCAAAAGATTCAAGTCAGGGGAACTTTAACGTACATGTCAACGCAATCAGGGCAGGCGACCATTGTACGAATTCAGCAGTTGCGTGGGTACAAGAAGGCTTATCAGTTGGTCTGCTCTGCTCTCGCCAGCATTACGGGCGGTGTTCATGATATTGAAACGCTCTATTCCAGCCTGGTTCCAGACATGGTTCCCTATCAGGCCAAGCCTGAATTGAAGATTGGTCAAGCAGAACCTTCCATCGAAGTCGCTGCAAAAATCATTCAAACATATCTGCGAGTTGCGCGGCAAAACGAAGAGGGTGTGATCGCTGATATCGACACTGAGTTTTTGCACGATTACCGGGTATCGTTGCGCAAGATCAGGTCAGTGATCAGCCTGTTCAAGGGTGTGTTGTCCGAGGCCCAGACGGCCGAGCTGAAGCGGGTCTTTTCCGACCTCATGACCCGTACCGGACCTCTGCGTGATTTGGATGTCTACCTTCTGGAAAAAGACAAGTATTTCAATCTTATCCCGCCGAACCTTCACTCAGGACTGTCCGAGATGTTTGATCAGTTTCAAACGGATCGTACACAAGAGCAACTGCGCCTGTCACGCTGGTTGCGCAGCGCCGACTACACGACGTCCATGACCGACCTGACCGCAATGTTCGCAGGTTCAGATCACTTGGACCTTGGGCCAAACGCGCATCTCGGTGCGTATGACTATGCCTGCGCGCTGATCTGGAAGCGCTATCGCAAGGTGTGCAAACTGGCGCGCGGCATAAGCGACGATAAACCAGACAGGACGGTGCATGACCTTCGTATCGAATGCAAAAAACTAAGATATCTGATGGAATTGTTTGCCCCATTATTCGATTGGAATGGTTTGAAAATGATCCTTAAGCCATTGAAAAAACTTCAGGATAGTCTTGGTTTGTTCAACGACTATTCTGTTCAGCAAGATGCGTTGATGACCTTTGTTGCGTCTCGCGCCGATACGCAAGGCCGCGTGGACGCGCAGATCGGTTTGTCCGTGGGCGGCCTAATCGCTGTGCTTGATCAACACCAAAAGACGGAAAGAAAGCGCGTTGTCGCAAGTTTCCATCAGTTTGACGGGCAAGAAATCCGGCACATGTTCCGCAGTCTGTTTCACCACAAAAAGGAGTAAGGAATGAAAATCATTGCCTTTTACTGCAATAAGGGCGGTGTTGGACAAACCGAGACTTCCGTGAACCTTGCCTATGTCTGTGTGCAAACCGGTCGGCAGGTTTTGCTGTGCAATCGCGATTCTGGGGGTGCGTCTGGGGTCTGTTTTCGAGCCGCCGATGAGATCGTTGTTCCCGTCAGTCGCACAACCTTGACCGAGCGGTTATTTGGTCAACCGGTTAGCATTTTCGACAAACACAATATGCATCAGATAAGCTGCGGGCGTTCTTTTCAATGGCGCAGCATCGGGCCTTTGCCAATACTTACGCAGATCGCGGCGCGGCTGGTACGGCATATCGGGTGCTGTTTGATAAGCTGGAAGATTGAGTGGGGGCGCTCCGATGAGCACAGAAATAGAGCGCAAGTTTCTGGTGGCAAATTTACCGGACTTGAGCCGTGCAGAAAAAGCAGTGGTGCGTCAGGGGTACCTCACCGCGCCGGAGGACTCGACCGAATTGCGTCTGCGGCAAAAGAACGATGTGTTTTTCCTGACCTTAAAAGGAGGCGGTGATCTTGTACGTGTTGAGCGTGAGACAGAGATAACCCGGGACCAGTTTGAAACCTTCTGGCCGGAAACTCGAGGACGCCGGGTCGAGAAGGTACGTTACACGGATCAAATGCCGGACGGCCACCAGTTCGAGCTGGATGTTTTCTCAGGCGGCCTGGAACCCCTGTGTTTGGTTGAAGTTGAATTCCATACCAGTGAAGCCGCAAATGCCTATGTCCCACCGGATTGGTTCGGTGCGGATGTCACCGAGGATAAACGTTATAAAAACATGATATTGGCGGTAAACGGACTGCCGGGTTAACTCTGAATTGCCAGATTGATCGTGGTTTCCAAACCTGGGTTGCAGTTTCGGGCTGCGAATGTCCCGCCATGCATATGAGAAATCGCGGCAACCAGCGCGAGCCCCAATCCCGCATTGCGTTCCGTGCGCGCCGGATCAAGCGTGACGAACGGAAGCTGAAGGCGATCCAACTCTCCGGGCGGAACACCCGGACCACGGTCCCGAACCTGCAATTGGGCAAATCCGTCCTCGGTACCGATTGAGATCGTGATTGTGGTATTTGCCGGTGCGTAGCGCATAGCGTTTTCCAGCAGATTGGAAAGAGCCTGCGAGAGGAGGGGCCGGTGCCCCTGAATTGCGGGGGCAGAGCCTATAACCTCAAGACGGATGTCCTGATCCGCGGCCACCGGATCGTAAAGCTCTACGACATCGCCAACCAGTTGCTGCAAATCAATGTCTTCGAATTGTTCGCGACCCAGACCAGCCTCGGCCCGCGAAATTTCGGTAAGCTGTCCCAAGACCCGCAAAACATGGTCGATTTCTCCCGTTGCCCGCGCAATGTCGATTTCGCGGTCCAGATCGCTTTTGCCGGGCTCGGAAAGGGATTCGACCCGTTGACGAAGACGGGACAAAGGAGAGCGCAAATCATGTGCGATAGAGTTTGAGGTGGTGCGCAGATTACTGACCAGCTCTTCGGTCCTGTCGAGCATGTTGTTCAGCGTTCCAGAGACCTGATCAAATTCATCTCCGGTTCCGCGCAGGGGCATCCTTTTGGAAAGATCGCCGGAAACGATGTTTTCGGCTGTGCTTGCAATGTCCGACAGGCGTGAAAACACCAGGCGTGTGAATAGCCAGCCGGTGATCACGCTCAGAACAAATGCTATCCCTAGCGCCAGTGCCAGAGATCGGAACAACACTCGGTCGAATTGTTGACGGGCCGCCGCATCCCGTCCCACCAAAAGGCGTTCGCCACCGGGCAGGCGGATCGATGCCGCCGAGATAGGCACCAGTTGGTCATTGTCAGCCCTGCGCAACTCAAGGTCGACCCAACCGCTTCCGGCGGTCACATTGACCGGCCAGGTTTTCAGGTTACCCACAAGCTTGACGCCTTGCCGATCCGCCAGAAGATACAGCGCGTCTCGGTCGGGTGCGCTTGGAAGACGGCGTTCGATCGCTGTGATCAGCCCGATCAGCCCGCGCCGTTCATATTCATCTGCAAGCCCGGTCAGTTCGGCGGACACGACTGATCGGGTCTCGGATTCGATGCTTCTGTTGGCCGTCACATAGACCAATGCCAGCACGGACGCGGTCAGGAACGTGCTTAGCACCATGCTGGTGGCGACAAGTCTTGTTCGTGAATTATTAAGGGAAAGCCGAAGGTTATCCATCGGACATCATGTAACCTGCTCCGCGAACAGTTTCAATCAAAGGTGTGTCTCCGCCTTCATCCAACTGGCGGCGCAGCTTTGAGATGTGAACATCCACAACGTTGGTGTTCGGGTCGAAATGATAATCCCAGACGCCCTCAAGCAGCATGGTACGCGACACGACACGGTTCTTGCGGCGCAGGAAGAATTCAAGAATCTGGAATTCACGGGGCGTCAGCGTGATCTCATGGCCGTCCCGCGTAACCTTGCGGGTCAGAAGATCCATTTCAAGATCCTTGCAGGTCAGAGTCGGCGTTTCCTCGGATTCTTGCGGACGTCGTAACAGGGCTTCGATCCGTGCATGAAGTTCCTGAAACGAGAAGGGCTTGACCAGATAATCGTCGGCGCCTGATCGCAATCCTTTGACGCGCTCGTCCACTGCGCTCATGGCCGTCAACATCAAGACCGGTGTTTTCAGCCCTGCTGCACGCAGGGATTTGATCAGGGACAGCCCGTCCAGACCGGGAAGCATCCTGTCCAGCACAATGGCGTCAAACCCGCCATCCGTTGCGTGGTACAATCCCTCGCGGCCATCAGCAGCCGTTTCGACCACATAGCCTTCTTCGCCAAACCCTTTGGCAATGAAATCCCTGGTGTCAGTGTCATCTTCGACGATCAACAGACGGCGGCTCATGATCTGGCTCCTTTTCCCTTGGGATTTAAACACATTATCCAAACAAAGCCCATGGAATGCAGAATATCTTGCCGGGTGCTGGGCACGCACCCGGCAAGCCCGACGGACAGCGGACAACTCAGGTCCGCCGGGTGAGGCGCGCGCCGGATCTCCCCATCAAGCGGCGCGCGCATAGTGTTGGTCAGACCAGTTCGACGGCAACGAAGATCTGGCTGCCGGCCCGATTGATCAATACCAGTGCCGGGTCCGTCTTTTCGCTGTCCAGTGCCGCCTTCAGCGCTTCGGGTGTGAACGTGTCTTGGTTGCCCAGTTTCACGATCACGTCACCACGTTGCAGACCCGCCCGAGCCGCAGGGCTGTCCGGTTGCAGGTCTGTGACGACCACACCTTCGACGGCTTTAGCGATACCTGCCTCGGCCCGCACCGTTTCGGTCAGGGGGGCCACGGTGACACCAAGCGACGAGCCTGCCGCCTCGGATTCGACAGGGGTGTCGGACTGAGCCGCCGCTGCCTGATGCTGGCCAACGGTCAAAGTGACCGTTTCCTGTTTGCCATCGCGCAGAATGGTCAAATTACTGGCGGTGCCGACCTTGGTTGTGCCCACCAGAATGGGCAGGTCACCACTGGTGTCTACGGCTTCGCCGTTGAAGGACAGGATAACATCGCCTTGCTCCAGAACGCCATCTGCAGGGCTGTCGGCGACAACATCTGCCACCAGTGCGCCCGAGGAGGCATCAATTCCCAGTGCCGCCGCAAGCTGCGGGCTGATATTCTGGATAGATACACCCAGCCACCCACGGCTGACCTGCCCGTCATCCTGCAGATCGGCCGCAATATGCTCAACGATGTTCGAGGTTACGGCAAATCCCAGCCCGACAGATCCGCCACTGGGGGAATATATGGCCGAGTTTACACCAATCACGTCGCCGTCCATGTTGAAAAGCGGGCCACCAGAGTTGCCCTTGTTGATGGCGGCGTCCGTTTGAATGAACTCGGCATAAGGCCCGTCCGAGATATTGCGACCTTTAGCCGACACAATGCCGGTAGTGACCGTCGAGCTCAAACCAAACGGGTTGCCGATCGCTACGACATCTTCGCCTACGCGGATTGCATCGCTGTCACCCAGTTCGACAGCTTGCAGACCCGGGCCTGCATCGATCTTCAAGACTGCGATGTCTGTCAGCGGGTCGGTGCCAACTACCTCGGCCTCAAATGTCCGGTCATCACTTAGGCGAACGATTACAGTCGCGGCATTGTCCACCACATGGTGATTGGTGACGATATAACCGGCTTCATCCAGTACAAACCCTGACCCGAGCCCTTGTGCCGGCCCGCGTTGAGGCATGTTGAACCCTTCAGGCCCACCAAAGCGCTTGAAGAATTCCCCAAACGGATGACCGTCGAAATCAAAATTCTGCCCCTGTGCGGGGCTTGGGGCGGCCTTTTGTTCGGCAATGATGGTTACAACCGAAGGGGAAACGGATTCGACAAGATCGGCAAGCGCCTCATCCGCCATCGAAGGTAAAGCGGTTGTGGCCAGCATGGCTGCGCCCAATGCGCTGACCCCGATCCAGTTGGATGTGCGGGGAAGTAAAAGCGAAGATTTTCGGATGCTCATTTCTGTCTCCTGGTTTGATCACGCAATTTCCGTTGCGCGTTGAGACATGAGATGCACTGGCAGGATTGGGGTTTCCTGACTGATCAATTAATAAATCTTAATTTTGCCACAAAGCGGGTGTTTTGTGGCGAAGGACGTTGATCAGGATTCGCTTATTTAACCGGGTAGGTCGAAGGCGAATCGGAGGATTGTTGCCAAAACAGACGTCAAACTTTCAAAAAAGTTGAATTTTCATTGTTTTGTTGACAATGCTTTCACTGAACAGTGGGGAAAAATGCTGCTCTTCCAATGGTTGTGGGCGAGTCCGGGAGTCATCGGACTTGACGCTGTAACTTTGCTGACAGGCAGCTGAATGGGTGCATAAGTTTGCGCTTAATCCCGAATCGTTGATATGCGCACCGGACTTGGATCGCCTATAGGTTGAACAAGCCCTGGGGCTATGTTGCCTAAAAGCCAAATCGAGGTGCGCGAAATTAACCTATTCTTCCAATTTTACGTTGTTTCTAAGGATCGGATAAGTGAGGATGAAATTGCCCAAGTGAGGGGAAGCCAAAAGCGCTAGGGGGCGCTGGCGGCTAACTCAGTTACCGGAAGTTTTAGCGGCGTGTTAACGAGGGGGTCTTGTTTAGGTTTAGCTGCTAGGGAACCAGAGTGTCTTTAAGACCTATTGGTCAAACTTTTGGAGTTGTGGAAAGTGGTAGTCCTGTATTGGGCACCGGCCCGGTCGATATCGACCGGGCCGTGTTTATTCAAGAAGTGCGCTTCTTGCACCAAGCATCCCAATCTTCCGGCGTATCCAAATCCATAACCGCGTTTTGACCGGGAAGGGGTTGCAGGAATACGCCACCCTGTTGTGACCGAACCACCGTCTGCGCGCCGTGATCGCCGTGCAATGCCAAGAGCTGACTGAAAAGCGTCCGATCGAAGATCACCGGGTGCCCGGGCTTTCCATCTGCGGTTGTTCCGCGCCAGATTACATTGTCGGGATGTAATTGACGTGCATTCAAGATCGTTCTCAGATCAGCCTGGGTCAGGTCAGGTAAGTCGGCCAGCAAAACCATGACTGCGGGTGCGTCTACAGGAAGGTATTCTATGGCGGTGCGCAAACTGGCGTTCATTCCCTCTGCCGCGTCCGGAACCGGAACGGTCTGAACATCCAGTCCCGCAAGTGCATCATATCTTGGGTGTGGACGCGGTGGCAGGGCGACAAGGACAGGCGCCACACCACGCGCAAGGATCGCCGTACGGGTCAGCAGTGGAATGCCGTCGATTTGCTGCAAAAGCTTGTCCAACCCGCCCATACGACTGGATTGACCGGCGGCAAGCAGGATGATTGGGATTTCGGTCACTGAGCCACACTGCCGTCAGTCATGTGTGCTGTCATCCCCTCATGCGTGTGCCATCTGGGTCAAACAAAGGTGTCGAGATAACCTTCGCTTTGCGCATCTGCCCCAGAATCTCGATTTCAACCTCCAGACCATCTTCTATACGCCCGGACGGCAGAAAACCCATGGCGACGGATTTTTGCGCAAAATGAGAGTAGCCGCCCGAGGTACAGAACCCAACAACCGCGCCATCCAACCAGATCGGTTCATAGGCGTTGACGTCTGCATCGTCCGTATCAACCTCGAAGGCTGCCAACTGGCGGGTGGTTCCATTGGCCCGTTCTAATTCCGCTGTATCGTGGCCGATGAAACGGGTGTTTTTGCTGAAAGCAATGAACCGGTCCAACCCCGTTTCTGCGGCGGTGTAATCTGGCGAATATTCCCGCATCCAAGAGCCAAAGAACTTGTCCAGCCGCAGGCTCATCATTGCGCGCATTCCGAACGGAACAATGCCGTGGGGTTGTCCAGCCTCCCACAGCGTCCACCAAATCTGACGCTGCGCTAAGGGGTCGCAATAGATTTCATAACCAAGATCACCCGTATAGCTGACACGCTGAACGATACAGTCGGTCATGCCGACAGTCATCCGGCGCACGTTCAGGAAGTTGAAATCGGCCAAGTCGTCTCGGGTGCAGGCCGCCAGAACCTGCGTTGCCTTCGGGCCGGCAATCTGGAAGCCGTTCAACCGGTCGCTGACGTTTTCAATCCTCACGCCGTCCTGAGCGTTTTGCTGGAACCACCGCATGTGGAAGGCCTGACTGCCATAAGACGCTGTAAGCTGGAACTCAGTGTCAGTCAGGCAGGAAACGGTGAAATCACCGATTAGCTTGCCCTTGTGCGACAGCATCGGGGCCAAAGACAGCCGACCGGGTTTCGGAACGCGGCCAGCCATGATCCGGTCCAGCCAGTTCCGAGCATCGGGTCCGGTGATGCGGTATTTGCCGAAATTGTGGACTTCGTTGATACCCACAGCTTCACGCACTGCCCGCACTTCGCGCCCAGTCGCCGCGAACGCGTTCGAGCGGCGGAAGGATGGAGTTTCAAATCCCGGCTCATCTTCCTGCGCAAAATAGTTTGGCACCTCAAGGCCGTATTGCTGCCCCCAGACCGCGCCAAGATCGCTGAAGATGTCATACATTGGTGTCGTGCGGTTGGGGCGTGCAGCGGGCAGTTCTTCGTTCGGATAGGCTACGCTGAAGCGTTTCTGATAATTCTCGATGACTTTGGGGCGGGTATAACCTGGGCTGATCCAGTCGCCGAAGCGGGCAACATCCATGGCAAACACATCGCGCTCGGGCTCGCCTTCGATCATCCACTGCGCCAGCGTCAGGCCAACGCCGCCACCCTGACTGAACCCGGCCATAACACCGCAGGCCGACCAGTAGTTGCGCAGTCCGGGTACAGGGCCGACCAGCGGGTTGCCATCAGGGGCAAAGGTAAACGGCCCATGGATCACCGATTTTATTCCAGCCTCAGCCAGCACAGGAAAGCGGCGATACGCGAATTCGATACTGTCGGTGATCTTGTCATAGTCATCGGGCAGCAACTCGTGCCCGAAATCCCACGGGGTGCCGTCTACTGCCCAGGGCTTGCAGTTCTGTTCGTAGAACCCGATGCACAGGCCACGCCCTTCCTGCCTTAAATAGCTTTCACCTGCCGGATCCATGACATGCGGATGCTCGCCACCCGCATCGATAATTGCTTCGATCTGTGGGATCGCGTCGGTGACAAGATATTGATGCTCCATCGGGTGCAGGGGAAAATAGACACCGGCCATGGCGCCAACTTCACGTGCCCAAAGCCCGCCTGCATTAACAATGTGTTCGGCATGGATTGTGCCCTTGTCGGTGACGACATCCCAGCTTCCATCGGGGCGCTGGTTGGTTTCACGCACCATACAATGGGTTTCAATTGTGGCACCGCCCATTCGCGCGGCCTTGGCATAGGCATGGGTGGTGCCTGAGGGGTCCAAATGTCCATCCAGCGGATCATAAAGAGCACCGATAATTCCGTCGATATTTGTAATGGGCGCGATCTTTTTGATTTCTTCCGGGCCGACGATTTCTGTTTCAAGCCCCATGAACCGATGCTTGGCGCGTTCCGCCAGCAGCATATCAAACCGGTCCTGATTGTCGGCAAGTGTCACACCGCCCACGTGGTGCAGGCCACAGGACATGCCGGTGATCTGTTCCAGTTCTTTATACAGCCTGATCGTGTATCCCTGTAGCGCCGCCATGTTGGTGTCGCCGTTGAGGGTGTGAAACCCGCCTGCCGCATGCCAGGTCGATCCGCTGGTCAGTTCGGACCGTTCCAGCAACATGACGTCCGACCACCCGAGCTTGGTCAGGTGATAAAGAACCGAACATCCGACCACACCGCCACCAATGACGACCACCTGGCATGTGTTTTTCATCCGCTCCTCCTTTTCTGGTAGGACGGTGCAGATCAATGGCAAAGCATTCTGTCAAACGAGCGACAGAGCGCGTCGTTTTTGTCTAGCGTCCAAACCCTATAAGGGCCGCACTTTCAGGGCTGTGATACGATTGCCTTCGCGTGCTGTAACCTCGAACCGGAAGCCATGGAACGAGAACACTTGCCCAACAACCGGGATCATCTGGGCTTCGTGGATGACCAGACCAGCAAGAGTGTTGGCTTCTTCATCCGGTAGCGACCAGTCCAGCGCACGATTGACATCGCGAATGGTCATAGCACCTTCGACAAGGAATTGGCCATCATCCGTCCGCACGACCGGCACCTCTTCGGCGATATCGAACTCATCGGCGATTTCGCCCACGATTTCTTCCAGAATATCCTCAAGCGTGATCAGTCCACGCAATGAGCCGTATTCGTCCACCACCAGCGCAAAGTGACCGTGCATTCGCAGAAACTCGCGCATCTGGTCATCCAGAGTTGTGGTCTCCGGAACGAAATAGGGGGCATTTGCGACCTTGCCGATGTCGAAGCTGGCCAGCCGGTCGGTGCCGCCATCGCTGCTGCCAGCCTGTGCATACATCGCGCGGAACAAGTCCTTGGCGTGAACAACGCCAACTATGTTCTCCTGCTCGTCCCTGAAAACAGGCAGACGAGTGTGAGGGCTTTCAAGGCATTGCCTTAGGATAGCTTCGGGTGGGGCGTTCGCATCGATCATTTCGATGTTGGAACGGTGGAGCATGATCTCTTCCACCGTGCGGTCGCCCAGATCCAGTGCGCCGAGGATGCGGTCGCGATCTTCTTTTTCGACAACCCCTTCCGAATGGCCCAGTTGCAGGGCGCCTGCGATTTCTTCGCGCACGGCCAGAATGTTGCTGTCAGGATCGATCTGAACTCCGAACAGGCGCAATACGCCACGCACTAACAAACGTACGGCCGCGACAACAGGCGAAAACACTGTCACGACCACGCTAATGATCGGCGCAACGGCCGCAGCGGCCTTTTCGGAATTGGTGATGGCGTATGTCTTGGGCAGCACTTCGGCAAAGATCAACACCAGAAAGGTCATGACCAGCGTTGCCAATGCCACGCCGCTTTCACCGAAAAGACGTGTGAACAACGCCGTCGCCAGTGACGCGGCCAGAATGTTGACGAGGTTGTTGCCCAGCAGAACCGACCCGATCAGACGTTCGTTGTCGTCGGTTATTTCCAGCGCCTTTTTAGCCCCGCGCGATCCCTTGTCGGCCTGAACGCGTAGTTTCCCCCTTGACGAGGCGGTCAGCGCCGTTTCCGAGCCCGAGAAAAATCCGGACAGGATAAGCAGGAACAGGATAGCGCCGGTCGTAACCCAGAATGCGCCGTCGAACATAGAAGGTGAGGGTTCCATTGGTCCTTGATAGATTTGTGTACTGCATCCGTTATGGGGACGTCGCCCCGCTGAATCAAGGTCTTAGCCCTTGTCCTCATTGCGGTCCTTGCTCAGCGGGTGATGTTGCAACACCAGTTCCGCCAGACGTTCATCCAGAACATGCGTATAGATTTCGGTCGTCGCCACGTCTGCATGGCCCAATAACGTCTGGATCGATCTCAGATCAGCGCCGTTGGCCAGCAGATGCGTTGCGAATGCATGGCGCAGCGTGTGTGGTGTGACTTTTTCAGAAGAAACACCGCCGCGCACAGCCAGCTCTTTCACCAGCAAAAAGAACCTGTGCCGTGTCAGATGACCGGACTTTCCGCGTGATGGGAACAGAAAGCGCGAGCGCTGAGCGCCTTTTTCCGCGGCCAGGTCCTCGGCCTCGTCCCGAGCGGTCAGCCACGCGGCCAAAGCATCCCGGGCCGGCGGCGACAGGGGGACCATTCGCTCCTTACCCCCTTTTCCCAGCACCAGTAGCATCCGGGGGTCGCCACGGGCCGAGGAGACGGGCAGGGAGACAAGTTCAGTCACCCGCATTCCGGTGGCGTACAAAACCTCCATCAGGCAGGTGTTTCTTAGCCTGTCAGATTCGGTTCTCCCGGTTTTTCGGGCAGCCTCCAGCAAACGATCAACTTCGGGCACATCCAGCGTCTTGGGCAGCCGTTTCTGCCGGCCGGGACCTTTGATCTGAATGGCAGGATTGGTCGCGCGCCAGCCTTCCTCGAAGGCAAACCGGTACAGCTGTTTGATAGCAGACAAACGCCGCGCGCGGGTCGAACGTGACAAGCCCTGTGCATCGCAGTCGATCAGGTAGGCTTCGATCAGGTCGCGATCTGCCTGATCAAATCCGGATTTCTTGCGGTCCAGCCATTCGGTAAAATCTTTCAGGTCGCGCCCATAGGCCAGCAGCGTATTGGTCGCAGCGCCAAGCTCTGCCGCCTGCGCCTGCAAGAACGTTGAAATCCACAGTGCATCTGACGCCGGAGAGCCCATGATCAACGCTCTTGCAGGATCAAAAGGGACAGGGCCGCACGTCGCGCGGTGTCCTCCAGCCCAACGCGCCGGAATGTTGCAATTGCCGCTGTCATATCCACCAGATTGCCCCGCGCGCCATGTGCAAACAATTGCATGGCTTCAATAATGGCTTCGCCCAATTGACCGTTGGCCAGCAACGCATCAATGTCGCCTGGCACAGGCGCTGCCCATTCAAACCCCTGAGCGACGGCATCAGCCAAAGGGGACGGGGACACCGCGCGCCCGGGGTCGCCTTGTGCCAAAGCGGCAAGAAACTGGGTGTCGTTGGATGTGTCAGGTGTTGACAAGGCGGCCTGTTCGTAAAGCCCGGACAGCATCAGAATACGCCAGCGCAGGCTTTCGGTGGTGGCAACCGGCAATGTGACAGATGACAAGCGCTCGGCGAACAGTTCGGCAAACGGAACCTCAAGCCCGACACCACGCATCTGTTGCCAGACCGGCTGCAAAGTCTTTCCTATCGCTTCCGCGTTCCCGGTGTCCAACGCGCTTTCAAATCGCTGAACGGCAGCAACCCGGTCCCAGACAGCACCTGAGGCTGCCGGATCACGCTCAGTATAAAGACCCAGCAGCTGATTGGGGGTTAATGCGCCAATTCGGGTCAGCCGCTCCGCTGCTTCAATCTGTGCCTTCCAACCTGCGACATCGCGCAGATCCGCATTGGCAAACGCCCGTGGCAGCGGAGCGGAGGGAAGCCGTTCGCCAATTGCCTCAAACAAACGGAACGTCAGGGGATCAGGGTTTTCCGGCTGCGGCAGGTAAGCTGCGCCTTCATACAGTTCCGGGCTGAGGAAACGGTCCAGAACCGCCAGATCCTCTGGTGGAAGGATTTCAAGCGCATGCGCTGCCTCAAGTGTCAGCGCGGCTGAAACCCAATCCCCGCGGCGGGCCTTGCAGAAGATCTGAGCCGCATAGTCCCGCGAAAGATGCGGTTCAGCAATAAGGGCGGTACAGCTACGATCCTCATCCCCGGTCAAGAGCGTCGCATCGAACCAGCGCTTGAAACGGTCCTGCGTGTCAGTGGGCCCGGCCAATTGAACAAGCGACTGCGCCGGATCAGCAGCGCCCAGTTGCATCAATCGGTCCAGCCGTGCAAGCAAAAGGATTTCTTCGGCCAGAGGCCCTGACGGCGCGCGGGTTTCAGACAAGAGCAGCGTGAACAACAATCGCTGCATGGCCGGGTTGTCACGCACGTGGACGTCGGCGATCAGTTCGGCCAGGCGATCCGCATCGCTGCCCTGCCAAAGGTCGACGGGCAGACCGGTGACAGAGGACGAAACAAGGCCCAGCGGCTGCGACAGTGCCTCAAGCGAAGTCACCTCAATTTCCGGCAATGCGCCATCTTGCGTAACCGGTGGTTCCAGCAGAACGGTTCCCGGCAGGTTTTCCGGCGGGTCTGTCAGCCATTCGATGGCGGATAAAGGTTCCTGCGCATGTGCCGACCCGGCCAGTGTGATTGCCAAAAGCAGTTGCTTAGTTGACATCCAGTGCAACCGGCTCGCGAATTTCACTTTGAGGCGCAGAGAAATCCGCACCAAAGAATGGACCGACATAGGCATAGGCGACCAGCCCGATGAATGCCAGGCACAGAACATATATCAGGAATTTGATCAGACGGCTCATGGCGTCACGCTGCCTCAATTTTTGATTTTGACCAAGTTATAACTGGCATTTTTCCCAAGATCACGTCATTCACGGTGAAATGAGCGAAATTAAGCATAACACGCACTCAGCGGACGCGCAGACCCGGTTTGATCTGCACAAAACCGTGGTTCTGGTCGGTATGATGGGGGCCGGAAAGTCAGCCGTGGGTCGTGCTTTGGCCGCTCGACTGGGTGTTCCCTTTCTGGACAGCGATGCCGAAATCGAATCAGCTGCGAACATGACCATCCCCGAAATCTTTGAGCGGGACGGGGAACCTTTTTTTCGCACCAAAGAATCACAGGTTATCAGCCGCCTGCTGGATGACAAAAAAGGCGTACTTTCAACGGGTGGCGGGGCGTTTCTTCAGCCTGACAACCGGCGTATGATCACCATGCGGGGTGCGTCGGTCTGGCTGCGGGCAGACCTGAAAGTTCTGTGGAGCCGAGTTCGCCACAAGGACACGCGCCCACTGCTGCGCACCGTTGATCCGTATGCGACATTGAAAGCCCTCTACGAGGCGCGTGTTCCGGTTTACGCCGAGGCAGATTTGATCGTGGATTCGGATGGCGAAACGTCGATCGAGAATATGGTGGACCGGGTTGTCGACGCCTTGTTGGCGCGCCCTGATGTTTTGGAAATCAGATAATGCATCAAACAGTACACGTTGAACTTGGGGACCGGTCGTATGACGTTGAGATCGGTCCGGATCTTCTGGCGCGCGCGGGCAATTGGATTGCACCGCTATTGGCGCGCCCCAAGGTGGCCGTCCTGACAGATGAAAATGTCGCTGATCTGCATCTGGACTCGCTACGTGCGGGTTTGAAAGTCGCCGGGATCGAAATGTCCGCGCTGGCCTTGCCCGCCGGCGAAGCGACCAAAAGCTGGCCTCATTTCGAACGCGCGGTTGAGTGGCTGTTGGCAGAAAAGGTTGAACGCAGGGACGTTGTTGTGGCCCTTGGTGGCGGGGTAATTGGTGATCTTGCAGGCTTTGCCGCGGCCGTCCTGCGCCGAGGCGTTCGGTTCGTGCAAATCCCCACGTCTTTGCTGGCGCAGGTCGACAGCTCTGTCGGGGGGAAAACAGGGATCAACGCCCCTCAGGGGAAGAACCTGATCGGCGCTTTTCATCAGCCATCGCTGGTTCTGGCAGATACATCTGTGTTGCAGTCCATGACCCAGAGGGACTTTCTTTCAGGGTATGGCGAGGTGGTGAAATACGGCTTGCTTGGGGATGCGGAATTCTTTGAATGGCTTGAGGTGAACGGGCAAAGCGTCTCCTCGGGCGACATGGCCGCACGTGTGCGTGCGGTAACCCGCTCGGTTCAGATGAAAGCCGATATTGTGGCTCGGGATGAAACCGAACAAGGTGACCGCGCCCTGCTGAATCTGGGGCACACCTTCTGCCATGCCTTGGAGGCCGCCACAGGTTATTCCGACCGTCTTTTGCATGGCGAGGGCGTGGCCATCGGCTGTGCACTTGCGTTCGAGCTTTCGTCCCGCCTTGGCCTGTGTTCGCAAGAAGACCCAAGCCGGGTACGCGCGCATCTGCGGGCGATGGGCATGAAAACGGACCTGGCTGATATTCCCGGTGACTTGCCAAGTGCCGAGGCGCTGGTGGATCTGATGGGGCAGGACAAAAAGGTTGTGGACGGCCAGCTGCGGTTTATCCTGGCCCGCGGAATTGGTCAGGCTTTTGTGACCTCGGATGTGCCGAAGGATGCGGTCTTGTCGGTTCTGTCGGACGCGCTGGCCCCGGTGTGACGCAGGGAATTAACGGCCCTGAATAACCATCAGCTCGCCAATGTTTTCGCGGGTTATGTAACCGATCATGTGACCGCCATGGGTCAGAACTGCAATGGCTGGCGCCCCATTGTGCAGGTGTTCCAGCACGTCCTCAAGGCCGGTTGTCAGCAAGACTGCGGGAACGTTGGCATCCATGATCGAGGTCGCGGGCGCAGTTCTGGGCTGGTCGCTTGCCAGGGCAGTGAACAGGTGATCGCGTGTCACAAAACCCAGCAAAGTATGATTTGAGTCCAGTACCGGAAACTCGTGCTGAGTGGTGTGAATGACGGCTTGTGCCGCTGTGCTCAGCGTATCACTGGGAGAAAGTGCGTGAAACTCAGTGATCATCGCGTCACGGGCCAGAACACGACGAACCGCAGATCGCAAAGCGACTTCCTGGCTTTCTGCATTGGCTGCAAAGAACACAAATACGGCGATCAATACCAGAATTGGATTGCCGGAGCTCAGCCCTAGAAATCCAAACCCGATGGCGACAACCTGGCCACCAACGGCTGCAATTCGGGTGGCTTTGACACGATTCATGCGTAAACACAGTAGGGCGCGAAAGACGCGGCCTCCGTCCATTGGGAATGCCGGGATCAAGTTGAAGATGGCCAAGAGCAGATTGATATAGGCCAGCTTGTCCACAATCCTCACATTTGGTGACTCCAATTGCGCGAGGGTCTCAAGCGGCATCCCTGCGCCAAGCACGGCAAGGCCAATGAAGATAGCGATATTCACTGCCGGGCCCGCAAGCGCCACCAGAACCTCTTGCATCGGTTTTTCCGGCATTCTCTCAAGCCGGGCCAGGCCGCCGATGGGCAGAAGGGTGATGTCGGGGGTTTTGATGCCATAGCTCCGCGCCATAAGGGCGTGACCGAACTCATGCGCGACAACGCAGGCAAACAGCGCCAGAACAAAGAGAAGGTTCTCAATCGCGGCTGGCATTCCACCGGCTGAGAAAGCGGCAAAACCGACCCAAGCGAGCAGCAGAAAAAAGGTGACATGGACCCTCAGTTCGGACCCGAGCAATCGGCCGAGAGAGAAGGACCATGTCATGTTGTTTCTCCGTTTTACTTAGAACGGAATCTCGTCGTCGTCGATTCCGCCCGATGCGGGCGCCGGAGAGCTGGATGGACCGCCATAGGGGTCACCGTAACCGCCACCGGCCTGGCCGCCACCATAACCGCCGCCGCTGCCGCCACCGCCTTCACTACGACCGTCCAACAGGGTCAGTTCCCCGCGATAGGGGCGCAAGACAACCTCGGTCGTATAACGATCCTGACCGGACTGATCCTGCCATTTGCGGGTTTCCAGCTGGCCTTCGATATAAACCTTGCTGCCCTTGCGCAGATATTGCTCGGCGATGCGGGCCAGCGGTTCCGAGAAGATGGCAACCGAATGCCACTCTGTCCGTTCACGACGTTCACCCGTGTTGCGGTCTTTCCAGTTTTCCGAGGTGGCAATGCGCAGGTTGCACACTTTGCCACCGTTCTGGAACGACCGGACTTCGGGGTCGCGGCCAAGATTTCCCACCAGAATGACCTTGTTGACTGAACCCGCCATGTAAATCCTCGTTCTGTTCTGCGTAAATGCGCCGAATCTGGCGCAATGAGTTTCGTGAGACCCTATACGGCCTGCATCATGGTTGAAAACAGTTGATACAACACTGTCGAACAAGAGTCTTACTGTACTATTTACCAAGCTTTCATTTTTTGCGGGAATACCTATACTCCCACTGGTTTTGATCGAGCAGGATAAGCAAAGATGCGTTCTTGGGTTGCTGGGTTTTCCGTTGCCTGCCTTGTATTGGCCGTTGCGCCGGTGCAGGCACAAACATTGTCCAGCAAAAGCCGCAAGGATATTTTCCTGAAACAGGCGAAGGTTCTGGATTCTCGTGCGGCAACCCAGTACCGCGACTCGGCCCGGCTGAAACCCAAAACAACGCGCGATCAGGTCAGCAAACGATATTCAGGAAAATATCGCGGAGAGTATCTGGAAATCGCGCGGCGTGTTGCCCGCCTTCACAACATCCCTGAAGATCTGTTCTTGCGTCTCGTGCAGCAGGAAAGTGGATGGAACCCTCAGGCGAAGTCACATAAAGGTGCGTTGGGATTGGCGCAACTTATGCCACAAACGGCTGAGCTTTTGGGCGTAAACCCGCATGATCCCAAGCAGAACCTCGAAGGCGGTGCTAGATATCTGTCCT
The DNA here is from genome assembly GCF_056535045.1 of Ruegeria sp. O6. NCBI lineage: Bacteria > Pseudomonadati > Pseudomonadota > Alphaproteobacteria > Rhodobacterales > Roseobacteraceae > Ruegeria > Ruegeria sp. O6. Next base: position 554,861 of record NZ_JBQERM010000001.1, on the reverse strand, counting down.
GGCAGTACCGCAAGTTCAAATCGTGGCCTTTAGCGCTGGCGGCCTATAACGCGGGGCCTGATGCAGTTGAAAAGCATGGTGGTATCCCGCCGTACAAGGAAACCCAGAACTACGTAAAGATTATCTGGGGCGGCTGAAACCGATGCTGCGCCGCAGAGTGTCGTATTCTTGATTCAGTGTAACGCCTCCAACTAACCTGACAGGGTATCGCCCAATAACTGGTGAGGCCCCTTATGCCTGCTGATCACCCGCAGATTCCCAAAGAAACGCTGGCAAACTGGCAGCAACTTGTTGATCTGGTCGCAGAACTGGCCGACGTGCCCGCAAGCCTGATCATGAAAACCGACGCGCCGGATCATGCGGTTTTGATCACATCCGATCACCCCGAGAATCCATATCCGGTCGGTCTGAGTTTCCAGTTGAACCCCAAGCTATATTGCCAGGGTGTTCTGGAGCGTGACGGAGAATTGGTGGTCGAGGACGCCAAATGTGATCCGGTTTGGGCGGACAACGACGACCTGGAACACGGAATGACCTTTTACATCGGCTTACCGCTGAAATGGCCCGATGGCTCGGTGTTTGGCACAATCTGTGTTCTGGACCGTAAACAGAACCGGCGGGCCTTGTTGTTCCGAGAGGGGCTGGCGCAGTTCGCGCGCATGGTCGAGTCGGATTTGGCTTTGTTGCAAGAGGTTTATCTGAGACGCGCGTTGGAGGAGAAACTGAACGAAACACTTGCCCAGCTTGAAACGCGTGTTTCGGATCGAACCCGAGAGTTGCAGGAGACGAACACAGCGTTGCGCGTATTGCTCTCAAGTCTCGACGATGACCGCAAGAACCGGGATCACGAAATCGTCGAGCAGGTTCGAAGCAGAGTTTTGCCGTATCTTGAAAAGGTTCGGGCGCAGCTTTCCGGCGACGAGGCGCAATTTGTCTATCTTGAGCTGGCCGAAAAGAACCTGAACGAGATCACATCTTCGCTGTCTGACAAGTTGACGGATGCCTTCGCGGCAATGACCCCGACCGAAATGGAAATTGCACAGATGGTCATGTTTGGGAAAACCACAAAGGACATTGCCAAGGCCCTGTCCCGAGAGACGTCGACAATCGATTTTCACCGCAACAACATTCGTCGAAAACTAGGACTTGAGGGACGGGATCAAAACCTGCGCAGTCATTTGCTCTCGATTTCGTGAATGCCGAATATGGGGATTGCCCCCATATTTCACCCCCATTTTTTCGGTCTGAGCCGATGTGCTTTGGCTTGTTACCCTCTGGGTTGAGGTGCGGAAAAACGGCGCACGTCCAACAGAGAGGTACAAAGATATGGATCGCAAGGATCTGAAACCGACCATCCTGAAAGGGGACAGGGATCATCTGGCACCGGGGCTGTCTCGGCGGTCATTTTTCATGGCGGCAGGTGCTGCCGGTGTTGGCGCGACAGCTTCAGTGCTGGGGGCAAAACCGGCCGAGGCGCAATCGCAAGCCTGGTTGCAGCCAGGAAACAATAACCACGTGATCGACCTGCAGGGATCGACGGGTCAGGCCAGTGCCGGAGTTGTCGGTATCGACTATTATGGCCATTGCGCCATAAAGATCACCTCGCCCAACGGCGCAACGGTCCTGTTCGACCCCTGGCGTGATGACCCGTCGGGCGCGTGGGGGCTTTGGTTCCGCAATGAATTCCCCCAGATCCCGGTGGACATTACCTTGTCGACACATGCGCATTTCGATCACGACGCGATCGAACGACCAAGCTCGACCATGGTGCTGGACAGGATGGTGGGCAATTTCGAGTTCGCCGATATCAAGATCACCGGTTTTGCAGATAAACATGCCTGCGTGGCGCCGGGGTGGTACAACTGGACCAATGCACTGGCCGAGTTTGGGGTCGAAGCCTGCCCACCGAACAATGTGGGTCATATGGATATGGTGGTCTATCTGGTGGAAACAGGCGGCATTCGTACGCTGATCTGGGGTGATAATCGCCACAATCCGCCTCAGGAGTTTTGGGACGCCGTCGGACAGGTCGATGTTCTGACCCTTCCGGTAGACGGGTCGCAACATATCCTGAGTTTCGATCAGGGTAATGACATCGTGGCCAAGCTAAAGCCCAAGATCATTATCCCAACTCATTACCTGAACGAAGTCACGTCTTATACGCTGACCACGCTGCAATCAGCAGACGAGTGGGTAAAGGGACAGCAAAGCTATCAGATGCTTGACAGTTCCAGCCTGAAACTGGAGGCCGGAGAGATTGCTGGTATGAACCAGGAGTTCATGCATTTCGGCAACAATGTCATGACCGGCTGAGAGTCTTACAGGGAACCACCACTCACAGGCGCCGCCAGTTTCCTCGTGAAACGCGGCGCTCACAGAAAGGGCCGGTCAACGACCGGCCCTTTCCAGTGAAGATCCGCAAACCTACTCGGCCGCGACTTTGATCACGGGTTGCATCCGTGCCAGCACCTCTTCGGACAAGTGGCACTTCACCTGATGACCCTCGGCCAATGTCTGCACCGGTGGCACATGTGACTCGCAGCGGCCGTCAGGCACTTCGGATTTCCAGCGACACCGTGTCTGGAACGGGCATCCCGGTGGCGGGTTCATGGCTGAAGGAATATCACCTTCCAGTACGATGTGCTGCTTTTCGACCGATGTATCGGCGATGGGAACAGCACTCAGAAGCGCTTCGGTATAAGGGTGGTAGGGGGGGGCAAAAACCTGATCAGTTGTGCCCAGCTCGACCACGTGGCCCAGATACATCACCATCACTCGGTCGCTGAGGTATCGCACGATGGAAAGGTCATGGCTGATGAACAGCAACGTGGTTTTGTGCTCGCGCTGAATTTCCATCAGCAGGTCGGTCACCGCAGCTTGCACCGAAACGTCCAGTGCCGATACGGGCTCGTCGGCTACCACAATGCGCGCATCGCCGGCAAAGGCGCGCGCGATACCTACGCGCTGCTTCTGGCCACCCGACAGCTGACGCGGCATTCTGTCGGCAAAGGCGCGCGGCAGTTTTACCAGATCCAGCAGCTCCAGCATCCGCTTCTTGCGCTCGGCCTCGGAATTGCCAACACCGAAGATTTCCAATGCCCGGATGATCTGGCGCCCAACGGTCATCGACGGGTTCAGCGTGTCGAACGGGTTCTGAAACACCATCTGAACTTCACCAACGGTCTTTGCGTCGCGCTCTTCTATGGGCACCTGTTCGATATTGCGGTTGTCCAGAAGAATCTGCCCGTCCGTGGCCGTCTCAAGACCCATGAGAACTTTGGCAAAGGTGGACTTGCCGCAACCGGATTCGCCCACAATGGCCAATGTCTCGGATTCATGCGCCTCGAAACTGAGCGTTTCGTTTGCCTTCACAACCTTCTTTTCGCCACCGCCGAACAGGGCATTTGCTGCAACCTCATAGTATTTCTTGAGGTTGTCCATCTTCAGAACGACCCTGCCGATCTCACCTTTCTCTTTCTGTTCACCCACCGTGATTGGTGCGTTCCAGTCAATCTCTTTGAATTTAAGGCAACGGGTATGGTGCCGGTCATTTCCGGGCACCGCCTCCATCAGGATGTCCTTGGCGTCACAGCGACCTTCTTCGAAATAGTCGCAGCGCGGACCGAAGTTACAACCAGGGGGCCGCTCATGGGGTAGGGGAAAGTTCCCCGGTATAGCCACCAGCGGACGCGAATTCTTGTCGGCCCCCGGCAGCGGGATCGACCGGAACAGGGCCTGCGTGTAAGGATGCTGCATCTCGTCAAACACATCCTTGATCGAGCCGCGCTCGACCGCCTCACCCGAATACATCACGCAAAGCCGGTCACAGGTTTCCAGAACCAGCCCGAGGTTGTGCGAAATGAACAGCATCGAGGTGCCGTATTTCTTGCCCAGATCCTTCACCAGCTCGACCACGGCAGCCTCAACCGTCACGTCAAGTGCCGTTGTTGGTTCGTCAAGGATCAGCAGCGCCGGTTTCGACATCAAGGCCATCGCGATCACGATGCGCTGCTGTTGACCGCCTGACAGCTGGTGCGGGAACGAGTTGAGCATTCGCTCGGGGTCCGGCAAGCGCACATCGGTGACAACTTCCAGCGCGCGCGAATACGCTTCTTCCGCGCTGACGCCCTCGTGAATCATGGGCACTTCCATCAGCTGCTTACCGATCTTCATTGCCGGGTTCAGTGAGGCCATCGGCTCCTGATAGATCATCGCGATCTCATTGCCGCGTATGTCGCGCAATTCGTCTGAACTCATTTCCGCCAGATCACGACCCTTGAACTTGATCGTACCACCAACGATGCGACCGTTTTTGCCAAGGTCCTGCATGACACCCAGCGCCACCGTGGATTTGCCGCAACCGGATTCACCGACCAGACCAACAGCTTCACCGGGTTGCACACTGACAGAGAAATCCATCACGGCCGGAATTTCCCGCAGGCGGGTAAAGAAGGAAATCGACAGCTTGTCGATCTCAAGGATCGGGCCGTCATAATCCGCCATCTTGCTCATCTTGTATCTCCTCGCCAGATCGAGGGGATCCTCTTCATCTGGCTAAAAATATCTCGGGGGGTCCGGGGGGCTGGCCCCCGGTCGCTTTCACATCAGTCTTTCAGACTTTCTTCGCGCAACCCGTCGGCCAGCAGGTTCAGACCCAGAACCAGCGTCAACAAGGCCAGCGCGGGTGGCAGAGCAGGGTGCAGGTAGATCGACAAAAGCTTGCGCCCCTCGTTGATCGTCGAACCCCAGTCAGGGCTTTCAGGTGGCAGGCCCAGACCAAAGAAACCTAAGGTTCCCAGTAGGATGGTGGTATAGCCAATACGCAGACAGAAATCGACGATCAGCGGGCCGCGCGCGTTGGGTAGGATTTCCCACAACATGATGTACCACGGACCTTCGCCACGGGTTTGTGCTGCCGCCACGTAGTCCCGTGTTTTGATGTCCAGCGCCAGTCCGCGCACGATGCGGAACACGGTCGGCGAATTCACAAAGACCACCGAGACAAAGACCACCAGAATACCGCCTGGAATATCGAACAGATCCAGATAGGTCGGCAGCCCCCAGATACGATAGGCGTCGGTATTGATGATGTAGCCACCGGTCGAAATCAGAGACAGGTAGAACCAACCCGCTACCCCCAAAACTCCGATCAGCAGCGGTGTTCGGAAGTTCGGTCTGGTATAGTAGCGTGAGTTCAGCAGCACACCTAGGAAGATGATCGGGAATACGAACAAGACGGCCGCCATATAGTTCGGTACACCGGTCGCAACGATCTCGGGCGTGACCAGCAGATAGAACAGCAGGATCACCGGGAAGGCCAGGATCAGGTTCGCAAGGAACGACAGCAAAGTATCCAGCCGACCACCATAATAGCCTGCCGGAAGACCCAGCGTGATGCCAACCATGAAGGCAAACATCGTGGCAAGCGGGGCGATCTGAACAACAATCCATGCCCCTTTGACCATGCGGCTGAACACATCGCGGGCCAGATTGTCGCCACCCAGCAGATACCAGGCGTATTGACCGTCCTCCAGATTGGACAGTGGCGTACCTGGCACTTTGTTCTTCATGCCCGAAACCTGCGACAGCGGGTCATGCGTGACGATCAAATCCATCGCGCCGAATACCCCGGTGAAAACCCAGAACATCACAAGGCCAAAGCCAATCATGCCGATGGGACTGTCAAACAGTTTGCCGTAGAGGCCAAGCTTGCGTTTGAAAGCGATCGACATGGCATAAAGGATGATCAACGACACCCAGACGGGCAAAAACTGCTGGGACATGGCGCCAATAATCCCGGCGCTGGTGCCCATTAGTACGCCCAGTACGATATAGGCGAGTGCGATTCCGACACTGGCCAAGAAACTGTAGCGCAGTGCAAGTTGTATCAGTGTTCGCAGGCCCGAGCTTGAGCTTAACGTACCGTCCGGGTTCACCGTCATCTGGTCTTCGGGCAGCACGATGCTGGCCAGCATCCAGACGGCAATTGACAAGAGCATTAGCGCAAGGCCAAGGGCAAAAAGCGGGTTCAGGAAGGCGATAGAGCCGGTCCAGGTAAGTGGTTCCATGATCTAACCCTCCTTAAGAAATGCGGATGCGCGGGTTGAGGTAGACATAGCCGATATCCGAAATCAGCTGGGTCACCAGCACCACAAAGACCGACACGACCGAAATCGCCAGCAACAGCTGAATGTCGTTATTGCCCGCGGCCTGAACCAGCGCCCAGCCGAAGCCCTTGTAGTTGAACAGGGTCTCGACGATCACTACACCATTCAGCAGCCAGGGGAACTGCAGCATGATGACGGTGAACGGTGCGATCAGCGCGTTACGCAACGCATGCTTCATGACGATATTCGGGAACGAAACACCCTTCAGGCGCGCGGTGCGGATATATTGCGCCGTCATCACTTCGGTCATCGAGGCGCGGGTCATCCGTGCAATATAGCCCATCCCATAAAGCGCAATGGTCAGGACCGGCAGGAAGAAGTTTTCAAAGGTCGGGTTCTCCATCGCTTGCGTGGCCGTACCCTTGAACCACTTCAATCCAACTGCAGAAGAGGTGAAGATGGCGATAAAGATCACGCCCGAGACGTATTCCGGTGTCGCCGTCGTTGTGATGGCGAAGGTCGACAGCGTCCTGTCGGTGGCAGATCCTTCTTTCATTCCTGCCAAAACACCAAGGATCAACGCAGACGGAACCATCAGCAGCATGACCCAGAGCATCAGACGGCCAGTCAGAGCCAATCTGTTGCCAACAACGGTCGAAACCTCTTCTTTGAAGACAGTCGAATAGCCCCAATACCCTTGCAGGATTCCGCAAAAATTCGGAGATTCTTCGGCGGTTTTGCCCGGCAGGATGCATCTTCCCTGAACGGTTCCGTCTTCATTCGTGTACCGATAAGATGGTAGGACACCCAGCCATTCGCCGTATTTTATCGGAGTGGATTGGAGGTAACCATTTTTGCTCAGGTAGCTCTCAACCTGTTCATCCGACATCCGAAAGTTGCCCTGCGTTTTCGCCAGCTTCTCGAGATTCGGATAGAGGTTGGTCAAGAAGAAAACCAGGAATGTCAGACACAATGCCGTCAACAGCATGATGCCAACGCGCCTTAGAATGAAAAGTCCCATATTTGCCCCTGTGGGTCGGCTAGCGCGGGTTTCATGGAACGCCACGCTTAGCTGTTATTATTTGTTCGTCGCATTCAGGACGAAGAGGCCGCGCCAGGGTGGCGCGGCCTTTTGCGTTTTGGCTCAGGACGTAAAGCCGAACTTATAAAGCTGCGGCAGGTCTGCGATATGCTTTTCGACACCCACCAAATTGTCGCGGTGATGGCGCATCGCTGTCCGCCAATAAGGCTGGATCGTGACACCTTCGTCGATCATGATCCCCTGCAGTTTGGCCATCACTTCACGACGTTTGTCGACATCTGCGATCGAGTTCGCTTCGGACAGCAGGGCGTCGAACTCTGCATTGGCGAAACCTGATTCATTCCAGGCAACGCCTGACTTGTAGGCCAGCGCCAGAACCTGCGTACCCAATGGGCGGTGGTTCCAGTTCGTCGACGAGAAGGCGTATTTCGTCCAGTCGTTCCAGAAGGTCGATCCCGGCAGAACTGTATGCTTGGCCTTGATACCCGCGTCGTTCAGTTGCGCTACAACCGCTGCCGTAGTGTTACGGCGCCAGTCATCGTCGATCGATTGAACTTCGTGCTCAAAGTCACCCATACCCGCTTCATCCATCAGGGCTTTCGCCCCGGCAGGATCGTACGGGATGCGAGTCACGGCCGAGTCATGTTCGGGGTGCATCGGCCCGACATGGCAGTTGTCAGCCGGAATGCCGTAGCCTGACATGCCCAGCTCCAGGCACACTTCGTTGTCCACCGCCATGGCCAAAGCCTGACGAACGCGCTTGTCGCCGTAGATCTTGTTGCCGTTTTCGTCTTCGGCCAACTGGTTCGGGCGGATAACGATGGTGAAGCCCGACGGGATTTCCGAGCGCACAAGCCCAATTCCGTCGAAGATGTCGACGAATTCGCCAACAGATTCCCAGTTCATGTCGATCTCTTCGGCCTCATAAGCCGCAAGGAATGCAGCCGGGTCAGTGCCGTAGTCGATGAACTCGATGCGGTCGATATAGCCGCCTTTTCCGGCCTCATATCCCCACCAGTCGAAGCCTTCGTTGCGCACCAGCACGCCTTTAACGCCAACTTCGTGGCTGTCAGGCAGCATGAAACCTGTGCCGACCGGGTTTGAAAGCATGTCGTTCGCATCGAAGCTGCTATGAACGATTGCGGCGGGATAGTCCGCCATGCCCGGGATGATCGTGATGTCAGGCGCGTTGCACTTCAGTTTGACAGTATGGGAGTCGACAACGGTGATTGCGCCGTCCGCAGCTTTCTGAGTGCTTTCGTCGATAAGCGACGCCATACGCGATGCCATCGAGTTGCCTTCCAGACCAGCGTCACACCATCCTTCGATGTTGCGGGCCACGTCTTCGGCTGTGAAGTCATCGCCATTGTTCCACTTTACGCCCTTGCGAACGTTCAATGTGTATTCGGTGGCGTCGGCGTTGGCTTCCCAGCTTTCCAGCAGCATTGGCTTGAACGAGCCGTCGTTGTTGTATTCAACTAGGTACTCCAGCCAGCCTGCTGTGAAAGTGGCAATTTGCGTCCAGTCATAGGTTCGCGGATCTTTGAGCGCGCGCACTTCCATCTGGTAGCGGATGGTACCACCGCGCTGCGGCTCTTGTGCCGCCGCAGGCGATTGCAGACCGATCAAACCATAGGCCGTCGGTACAGCGACACCCAGCGCCGTCGCGCGGACCAGAAATTCCCGGCGGCTAAGCTTGCCGTCACGGTATTCCTGCGCGTGCATCTCGGCCGCCCAGTGCACCTTGTCGTTGGTGATTGCCGTATTGGTCATAAATGTCTCCCTGTGACATTGATTTTGTTGATTTGTTCTTGTTCTAAGCGACGCGGGCTTGTCCGGTCGAAAGAAAGAAGGATTCCGGTTTTTGGACTCTGTGCATCCCCATGCCGCCATTCGGCACCAGAAATCACTCAACGTCAACGTTCGGAATCGACATAAAATGCACAAAAACGACGTTACCGCATTGTTGATATTTCGATAGGGATATACCTATATGACACACCGCAGGGGGAGCCTCTTGCGGAATTTCGATGTCAAATTACTGATAAAAGACGAGAAACTTCTTCTTTATCTGTTGATCAAATTGCTTTCGCTATCAAATCCAGCGGAATGAACAACACCAGATATCACTTTGAGAAATCGACGTGATTCCATGTTTTCATTCTTGCCCGAAACCACGTGCGTTGACGTTTGGCAAATTGCCGGGTCGAGATTGTGGCCCGTTCACGGGCCTGATCCAAAGTCAGTGTTCCATCCAGATAGGCCATAAGCTCTGGCACACCAATGGCTTTGCAGGCGGGAAGAGCGGGGTCGAAACGATCCCGCATGGCGCGTACTTCGTCGATTGCGCCCAGCTCCAGCATCTGATCAAAACGGCGTTCAATCCGATCCAGAAGCCACGTTTTGTCGACGTCAAAAACGATAGGAACCGCATCATCCAGCCGTAAAATTGGCGGTGGCGTATCGACCTGCCAAGATAACAGGCTGCGACCAGTGGCGCGCTGCACTTCCCAAGCGCGCTGCACGCGCGCGCGGTTCTGCATATCCAGGCCAGACAGTGTCTGTTCGTCGACCCCGGCGACCAGCTCGGCAACGGTCAGCAAGTCTGCTTCGGCCCGCACCTGCGCTGGGGTCGCAGGAATTTCGGCCATGCCTTCGGTCAGGGCCGAGAAATACAATCCTGTCCCGCCGACAATGATTGGCCGCTGGCCCCCGGTTAGCAGTGGCACCACTTCTCGCAGCCAGTGACCGGCAGAATAGTCCTGATCATAGGCGATGTGACCATAGAGCAGATGCGGCACGCGTGTTTCTTCTTCGACAGATGGTCGGGCCGAGATCACTCGCCAGCAGTCATAGACCTGACTTGCGTCTGCATTGACGACGACCCCGCCATGCCGTTCGGCGATCTCCAGCGCCAGTGCTGATTTCCCGGATGCCGTCGGCCCTGCAATCAGGACAGGTTTGTCGTCGGGAATAGGGGGTAATTGCTGAAATATCGCGTCTGTTGATCGCCGGGTCATATGCGGTTGCCTCAATCCTCACCAACCGCATTGAACCTGCGGAGCTTTTGCTTCATTTTGCGCCGGAAATTAACCCCGTGCCAGCCCGGAGCGCAACATGAGCCTTTCCCCGTCTTCTGAAACTGCCGAAACCCCGAAAACCACATACAAACGTGTCATGTTGAAAATTTCAGGAGAGGCATTGATGGGGGATCAGGGCTTTGGCCTGCACCCGCCGACAGTTCAACGCATCGCGCAAGAGGTGAAATCGGTTCACGATCTGGGCGTTGAGATCTGCATGGTTATCGGTGGAGGAAACATTTTCCGGGGCCTGAGTGGATCTGCTCAGGGTATGGAGCGGACGACAGCAGACTATATGGGGATGTTGGCCACGGTGATGAACGCACTGGGTATGCAATCTGCCCTGGAAGAGATTGGGGTGTTCACCAGGGTCATTTCGGCCATTCGCATGGATGAAGTGTGCGAGCCGTATATCCGCCGCCGCGCCGTACGACACCTTGAAAAGAAAAGGGTTTGCATCTTTGCGGCCGGCACCGGCAACCCGTATTTCACCACCGACACCGCGGCGACCTTGCGCGCCAATGAAATGGCGTGTGAGGCGATTTTCATGGGCAAGAACGGTGTCGACGGCGTCTACGACAAGGATCCCAAACAACATGCCGACGCGGTGCGTTATGACACGGTCACCTATGACGACGTTCTAGCCAAGCGGTTGCGGGTCATGGATGCGTCAGCCATCGCGCTGGCGCGTGACAACAACCTGCCTCTGATCGTCTTTGGTCTGGATGAGCCCGGAGGTTTCCGTGGTATTCTTGCAGGCGAGGGGACATATACCAAAGTTCAGGGTTGAGGCCCGAACGAGACCTGCCCCAGAGTGTTAGAAATTCAGCCCCGGCAACCCCGCCGGGCTTTTTCTTTTGCTTCAGCTTGACGGTCGCGGATGGTGCTGTCTAAGTAGCGTTGTCCTTCCGAAGTGAAGGGCTGCCCGGTGTTTCGTCAGCTCATGGCGCAAGCACAGGCTGGGCTGGAAGACCTGCCATGATTTCTGAGATGTCCGGAAACATGAGCGGGCATCTTGTTGATATGACAGCACAACTAAGGAGCAATGAGGCATGAGCTCTCTGGATATCAATTTCGTTCGGGCACAGTTTCCGGCTTTTTCCGAACCCAGCCTGAAAGGACAGGCGTTTTTTGAGAATGCGGGCGGGTCATATACCTGCAAGCCGGTGATCGACCGGTTGACGCGGTTCTATACGCAGCGAAAGGTTCAGCCCTACGCCCCTTATGAGGCCAGCCGTCTTGCAGGTGCCGAGATGGATGAGGCACGCGTGCGCATGGCCGCCATCCTGGGTGTTGAAACCGATGAGCTGAGCTTTGGCCCTTCGACGACACAGAATACCTATGTTTTGGCACAGGCGTTCAGGCAATGGATGAAACCTGGCGAGGCGATTGTCGTGACCAATCAGGATCACGAGGCAAATTCGGGCCCATGGCGTCGTCTGGCCGAGGCAGGGATTGAAGTGCGGGAGTGGCAGATCGATCCTGAAACCGGATCACTGAACCCGCAGGATCTGGAAAATATGCTGGACGAAAAAGTGCGTCTGGTCTGTTTCCCGCATTGTTCCAATGTCGTTGGAGAGATTAACCCGGTCACCGAGATCACTGCGATTGCCCACGCGGCTGGTGCATTTGTCTGCGTGGACGGCGTATCTTACGCCCCGCATGGGTTTCCGAATGTTGGCGATTTGGGGCCGGATATCTATCTGTTTTCAGCCTATAAAACTTTTGGCCCGCATCAAGGCTGCATGGTCATTCGCCGAACACTGGGAGAGTTGCTGCCCAACCAAGCGCACTACTTCAACGCCGACGTTCTTTACAAGCGCTTTACCCCGGCAGGCCCGGATCATGCTCAGATTGCGGCAAGTGCAGGTATGGCCGATTACGTCGAGCTCCTGTGCACGCATCACGGTGGGCCTGACGCCGGTGCAGCAGAGCAGGGTGCCTTTGCCCATGACCTGATGCGCGCGCATGAGGTGTCCTTACTTCAACCGGTTCTGGATGCGGTAAAGGACCGCAACGCGGTACGTCTGATCGGCACTTCAGATGCCACCCGGCGTGCGCCGACGGTAGCGCTGTCGCTGAACCGTCCCGCTGAGTCAGTTGCAGCAGAACTGGCGCAATACGGTGTTATGGCGGGGGGAGGCGACTTTTATGCTGTGCGCCCATTGCAAGCGATGGGCGTGGATCTGGCACAGGGCGTTTTGCGGGTCAGCTTTACACATTATACCTCGCAGCAGGAGATTGATCAGCTTTTGGAGGCGCTTGAACACGTTTTGTGATCCACTCAGCTTGGGGCTTCGTAGAACGAAGAAAACCTCAGGGTGGATATGGAAAACGAGCGGTCTCCGATCATCTTATGGTACCGACGGGATCTGCGCCTGTCGGACCATCCGGCATTGACTGCTGCTGTTGCAAGCGGCCGTCCGATCATACCAGTCTTTGTTCATGACCTTCTTGTGCAACACCTTGGCGCGGCCCCAAAATGGCGGTTGGGGTTGGGTCTGGAGGTCTTTTGCGACGCTCTGACGAGGCTTGGTAGCCGTCTGATCCTGCGGCGTGGCGATGCGCTTGAGCAATTGCGGACACTTGTCAAAGAGACGGGCGCAAAGGCTGTCTATTGGTCGCGGGCCTATGATCCAGCGTCGATCAGACGCGATACACAGATCAAAACGGCGCTGACCGAACTGGGTGTAAGCGCAAAGTCCTTTCCTGGTCATTTGCTTTTTGAGCCCTGGACGGTCGCAACAAAGCAGGGCCAGCCGTTTCGTGTCTACACTCCTATGTGGCGCGCGGTTCAGCGGCGGGACGTGCCAGCGCCGGATGCGTTGGTGTCACGCTTGGCGGGGCCTGCAACCTGGCCTTCCAGTGATAAACTGAGTACCTGGCATATGGGTGCGGACATGTACCGAGGCGCTGCAATCGTGCGCCCCTATGTCCAACCCGGAGAGAAGGCCGCCCGCGATCGACTTGAGCACTTTCTCGACCAGGTCCCCCGTTATTCCAATGACCGTGACCGGTTGGATCTGGACGGAACATCAAACCTGTCAGAATACCTTTCATTGGGCGAGATCGGGCCACGTACTGTCTGGCACAGGGTTCAACAGGCTGCGATGACGGGAACCCCCGGCGCCGAGGCATTTCTGCGGCAGTTGGTCTGGCGTGAGTTTGCCTATCACCTGATGTATCACTCACCGCATCTGCTGACTGATAACTGGAAAGCGGAATGGGATGATTTCCCGTGGAATATCGATCCGCACCACCCTGAAGTTGCCGCCTGGAGGCAGGCCCGAACCGGAATTCCTGTCGTCGATGCTGGCCTGCGGCAGATGTATGTGACAGGCCGTATGCATAACCGGGCCCGGATGATTGTTGCCAGTTACCTGACCAAACATCTGATGACACACTGGAAAATCGGGATGAGTTGGTTCGAGGATTGCCTGATTGACTGGGACCCAGCCTGTAACGCCATGGGCTGGCAGTGGGTTGCGGGTTCAGGCCCCGACGCGTCGCCCTTCTTTCGTATATTCAATCCTGAAACGCAGGCCGAAAAGTTTGATCCGCAGGGGTCTTACCTGCGGCGCTGGATCGCCGAAGGCCAGACGAAACCCAGTGACGTTGCATTTTCCTATTTCGCTGCGGTTCCCCAGTCATGGAACCTGTGTCCGCAGGCGGATTATCCCGAACCTGTCGTGAAACTGACGGATGGACGAAACCGCGCCTTACGTGCGTATGAAAGCCGAAAATCTCACTAAGGAACTGAAAACTTGCCAGAAACAGAATCGCGGCCTAGCCTGATACCTGTGCCGCAGAGGGGAGAGCGGATGGTGCTGACGACGACAGAGGGGCAGTCGGATCTGCCCAGGTATTTCGCCCAGGTGTTCAAGATGCTGGCCCGAATGGAGTCGGGGCGACTAGACATAACATTGCCTGATGGCCGCATCTTTCGCGCAGAGGGGCCAAAGGCAGGGCCTGTTGCTCAGATCGATATCCACGACGGAGATGTTTTTGCCCGTCTGATCCGCGAAGGCGAGCTGGGGTTTTCTGATGCCTACCTTGAAGGACATTGGAGCACGCCTGATCTGCGCTCATTCATGGATCTTGTCCATTTGGGGTCCGAAACCGTCTATGACGGGTTTACTGGAAAGTTCCTTGTCCAGGCCTATGAACGGCTGCGGTTCTGGCTTCATCGCAATAGCCGGACGCAGGCGAAAAAGAATATCTCGTACCACTATGATCTGGGTAACGACTTCTACGGTTTGTGGCTGGATGACACGATGACTTATTCCAGCGCCATTTTTGAGACCGGGCAAGAAAGTCTTGAGAAGGCGCAAACTGCCAAATATGCCAGCCTTGTCGATGAAATGGGGGCCAAACCCGGTGACCACATTCTGGAAATCGGATGCGGTTGGGGCGGTTTTGCCGAATATGCCGCGAAAGAGCGGGGTTTGCATGTAACCGGCCTTACGATTAGTGAGGAACAGTTCAAGTTTGCTAATGAACGTATTGAAAAAGCAGGGCTTTCAGATCAAGTGACATTCAAGTTGCAGGACTATCGCGACGAGCGTGGACAATATGATGGCATAGCCTCAATCGAGATGTTCGAGGCGGTGGGTCAAAAATACTGGCCGGTTTATTTTGAAACCGTTCGTGAGAGGCTGAAGCCAGGGGCGCAAGCGACCTTGCAAATCATAACCGTAGGTGACCACCGCTGGGATTATTACAAGAACGGTGTTGATTTCATTCAGAAATACATATTTCCGGGTGGAATGCTTCCGTCGCCCACGATCCTACGGCAGCAGATCAATCAGGCGGGTTTGAATGTGGTGAAGTCGAAAGAATTCGGCAAAAGTTACGACCTGACGCTGCGGCGGTGGTATGAGACGTTCAATGCAAAATGGGAACAGATCGCAGACCTCGGCTTTGATGAGCGTTTTCGCCGCATGTGGAATTATTATTTGACTGCCTGTGGCGCAGCCTTTGACACGCGCAATTGCGATGTGACACAGATCACCGTATCAAAGCAAGTTAACTGACGGACCGTAACATGCCCACTGCCTCGCGTCTTGTAGCCGCCGTTTGTCTCATCGTGCTGGCATTCATTGTCTCTGGCATGATTATCGAAAACGGTGAAGAAGGTAAGGATTACGGGTACTTTACCCTGGTTAACATGGGCCTTGGCGCGGTATGCGGGTGGGGAATCATGGGCAAGCGTGCAGGGCGCGGCTGGACTGCTGGGATCAATAACGGTCTGACTGGTGTCGCCTCGCTGATTTTCTGGGCGTTGTTCGTGCAGGGCTGTTACGAAATGTTCCGGCTTGCCATGCGCAATCGTTACGGTGGCCCATTTGAGGCCATTCTGGCCATTTTCAAGATCGGGATTGAGTACGGTAAGCTGTTGATTTACCCGGAAATCCTGATTGCATTCCTGATTGGGGCTGTTGTATCGGGACTGGCCACAGAACAGGCCGCCCGATCATGGCGCTGATCCGTTTCCCGACAAGAGAGATCGACTTTGTCTGATTTGTTTTTTTATGGAACGCTGCGACACTTGCCGTTGTTGGAACGCGTTCTTGGTCATCCTCTGAGCAAAACCAAAGCGCGGCCCGCCCAACTTCGAGGCCATGCTGTCCATTCTGTTCAGGGGCAGGATTTCCCAATGATCCTGGAAATGGAAGGTGCCAGTGCCGAAGGTGTACTGGTGCAGGAATTGTCGTCTGTGGATCTGGCCAGGCTTGATTATTACGAAGGGTCATTCGACTATGATCTGAAGCCGTTGAAGGTCGAATTGGAAGACGGGACCGAGGCCGAAGCGCAGGTCTTTTTTCCTGCCCCTGATGCCTGGAGACCGGGTGATTTGTGGTCGCTTCAGGACTGGGCGGACAGATTGGGCGAACTTACAACGCTCGCCGCTGAGGAAGAGATGGCCTATTTCGGGAAGGTTGATCCCCGGATCTTGGCCCGCAGTATTCGCGCCACTCAAACGCGTGCCTGGTCAAAGATTATGGCCGGGCAGCGGAGAACCGGTGATCCGCGGGACATTGCAAAAGACGTGATCGTGCATCGCCATGACCGGGTGTATCTTGATTATTTCGGGATGGAGGAAATCGATCTGCAACATCGGCGGCATGACGGCAGCATGGGGCCGGTACTGCGCCGTGGAAGCTTGTTGCAGGGTAGTGCGGTCGGCGTTCTGCCCTATGATCCGGTCCGCGATACCGTTTTGATCGTGGAACAGTTCAGACCACCGGTTTTCCTGAACAACGATCCGGAACCCTGGCTTTGGGAAGCGGTGGCCGGGATGATTGATCCGGGTGAGACACCCGAACAGGCCGCGCATCGAGAGGCGATGGAGGAGGCGGGTATTCGTTTTGACAGGCTGGAATATGCTGGCGGTGCCTACACCTCGAGCGGATCTTCCACCGGGTTCATGTATCTTTATGTTGGTCTGGGTGAGTTGACGCACACCACAATCACCGGTGGCCTGGACACAGAAGGTGAAGACATCCGCAGTCAAATCCTGCCGTTCGACGAATTCATAGACATGACGGATCGCCATGTTTTTAAGGATCTACAATTGGTGTCTCTGGCTTATTGGCTGGCCCGCCACCGGGACAGATTGCGCGGGTGACTATCCCGCTTGTGGTCGCGGCGGTGCGGCTGTAAATCTTCGATGGTACAAAACGACAAGGGGCCATCATGCGCATTGCACGAGATCTTGCTGACGCAGTAGGAAAAACACCGCTGATCCGGCTGCGCCGCATCAGTGAAGAAACTGGTTGCGAAATTCTCGGCAAAGCCGAATTCATGAACCCCGGTCAATCCGTCAAGGACCGTGCTGCACTCTATATTATCCGTGATGCCATTGCGCGGGGCGATTTGAAGCCCGGTGGCACCATTGTGGAAGGCACCGCCGGCAATACCGGTATTGGTCTGGCGCTGGTGGGGGCGTCAATGGGGTTCAAGACCGTGATTGTGATCCCGGAAACCCAGTCGGAAGAAAAGAAAGACATGCTGCGGCTGGCCGGTGCACAACTGGTTCAAGTTCCGGCTGCACCTTATCGCAATCCCAACAATTTCGTGCATTATTCCCGGCGTTTGGCCGAGGAATTGGCGCAGACGGAACCCAATGGGGCAATCTGGGCCAACCAGTTTGACAACGTGGCGAACCGTCAGGCCCATGTTGAAACCACAGGGCCCGAAATCTGGGAACAAACAGACGGTAAGGTCGACGGGTTTATCTGTGCTGTCGGGTCGGGCGGTACGTTGGCCGGGGTTGCCGAAGCGTTGCAGCCCAAGGGTGTGAAAATCGGTCTGGTCGATCCTATGGGTGCGGGTCTCTACTCTTACTACACCACCGGTGAAATCGCGATGGAGGGAGGATCGATTGCCGAAGGTATCGGACAGGTTCGGATAACAAAGAACCTGGAAGGGTTCACGCCGGATCATTCCTATCAGATCACTGACACCGAGGCGTTGCCCTATATCTTTGACCTGCTCCGTGACGAGGGGCTGGTCATGGGCGGGTCAACCGCGATCAACATGGCGGGCGCCGTGCGTCTGGCCAAAGAAATGGGGCCGGGCCACACGATTGTGACTGTCCTTTGCGACTATGGCACGCGGTATCAGTCCAAGCTGTTCAACCCGGATTTCCTGCGCGAGAAAGAATTGCCGGTGCCGGATTGGATGACTGAAGCACCGCGCAGCATTCCCGGCGTTTTCGAGGACGTGTGATGCCGAGGCAGGTTCGCCTGTTTCTGACACTGGTATTCCTGTGTCTTGTCGGGCTCGCAGGCGGTGCTGTCGCGCAGCTGACCGACAGGCAAAGTGAGTATTACCGGGGCTGGATAAAAACGGCTGACCGTGCCGAGTCCGTGATTGAAGCGAACCGTGCGTCAAACGCTGCGTTTGAGAATTTACGTTCTGAAATAAACGGTTACCGAGAGGACTTTAACAAGGCACGCAGCGCCAACACAGACCGTATCGCAACGCTGGAAAGCCAGATCAAGGCGCTTGGTCCAAAACCCGAAGGGGACGCGGCCGAACCTGAAGACATCGCTAAATTGCGAACTCATCTTAATGAGCAGCTCAACAGTTTGCGGGTGCCGCGCATCATTTCCGAAGAAGCTTATACCCGCGCAAATGGATTGATCAGTGAAATCGATCGGATCATCCGGACGCGGCAGACAAAACAATTCTTTGAGCGCGGGCCGTCACCGATCAACCCCGTATATTGGGGACCTGCTTGGCAAGACGTAAAAGAGGCGCTTCAGAGCCTGACAAATGAAACAATTACCAACCTGCGTTCGGACGTAGTGAAAGAACGTATCCGTGATCGTGGCTTGGGAATCTTGTTTCTGGTGATCCTGGCCGCGGTTTTACTGATCTTCGGCAAACGTTGGTCCGAACGGGGCGGCGACTATCTGAGGTTGCTGGGCGGAGCGGGCACTGGTGTTTGGTCCTTCATCATTTCTCTGTTGCGGATTCTGTTGCCATGGATCGGTGTCGTTGCCGCCATCGCCGCAATCAGTCTTTCGGGTATTCCGGGTCTGCGAGGCAGTTTGTTGCTGGAAAAAATCCCCTACTGGGCGGCAATTGCCTTCTTCTACGACTGGATTGGCCGACAGATTTACGTGATTGGCGCTTCACAAGGATTCAAGCGCCTGTCTGCTGCTCGGATTACCGAATTGCGGATATACATTGATCTGTTGGCTTTGATGTTGATCCTGCACGAACTGGCGCTTCTGTTTCAGCAGATCGAAAACGTCTCGGATGCGACTCGTGCGGTGATCAGCTTTCCCGTGATTGTTGGAACGGCATTGCTTTTGCTCCGCGTGCGGCAGATCAGAACGAACGACCGCCTGCTGGACCAGACGGCGTCTACCCGGGCCGCCGGATTCAGCCAGTTGTTGGAATTCCTGCGCAAGGCCATGTTCCTGCTGGGGATCGCAACACCCGTACTGGCACTGGCCGGCTATACCAATGCGGCCGAAGCGATCGTGTTTCCGGCGGTAAAAACGCTGGTTCTGATTGCCGCTCTGGCGATTTTCCAACGGTTCGTCAGTCAGATATACGGATGGATCACAGGGCAGGGCGACGCTGCGCGCGACTCTCTTTTTTCGGTCCTGGTGGGCTTTGCACTCGCCATCGTCGCGCTGCCTGTTCTGGCGATATACTGGGGCGCGCGCGAAACGGACCTGCTTGAGGTGTGGTCACGTCTGCTGCTTGGCTTTGACATCGGCGGTGTCATGATCTCGCCCAGCAATTTCCTGACATTTATCGCTGTTTTCGCAATCGGATATACGCTGACACGGTTGTTGCAAAGCGGGTTGCGCAACTCGCTGTTGCCCAAAACCAGCATCGATCCGGGCGGGCAGAATGCGATTGTCGCTGGCTCTGGGTATATCGGGATCTTTCTGGCTGCGTTGGCAGCGATCATGGTCGCGGGGTTTGATCTGTCGTCGCTGGCAATTGTCGCTGGTGCACTGTCTGTCGGTATTGGCTTTGGCCTGCAAACGATTGTGTCTAATTTCGTGTCCGGCATCATCCTTCTGGTCGAACGGCCGATCTCCAAGGGTGACTGGATAGATGTGAACGGGATGATGGGCTACGTGCGTGACATCTCCGTCCGATCGACCCGGATCGAGACGTTCGACAGAACGGATGTGATCATTCCAAACTCGGACCTGATCAGCGGCGTCGTCACCAACTACACACGTGGCAATACCATCGGTAGGGTGATTGTACCGGTCGGTGTCGCCTACGGAACAGATACACGGCTGGTCGAGACCATTCTGGGCGAGGTCGCAAACAACCACCCGATGGTTCTGGCCAACCCGGCGCCCAGTGTAGTGTTTCAGGGATTTGGAGCGGATGCGTTGGATTTCGAGATCAGAGCGATCCTACGGGATGTGAACTGGGTTTTATCCGTCAAATCCGACATGAACCACGAGATCAATCGGCGCTTTCTGGAAGCGGGTATCGAGGTGCCGTTTGCACAGCGTGATATCTGGTTGCGCAATCCCGAAGCTTTGCAGACCTCGAACAAGGTTAAAGAGGCAGGCCTTGCGCCCAAACAGAACACAACCGATTCAACGGCAGGAAAGCCAGTTGAACTGACAGAATCTGATCTGGACCCTGACGCGGGCGATGAAATCTGACGACCAGTCCGACAGCTGAAAGGTCGCGTTTCTGGTCGCTTGACGCTCTGGGTAGACTACCGGATTTAATTGATCCTTTCCGGTGATTTCACCGATTTGGGGCCTTGCAAATCTCATGACATTGGTCCAAACATCGCCGGCACGGAGAGGTGGCCGAGTGGTCGAAGGCGCACGCCTGGAAAGTGTGTAGGCGGGGAACCGTCTCCAGGGTTCGAATCCCTGTCTCTCCGCCATTACCCCCTTAGACAGAAACCCAAACCAGCCCCGGCGTCTTGGCTGTGTACAACTTGGTTTCGTGTACCACGCCGGGTCTTCGAAAGCGCAGGATTTTAAATCCCGGACACTTTTGCTTTTCCTAAAATGAACGCGCGTTAAGCCGGAAAACGAAAAAAATACCATAAACATTAACAAAAATGTCCATTTGATATAGAATTACAGTGTTTTTGTTCGGTAACTCTTGGGTTTTCGTGTGGCGCAAACGCTTTATGATAAATACGGTGGCTTCAAAACAATCAGCCGTGTCGTGATGACCTTCTATGAAATGGCGTTGGATTCGGATGACATCGGCCATTATTTTGAAGATATTGATATGCCGCGGTTGATTGATCATCAGACGAAGTTTGTATCGTCCCTGATTGGCGGACCGGCGTCATTCAGTGATGACAGGATCGAAGCCGTACACAGGCATCTGAGTATTTCACACGACGAATTTGATGTGATGGCTGAGCTGTTTGGCGAAGCGCTGAGCGTGCATGGTATGTCCGATCAGGATATCAAAACCGCGCTGGCTGCAATTGAAGGGAAGCGTTCAATTATCGTCGCCCGAAACGCGGCATGAGCATTCATGCAATAAACGAACAGCTGTTACGCGCCATCGGTGTCGGCATTGCCGTGGTGCGCGCCTCGGATCTTCAGTTCGTTTTTCATAACGGGCCGTTTTCGGAGTGGTTTGGAACCCCCGAGAACGGCAGTACTCTTACGGACATTCTTCCCGCCCTTGATCCCAAAGAATTGGAAGACGTCAAGCAATCGGGCTTGAGATATTCGGTTGAATTGCAAATCAAGCCGAAGCGGCGGACCTTGATCTTTGCAGTCGCAGTTTCGTTGGCCAAAGGGCTGTCCGAGCAGGTTCTGATTGTCGAATGCCAGAACATCACGCGCATTCGCGAGCTGGAAAGCATGATCGACAGCTATTCCACCATGGTCGAACGCAACACGCGAGAGCTGGAGCGCGAGAAAGAGCGGGTTGAACGGCTGCTTCTGAACTTGATGCCACGGGCCGTTTATGAAGAGTTCAAAACCTTCGGTGTTGTCACTCCGCAGCTCTACAAGCAGGTGTCTGTTGTTATGCTGGACTTTGTGGGATTCACTGATTTCGCGGCCAAGACCGACCCGACAGTGACCCTGAGCGAGTTGAACGACATTTTCACAGCGTTTGACAGGATCGTTGAGCAATTCGGGTGTGAAAGGATCAAAACAATAGGTGACGCATATCTTGCGGTCTCAGGCATGCCTGACCCGACACCCGATCACGCGACGGCAGTGGCCCATTGCGCGGTACGTTTCCTGCGTTATCTCGAACGCCGGAACGAAAGCCACCCGCACAAATGGCAGGCCCGGATCGGTTTGGGCATGGGGGCCGCGGTCGGGTCTGTGGTGGGTATTCAGAAATACGTCTACGACGTTTTCGGTCCGGCGGTAAATATCGCGTCCCGACTGCAAATTTTCGCCAATCCTATGAAAATCGTTGCGCCGGAAGAGATGAAATACGCCCTGATTGACGAATTTCAGGTCTCGGACCTGGGACGTGTTGACATAAAGGGAATGGGCGAGATGAATCTGATCAACGTAACGTCCGGGCTGAGCTTACCGCAAAGCAGCCGAACTTTTTGACAGGTGTCAGTCGTCCTGCGGGATCAGACCCAGCCCTCGCAGGTAGATTCCAATGCCGCTTTCCAGCAGGTCTTCCGGGGGGAAGGGAGACGTCGCGCCGGTATTGCGCGCGTATAATTCAACCACACCATGGCTCATCGCCCAGATATGTGCGCTGAACATCGACGCGGGCGGGCGCTTTTCAGGTGGAATATGTTGTGACAGGTCGTCGGCGGCTTTTTCAAGAACCGATTTGGCCCGATTGGCGGCCATTGATAGTTCGGGGGTGCGATTCAACGAAATTCCACTTTCGAACATGGCGATGTAATGGCCGGGGTTCTTCCGCGCAAAAGCCAGATAGGCCCGCCCGGTTGCCTCGAAGGCGGCAAGGGCAGAGGGTTGGCCCTTGTCATAAGCGTATTGCATCAGGTCCGCGAACATCTCGAACCCTTGCCGTGCAGCTTCGGCGATAAGGTCTTCGCGCCCTTCAAAATGGCGATAGACAGCGGCGGGTGTTACGCCAGCGGTTTTGGCGGCTTCAGATAACGTAAAACCTGTCGGCCCCTTTTCTTCGATCAGGGACAAGGCTGCCTCGATCAGGGCTTGCTTTAGGTTTCCGTGATGATAACCGCGTTTCGACATCCCGGCCTCAGGTTCTTTGATTAGGTATTGGAAGACAAGGGGATAGACCAAATACACACGGTCGTCCAACGCTTGCCCTTGAAATCCTTGGCCGGGCAGGGTGAAAACGCAACCTAGGCGTCCCAGACATCCGGACCACCGCAGATCAGGGGATCAATGTCGCCAATGCTTTTTGCGTCCTTCTCATCATAGTCCAGCGTGTGCAGAACCGTTTGAATTGCTGCAAGACGGGCGCGTTTCTTGTCGTCCGACCGGACAATTGTCCAAGGAGATATGTCTGAATGTGACCGGGTCAGAGTTTCTGAAATCGATTGTGTGTATTCGTCCCACTTGTCCAACCCAGCCACGTCAATAGGGCTGAGTTTCCATTGCTTTAAGGGGTCGGTTTCACGGGCCAGAAAGCGGTTCAGCTGCTCAGCCCGCCCGACATTGAGCCAGAACTTGAAGAGTTTGATGCCATCATTGACCAGACCCGTTTCAAGCGGCAGAACCTGACGAAAGAACCGCTCGCGCTCTTCCTGGGTGCAGAAACCAAAGACGTTCTCGACCACGCCGCGATTGTACCAGCTGCGGTCAAAGAACACGATCTCGCCAGCGGCAGGCAGGTGAGGGATGTAGCGCTGGAAGTACCATTGACTGCGTTCAGTTTCTGAGGGTTTGCTGAGCGCCACATTGCGCGCGCCGCGTGGGTTCAGGTTTTCGCGAAACCGTTTGATCGTTCCGCCCTTGCCGGCGGCATCGCGGCCTTCGAAGATGATGGCGATCCGTTGCGCCGTGTCCTTGACCCAAGACTGCATTTTGACCAGCTCGATCTGGAGCAGTTCCATCTGCTCATCATAGTCCTTGGTCTTCATCTTCTCGCTATACGGGTAGGTCGGGTTCAGGATTTCGCCTTTCTTCGAATTCTCGATCTCATCCCGCACAGCTTTGGGCGCGCTTTCCTGAAAATACTTCTCTATAGAACCTTTTTCGGTCCGGGCCATATGTCACCTCACGATAAAACCCATATCCGACTATGGATTAGAGCTTGGATTAACGCAAACCTGCACGCCGCGCTGCACGATCAATTGCGGAGGCAACCTCGGGCGCTGCGACAACCTGCGGCATGTGACCGATCCCTGGTAACGCGACCAGTTCGGCCTGCGGGATTTGCTGGATCAGACGTCGGGAATGCCACTCGAGGCCGACAGTGTCGTCGGCGGTGCCGTGAACGATTTCGGTTGGCACTGAAATCTCACCGTATTTCGGCTGCAATTGGGTTATCTCATCCAATAGATTGGCCCGTTGCTTGGCATTTGCATGCATGGAACTGCGCCGGATGGTCAGGCCGGGTCCGAAATGTTCGGCGTATCCAGCGGGGGTCGATTGAGGCGCAAATACAGTGTCCAATGCCCGTGCCACGTACCAATCGGGCACGAAGGAAGAGATCAGGGGCAGGGCGAGCGCGTTGCCGACCGTGGTAGATGCCAATTGGTTAAACCCATCCAGCGGCGTTTCCCACGGAATGGCAGCAGGTGCGATCAAAACAAGCGCCGAGAGATCCTCGGGCCTTGTGACCGCCCATGCAAGTGCCACTGAACCACCATAGCTTTGGCCCGCAACGACAGGCTTTTCCGCCCCAAGTTGGGCAGCAGCTTTTTGCAGGATATCCGCTTGCTCCGTGATCGTTTCACCGTCTGGGTTGAAACTTTCTGAAAACCCCAGGCCGGGCCGGTCAAAAACGATGACGCGGTAGTTTTCCGCCAGAATGGGTGCCAGCGCAAAGGTCATGTCGCGGGTGTTGCCGCTTGAGCCGTGAAGAAGGACCACATCTGGCCCTTTCCCCATGACAACCGCATGAACGGCGATCCCGTCGACATCAAGAATCTGACCTTCGGGTGGGAAAGCCACTTCTGCCTGTGCTTCGTTCCGGGCGCTGCGCCACGCAGTCACAACGGCAAGGCCCAGAATGATGAGGCCAAAGGATATCAAGTTCTTAGCGGCCAATTTTGCTCATATCAAAAGGCGTAGTCTGATAGATTTCGTTTATCCAGTTTCCGTAAAGAAGATGCGCGTGGCTGCGCCAACGGTTTTGAGGTGTCTTGGATGGGTCATCATCCGGATAGTAGTTGATCGGCACGTTGATGGGCGTGTCATTGGCGACGTCGCGATCATACTCCTGTTTCAGCGTGTCGCTGTCATATTCAAAATGGTTGAAGATATACAGCGCGCGGTGGCTGGGATCCTCGACCAGACAAGGGCCTACATCGTCGCTGCCCAGCAGGGTCGTCAAACCCTGCGCGGCGTCGATCTCATCTTGTTTCATTTCCGTCCAGCGGCTGACTGGGATAACGCAATCGTCTGAGAACCCACGCAAAAAAGGTGATGCAGGGTTCAGGTTGCGGTGACGGAAACAGCCAAAGGCCTTGGCATCCAGCATGTGTTTTCGGACACCATGAAAATGGTTGATCATCGCCATCCCGCCCCAACAAACTCCAAAGGTTGAATGTACGTTTGTCTGAGTCCAGTCAAAGATTTCGCTGATTTCATCCCAATAGGTGACGTCACCAAATTCCAGATGCTCGATTGGCGCGCCAGTAATGATCAGGCCATCAAATTTATGGTCCTTGACCTCCTGAAAAGGCTGATAGAACTCGGACATATGCTCGGCGGCGGTGGTTTTTGTCTGGTGTTCCGTCATACGGATCAAAGACAGTTCGATCTGCAACGGGGTTGCGCCGATCAGGCGCGCAAACTGGTTTTCCGTCTGAATCTTCTTCGGCATCAGATTCAGCAACCCGATGCGCAGGGGGCGAATATCCTGACGCATTGCCTGATCCTCGGACATGACCATAACGCCCTCTTTGTTCAGGACGTCGAAAGCGGGCAGATCTGAGGGGATTTTGATGGGCATGTGTCTGACTTCGAAGAGATTAGGGAAAACTGGTAGTTAGGCGTTATTGCGTCTGGCCTCAAGGGTACGTTCGATCAACTCATCGAAATCGGCCGCATCGCGGATCTTGCCGATGTCATTGGCATCAATCGTCACGCCCCAGTTCTTTGCCATCGCCTCGTACCGGGGCTGACGATGGGCCAGGGCTTGTGCATAGGTCCAGCGGACAAAATCATCGGGGTTGACCTCGGTCTCTGCACAGCCGTGTTGATCCAGATACTCTGTCCAGGAACGGGTCAGGAAATCGGCCTGATAGGACATGGGTTTTGGGGCCTTGTCGAAACGGCGCACAAGATCGGCCGTATGACCCTCGTCACCCTTCAGCCAGATCATGAGGGTGTGCCGCGCGAGTTCGGACAAAACCTGATCCCTTGGGTCTTTGGGATCCACCCACTCGCAGATGGATCCGCCCGTATCGCAGATAAAGTGAGGATATTTGTACAGACGCTCGGCGCGGTCGATGAAGTATTCGGTGTCCAGCAGCGCATGAATTTCGGCCAAGCGAAACTGTTCCTGCCTGCGGCGGTATTCCGGCATGTCCAAGCCGCCCAGATCGGGGTTTCCCGGCTTGCCCAGATAAGCAGCAACAGGTGTCAGATTGGCGAATGAAATATTCGAACCGATATAGATCGAATCCGACAACAGCAGTTCACGCAAGAACGGAACTTTCATGGCCTCGGCCTTGGCATTGTCGGTGATGTACTCGCCCATATAGCGCGTTCCGATCCGGTAATCGATCGAGTAGTGGAACCAGTTCCCGGAATCTCTGAGGATGTTGGATACGTAGGTCTTGCCTAATCCTGACATGCCAAAGAACAGCACTTTCTTGCGGCTTGCGGTGCGCCAGTCATTGGCTGAGGTGTAGATCATTTTGCGCTGTCCTTTTTGCCCTAGCTAAATCGGGCAGCGCACGGCGTCAATTGGGCCGGGACGAACGATTCAGAACCAAAAGGCCAATCGCCAGAACGGCAAAGCCCAGAAAGGCGTTTGGGGACAGGGACTCTTCGCGCAGCAATGCGCCCAGAACAATAGCGACCGGGGGTATGACAAGCGTCACCAGCATCAGATTGCCACTGCCGGCCATTGCCAAAACCCGATAGTAAAGCAGATATGCGCCGGCCGTTGCGACTATCGCATAATACCCGATGGCCGCCCAGGTTATCGCGGGTAACGCCAAGCTGGGTATTCCATCAACTGCTAGTGTTATTGGTAATACCAGCACTGTCGAAGCCGTCAGCATACCGGCGGCGGCAATCACTGGGGAAAGGTGCGATAACGTTTGCCTCGCCCAAGCCGCGGCACATGCGTAGGAAACTGTTCCGGTCAACACTGCAATCTGAGCGGTGCTTTGCAGGCTGAAATTCAAGAAATTCTGCACTCCGATCGCGATTGAGACACCAAGAAAGCCCAAGCAGACACCCAGTAGCCGGGTCTTTGTCAATCGTTCGTCGCGAAAAAACAGTGCTGCAATCAGAACGCCGAAGATCGCAGTCGCCGCGTTCAGGATCGCCGTCAGACCCGTGTCAATGTACAGCTGCCCCCAAGCCATCAGGCTAAAGGGGATGACGTTGTTCAATAGCCCCATGACCAAAAAAGCGCCCCAGATACCGGGCGAGCGCGGCACCTTGATCCCCTTGATCCAAATCACCAGCCACAAGACAAGCATGGCCCAGAATGTGCGATGCAAAACCGACGTCATCACGGGAAGCGTGTCCAGAGCGACCCGGATGGAAACAAAGGAGGCGCCCCAGATCAGTCCAAGCAACAAAAGCTCGGCCCAGGCGCGAAGAGAGAGGTGTTTTTGTGCATCCATACGGGCACTGTTTCATTGAAGTTAACCAACGGCGACCCGGTTCATGCGAAAAAGCCCCGCAGAAACTGCGAGGCTTTGTAGGAACATATGATACTCAGATCAGTTCAGAGCGTATGTGATCTGGAAACCAACGCTCCAGGCGCTGTTGCCTGTGAATGTACCACGTGCCGCCGGACCGGCGCCATTCGCGGTGGCATCTCCGATATCCGTGTAACGTACACCACCGGAAATTTTGGCATTCTCAAGAGAATAGGTGCCACCCAGACCGATGCTCCAGAACCCATCTGTCGGGCCGAGGTTCGACACCGGCGTACCTTGGGAAGATTCGTAGCCCAGTGTCACAGCACCAGAAAACTCTTCCGAGAACTGATAGCCCAAACCCAGAGAGTAGGTGAAGGTGGCTTCGTCATAGTCAACCAGGTTCGTGGTCGGCGGATAGTTTGGCGGGTTATACACAAGCTGTGGCCAGTCGACCCAACGGATCGAGCCAAACAACAATGTCTTGGGCGCCACACCGGTCTGGAAATCCAAGTTGATTGACTGCGGTGTTTCAATCTCACTTGTGGTGTTGAACGTTGCCACAGTCCCCGGCGGAATTGGTGGGATAGGAGGCGGATTGAGCGATTCTGTCTGCGAAAGGTCGTGGCTGATCTTGGAGTTATAAGTCAGCGATACACGTGCTGCGATTTCGGGTTTTTCCCAGGCGACACCAACAACATACCCAAATGCGGTATCAGCGCTGGTATCCACCTGATAGCCTGCGGTAATGGGAACAGTTATCGAGGCCTTGACGCGCTGCGCGCGAATACCACCGATCGCACTGAACCCGCCATCGAATTTGTAGCGCAGCAGCGCTGTGATGGCATCTGTATCCGCTGTCGCCCTCAGGCTGTCGGTTCGACCGCCGGGAATTGGGTTGATAGACAAGGGATACGTGCTCGCGTACTGAATATCGGCACCGAAGGGCTGATCATACATGATGGCGAAATCAAGCTTTTCTGTAAGCGCCGTTTTGTACCCCAAGTGCGGTGTAAAAAAGTCGTTCGCAACTTCACCTGAATCAACGGGTTGGCCACCATTTGTGCCAAAAACGTCTGGCATCGTACCGGTCACGCTTGGGTCGGTATACCCCAACCGAAACTGAACTGCAGAGCCTTCTTCAAAGATCAGGTTGATACCCTGACCGCTGCGGTCCAGGCCGCCTGCAAAACCAGCCGTTGCTCCAACGCACAAAGCGCACGTTGCGAGTAGTGTTGTTTTCATTCTGTCCTCCCGAACTTTTTCGAGTATTTGCCTGGCGAAGAATTGAGTGAGTCCAGCGCCTACTCGTGTGTAATGCGCGATACTTTCTTTTCAGTTAGTTTAAGGTCAACTGGTGACGGTGCGTTACTTGTTGCCACTACAGTTCTGAACTGTTGCTAAACTGTTACGATTTTCGGACCAGATGTTCAGGAAAATGCCTGCAAAGATGATAGCGGCGCCGATCAGCACCCAATGGTCGATGGGCTCGTGATAGAGGATCATTCCGATCACCGCGATTGTCGGAAGGCGTGCAAAATCAAAGGGAATGACGACGGTTGCCGGGGCGATAGACAGGGCATTGGTAATGCAAAAATGCGCCAGCAAACCCGCCAACCCAACCAGAATCAAGTAGGGCGCGGTTTGCATTGTCGGAAGCACAATCTGACCGTCGATGCCAGCGGCTGTGGCCCCAAGGACCGTTTGCATTGCAGTCAGCCAGAAAACGATACACCCAATGCTGGCAAAACGCGTGAGCTTCTTAGTGGTAATCGTTGTAAAAGCAAAGAATACCGCGGATGCCGCCGCTGTTATTAAGCCGGGGCTCAACGGGGCAGCGCCTGGGCGCGTGACGATCAGAACCCCTGAAAACCCAATTAGCGCCGCTATCAACCGGAGCGGGGTCAACCGTTCGTTCAGAAACAGCGGCGAGAGCAGGATCACCCAAAGCGGCTGAGTGAACTCCAGCGCGAAAACCTGTGCCAAAGGAGCCACTGCAACGGCGTAGAACCAGAGATTTTGCCCTGTAAAATGTAAAGTGTTTCGTAGGGCGTGCAACCCCAGCCGTTCGGCTGAAACCTGATGCCAGTTGCGAGTTAAAGTCAGGACTGTTGCAACAACGACGAACCCCACGATGCTGCGATACATCATGATTTCAAAGGTATCATGCGCAGAACTCAGCTCACGCCCTGCAACCGCCATGGATGAAAATGAGGCGATCGCACCCGTCATCCAAAGACCGGCCTTCAACACGTCTTTCTGCGCATGGCTCATTTCGGGCGTCCCTCAGGTTCGTCGCGTAGCCGCGCGGCCAAAAGACCGCAAGGCCAAGAGCTTATGATAAGCAGGCTAGGTTTGCCCGGCCATTCAAACGTCGAAGGTGCACCAGATTCAAGGTCGTATAGATGACTGCCCTGAACAATAGCTTGAATGAGAAGGACGTTTTGCAGCTCAATCAGTTAAGTTTTACGCAGATACCCACCGGTTATTCCCACTCGATGGTGCCGGGTGGTTTCGATGTGATGTCATAGGTGCACCGGTTGATGCCTTTGACTTCGTTGATGATCCGCGTTGCCGTTTCGCCCAAGAAATCATGGCTGAACGGGTAGTAGTCCGCGGTCATGCCATCGACAGATGTTACGGCCCGCAGGGCACAGGCATAGTCATAGGTGCGTCCATCACCCATGACGCCTACGGTGCGCACTGGCAAGATGGCGACAAAAGCCTGCCAGATGTCATCATAGAGGCCGTGTTTACGGATCTGGTCGATATAAATTGCATCGGCTTCCCGCAAAATACCCAGCTTTTCACGTGTGATTTCACCAGGGCAGCGGATTGCCAGACCGGGGCCGGGGAAGGGGTGACGCCCGATGAAACTCTGCGGAAGGCCAAGTTCACGGCCAAGCGCGCGAACCTCATCCTTGAACAGCTCTCGCAGGGGTTCGACCAGTTTCAGGCCCATCTTTTCCGGCAAGCCACCGACATTGTGGTGCGATTTGATGGTTACAGAAGGACCGCCCGAAAATGACACCGATTCGATTACATCCGGATAAAGCGTTCCCTGGGCCAGGAACTCGGCCCCTTCAATGGTATCGGCGTGTTTCTGGAACACGTCGATGAACAGTTTGCCGATGATCTTGCGTTTGGTCTCCGGGTCGCTTTGCCCTTCAAGCTCGCCAAGGAACAGTTCGGATTCGTCCGCGTGGATCAGTTGGATATTGTAGTTGTCGCGGAACATGCCGACGACTTCTGTCGCCTCGTTCTTGCGCAACAGCCCGTGGTCAACGAAGACGCAGGTCAACTGGTCTCCAATCGCCTCGTGGATCAGGATCGCCGCGACCGAGCTGTCAACGCCGCCCGACAAACCGCAGATGACCTTCTTGTCACCAACCTGCTCGCGGATCTTGCGGATCATCTCCTCGCGATAGGCCCCCATGGTCCAGTCGCCCTTGAAACCGGCCAGCTTGACGAAGTTCTCGTACAGCTTCGCGCCCTTGGGCGTGTGGTGCACCTCGGGGTGGAACTGCACGGCATAGAAATGGCGCGCTGGATCGGCTGTGATCGCAAAGGGCGCGTTAGGCGATGTGCCAAAGACCTGAAATCCCGGCGCGATTTCACTGACGTGGTCACCGTGGCTCATCCAGACCTGTTCATCCCCGTCGTCAAACCAGCCCTTCAGAATTTCCAGTTCGTCTTTTGGCGTGACAAAAGCCCGACCGAACTCGGCGGTGCCATGGCCACTTTCGACCTTGCCGCCAAGCTGGTGCATCATCACTTGCTGGCCATAACAGATGCCCAGAATCGGCACGCCGTAGTCAAAAATCTCTTGCGGAGCACGGGGCGACCCTTCGCGCGTCACACTGTCCGGCCCGCCCGAGAAGATCACGGCGCGCGGGGCCATTTCCCGCACGAAATCCATCGTGACATTCTGGTAAGGGTGAATTTCGCAATAGACATTCAGTTCGCGCAGGCGGCGGGCAATAAGCTGCGTAACCTGGCTGCCGAAGTCGATGATCAGAAGGCGGTCGTGGGATGTCTGGGTCATGTCAGCGCCTTAGGGCAAGCCTGCACATTTCGCAAGAGCGAGGTCCGATTCCGGCGCGGGATTCGATGAAGATCGCCACACAGGCCTTCGGCACTCGTGTTTCCCGCCGTTCGTGATCCGAAGTAGACAGGTGCGGTAACAATTGGGCCGCACTTTCCAAAATCCGATTATCCCCAATGGCAGCCCGTTGGCGGGATTGCAGAACGGCAATGTCGCTTTTTCCCCCAACGTGCCGCAATCCCTATGCTTGCGTTCCGGCAAACCTGTATCAAACGCTCAATCTAACCAACAACACGGGATCTTCTCATGACCGAGGCAAACACCCGGCGCAGGGCGAGAGGTGGCGGTGGCGCTGCCCGCCGTGCCGAGCGGACTGCAGTTCGTATCGAGACCGCGAAATACATCGAACGCAACATTCCGAACTTCGAAATCCTCAATGAAGAGGCACTGGAGATCATCGAAAACAATGCGGAAACCGTGTTGGAAGAGATCGGTGTTAACTTTGTTGATAACCCTGCCGCTCTGGAACGCTGGCGCGACGCTGGCGCGGATATCGACGGTGAACGCGTGCGCATTCCGCGTGGCCTGGCTCGTGAGCTGATCAAAACTGCGCCCAGCGAGTTTACCCAACATGCCCGCAACCCCGAGAAATCGGTCGTAATCGGTGGTCGAAACATGGTTCTGGCCCCGGTTTACGGCCCTCCTTTCGTGCGCGATGCACAGGGCGGCCGTCGATACGCGACGATGGACGACTTCAACAAGTTCGTGAAACTCGCCTATATGTCCAAGTGGTTGCACCATTCGGGCGGTACTGTGTGTGAGCCGACCGACATTCCGGTGAACAAGCGCCATCTGGACATGTTGAAGGCGCACATGACCCTGTCGGACAAGCCTTTCATGGGTTCTGTGACCGATCCCAGCCGGGCGCAGGATTCGGTCGAAATGTGCGAAATCCTGTTCGGCAAGGAGTTCGTTCAGCAAAACACGGTGATGACGTCGCTGACCAACATCAACTCGCCGATGACATTCGACGATGTGATGATGGGCTCGCTGGAAGTCTATGCACGTAACAATCAGGCCTGCATCATCTCGCCCTTTATTGTGGGCGGCGCGATGGCGCCGGTCTCGGTAGCCGGTACTTTGACACAGGTTCTGGCCGAGGTTCTTGCCGGTGTGGCGTACAGCCAGATCGTCCGTCCCGGTGCACCCGCGATCTTTGGTGCATTCGTGACTTCGATCGACATGAATTCAGGTGCCCCGACCTTCGGAACACCAGAAGCTGCGCATATCACCTATGGCGCGGGTCAGCTGGCGCGGCGTCTGAACTTGCCCTATCGGTCCGCAGGATCGTTCTGTGGCTCGAAACTTCCGGATGCGCAGGCGGCTTATGAAACAGCGAACTCGCTGAATATGGGACTGTTGGCTGGCGTGAACTTCATGTTGCATGCCTGCGGCTGGCTGGAAGGCGGCCTGGTGGCCGACTTCGAGAAATTCGTTATGGATGCCGACCAGTTGGGTGTTTTGCATTCGCTGGCCAAGGGCGTGGCCTATGACGAAAACGCGCAGGCCATGGATGCGATCCGGGAAGTTGGCCCGGGCGGGCATTACCTAGGATGTGCCCACACGCAGGCGAACTTCAAGGAATCGTTCTGGAAGTCCGATCTGCTGGACTACAAGCCATATGAAACCTGGCAGGAAGAAGGCGCGCGTGATACGCGGGCTCTGGCCTCTGCGCGGGTTGAACACCTGCTGGCTAATTACCAGCAACCGCATATGGAACCGGATACAGCCGCAGCGCTGGAAGCCTATATCGCCGAGAAAAAGGCCTCCTTGCCGGATGCGTTCTCCTGATTACTGAAGGACCGGGGCGCGGCTGGCCTGATACAGCCGCGCCTCACCCAACAGCGCGATAAGAATGTCGAGATGCCGGACCAGAGAGTATGCGGCATCATCTTCTTTGCGCAGTTCATTTACCTCTTTTTCCATCTCCATCAGTCGCAGCAGGGCCTGACCTGAACCCGGCAATGATCCGTATCCCAGAATACGTTGCAGATGCCTGTCCCGGTTGTACTCTCTCGCTCCGAAATTGGCGGCTCTTGCCAACATGCGTGGGCGGTGAAGCGTTGAGATCATTGTCATCAGGTCCTGCATCTTATGTGTCCTGTGTCTGAGGGTTTACGGGACCATTAAATGCACAACCTAAGCGGGTGTTGCCTGCGTGACAGCCTCTCCGAACGATGGTTTCACGACTGTTTATCTTTTTGAATCAAATCTGGTTCGCGCCTTGTGAGGTTAACGAACGAGTAACGAATGGACCTCTAGTTAGATTTGGTTAACCCGCAATCCGAGGGCGAAAAGTGACATTTTGTTTTGTCGACGAGGGCAAATAATCATGGAAAACAACATGGCTTTCACCATTCCGGCATGGGTTCCAGAGGGGGCGCAAAGATACCTTGCTCATACCGAAACCGGACGCTCGATCCGCGATATCGCGAGATCGGCAGGCTGCCATGCGTCAACCATCCTCCGGCAAATCCGGCGTATCGAGATGCGCCGTGACGATCCATTGGTGGATGCTGCTTTGCAATCGCTGGCAGAAACACATTTTTCCATGTCCGATGACGCAGGCGACGCGGTCGTGATCGCGGATGAAGCTGCCCAGGAAGAAGCGTTCGAAAGAGAAGCATTGCGCATTTTGCGCCGCCTGAGTGAAACCGGTTCGGTTCTTGCCGTGGCTGAAGAAATGGACAAAGCGGTAGTCGTTCGCGACACCGGCAACGCCGGAGCGACCAGAACCGCGGTCGTCGATTGCGAGATCGCTCAGGCTCTGGCCTTAAAGGACTGGATTTCCTGCGATAACCCCGGTCGTATTTCACGGTATCGGATTTCTGCAGCTGGCCGAACGGCCCTGAGCCACCTGATTGCGAAAGCGGAAAACAAGGCGCGGGTGGGGACTGAATTTGGATTTGCCGAAGCCCAGTCGTTGTTTCAGTCTAAGACGTCGGCCGGGGCGGCTGACCGGATCAAGCGCATTCGCTATAGCGCCACGGAAAGCCCGTTGGTTGCCCTTGCACGCAGGCGTGACCGCGATGGCAAGCCTTTTCTGGATGAATCGCTTGTCAGCGCCGGAGAGCGTTTGCGCGAAGATTTCGAATTGGCGCAGATTGGCCCACAGGTTTCACAGAACTGGGACCGGTTTCTTACGGCTGGTGGCCGTGGCTGTTATGACAGTGAAAGCCACGGAGGAAAGGGGTCATCCGATGCGCGGGATCGCGTGGCGCGGGCCTTGTCTGATCTTGGCCCCGGACTAAGTGACGTTGCCCTGCGGTGTTGTTGCTATCTCGAAGGGTTGGAACTGGCGGAAAAGCGTATGGGCTGGTCTGCACGATCCGGCAAGATTGTTCTGCGGATCGCATTACAGCGGCTGAAACGCCACTATCAGGATCAGGCTGAACGCGACCGCATGATTGGCTGAAGGCACAAAAAAAGGCCCGTCATAACGGGCCTTTATTTGTCTTGTTGATACTCAGGCCAGTTCGGGCTCTGCCGTTGCCTGAAGATGTTTCATCAGGTTTTCGGGCGAAGACACGCCATAGGGATCTTCTGGGCAGTTATCCATCAGGCCAGGTTCTTCGAACCAAGCTTCGACAACGCCGTCGTTTACGATGGCCGCATAGCGCCATGACCGCATGCCAAAGCCCAGATTATCCTTGTCAACCAGCATACCCATTTTGCGGGTGAACTCGCCCGATCCATCCGGAATGACCTTTACGTTGGTCAGGCCCTGATCTTGCGCCCATTTGTTCATCACAAAGCTGTCGTTGACAGACATGCAGTAGATTTCATCGACGCCCCGGGCAATGAAATCGCTATACCCGTTTTCAAAGCCGGGCAGTTGATATGTCGAGCAGGTGGGCGTGAACGCACCGGGCAACGAGAACAGGATCACGCGTTTTCCTGCAAAATAGTCAGCGGTGGACTTGTCTTCCCAACGGAATGGGTTTGGTCCTTCGATTGAGTCATCACGGACACGGGTGTGAAAGGTCACGTTGGGCAGAATTGCGCCGGATTTCATGGTCAAGCTCCTGTGATTCACTTGTGATTTTGTTGTGACTTAAAACAGTTCCAAACTACCTTCAATCGACGAAACGCCGCATTTTGAACTAATAATCTCTTCTCATTAGGCATTGAAAACATGCGGTAAAACGGGAATTTGCAATCGTGCTCTTGCTTATGCACGGCGGCGTTGCATAGCGGCTATGCGCCGCTGGTGTAACACTGCGCATCTGTCTATGTTATGAGCGACAGGATTGACCCAAAGTCAGGAAAATTGCCCGTGCGAGATCTGAAGATCCCCGAACAGCGCCATCCGGAAAAAGCGCACCGCCCGGATAATGCGCAGCCCAAGAAACCGAACTGGATCAGGGTCAAGGCACCCGGCGGCAAAGGTTATGCAGATACGCGCCGGATCATGCGCGACAATAATCTGGTCACCGTCTGCGAGGAGGCAGGATGCCCCAATGTCGGCGAATGCTGGAGTCAGGGTCACGCCACCATGATGATCATGGGCGAGATTTGTACCCGTGGCTGCACATTCTGCAATATCGCTACTGGCCGCCCAGACGACCTTGACGCCTTTGAACCTGGGCGGGTGGCACATGCGGTCGAAAAACTTGGCCTGAACCATGTGGTTATCACCTCTGTCGACCGGGATGATCTGAGCGATGGTGGAGCCGAGCATTTTGCGCAGACCATCCGCGCGGTGCGGCACCGCTCTCCCAAAACCACGATCGAGATACTGACGCCCGATTTTCTGAAATGCGATGCGGATGTTCTGGAAATTGTGGTCCAGGCAAAGCCGGATGTCTTCAATCACAATCTGGAAACCGTACCGGGTCTGTACCCCGAGGTTCGCCCCGGCGCGCGGTACTTCCATTCCCTGCGTCTTTTGCAGCGGGTGAAAGAACTTGATCCGTCGATCTTTACCAAGTCCGGTATCATGGTTGGGCTTGGCGAAAACGAACAGCAGGTGCGCCAAGTCATGGATGATATGCGCGCGGCGGATATCGATTTTCTGACGATTGGCCAGTATCTGCAACCAACGCCGAAACACCATGGCGTTGATCGTTTCGTTACACCCGACGAGTTCGCGTCATACGAAAAGGCGGCATACGGCAAAGGCTTTCTGATGGTATCTGCGACACCTTTGACCCGGTCTTCTTATCACGCTGGTGACGATTTCACCCGACTGCGCGCGGCGCGTCTAGAAAAGCTACAAAAAGCGTGACACCGGATCAGATCGCGCGACTGACTCGTCTGCGCCACGAGCTGCATCAACACCCCGAACTTTCGGGACAAGAAAAGAAAACCGCGGCGCGGGTGGCTGAATTTCTGCGCGACGCTGGTGCTGACCATGTCATGACCGGAATAGGTGGGCACGGGATCGCTGCTGTTTTCGAAAGTGGCCAACCCGGTCCCACGCTGGGCATTCGCTGCGAACTGGATGGGCTGCCGATCCAGGAGTTGGCGAACCATTCCTATGTATCACAGGTCGTGGGCAAAGGGCATTTGTGCGGTCACGATGGACATATGACAATAGTTCTGGGCGTGGCAGACGGGTTGAAGCATCAACACCCCAAGAAGGGCCGCGTCGTATTGATCTTCCAGCCAGCCGAAGAGACCGGCAATGGTGCAATTGCTTTCCGAGCTGATCCCCAATACGCCGAAGTTGCGCCCGACCTGGTGTTGTCTTTGCACAACTTACCGGGATTGGAGTTGGGGGCGGTCGAAATTTGCAGCGGTTCTGCCAATTGCGCCTCACGCGGGATGCAGATCGTCCTGACCGGAAAGACGTCACATGCTGCCGCTCCGCAAGATGGGGTGTCACCTGCCGGTGCGCTGGCAAACCTGATGCCGGCTTTGACCGCGTTAGGCGGCGGCGGGGATCTGAATGACAACTACGCGTTGACGACCGTCACACATGCAGCGTTGGGTGAGCGCACGGTCGGAGTAGCACCGGGGCGGGGCGAGCTGTGGGTGACGCTTCGCACCGTCACGGACGCGAGAATGGCGCAACTGATCAGCGACGCTGAGTCGCTGGCCCGCGAAACGGCCAAAGCCGAAGGGCTGGCGGTCGAAATCAGTTATGACGAAGTGTTTGAGGCTTGTGCCAATCACCCGGAAGCAGTTTCGATCCTGTCCAAGGCCTGCACGGAGCAGGGCGTTTCTTGCAGGTTGACCGATCAGCCACAGCGTTTTTCAGAAGATTTCGGCCAGTTTGGAAAAAGCGCGAAAACCGCAATGTTCTGGTTGGGGTCGGGGAGCGACCATCCCCAGTTGCACAACCCGGACTATGATTTCCCGGATGCGCTTATTCCGATTGGGACCGGGATATTTTTGAAGGCCATCGACGCTGTGTTAGGCCGCGACTGCTAGGACCGAGGCTTTCAGTTCATCAGATCGCCAACGATTCCAACAGCTTCTATTACAGTCTTCGTATCATCCGATATCGAGATTATTTCGTCGTCGACCCGAATATACCGTTGCCCTGGCTTCAGCGGTTTGAGCTTCCAGTTGTCGAGCTCGTCAATATAATCAAAACGCAGGTCGTTCGGCAATTTCTGACCTCGGGTGTATCGTTTGATTTGACCGGGCGGAACAGCTTTGCCGTTTGACTTAATGGATTTCTCTACTTTGGTTTTGTTGGCACCTTGCCCTTTGCCCTTGTTGTCTTTTGCATAAGACGCACCTGCAAGGGACACGATCGCCAAAAAGACGCCCGCTATCGCGAAAAACCGCTTCATTATCAATACTCCTGCTATTTCCTGAAAGGTAAAGCGACGAGGCGATGATTGTCCAATGATGTTCTAAAAATAGAATTTTAAACGGGTCTGAGCACGAAATCTGTAAATTGCCCGCTCAGCTATTCGTCTGTAAAGCGGACTTTGCCAATATAGGGCAGGTTGCGATTGCGTTGGGCGTAGTCAATTCCATATCCCACGACAAATTCGTCTGGAATCTCAAACCCGATCCAGTCTGATCGGAAATCCACTTCGCGGCGGCTCGGCTTGTCCAGCAGGGCAATGGATTTCAGGCGCGCGGGGTTACGGCTTTGCAGCAACTTGGTGACATGGTTCAACGTATGGCCAGTGTCAACGATATCCTCGACAACCAGCACGTCGCGCCCTTCAATTGCGCCGCGTAAGTCTTTGAGAATACGAACTTCCCGGCTGCTCTCCATCGCGTCTCCGTAAGAAGAAGCTTCAAGGAAATCCACTTCGATCGGAAGGTCAAGTTCGCGCACAAGGTCGGCGATGAATACAAAGCTGCCGCGCAGCAGACCCACGACCACCAGCTTGTCGGTGTTTTTGAACTCTGCCGAAATGTCGCGACACAGCTCCTCGATTCGAGCAGCGATGGCCTTTGCCGAGATCATCTCATCTATCACATATGCGCGGTCAGTCATCGCAGCCCCCTTGATCTTTGGCGCGCAACATACGACATGACGCGCCATTGTCACCTGCAAATACCGGACGTCATGCCTATCCATTCGGAAACCCGCCACCTGCCGTATACAGCCCAGCAGATGTACGACCTGGTTGCCGACGTGGCCAAGTACCCCCAATTTCTGCCGTGGTGCGCTGCTGCCCGCATTCGCAAGACCTATGCGCTGGAAGAGGCTGAGGTGATGGAGGCTGATCTGGTCATCTCGTTCAAGGTTTTCCGGGAACGATTTGGCAGCAAGGTAACCCTGTTTGCGGATCAAAGGAAAATCGACACCGAATACCTGGACGGCCCCTTCAAATACATGAAATCCGACTGGCAGTTCGAGGACGCGCCTGATGGGGGCTGCAACGTCTCGTTCCATGTGGACTTCGAATTCAAGAATGCCATCCTGCAAGGGATTATCGGCGTGGTATTCAACGAAGCCATGCATCGGATCGTGCGCGCGTTCGAGGCGCGCGCGCAACAACTCTACAGCTAGGTCTTTACCCTTGTCAGGCGCACGCTAGACTACGCGCATGACGGAATTTACAGCATCATTGGCCGCATTTGCGGCAGGCCCGGTTTCGACGTCGTCTCAGGCAAGAATCGTCACGTCGCTATCTGTTCTTGACTGGGTCGCTGTGGGCCGGGCAGGCGCGCACGAACCCGTCTCAACCACGGTTCGCGAAATGATACTGTCCGAGGGCGGGAATCCTCAGGCACATCTCTTTGGCGGCGGCTCGGCACCGCTGCGTGGTGCTGCGTTGGTCAATGGCACGGTGTCCCACGCGCTGGATTACGATGACACGCATTTCGCCCATATCGGGCATCCTTCCGTCGCCATCCTGCCCGCAGCCCTTGCTGTGGCCGAATGGGATGACCTTATTCTAGTCGACATGCTCGAAGCCGCTTTGGTGGGCATGGAAACCTCAATCCGAATTGGCTTGTGGCTGGGGCGCGGCCACTATCAGGCAGGGTTTCACCAGACGGCAACATCCGGTGCCTTCGGGGCGGCAGTTGCTGTTGGTCGTTTGCTGGGGTTTAACGCAAACCAGATGCGAATGGTTCTGGGTCTGACGGCAACGCGTGCGGCGGGGCTGAAGGCGCAGTTCGGAACCATGGGCAAGCCGTATAACGCCGGACTTGCCGCCTCGGCAGGGGTCGAGACAGCATTGCTGGTGCAGCGCGGTTTTCATGCCAACGCCGACGCGCTGGAAGGTCCTTTTGGGTTTGGCGCAACGCATCAAGGCGCGGCAGACCAAACTGCTCTGGATGGGGTGGGTGATGAATGGCTGTTTGAAACGGTCAGCCACAAGTTTCACGCCTGTTGCCACGGTCTTCACGCCGCGCTGGAAGCCGCGCGGGAGTTGGACATAGCAGAACCCGAGGTCGCCGAGATCCAGATAAAAACGCATCCGCGCTGGATGAGTGTGTGCAATCAGCTGTCACCGACAACCGGACTGGGGGCCAAGTTTTCCTATCGGACAGTGATCGCGATGCAGGCGCTGGGATATGATACGGCTTTGCCAGGCAGTTTCACTGACAAGGTCTGCCTCGACCCGCGTATAAAGTCCTTGCGCGACCGCATCACGGTCGAGGCAGATGAAAGCCTTTCAGAAACGCAGTCGCATCTGTCCCTGCTGCGTCGCGATGGCATTCGCCGCGAAGCAACGCATGATCTGCTGAACCCAATATCGCTGTCTGACCGCGAGGATCGCGTGCGCGACAAAGCGACCAAGCTGATCGGCGCGGATGAGGCGGACACGATCTGGTCGATGCTGCGCACAGGGGGACGTGCACGCGATTTGGCCGAACGAATGGCGGGTTAAGCCACGCGCCAGTGCAACGGAAAGCCCGGGTCAAACACAGTGACCGGTCCATCGCCTGTGTCAATCTTTGAGGGATACGAAACGGGCTCACCCTTGGTCAGGGTGATCATCTCTTGGTTCACGGGCAAGCGATAGAAACCTGGCCCGTTGAGCGACACAAATCCTTCCAGCTTGTCCAAAGCACCTTCCCGGTCAAACATCTCGGCGACCAAAGACATAGTGTTGGTCGCCGTGAAACAACCGGCACAGCCGCAAGCCATTTCCTTGTTTGCATCCGTGTGCGGGGCGCTGTCTGTACCCAAAAAAAACCGCGCATCGCCCGACGTTGCGGCGGTTAGCAGGGCCAGACGGTGTTCCTCGCGCTTGGCAACGGGAAGGCAATAGTAATGCGGTTTGATGCCACCAACCAGGATATGGTTGCGGTTGATAATCAGGTGATGCGCCGTGATCGTTGCACCCAGATCAACCGCGTTGGCTTTGACATAATCCACACCATTTGACGTGGTGATATGTTCCATCACCACACGCAGGCCAGGTGTCGATCTGCGGATCGGATCCAGAACACGGTCGATGAACACGGCTTCGCGGTCAAATATGTCGATCTCGGGATCCGTCACCTCGCCATGTACGCACATGGGCAAGCCGATTTCGGCCATCTTCTCAAGCACCGGGCGCACTTTGTCGAAATCGCGCACACCCGAGGCAGAGTTGGTCGTAGCCCCGGCAGGGTACAGCTTGACGGCTTTGATCACACCGCTGGCATGGGCCGCTGCGACATCTGCGGCATCTGTATTTTCGGTCAGATACAGGGTCATCAGCGGCTCGAACGTCATACCGTCGGGAAGGGCCGCCAGAATGCGGTCTCGATAGGCGACAGCTTGGTCGCCACGCACAACCGGCGGCACTAGGTTCGGCATAATGATCGCACGGGCGAAATGGCGCGCGGTTTCGGGCAGAACGGCTTGTAGCATCGCGCCATCGCGCAGATGCAGGTGCCAGTCGTCGGGGCGGTGGAGCGTAAGGGTGTGGGTCATGGCCTTCCGCTAACATAGCTGTTGCGAAAGACCAACTGCGTCCGCGCAAGCCACAAAGAAAATCTTGTCAACCGACCTGAACGTCGTAGCTCTGAGAAAGGTTGAGGCCTTGACGGCCAGACGGTTGCATGACCTGTTTATCCCTAAAGCAGAAAGGGGTTCCATGACACAGCCAGTTTCCATCGATGCCGTGCAGCAGATGCTGGGTCGTCAGGGCTATGTCTGTGGTCGCGCCCTTGCGACGGTTGTGTTCCTGTCGCTGAAGCTTGGACGCCCGTTGTTTCTGGAAGGCGAGGCAGGGGTGGGAAAGACCGAGATCGCCAAGGCTCTGGCATCCGGGTTGAACCGGCGCCTGATCCGTCTGCAATGCTACGAAGGTCTGGATGCGTCTTCTGCCGTTTACGAATGGAACTTTCCGGCGCAGATGGTCGCGATCCGAACGGCCGAGGCCGCAGGTGGGGCCGACCGGGGCGCGTTGCAGGCGGAACTGTTTTCGGATGAATACCTGATCGAACGCCCCTTGTTGCAGGCAATGCGCCCGGACGAAAATGGAGCGCCGGTTCTTCTGATCGACGAACTGGACCGGACCGATGAACCGTTCGAAGCCTTTCTACTGGAAGCTCTGAGTGATTTTCAGGTCACGATTCCTGAACTGGGCACTGTTGTAGCACCCGAACCACCGATTGTAATTGTCACGTCGAACCGGACCCGCGAAGTGCACGATGCCCTCAAGCGTCGCTGCCTGTATCACTGGGTTGATTATCCTGATTTCGAACGTGAGATCGAAATTCTGCATGCGCGCGCGCCTGAAGCTGCGGAAGGGCTTAGTCGCGAGGTTGTAGCCTTCGTTCAACGTTTGCGCACCGAGGATTTGTTCAAGAAACCCGGTGTGGCCGAGACCATCGACTGGGCGAAATGCCTGTTGGCGCTGGATGTGTTGAACCTCAGCCCCGAGGTGATCGGCGACACGCTGGGTGCGATCCTGAAATATCAGGACGACATTCAAAAACTTCAGGGGTCCGAGGCCAAACGCATCCTCGACGAGGCCAAGGCCACGCTCGAACCGGTCTGATGTTTCATCTTTTTCCAAATACTCCGGGGGTATGGGGGCAGAGCCCCCATAACGTCTGATGGCCGAACAACTTCCGCTGGATATCCCAGACAACCCAAAGCTGGCGCACAACATCACCCATTTTGCCCGCGCACTCAGAAAGGCTGGGCTGCCAATCGGACCCGGTCGTGTGATCGACGCAATTCGTGCGGTGCAGG
The DNA here is from genome assembly GCF_056535045.1 of Ruegeria sp. O6. Taxonomy (NCBI): domain Bacteria; kingdom Pseudomonadati; phylum Pseudomonadota; class Alphaproteobacteria; order Rhodobacterales; family Roseobacteraceae; genus Ruegeria; species Ruegeria sp. O6. The sequence continues at coordinate 511,536 of NZ_JBQERM010000001.1, read as the reverse complement.
CGGCAGGTTTTTCCGAGAAACAGGATTTCTATTGGACCTTACACGCCTGTTTCGTGAACCGCCCGGAACACCGCGTGGTTTTTGCGCAAGTCTTCCGAATGTACTGGCGAGATCCGCGTTACATGGAACACATGATGGCTATGATGCTTCCTGCAATTCGCGGCGTTCAGGAAGAACGCAAGGCCGATGCCGGTGAAAAGCGCGCAGCTGAGGCGCTGCTGGACGGGGTTGAGCGTGATTTGCCGGACGCTGCAGGACAAGGGGAAGACGAAACCGAGATCGAAATCGACGCAACCCAGACTGCATCGTCCGAGGAGCGGCTGCGCAATCTGGACTTCGAGCAGATGAGCACGGCCGAAATCGCGCAGGCCAAGCGCGTATTGGCGCGGATGACACTGCCAGTAAAGCCAATTGAATCACGCCGCGGGCAGACCAGCCATCTGGGGCACCGCATCGACCGTGCCCGCACCTTGCGCGCGGCCATGCGGCAAGGGGGTGAGTTGCGCGATATTGCCAGACTACAACCCAAACCGCGCTGGCCAAATCTTGTCGCACTTTGCGATATTTCCGGCTCGATGAGCCAGTACAGTCGGATCATCCTGCATTTCCTGCACACGGTATCGAACACCAAGGGAGCGGGTTGGGCCAAGGTCCATGCCTTCACATTCGGCACACGCCTGACCAACATAACGCGCCACCTGCACCAACGAGATGTAGACGCGGCACTTGCCGCCGCAGGTGCCGAGGCACAGGATTGGGAGGGCGGCACTCGTATCGGCGAGTGCCTGCATCAATTCAATCGGGACTGGTCACGCCGGGTGATGGGGCAAGGGGTGGTTGTTCTGCTGATCACCGACGGGCTCGAGCGAGGTGATCCCGAGCTCCTTAGGAAAGAGATTGAGCGTCTGCACCTGTCCTCAAAACGCCTGATCTGGCTGAATCCCTTGTTGCGTTGGGACGGGTTCGCGCCCAGGGCGCAAGGGGTTGCCGCGATGCTGCCGCATGTTGACAGTTTTCGCGCAGGGCATTCGATTGCCTCACTCGAAGACTTGGCCACAGCGATTTCACAACCCGACGATCATGGGCAGAAAGCGCGGCTGATGGCCGCGCTTTCCGACTAGCAGCTTACGACAGCTGTTCTTCATTGCACTTGCGGGCCATCTCCATGGCTTTGTAAGTGCCTGTCAGATCGACTGTGAAGGCATATGTTGTCTCAGGGAAAACGATCATGACCTTTTTCTTGGCCAGATCATCCGCGAACTGAGGGCTGTCCGACAGGACATATCCACCGGAATAGCCTTTGGTGATGTTACCTTTCATGCCGGTTGCTTCACCCAGATAGATGTTGTCGCCCAGCAGGATAGCAACTTCTTGCGTCTCGCCACGTTTGATATCGGTTTCAGCCTTGGTGAACACGCCGACATATCCCACACCGCGATCTTCGGTCAGTCCCATCTGAACGACGTTTTCCGCATCATCAACGGCCTCGATCAGGCAGGATTTCTTTTCATTGTCGATGAAGACTTTCCAGCCTTCAACCTCTCCATAGCGTTGGAATGTGTCAGCCCACGCTGCGGTTGAAGTCAAAAGACCAACTGCCGCGCCCAGTGCAAGAAATCGTTTCAACTGCGTGTCTCCGATCTATGAATTGTTTGTTATGCAAGCCAGACCTGATGTCGGTTGCCCGCACAGGCTAGAACTCGGGTCACAAACAATCAATGCTATGATTTGTTGAATATTTCTCGGGCCGTGGCGTTACCCCATGGGGTTCAATATAGACCTTTTGGTAAGCCTGATGCGCTTTTCATCCCGCAAATCCCGCTTATGTTGGTGTCATAGGTCATCCGGAGGTTCCGATGGAGCGATTCGACAATAGTCCTGAAACGGCGCTTGACTGGCACCGCAGCGGGCGCGGCGCGGCGCTCGCTACAGTTGTCGAAACCTGGGGCAGTGCGCCGCGGCGGGTGGGATCCCAATTGGTGATTGGTGGCGATGGTCGGATCGAAGGTTCCGTTTCTGGCGGATGTGTCGAAGGTGCTGTTATCGTCGAGGCGCTTGAAGCCATTGACGAAGGCGAAGCGCGTTTGCTTGAATTCGGGGTCAGTGATGACGATGCCTTTGCGGTTGGTTTGGCCTGTGGGGGGACCATACGCATTCTTGTCGAACCCATAGGACAAGTCCTGCCCGAACTTATGTTGGCGGAACTGGTTGCCGCTCGGGCCGCTCGAACGCCCGTTGCCTACGAAGTCAACATCGGAACCGGGCGCAGGGCGCTGCGTCGCAACGCTTATGCCGACAGGCTGCGTATGGATCGGTCAGGGTTCGAAGAGGATGGCCAGACCTTTGTCGCAGTACATAACCCACCGCTGAGGTTGCTGGTTGTTGGGGCGGTTCACATCGCGCAGGCTCTGGTACCGATGGCGCGGATTGCGGGCTATGATCCAACCATTATCGACCCGCGTGACGCTTTCGCGTCCAGTGTGCGTTTTCCCGGCGAAACGATCCTGACGGATTGGCCGGATGAAGCCGTTGCGAAGCTGGGACTGGACGCGCGCACCGCTATTGTCCTGCTGACACATGACCCAAAACTCGATGATCCGGCGCTACAAGCCGCGTTGGACGCCGATGTGTTCTATATCGGTGCATTGGGGTCAACACGCACCCATGCCAAGCGCATTGAGCGTATGAAAGCGGCCGGTTTCACCGATGCGCAAATCTCTGGCATTCATGGTCCCATTGGCCTGGATATCGGGGCCGCCGGTCCTTCGGAAATCGCGGTTGCGATACTGGCACAGATAACGGCCGTTCTGCGAGGGAAAGCATGAAATTTGGGCCTGTGCCGGTGTCCCAGGCAGAGGGGGCCATTCTGGCGCATTCGGTTACAGCGGATGGGCGAAAGTTTCGCAAAGGGCTTGAATTGCGCTCGGAACATTTGGCGCAACTGGAAAAGGCTGGTCTAAGCGAGGTCATTGTTGCCCGGCTGGATACCGGTGATTGCCATGAAGATCAGGCGGCACGCAAACTGGCGTCTGCGCTGGCACCTGATCCAGCTTCAGCCAACTTGCGGGTAACCGAGGCATTTACCGGGCGGGTAAATCTTTTGTCCGATGGGCCCGGGGTTGCCGTGCTTGATGTTCGCGCACTTGAAATGTTCAATCTGGTCAATCCGATGATTACCGTTGCGACCGTTCCACAGTACCAGCAAATGGGGGCGAAGGGCATGGTGGCGACCATTAAGGTCATCTCATATGCCGTGCCAGAGGCTGATGTTCAGCGCGCCGCCGGGCTGGCACAAGGAGCTGTGCGTTTGGCGCGGCCAGTTCATCGGACAGCCGGTCTTGTTGTCTCAGAGATACCCGGTGGGCCACCGAACGAAAAGGGGATTGCCGCCATTCGGGGACGGGTCGAGGCATTGGGAATGGAGCTTTCGGAGGTGCAGATTGTTCCGCATCGAACAGATACTTTGACCAGCGCGATTTCTAAGGGGAAGGGCGATCTTCTGATGATATTGACGGGATCGGCCACCTCGGACCCGAACGATGTCGCACCGTCGGCTGTTCGGCAGGCCGGTGGGACGATTGATCGCTTTGGTATGCCGGTTGATCCGGGAAACCTGCTGTTTCTGGGGGACTTGCAGGGCCGACCTGTGATCGGCTTGCCGGGATGCGCCCGCTCTCCGGCGTTGAATGGGGCGGATTGGGTGCTGTCGCGTGTTGCATGCGGCATTGAAACAACAGGTGCAGATATTGCCGGAATGGGTGTTGGCGGATTGCTGAAGGAAATCCCGACCAGACCTCAGCCGCGAGCGAAACGAAACGACTGACCGCCGCCAAGGTCCGCTATATTGCGTATGTACTATTCATATTCTAGGGTTTTCTCATCCTTGGCAACACGCCGGGTCGCCAATACGCGCCGGTGTCCTCCCGCGCTTTCTGAAACTGTTCGACCCTATCCCGGGCAGCTTCGCCCCCTGCATCAAAGAGATGACCGAGCAGGCATTCCAGAACCGCCATCGCGCCAGAAAAGCTTGAAAACGGATGTAATGTGCGGGTGCTGACGCTCAGAACCACATCCGGATTGACGCCGGGGGCAATCACCTCGCTATCCGACAGCAACACAATCTTCATGGCGCGGTCGCGGGCAAAGCGCATCGACTGGATCGTATCTGCGGAATAGGGATGGACCGTGACGGCAAACAAACAATCCTCGGACGTGGCCTCGACCAGGTCGTCGATGGCCGAGCCCATGTGCCGAGGTATCAGCTGTAACCCGGGATGGGCCATGCGGCCGGCGTAGTGAAAATAATAGGCCAGCGCATGGCTGGCCCTTGTGGCGGTCACATAACAGTGACGTGCAGACACCATGTATTCAACGGCACGCTTGGCCAAATTCGGCTCCATCAGACGCAGAGAGCGGGACACAACATTCATCTCATTGCGCGCGAATCTGGCCTGTGCGCCGTGGAAAGGGTCTTGTCCGGGTGATGTGGTTAGCCACCCATGACCTATCCTGTCTTCGCTGTCTGTTGTGAGGGCAAGGCGAAATGGGTGGCGGAAGGCGTCAAAACTGTCGAAACCCATACGCTGTGCCAGTCGAACAAGAACACTGGTGCTGATGCCGATCCGGTCAGCGGTCACCCGGACCGGGTTCAGGCCGAAATCACCGGGATGGTCGATGATATATTTCGCCGCGACTTGCATCTGCGCAGGCATCTCGTCGATCTCGCGCCGAATTTGGCTGGTCAAGGCTGCAAGGGTGGGTGCCATACCAAAAAGAAACATATGTTTTCTTTAGTGTAAATTGAAAACGTCATCCAGCGAATCTAACTGAAGGCAAAGACTTGGGTGGTGCTATGACATCAAAAACAACTGACAGCTTGGACAGGCCCTACATTCTGGTTGCGCCAAACGGCGCCCGGCGGAGCGCGTTGGATCATCCCGCCTTACCGCTCAGGATTGATCAGATCGTCACGTCAGCACGGGATTGTCTTGCTGCGGGTGCGGACGGGTTGCATCTGCATATTCGAGATGCAGACGGACGGCATTCACTGGACGCCGGATTGTACCGGGAAACGCTCGCGGAATTGCAGCGCGAGGTTCCAGAAATGAAGCTACAGATCACGACTGAAGCCGCCGGGCAGTTCGACGTAGCATCGCAACTGGACTGTCTGCGAAAGGTGCGACCTGAATGGGCCTCAATCTCGGTGCGTGAAATCGCCCGCGACCTTAACCTTGCACCCAGGGTCTATGCACAATGCGCGGATCAGGGCACACGGGTTCAGCACATTTTGTATGATGCAGAGGACGCACGATTACTGGACCATTGGCGCGCTCAGGGCATCGTACAGGCGAACCAGACAGACCGTTTGCTTGTTCTGGGGCGATACAGCGATGGACAGCAATCTATGCCAGCCGATCTCGAGGCTTTTCCAAAAAGCCCGGCTCGTTGGATGGTGTGCGCCTTTGGTGCGCAAGAACATGCCTGTCTGGCCGAGGCTGCACGACGCGGTGGTGACGTGCGGGTTGGGTTTGAGAACAGTCTGACGGGGCCGGATGGCAGACCTTGGGCAGATAACGCGGCTTCGGTCGCAGCATTAGTTGAATTGCTTGGAAGGGCAAAGAAATGAGTCATGTTTTCCCACGTCACACGAAATCGGACCTCCCCGTCGCGGTTGGCGGCGATGGCTGTTATCTGATTGATGCAGAGGGCAAGCGATACCTGGATTGCGGTGATGCCGCGGTATCATGTCTGGGTCATTCGAATCAGGCCGTGATCCAAGCGGTACAGCAACAGGTGGAACAGATCGCTTTTGCACATACCGGGTTCATGACATCGGAACCGGCCGAGGCTTTGGCCGAATTGTTGATCCGGCATGCACCGGGGGATCTGGACCGTGTGTATTTTGTTTCGGGCGGGTCGGAGGCGACCGAAGCGGCGATCAAACTGGCGCGCCAATATTTTCTAGAAATCGGACAACCTGAACGCCGTCACGTTATCGCGCGAAAGCAAAGCTATCACGGCAACACTTTGGGGGCTTTGTCCGCAGGGGGTAACGCATGGAGACGGGCACAATTCGCTCCGATGCTGATCGAGATGACCCATATCTCTGCCTGCTACGAATATGCTGAAAAACCGGAAGACGAGAGCAGTTTTGACTACGGCCAGCGTGTGGCGAATGAATTGGAAACTGAAATCCTGCGGCTGGGTCCCGATACGGTCATGGCATTTATGGCCGAACCAGTGGTCGGGGCCACCCTTGGCGCAGTTCCTGCGGTTGAAGGATATTTCAAGCGTATTCGCGAGATTTGCGACCACTATGGTGTGTTGCTGATCTTGGATGAGGTGATGTGCGGTATGGGCCGAACCGGTCACATGTTTGCCTGCGATCATGACGGTATCGAACCGGATATTCTTTGTATTGCCAAGGGGTTGGGGGCTGGATATCAACCAATCGGAGCCATGCTGTGCACCGGTAAAATCTATGACGCGATCCGCGATGGATCAGGGTTTTTCCAGCATGGGCACACCTATGTCGGTCATCCAGTCGCCACAGCCGCCGCATTGGCGGTGGTCCGTGAGTTGACCGAACGGGATTTACCTGCGCGTGCCGGGGTCATGGGCAACAAGCTGCAATCTGCCCTTGAGGCAGCATTCGGACAGCACCCGAACGTGGGAGATATCCGTGGTCGTGGGTTGTTCCGAGGTGTTGAACTGGTCGTTGACCGTGACACCAAGGAACCTTTTGATCCATCACGCGGCATCGCAGGTAAGGTGAAAAAGGCAGCACTGGCTGAAGGGTTGATTTGCTATCCCATGGCAGGCACGCGGGATGGCCGGAACGGCGATCACGTCCTGCTGGCGCCGCCTTTTATCATCGAAGAGGAACAGATAGGCGAACTCGTCAGCAAACTGGAACGCGCCATTTCCGCCGTGCTTTGACATTACCGTGAGCGCACTGTTCGCCCGCAGGTTATTTGTTAGTGTCGCGGGAGAAGTATCTGAAAAGGCGAAATCAATGGCGCTGGATATTTGGCGCAGTTTCCGCGCGCTTCCCCTTTGGGTGCAGATCTGGGTGGCCGTAATATTGGTGCCGGTTAATTTGGTTCCGCTTGCTTTCCTGGATCAGCCGCAGGGGATGCTCATCGCTGTTCTGGCGATTACCGGTATGGCGCTGAACATACCCATCATGGCGGTTGCGCGCGGGATGAGCGGTGCGATGGCTTTGCCGCACATTCTGTGCTGGGTTCCACTGGTTGTCATCGTAACGCTTTTGTTGTTTTCCGATGCGACCCTGAGCATTGCCTTTATCAAGTTTCTTTGGGTGCTTCTGATCGTTGACATAATTTCCTTGCTTTTCGACTTCAGAGATGCGGTCAACTGGTTACGAAGCAGACGCGCGACCTGAACAAAAAAGCCCCTTCGGCAGCGAAGGGGCTTTGATCGTTTCTGTCTTTTAAGCAGATTACTTATGCGGAAGCGGGCCGATCATCATGACCATCTGACGGCCTTCCATCTTCGGCATGTTTTCGATCTTGCCGACCTCTTTGATGTCTTCGGCCACACGTTCCAGCAATTCGCGACCCAGGTTCTGGTGTGCCATTTCACGGCCACGAAAGCGCAGGGTGACTTTGACCTTGTCGCCCTTTTCCAGAAACTTAAAGACGTTCTTCATTTTGACGTCATAGTCATGCGTATCGGTGTTCGGTCGGAACTTGACCTCTTTCACTTCGATGACTTTTTGTTTTTTGCGCGCTTCGTTTTCGCGTTTTTGCGTTTCGTACTTGTACTTGCCGAAATCCATGATCTTGCAGACCGGTGGGTTCGCATTGGGCGAGATTTCGACCAGATCAAGACCTGCATCTGCGGCCATCTGCATGGCTTTGGCGGGATGAACCACCCCGACGTTTTCACCTTCGGCGCCAATCAGGCGAATTTCGGGGGCACGGATCTTATCATTGACGCGCGGGCCGGTGTCTCTCTGTGGCGGCGCGTTGTGAGGTCTGCGAGCTATGGGTTCATTCCTTTGATGATTGCAGAATTTCGAGCCCGGAATTTAAACCGGGCAGAGCCGCACTTCAAGCGGCATAAATACAGGGTAATGCGAAAAAACTTGTTTTCTGCCGGTGTTTTTCGCGTTCAGGGTGGCAAAGCCCTGAACGCAGGGTTGCTTTAGCCGACAAAGGCTTTTTCGATCACGAACTCCTTGGGTTCTGAGTTTGCACCTTCACGCAATCCAAACCCTTCGAGGATTTCCTTGATATCCAGGTTGAAAGCCAACGAACCGCAAACCATTGCACGGTCGGTTTCGGGCTTGATGCCACCGTCAATACCCAAGTCGGAAAACACGGTGCCGTCCTGAAGCAAAGTGGTGATGCGACCCATCTTTGGGCTCTCTTCCCGTGTGGTGGTCGGGTAATAGCGGATCTTGTCGGCAAATCCTTCACCGATCAGTTCGGCCAACAGTTCGTCCTGACGGATGCTGTCGATCAGCTGACGGCCATATTCCAGCTCTGCCACTTCGCGGCAGGTGTGGGTGATGATGACCTCGTCATAGTCCTCATAGGTCTGCGGTTCACGCAGCAGCGAGGCAAAAGGCGCAAAGCCGGTGCCGGTCGCAAAAAACCACAGGCGCTTGCCGGGCAGCAGGGCGTCATGCACCAATGTGCCAACCGGTTTGGGACGCAGGATAATCTGGTCACCCGGTTTGATATGTTGCAATTTCGAGGTCAGCGGGCCGTTCTGAACCTTGATCGAATAAAACTCCAGCTCTTCATCCCACGAGGGCGAGGCGATGGAATAGGCGCGCAGCAACGGCTTGCCGTTGTCACCCAGCAGACCAATCATCACAAACTCGCCCGAACGGAAACGCAGCGAGGCCGGGCGAGACACCTTGAATGAAAACAGGCTGTCGGTCCAGTGTTTGACATCGGTTACAGTTTGCGCGTCCGGCAGGACGGGGATTTTTACGGCGGTTGCTTCGCTCACGGGCTTCATCTCTGTCATCGTTTACCTGCCGGTCTGCTAAACCGACATCTCCGTTTAATCTTTGATCCAAGTCAGGAAAAGGGGACAGATTGCCCCCTTTGCGTCACAGGCTGGCAATCGCGGGATCAGCCGCGCAGGCGGGCCTGATAGTTATTCTCTTTCCAGTTCGCGCGGGCCAGCCACTGATCCTCGGATTGGCGGTCTGCCAGTTCTCCGTCGATCTCGACCTCGTCAAAGCCGCTGCGGCGCGCCATGGCGTATTGATCGGCAAGCACATGCCCTTTGGCGCGCAGCCGGCCTTTGTAGCCCTTCAGGCGCAATGTGCGGGCGATGGTAAATCCGCGACCATCTGCGAAAGACGGGAAGTCTACCCGAACCAGCCTCGTGCCGCCCAACCGGTCAAACAGTTCGTCCGGGTCTGTCTCCGAGCTCACGTCCAGCGCGACCACGTCATTGGCGGCATCATCCAGAGTGACAAAGCCGTCGGTCCAGTCATCGGGCGAAAAGCCCTCATCCGTTACGATTACGTTCATGTTTTCTCTCCGATGCGCATCATCTTGCCATCGACAAAATGGATGCCGCATTCTTCCTTGTTCTGGTCGCGCCACCGTCCGGCGCGGGGGTCTTCGCCCTCTTTGACAGGCGAGGTGCAGGGCGCACAGCCGATCGAAGGGTATCCTTTGGCCACCAGCGGATGCCGGGGCAGGTTGTTTTCTTCCATATAGGCCCGCACATCCTCGGGCGCCCAATGGGCGAGCGGGTTGACCTTGATCCGGCCTGTTCCGTCCTCGACCTCGAAGAATTCCAGCGCAGCGCGCGTGCCTGCCTGAAACCGCTTGCGTCCGGTTATCCAGCCATCGAACCCCACCAGTGCCCTTTGCAGCGGGAAAGTCTTGCGCAGGTTGCAGCACGCGTCCGTGTCGCGCAGGCGCAATGCGCCGTATGGGTCTTCGCGTTCAACCTCTGCATCCTCGGCCCGGATGATGCGAATGTTGGTAAGCCCCAGACGCTCGCTCACCTCCTGCTGGTATTCCAGCGTTTCGGTGAACAGCATTTGCGTGTCCACGAAAAGAACGGGCGTTGCCTTGTTCACCACCGCCGCCATGTGCAACAGAACGACGGATTCCGCACCAAAGCTCGAGACCAGAGCAAGCTCATCGATCTCATCAATTGCTCCATGCATGACATCATGGGCGCTGTGGTGCCGGAACCGGGCATTCAGGTCTTCGACACGTTCAGTCAGTTCGCGTCTGTCCCGGCCCAGTTCCGTCTGGATCAGGTCAAGCGGCATTTGCGCGGGCCTCGGGGTAGAGGGCGTCTTTGAACGGCGCCATGCCCACCCGGCGATATGTTTCCAGGAATGTCTCCTCTGCGCTTGCACGCTGGTTCAGATATGTGTCGACAATGCGCTCTACGGCAGGAACGATTTCGTCATAGGCAAAGCCCGGACCGGTGCGATCACCAATTGCCGCAGTTTCGGTCGCATCGCCACCCAGAGTGATCTGGTAATTTTCCACGCCTGCGCGGTCCAGACCCAGAATGCCGATATGGCCGACATGGTGATGACCACAGGCGTTGATGCAGCCTGAGATCTTGATCTTCAGGTGGCCGATGTCATGCTCGAGCTTCAGGTCCTCGAACCGCGTTGCAATTTCCTGAGCAACCGGGATCGAACGCGCCGTCGCCAGCGCACAATAATCCATGCCGGGGCAGGCGATGATATCGCTGATCAGACCGATATTGGCGGTTGCCAGCTCGTATTCCTTCAGCTTGGCGTGAATTGCAGGCAAGTCCGATTTGTGGACATGCGGCAGGATCACGTTCTGCTCATGGCTGATGCGCAGCTCGTCATAGGCGAACTCTTCGGCCAGATCGGCCATAACGCGCATCTGCTCGGCAGTTGCATCGCCCGGTGTTGCCCCATGCTTCTTGATCGAGATCGTTACAATCGCGTGGTCCGCATTCTTGTGCGGCGCGATGTTGGTGTCGACCCACGAGCGGAAGACCGGATCGTTGGTATAGGCGCTTTCAAACGACGCAACCGAAGCATGGCGGAAGGCAGGCGGTGCAAAGTGGCCCTTGATCTCTTCCAGCAGGTTCATATCCGCGCCTTTGAACTGCGGGCGGACCTTCAGGAAGCGTTCGTTGACCTTGGCGCGGATAGCGTCGATGCCATGCTCGTGCACGGTGATCTTGATACGTGCCTTGTACTTGTTGTCACGGCGACCAATCTGGTTCCAAACTGAAACGGTGGCTTCCAGATAAGCCAGCAGGTCGTCAAAGGCGACAAACTCGGACAATTCCTTGCCGATCATGGGCGTACGGCCAAGGCCACCGCCAACAATGACGCGCGCGCCAAGAACGCCGTCACGCTCAACCAGTTGCAGGCCGATGTCATGCGCCTTGATCACGGCGCGGTCGTTTTCACTGCCAGTGATGGCGATCTTGAATTTGCGCGGCATGAACTGGAATTCCGGGTGGTCGGTCGACCACTGGCGCAGCAATTCGGCGTAAGGGCGGGGATCAGCGACCTCATCCGCGGCGGCACCAGCAAAGTGGTCGGCGGTCACGTTGCGAATGGTGTTGCCCGAAGTCTGGATGGCGTGCATGCCAACCTCGGCCAGCGCGTCCAGCATGTCCGGCACGTCGCTTAGCCTTGGCCAGTTGTACTGGATGTTCTGACGGGTGGTGAAGTGGCCATAGCCTTTGTCCCACTTCTCGGCCAGCAGCGCCAGTTGACGCATCTGTGCACTGTTCAGCGTGCCATAGGGAATGGCGACGCGCAGCATGTAGGCGTGCAGCTGCAGATACAGCCCATTCATCAGGCGCAGCGGCTTGAATTCGTCTTCGGTCAACGAGCCGTCAATGCGGCGTTCCACCTGGGCGCGGAACTGCGCGTTACGTTCTGCCAAAAATGCTGTGTCGAACTCGGAGTAGCGATACATGTCTAGCTGTCCTTGTTTGCAGCCCCGAACCTAGGGGCCTTGAAGGGGAGAGAGATGGCCAGAGGTCAGGCCCGGGGCTGCGGGGAAGTTTCCTGTTTGCCGTGGGCATAGTTGGACGGACCAGTCCGGCGGAAATCTTCCCGAAAATGGGTGGGCTCGGGGCCGTTCTTGCCCGCAACGGCATCGGCCAGATAAGCGCCCACGACTTTATTTGCCTGACGTGCCGCATCCAGCAGGCGCACCTGTGCATGTGCTTCGTCAGTGATCAGTTCCGCTTGCGACAGATCACGCGTCCAACTGTCATCTTCGGTCTGGTAAATGACGTCACCTATCAGCAAATCATTTGCGGTGACGACTTTGGGGGTAAAAGCGCGGGCCATCAGGCAAGCTCCTTGTTGAATTCGGTTACGGCCTGCGTCGCTTCGCGCGGGGCAAGGCCATAGAATGTCAGGGCTGGTCCGTCCATTTCGGCGGTGGCCAGGTCGGCGGGCAGTTGATCCAGTGTGGTGGCCAGAATCCGCTGGTTCGGGCGCGAGGCGTTTTCGACCAGTGTGACTGGAGTAGCGCGATCGGCGCCGTGCATGATCAGGCGACCCTGGATAAAGCGGGCAGATTTCTTGCCCATATAGATCGCAGCAACCGAACCGGCCCGTGCCAGGGCATTCCAGTCATGATCGGCAAAACCTTTCATGTCATGCCCGGTCAGGAACCGCACCGAGGAATTCCGGCCGCGTTGAGTCAGGCTTTGGCCGATACCAGCCACCGCGGCAGAAGCCGCCGTGATACCGGGAACGATCTGCCACGTGATTCCAGCCGCCTCGACGGCCTCGATCTCTTCATCCAGACGGCCAAAGACAGTGGGATCACCGGACTTCAGGCGGACCACGCGGTTACCATTCAGGGCATATTCGACCAAAAGCGCGTCAATATCACTTTGCTTCCAGGAGGGACCGAACCCGGCTTTGCCGACATCAACCAAAGCGGCGCTTTGACCGGCTATGTCCAGAACGGGTTTACTGATAAGGCGGTCATGCAGCACAACATCAGCCTGCTCAAACGCAGTCAGCGCCTTGAGTGTCAGCAACTCGGGGTCGCCCGGACCTGCGCCGACAAAGTCGACATGCCCTTTGGTGCCTGTTGTGCGAACGTCCTGCATCGGATCATCTCGGGTGTGGTTTGACTTGACCCTCAATATAGGAAATATTCCCACCAAAGCGCCATATGGGCGCTCAAATAAGGACAAACGTTCCATCGAAACAAAATTTTGGAACGAAAGCTTCGATGTGGAAGGAATATTGGAATGTCGGTGCGGATAGATGATACGGATCGGAAAATTCTGGCCGAGCTGCAACGTGATGCAGGGCAGTCACTGGACGAAATAGCGGCTCGGGTCGGCAGTTCAAAGACGCCTGTCTGGAATCGTATTCGTAAGCTCAAGAGTGCGGGAATCATTGGTCAGCAAACGGTTTTGCTGGATGCCGAAGCGCTAGGGTTTGAGGCGACTTTCTTTGTTTTGATCCGCACGTCGGAACACGAGGCTGAGTGGCAGCGCAAGTTCCTTAAGGCATTGCGCGAACATCCCGAAGTGCAGGAGGCGCATCGGCTGGCAGGCGACATCGATTATATTCTCAAGGTTCGGGTCAAGAACGCGCGCGCCTATGATCAATTCTACCAGTCTCTGATTTCGGAAGTGCGGGTGCACAACGTGACCGCGCTTTTGTCTATGGAAGAAATCAAGTCCACAACGATGCTTCCCCTCAACGCATTGGTAGAAGGGGCATAGAAGGCAGGTGCTGCCAGCGCCGGATCGATCCGCGCCTTATATAGGTCAGACCTGAACCATTAACCGTTCCAGACCATGGAAGTGATAGCTGTCTGAGTAGGTCGGCGGATCGGCAAGCCGCAGGTTCGGGCAGCTGTTGAACAGAATGGGCAGGGCTATGCGCATTTCCAACCTTGCCAAAGGGGCGCCGACGCAGAAGTGGATGCCTCCACCAAAACTTGTGTTGACCTCAATCGAGCGCGTCGGAACAAACCTTTCGGGTTCATCCCAGACGGTAGGGTCGCGGTTTGCAGCGCCAAGCAAAAGCGCGACCTGATCACCGCGCCTGAACGAATGCCCAAATATGTCAACGTCTTCATACGCATACCGTGTGAACATATGCAAAGGCGGGTCATAGCGCAGGATTTCTTCGATCGTTGCGTCGATCTGGTCCGGTGCCAGAACGTCGGGGCTGGTATGGGTTTGCAACAGGGTTTTCACACCGTTTGCCAGCGAATGCACGGTTGCTTCGTGACCTGCATTCAGCAGCAAGATGCATGTTGCGACCAGCTCGTCGATGGACAGCTTTTCGCCTTCCTCCTCGGCGCTGATAAGCCGGGTGATCAAATCGTCACGCGGATCGTTGCGTCGCTGGTTAATGTATCCCAACAGGAAATCCGTGAACTCCTGAGACGACTTGGCGGCTTTATCCTCGGTCGCCTGTGACCGGTTGGCCTGATACATCGCGACCATGTCATGCGACCACTGCAACAGGTTGGGCGCCATGTCTTCGGGAACGCCCAACAGTCGGCAGATGGTTACCACCGGGACCTGAGTGCAATAAGCACTCAGCAGATCGAAAGGTGTATTCGGAAACGCCTCGACAAGACTGTGGCATAGCGATTCAATGGAAGGCTGCAATGCAGAAATTTCCCGCGACGTGAAAGCGCGCATGACAAGCGCCCTTAGGCGGGTATGCCGCGGGGATTCAGCTTCAAGCAGCGAATGGGCTTCGATAGCCAGCCAGGGGGCCAAATGGGCAGGGCCCTGTGTTGCGCATTCAGGCGGAACTTCCCGCCCAAACCGGCGGTCGCGAAGAAGTGCCCGCACCGCCTGGCAGGACGTCGCAGCAACCATATCGTAGTCGCGCCAATAGAACAGATCACCAGCAGCGCGGGCCTGATCATAGAAAGGGTAGGGGTTCTGAACGAAACCCGGGTCTGTCGGGGATTGCGAGAATGACTTCATGCGACGCACACTTGCCACGAGCCGCGTTGAATGCAAGACCCTGTCTATGCAGAGAGTTTGGATCATTGCCGGTTTTTTGTCCGCTGTCGGGCTGCTGTCAGGTTTTGTTTGGTCTTATGGCTATCGTCAGGCGCTGTCTCAGCTAAGCGACAAGGCCGAAGCCGACCTTGAACTGGCGGCGGATCGGCTCAGCACCCAGATGCAGGTCTACCAGGAACTGGCGGTTCTGATGGCGACACATCCCGCCTTGCACGCGTTGGATACACCGACACAAATACATGACGCGCAAGCGATGTTGCTGGACGTTGCCGACAAGACAGCGGCCGTCAACATGATGTACCTGGATCGCAGCGGTCGGGTTCTGGTCGCCGCACAGCCAGTGGCACAGCGAGACATGTCCGCACATCCAGCGTTCAGGCGCGCCATGCAGGGTGCGGCTGGCACAGCGCATGAGGTAGCTCCGGACAGTGGCGACCGGATATATTCCTATGCCGCTCCGACTTTTGCCGCCTCCGGGCAAGTCGAAGGTGCAGTGATGGTGGTTGCCGATGTCCAGGATATTGAACAAACTTGGCGGGGCAGTACCGAAGCCGTTTTCTTTGTTGATTCTGACGGCGTCGTCTTCATCTCAAACCGGTCGGACTTGCTGTTCTGGAGCCGCGAGGTTGGCCAGTCCGGGCTGACACCGCCAGAGGGTGCCTCGGTGGATTTTGCCGCGACGCGGGTCGGCCAGCATGAATTGTGGCGGCTGAACTGGGGGCGGTATTTGCCACGCGATGCGTTGCACCTAACGCTTGAATTGCCTGTGATCGATATGACCGCCGAGGTTTTGGTGGACGTGGCCCCGGCCCGGCGACTTGCCGGGTTGCAGGCGGCGGCGGTCGCAGCGATCTGCCTGGCGTTTGGCGCGATGCTGTATCTTGCGATGGAACGGCGACGGACGCTGGCGAATGCCAACACGGTTCTGGAAAGCCGGGTGGCGCAGCGTACCCGTGCTTTGACCCAAGCAAACACCGCATTGCGCCGCGAAGTTGCAGAGCGTCAGGAGGCCGAAGCAGCACTGAAAAAAGCGCAGGCAGAGCTGGTGCAGGCAGGTAAGCTCAGCGCGTTGGGGCAGATGTCGGCGGGGATCAGCCACGAACTCAACCAACCGTTGATGGCAATCCAGCAGTTCGCCGACAATGGTACGGCCTTTCTTGAACGCGGCAAAGGCGACAGGGCCAGCGAAAACCTTGGGCGTATTTCGGAAATGGCCGCCCGCATGGCCCGGATCATCAAGAACCTGCGCGCGTTTGCCCGCAACGAAAGCGAACCGATGGGCCGGGTCGATCTGGTGCAGGTTCTGAAAACTGCCGTCGAATTGACCGAAACCCGATTGCGTGACGATGATGTGACGCTGGAATGGGAACCGGGACAGGCTGCGGTTTATGTTTGGGGGGGTGAAGTCCGCTTGGTGCAGGTCTTTGTTAATCTGATCAATAACGCGGCGGATGCGATGCTGGGGAGACCCAAGCGGTACATTTCGATTGTGATGCACGAAGAAGACCGGTTGCGCGTTTCTGTGCAGGATACCGGACCGGGGATCGAAGACCCCGACCGGGTGTTCGAGCCGTTTTATTCGACCAAAAGCGTAGGATCCTCTGAAGGTCTGGGGCTTGGTCTTTCAATATCATATGGTCTTGTTCAAAGCTTTGGGGGTGAAATCCGTGGAGCAAACACGGCTGATGGCGCAGTGTTTACTGTCGAGTTGGAGCCCTATGGAAAAGAAGAGGCAGCATGATGCGCAGGGTTCTCTTGGTCGATGATGACGCGGCTGTTCGCGAGGCATTGGCGCAAACCATTGAACTGGCGGATTATGCACCGACAACAGCCGGTTCTTTTGTGGCGGCCAAGGATCATATTCGGCGGGATTTCCCTGGTGTGATTATTTCGGACATTCGAATGCCTGGGCGGGATGGCTTCCACTTGTTGGCGTATGCTCGGGAAATCGACCCCGAGCTTCCGGTGATCCTTTTGACCGGAGAAGGTGATATCCCAATGGCCGTGGAAGCCATGGGAAAAGGAGCGTTCGATTTTCTCGAGAAACCCTGCGCTGCGTCTGACCTGATGGACGTTCTTGAACGCGCATTCGCAGCCCGCACCCAAGTGTTGGAACAGCGCGCCTTAAAATCCGAACTTGAAAGGGGGGACCCGGCAGCACGTTTGCTTTTTGGTCTGTCTCCGCAAGCCGAAGCGCTGCGGGACCGCGTGCGGACCGTCGCACCGACAGGGGCCGAAGTTCTTGTTACAGGCCCACCGGGCAGCGGCATATCCAAAGTGGCCGAAGTGGTTCACCTGATGTCACCCGCTGGTCAGGGGCCTTTTGTCAAACGTCCGGCTTCAAGTCTAAGCCCCGATGATCTTGCCCGAAGCTGCGGCGATGCCGTGGGTGGTTCCCTGTTTCTGGACGAAGTGTCCGCCATGCCCCAAGCCACGCAGTTTGCGGCGTTGGAGATCATCGAGCGCGGTCCGGGGGGGCGTATTATTGCAGGAACAACCGCCGACCTATCCGCGTTAAGTTCGGAAGGGCGGTTCAACGCTGATCTGTTTTATCGTTTGGATGTAATGCGGGTGCGTGTTCCTTCACTGGCGGAACGCCCCGACGACATTCCGGTCATCTTTCGCCACTATGTGGCGCAAGCGGCCGAGCAGGCAGGCATCGCAATTCCCGAGATTTCGTCTGAACATCTGGCGGCCTTGATGGCCAGCGATTGGCCGGGCAACGCCCGTTCTCTGATGTCAGCAGCAATGCGGTTTGTTCTTGGAATGCCCGAGGAGGTTACGCAGGCAACGGATCTGGGGTTGAGCGAACAGATGGCGCGGGTTGAACGATCCTTGTTGATTGCAGCTTTGGGCCGCCACAATGGAAAAGCGTCAGATGCGGCCAAGGCGCTGAAGCTGCCGCGCAAGACCTTTTACGACAAGCTGGCGCGCTATCAGATTCGTCCCGAGGATTACCGCAGATAAGCAGGAACCGGAATGGCGCATCTGATTCGGATGAACTGATTCGAAATTTGTGCGGAAATCCGCACAAGCCTCTCTGAGAATGTGCGAGTTTTCGCACGGCTCAGAACTGTGAAGTGCAGAACCCGAACCAGCAAAGATGTAACGCCTTGGTATCAAACAGGTAATCAGACATTTCCTGTAATCGCAGTCAAAAGTTGTGTGCTTTACCCTGAGTCGCTTCACTGCACACCATACGGCGCTTACCCAGCGTCGACTGCAAGTTTCAAAGAACTCTGGGAGGATATCAGATGAAGCTTCTGACAACGGCAGCAACTGCGCTTGCTCTGACGGTAACCGCAACGGCTGGTATGGCTGCATGCGATGAAGGCGAAATCGTCGTTAAGTTCGCGCATGTGACGAACACCGACAAACACCCCAAAGGCATCGCGGCCTCGCTGCTGGAACAGCGGGTCAACGATGAAATGAACGGCACGATGTGTGTTGAGGTCTACCCGAACTCGACTCTCTACAACGATGACAAAGTTCTCGAAGCGATGTTGCAGGGCGACGTGCAGCTGGCCGCGCCCTCGCTGTCGAAATTCGAGAAGTTCACCAAACAGTTCCGCCTGTTTGACCTGCCGTTCATGTTCAAGAATGTCGACGCTGTAGACGCGTTCCAGGCCTCGGCCGAGGGGCAGGCGATGAAAGACAGCATGCAGCGTCGTGGCCTGCAAGGTCTGGCGTTCTGGCACAATGGCATGAAGCAGATGTCGGCCAACAAGGCTTTGGTTGATCCGTCGGATGCAAACGGTCTGAAGTTCCGCGTGCAGTCGTCAGATGTGCTGGTGGCACAGATGGAAGCCATCGGTGGTAGCCCGCAGAAAATGGCATTCTCGGAAGTGTATGGCGCGCTGCAACAGGGCGTTGTGGACGGGCAGGAGAACACTTGGTCGAACATCTACGGCAAGAAGTTCTTTGAGGTGCAGGACGGTATCACCGAAACCAACCACGGCATCATCGACTATCTGGTCGTGACATCGGTGGATTGGCTGGACAGTCTTGATCCGGCGGTGCGGGATCAGTTCCTGACTATTCTGGCCGAAGTTACAGAGACCCGGAACAAAGAAGCCTTTGCTGTGAACGAAGCGGCCAAAGCGTCGATCATCGATGCAGGCGGCGTCATCCGTGAACTGACCCCTGAACAGCGTCAGGCCTGGGTCGACGCGATGAAACCGGTTTGGGACAAATTCGCCGGTGACGTGGGTCAGGACAAGATCGACGCGGCACAGGCCATCAACGCCGGGTTCTGATCCGGTCAAAGACCGCGCGTCCGGGGACTGGGGAGTATTCGACGCGCAGGCCGGGCGGGCTGAAATGGCCCGCCCCATTCTCAACTCTCTCTTCAATAAAATGCGGGGACTGAAAGATGTCTGGTGCGAACTCCGGCCAGGGCGGGCTGATCGACCATATCGAAGAAACCCTGATCGCGTTGCTTTTGGGCCTTATGACGGTCGTTACTTTTGCCAACGTGATTGCGCGGTTTGTCTTTAATTCCAATATCCTATGGGCACTTGAGTTGACAGTGTTCACGTTTGGCTGGCTGGTGCTGCTGGGCGCGTCTTACGCAGTCAAGAAACATGCTCATCTGGGCGTGGATGCAATCCTGAACATGCTGGCGCCAGCACCGAGGCGCCTAATGGCGCTGGTCTCGGTTGGATGCTGTCTGGTGTTTTCTCTGCTGATGCTCAAAGGGGCATATGATTATTGGGCCGTCTTTGCAGATCTGCCGCCAACATCGGGCCGCTGGTTCCCTACCGGGTTTGATTTCGGCGCACGCAGCCAGAGTTTCTACGAGGTAGACGACATCCCCATGGTCGCGCCGCTGCGCTTTCTGGAAGACCTGATCAACTATGGCGAGGGGTATGAAAAACTGCCCAAGGTCGTACCTTACCTGGTTCTGCCGGTATCCATGCTGCTGCTCGTGATCCGGTTTACGCAGGTCGCCGTTCAAATTTGGCGTGGTGAGACCGATCGCCTTGTCGCCAGCCACGAAGTCGAGGACGAGATTGAGGAAGTCCGCGCACAACAAGGGGTGCATGACTGATGGACGTTATCCTTCTTTTCTCGATGGTCATCGGCCTGCTGCTGATCGGCGTTCCGATTGCGGTTGCACTTGGCCTCAGCTCGACCCTGTTCCTGCTGATCTATTCCGACAGTTCGCTGGCTTCAGTCGCAGGCACGCTGTTTGAGGCGTTCGAGGGGCATTTCACCCTGTTGGCGATCCCGTTCTTCATTCTCGCCTCGTCCTTCATGACGACGGGCGGTGTGGCGCGCCGGATCATCCGTTTCTCGATTGCTTGCGTAGGGCATCTGCCCGGCGGTCTGGCGATTGCGGGTGTGTTTGCTTGTATGCTGTTTGCCGCGTTGTCAGGATCGTCCCCGGCCACGGTTGTAGCTATCGGGTCGATCGTCATCGCAGGTATGCGCCAGGTTGGGTATTCCAAAGAGTTTGCCGCCGGTGTGATCTGTAACGCGGGTACGCTGGGCATCCTGATCCCACCGTCCATCGTGATGGTTGTGTATGCCGCCGCCGTCGAAGTTTCAGTTGGGCGCATGTTTCTGGCTGGCGTTATTCCCGGTCTGATGGCTGGTTTCATGCTGATGATCACCATTTATGTCATTGCAAAGGTCAAGAACCTGCCCAAGGGTGAATGGAAGGGGTGGGGTGAGGTCTTTACCTCGGCCCGCGAGGCCGGTTGGGGCCTGTTCCTGATCGTTATCATTCTGGGTGGCATTTATGGGGGTATCTTTACCCCGACCGAGGCTGCCGCGGTTGCTGCCGTCTATGCCTTTTTCATCGCCAGTTTCGTCTACAAGGACATGGGGCCGCTGAGTACGGAAGGGGACGCACAGAACCTGCCGCTGCTGAAAAAGCCTTACGCGTTGGTCACGGCGTTCTTTCACCCCGATACCAAGCATACACTGTTCGAGGCGGGCAAGCTGACGGTGACGCTGTTGTTCGTGATCGCCAACGCGCTGATCCTTAAGCATGTTCTGACGGACGAACAGGTGCCGCAGCATATCGCCGAAGCGATGCTGACCGCAGGGCTAGGGCCGGTGGCGTTCCTGATCGTTGTGAACGTGATCCTGCTGATCGGTGGTCAGTTTATGGAGCCGTCGGGCCTGTTGGTGATCGTCGCACCGCTGGTGTTCCCGATTGCCATCGAGTTGGGCATCGATCCGATCCATCTGGGCATCATTATGGTGGTGAACATGGAAATCGGAATGATCACGCCTCCGGTTGGTCTAAACCTGTTCGTAACCTCGGGCGTTGCAGGTATGCCGATGATGAGCGTTGTTAGGGCAGCGCTGCCGTTCCTCGCTGTTCTCTTCGTCTTCCTGATTATGGTGACGTATATACCGTGGATCTCGACATTCCTGCCCAACACTTTCATGGGCCCGGAAATCATAACCAATTAAGTGGTTTGACGATGTACGTAGCCGGGCGGTTTCGACTGCCCGGTTTTTTCGTATCTTGAACCCCGGCATCAAGTGCTTAACTCGGGTTCAGAGGACGACCTCCCCATAATGGGACATCTTTCGGGACGACCCGAACGAATACGAGGTTGTCATATGCCCTGGATCTTTCTTCTTTTTGCTGGCCTGTTGGAAATCGTCTGGGCTGTAGCGATGAAGCAATCGGCTGGTTTCACCCGATTGTGGCCTACGGCCTTGATGGCTCTTTCGATGATCGGGTCTTTCGGCCTGTTGGCGCTGGCGATGCGCGACCTGCCATTAGGCACGGCTTACACCATCTGGACGGGTATCGGGGCAGTGGGGGCGTTCTGTGTCGGCATCCTGTTTCTGGGCGAAGCCCTAAGCCCTGCGCGGATTCTCGCGGCCCTTCTTATCGTGTCAGGTCTTATCTTGATGAAGCTGGCATGAGCCCTTTATTGACCAAGCTATTGCGCTTGGGCAGGGTTCAGGAAACACGGGAAATGGAGACCGGAATGCTGACCGAGACCGACAAGCGCCTGCTACGCGTTGCTTATGACGAGGCCAAAGCCGGGTTTGACGAAGGTGGATGCCCGATCGGGTCAGTTCTGGCGCGGGGTGGCGATATTGTTTCACAAGGGCGTAATCAACGTGTGCAGGGCGGGGATCCGATCGCACATGGCGAAATGGATGCCTTGCGCAAAGCGGGACGTCAGAAAACCTATCGGGATACGGTTCTTTACACGTCGTTGTCACCTTGCATGATGTGCTCGGGCACTATCGTTCAGTTTGGTATCCCGCGTGTGGTGATCGGCGATACCCAGAACTTTGGTGGCAACGAAGACTTCCTGCGCGAACGCGGTGTCGAGGTGGTGATAGCCAACGATCCTGACTGCATCGCACTGATGCAGCGGTTCATCGAAGAAAAGCCAGAGCTTTGGGCCGAAGATATTGCCGAGTAAAGGCGAATCCTAGACGCTCTCCAGCGCCTGAATAATGCCCGTGAAATCCCCGGCCTTCAGGCTGGCGCCACCCACAAGCGCACCATCGACATTTGAAACCGCAAAGATCTCCGCCGCGTTGGAGGGTTTGACCGACCCACCATACAGAAGACGGACAGAGCGGCCCACACCTTCGCCAAAGCGGCGCTCTAGCCGGGCGCGGATGAAGTCGTGAACTTCCCCAATCTCATCAAGCGTCGGAACCTTGCCGGTGCCGATGGCCCAGATCGGCTCATAAGCAATGATCAGGTTCTCGCCGGTTGCCTGATCCGGGATCGACCCCGACATCTGACCGCCGATTATGTCGAGCGTGTTGGCCGCCTCGCGTTGCTCCAGACTTTCGCCTACGCAAATGATCGCTTTTAACCCCGCGTCCATCGCTGCACGGGCCTTGGCGCGTATATCCTCGTCATGCTCTTCATGGTCTACGCGACGTTCGGAATGACCCAGGATGACTGACGTCGCGCCCGCGTCCAGCAGCATCTCGGCGCTGATATCGCCTGTATGCGCGCCCGCGCTTGCCGCGTGACAATCCTGCCCACCAACGGTGACTGCTGACCCGCGTACGGTGTCTGCGGCACGGCTGAGCAATGTTGCCGGAGGGCAGATGAGTATATCGACCGAAGCGTCTGGGTGAGACTTGCACAGTGCTTCAAGCTCGCTCAGCGCAGCACCGGTTCCGTTCATTTTCCAGTTTCCTGCCGCAAGCCTGCGCCGCATACCCGTATCTCCCTGATCATTCGATGATTTAGGATGCGGATAGCATTGTCGACGCGATCTTACAATTCCACGGATCGGGTGGGTTCAAGCGCTATGATCGACAATACGGCGTTCGGTCGGGCCCGTGTCACGGGATTATCCGGCGCAAACTAGGATTGCTGCGTGATGCTTTCATCGAATTTGATGGATTCACCGCAACCGCAGGCGTCGACAACATTCGGATTCTTGAACTTGAAACCTGATTCCAGCAACGACACCTCGTAATCGATTTCAGTCCCGAACAGGAACATCTGCGCCATTGGCGCGATCATGACGCGTGCTCCATCCTGTTCGACAACTTCATCATGCGGATCAGCCTGATCGACATATTCCATGGTGTATTCCATGCCTGCACAGCCGCCTTTCTTGACGCCAATGCGCAAGCCAGCGTGGCCACCCGAGTTCATCAGGCGGGTGATTTGTTCTGCGGCTTTAGGTGTCATGGTCACAGCCTGTTTGCCGGGAATGCCGAACATGTAAGTCTCCGTTGTCGCGCGTTGCGTTTAATTTAGGGCTCAGGAGGTCAAGGCTCAAGACGGTGTGTTATAAAGAGTTTTATCCGGATGAAACAACCCGGCATTCAGAATGGGTTCGCTGAAGATATCCAACTGTGAGACCGTGGAACTGAATGGGTTCAAGTTGGTCAGCCGTTAATTCGGTTTGCTTTGATATACTATCGGAAAGGATATTATTGTGAATGATTTACAGGCGATTGTTAATTCGATCTTGATGCGCGCGGTGCTTACCATTGCAGTTCTTCTGTTTGTTCCGGATGATGCGGCGGCCACCAATGATGGAGAGAGGCATCCGGTAAACTGCGCGACCGCCGAGGGCGATTTGCGCGCCATCGCGGCCGAGAAAAAGCACGCGCAGGACCAACAGTTGGAAAGTGTTGCCGCCATTACTCCTGCCGGGGCACTTTTGGGGTTGGTCACAGGAACGGAACACAAACGGCTGCAAATGCTATCGGGGGACTACATCAATCAACTTGACGCCAGATCTGCGGAGATCAAAAAGACTTGCAATTTGAACTGATTACCCGACGTTTGGTGGTTTGGATAAGAAAAAGGACCGTTCTCGGGCAAGAACGGTCCGTGTTTCGGGGCCGGAACTCGGGGGGGGGGCGGTCAAATCATGTCTGGCCCGAGGCGCGACACTGATTGGTGCCGTCCGCAGGTCTTTTCCCGCATCATTGTGACAGGGACAGCACGAGCAGGTAACAAAAACGCCAATGTTTTGTGACAAATACCCGGGAAACTGTGGCAGGTGCCTACATAAATCCTAGTTCCAGACGCGCTTCGTCTGACATCATTTCCATACCCCAGGGCGGCTCCCAGGTCAGTTCCACGTCAACCTCTTTGACGCCTGCAACAGGCTCGATCGCTTCCATGATCCATCCGGGCATGTCGCCGGCAACAGGGCAACCGGGTGCTGTCAGTGTCATGATCACCTTCACGGCGTTGTCCGTGGAAATGTCGATCGTGTAGATCAGGCCGAGGTCATAGATGTTCACCGGGATTTCCGGATCGTAGACCGTGCGACACGCTTCGACCACGGGCTCGTACAGGGGGTGCTCAATGGTTGACGGCGCAATCAGCGGTGTGCCTTCAAACTGTTCGCTCGGATGAGTCATCTTTGCCTCGGGTCAGTTGCCTGAGCGATTATATAGGGAATAGGAGCAACAGGGTCCAGTAGGGCAGCGGCGCCGATTGGGGCGCCGCGGCAATTTAGTCGTTGATGTCGTGGTTGAAAGTTTTGACCTGACCGTTCGGCAACGCAAACAGTTTCCGCAAAACAAGCCATGCAATCAGTGACATCACTGCAAAGATCAGCGCCAATACATTCAAAGACAGAGCCATTCCGGGTACGGCAAGGATAAGCCCCGTGACTGCGGCTCCGATTGCAAAGCCCAGAAAGATGAAACCGGGCAGGAAAATCTCAAGGATACCCAGCGCCAATGCGGCGGCCAGCCAGATCCACCAGGTCAACCAGAAGGGGTCAGCCATCACTTTCCTCCTTTTAACATTTTGAACGCGTCACCAAAGGCTTCCAGTGCGTTGGCAGGCACAACAATGGTTTGCTTGCCAGTACCGTTTCCAAGCGCGTTCAGGGCTTCAACCTGTTTCAAGGCAACCTGATACTGAGCAGCTTCGATGCCGTTATCCTGAATGGCCTTGGCGACCACACCTGTGGCATAAGCTTCGGCTTCGGCCTGAATGCGCCGCGCCTTGGCGGTTTGTTCCGCCGCATAAAGCTCGGCGTCGGCATGCAGCTCGACTGCGCGCTTCTTGCCCTCGGCTTCTGTCACCTGTGCGCGGCGGGCTCGTTCGGCGTTCAGCTGTTGCAGCATGGCGTCACGGGTGGCCTGATCCAGATTTACGTCCAGAATCTCGGCGCGGGTGACTTCGATACCCCAGTCATCGACAGCTGTTTCAACGCTTTCCTGAATACGCGTGATCAGTTGGGACCGGTTCGACTGAACCTCATCCAGATCCATCTTACCAATCTCGGCGCGAACGATCCCGGCGACAGTGGTGGCAATCGCGCCATCTACGTCGCGAATTCGGTAGACCGTCTTTTCAGGTTCGAGAATACGGTAGAAGACCGATGTATCGATCTGCACCAGAACGTTGTCCTTGGTGATTGCGTCCTGCGTCGCGTTTGGCAGCTGGCGTTCCAGGATCGAGATCTTGTGACGCGCAATGTCCAGTAGCGGGACAATAAAGTTGATGCCGGGGCCAAGCACGGAATGCAGGCGCCCAAACCGTTCAACTACGTATTTTTCGGACTGAGGCACAATCTTGATGCCCTTGAAAATTATAACAATTACCAGCACCGCAGCCAGCAGGTAAATGATGTTTGACGAAAGCAATCCGATGATTTGGTCTTCGGTCATACTGTCCTCTTGTTTTTGTGTACTATAGTATACATGTGGCGATTGAGTCGCCCGATTTCAACTCTGGTATGAGTGGAAAGCAGCCCCATGAAAATGCTCCAATAGTAAAACGCTGTATCGAAAAATAGTGCTGTGACCGCTTTGCATCCCTAATTGTTTGCGGTATCGGGCTTGGATGAAACTGATAATCGATACAGATCCTGGCATCGATGATGCCATGGCAATCGCCTATGCCGCCGCAGCGCCCGAGATCGAGCTGATCGGCCTGACCACCGTGTTCGGAAACACGCATGTTCATCAATCCAGCCGCAATGCCCGGTTCCTGCTTGATAAGCTGGGTCTGGATCTGCCTGTCGCTGAAGGGGCTGCGGTTGCCCTGGGTGCCGATACGCATTCACCCTCCGAACATGTGCATGGTCCCGAAGGATTCGGTGACCTGACTGAAATTCCCGAAATTGGAAGCAACCACGCCCTGCCAGCTGCTGAATTTCTGGTTGATATGGCGCGAACCCACAAGAAAGAGCTGGTGGTGTGCGCCGTGGGCCCCCTGACCAACATCGCCAACGCCATTCGTCTGGATCCGGAATTCGCCGACAATCTGGGGCGTTTGGTGATCATGGGCGGGGCGGTGTACTGCCCTGGTAATATTACAGTACATGCCGAGGCCAACATCTATCATGATGCGATTGCCGCTGAAGAGGTCTTTGCCACACCGCCGGAAACCGTACTGGTCGGCTTGGATGTCACGCTGAAAACGCTCTACGAGACTGCAGATTTCGAAAGCCTGGCAATGCGATCACCTGACATGGGGTCCTTTCTGCGAGATATCTCTCGCTTTTACCTGAAGTTCTACAAGGACGTCGGTGGTCTGGAGGGCTGCGGCCTGCACGATTCGACGGCTGTGATTGCTTGTTCTCATGGTGCTATGTTTGACATGGTCGAAACGGGTCTGCGGGTTGTCACCGAAGGCGACCAGAAGGGTGCGACGCGACCTGATCCGGAACGTCCCGCAGTTCGGGTCTGCCGCGACGTGGATGGGGCAGGGGTTGTTCAACTGTTTACAGACCGTGTTGCCTCGCTACCCTGACGGGTTGCAAAGACCGAACGGATCGGGCAAAGCCTGCCCGGTTCGGCGACCCGAGGCGATGACATGACCCAACAGTTTTCTTTTGATCTGAAAGCCACAGACGGCAAAGCCCGGACCGGTGTGATCAGCACACCGCGCGGCGACGTGCGAACGCCTGCCTTTATGCCGGTTGGCACTGCGGCAACGGTCAAGGCGATGATGCCGGAAAGCGTTCGCGCGACGGGGGCAGACATCCTGCTGGGGAACACCTATCACCTGATGCTGCGTCCGACCGCTGAGCGTATTGATCGACTGGGTGGACTGCACAAGTTCATGAACTGGGATCGGCCCATTCTGACAGATTCCGGCGGATTTCAGGTCATGTCGCTGGCCGGTTTGCGCAAGCTGACTGAAAAGGGCGTAACCTTCAAATCCCATATTGACGGGTCAAAGCACGAATTGACGCCGGAACGGTCGATGGAGATCCAGCGCCTGTTGGGCTCGGATATTGTCATGTGTTTCGATGAATGCCCTGCGCTGCCAGCGGATCGTGACCGCATTGCCGAGTCGATGCGCCTGTCGATGCGTTGGGCCGGACGGTCGCGCGATGCGTTTGGCGATCGTCCGGGGCATGCGCTGTTTGGCATCATGCAGGGTGGGCTGGAAAAAGACCTGCGCGAAGAAAGCGCCGAGGCGTTGAAATCTATCGGTTTCGAAGGCTACGCAGTTGGTGGCCTGGCCGTCGGCGAAGGGCAGGAGGCCATGTTCTCTTGCCTCGATTATGCCCCCGATTTCCTGCCATCGGACAAGCCGCGCTATCTGATGGGCGTTGGCAAACCCGACGATATCGTCGGTGCTGTTGCCCGCGGGATCGACATGATGGACTGTGTGTTGCCCTCGCGGTCCGGGCGTACAGGGCAGGTTTTCACCCGTTACGGTGTGGTGAACATCAAGAATGCCCGTCACGCAGACGATCCGCGGCCGCTGGACGAACGCTGCACTTGCCCGGCTTGTTCGAATTATTCCCGCGCTTACCTGCACCACGTGTTCCGTGCGAATGAGATGATTTCCGGCATGTTGCTGACATGGCATAACCTGCATTATTTTCAGGAGATCATGGCCGGCATGCGCGACGCGATTGCCGCGGGCGCGTTCGAAGTCTGGCAAGCCGATTTCCACGCGCAGCGCGCGCAGGGGGATATCGAACCGCTGTGATGTTTTGCCCCCTCTAAGGCGAAAACGGGCAATTCTGCACAGCAGGGCTGTTTTCTGGCGACTGATCGCGCAAGACCGGGGCGTATTCTACTATTTTGGTGGATATGTTCCCGGCACGCCTTGCAGTCCGCCAAACCTCGGTTCATTCTGATTGGTGATACATGGCGGTAAGGTTGAAAATGGGCGATGAGGCCCCACCTTTATCGTCCAAGACAGGAGACGGACAAATGTTGCCTCGATGAGGGACAAGCGCCGTCTTGCCAATGATAAGGATAGAGCATGCAAGAGCCTCTGAATTCCTCCTACCCCGTCCTGCCGCTGCGCGATATTGTGGTGTTCCCACATATGATCGTGCCGCTTTTCGTAGGCCGTGACAAATCGGTCCGCGCGCTGGAAGAGGTGATGCAGGATGACAAGCAAATTCTATTGTCCAGCCAGATCGATCCCGGCGTTGACGATCCGGATGAAGAAGGCATCTACCGCACCGGCGTTCTGGCAAATGTGCTGCAACTGCTGAAGCTGCCCGATGGCACGGTAAAAGTGCTGGTCGAAGGGCAGGCGCGCGTTCAGATCACCGAGTTTCTGGAGAACGAAGAGTTCTTCGAAGCCCGCGCGGAATACCTGACCGAAATTCCCGGCGACGTCACCACGACCGAAGCACTGTTGCGCACTGTCGCGGACGAGTTCGAGCGTTACGCCAAAGTGCGCAAGAACATCCCCGAAGAGGCACTGACCGCAGTGGGCGATACAACCGAGCCTGCGAAGCTGGCTGACCTTGTGTCGGGGCATCTGGGCATCGAAGTCGAACAAAAGCAGGAGCTTCTGGAAACTCTCAGCGTCAGCGAGCGGCTTGAGAAAGTCTATGGCCTGATGCAGGGCGAGATGTCTGTTCTGCAGGTCGAGAAGAAGATCAAGACCCGCGTCAAATCCCAGATGGAGAAGACGCAGCGTGAATATTATCTGAATGAGCAGATGAAGGCCATTCAGAAGGAACTTGGCGATGGTGAGGACGGCAGCAACGAAGTTGCTGAACTGGAAGCCAAAATCGCCGAGACCAAGCTGTCGAAAGAAGCGCGGGAAAAGGCCGAGGGTGAGCTTAAGAAGCTCAAGAACATGTCGCCCATGTCGGCCGAAGCCACAGTTGTGCGCAACTATCTGGATTGGATTCTTGCTCTGCCTTGGGGCACCAAGTCCCGTGTCAAAAAGGATCTGGGCCGCGCGCAGGAGATTCTGGACGCCGACCATTATGGGCTTGAGAAGGTCAAGGAACGGATCGTTGAATACCTTGCGGTTCAACAGCGCTCGAAAAAGCTGAAAGGGCCGATTCTGTGCCTTGTCGGTCCTCCGGGCGTGGGTAAGACTTCGCTGGGTAAGTCGGTTGCGAAGGCAACCGGGCGCGAGTTCATTCGCATCTCATTGGGTGGTGTTCGCGACGAATCCGAGATCCGGGGCCATCGTCGGACTTATATTGGCTCGATGCCCGGCAAGATCATTCAGGCGTTGAAGAAAGCGAAGACCACGAACCCGCTGATTTTGTTGGATGAAATCGACAAGATGGGACAGGATTTTCGGGGTGACCCTGCATCAGCGATGCTTGAGGTGCTGGACCCCGAACAGAACAACACGTTCATGGACCATTATCTTGAGGTTGAATATGACCTGTCCAACGTGATGTTTCTGACCACGTCGAACAGCTACAACATGCCCGGGCCCCTGCTTGACCGGATGGAGATCATCCCGTTGGCCGGTTACACCGAGGACGAAAAGCGTGAGATCGCCAAGCAGCACCTGATCAGCAAACAGGTCAAGAACCATGGTTTGAAAGCCAAGGAATTCGAACTGACCGATGAGGCGCTGCAAAAGATCATCCGCACCTATACCCGTGAGGCGGGCGTACGGAACCTTGAACGTGAAATCGCCAAGGTTGCGCGCAAGTCGCTGACCAAGATCATCAAGAAGGACGCGGAAACCGTTAAGGTCACACCCGAAAACCTGCAAGATTTCCTGGGTGTGCCGAAATTCCGTTATGGCCTGGCCGAGCAGGACGATCAGGTTGGTGTTGTCACCGGTCTTGCCTGGACGTCAGTGGGTGGCGACCTGTTGCATATCGAAGCGTTGAAACTGCCCGGCAAAGGGCGGATGAAGACGACCGGTAAGCTGGGCGATGTGATGAAGGAATCCATCGACGCCGCTTCGTCCTATGTGCGTTCGATTTCACCTCAGATCGGGGTAAAGCCGCCGCAGTTTGACAAGATCGACATTCACGTTCACGTGCCGGATGGCGCGACACCCAAGGATGGCCCATCGGCTGGTCTGGCCATGGTCACGTCGATTGTCTCGGTTCTGACCGGTATTCCGGTTCGGAAAGACATTGCTATGACCGGCGAAGTCTCACTGCGCGGGAATGCGATGCCGATTGGTGGATTGAAAGAAAAACTGCTGGCCGCGCTGCGTGGTGGGATAAAGACCGTTTTGATCCCGGAAGAGAATGAAAAGGATCTCGCGGATATCCCGGACAACGTCAAAGAAGGGCTGAAGATCATCCCGGTCAAACATGTCTCGGAAGTTCTGGAACATGCTTTGGTGCGTAAACCGGAACCGATCGAATGGGACGAAGCCGCGGAAGAGGCCGCAGCAGCGGCGGCCGCGTCGCCCGGTAATACCGGACCTTCCGCGACCGCGCATTAAGTCTTTGGTAAATCAAAAAAAGGCGAAGCAATAGCTTCGCCTTTTTTGTTGAGGGATGTAGTGAAGACCGCACCATGCAGCGCCAAGACGCTGCATGAAACCAGCGTTTCATTTTGGGCATCGGTGTGATCTGGAAAATGGTGGGTGATAACGGATTTGAACCGCTGACATCTTCGATGTGAACGAAGCGCTCTACCACTGAGCTAATCACCCATGGGACCGGGTGATATCTTTCCCGAAGGTTGGCTGCAAGGGAAATAGAACCCGTGGCATCCGCAAAAAATCGCGCCGTATACAAAATTCTGGAATCTGGCAAAAAACTTGAAAACGCCGCTTGACGCTGCCCGAGCGTAGCCATAATACACCCAAACGTTCAGCAATGAACATGCAGCGGGCGGTTGTAGCTCAGTTGGTTAGAGTACCGGCCTGTCACGCCGGGGGTCGCGGGTTCGAGCCCCGTCAACCGCGCCACCGCTGCCAACCTTGGTCCAGGCAAAAGGCCACGAAAATAGATGCGCGGTTGTAGCTCAGTTGGTTAGAGTACCGGCCTGTCACGCCGGGGGTCGCGGGTTCGAGCCCCGTCAACCGCGCCATTTTCCTCCTCAAACAGATCAACGGTTGCGCCTTTACGGGCACCTTTTCCCAATCCATTGATCATTGAAGGTTCTAATCGGCGAAATTTCGACTGTTCACTAAATGTTCTAACTTTTCTGTTGGAGTCTTGGTCTGGCTCGCCTATCTCTTAACCACTTGTTTGTTGGGGGCCGCATATGGCTGAGCTGAAGAATATCGAGGTGCGCGGCGCGCGCGAACATAACCTCAAAGGTATAGACGTTGATATCCCTCGGGATCAGTTGGTGGTCATCACCGGACTGTCGGGTTCGGGGAAGTCCTCATTAGCGTTTGATACCATCTATGCCGAAGGCCAGCGCCGGTATGTCGAAAGCCTTTCGGCATATGCCCGGCAATTCCTGGATATGATGGAAAAGCCAGATGTCGACCATATAAGCGGCCTGTCTCCGGCGATTTCGATTGAACAAAAGACGACGTCCAAGAACCCGCGTTCAACTGTGGGCACGGTAACTGAAATCTATGACTATCTGCGTCTGCTGTTTGCCCGCGCCGGAACGCCCTACAGCCCAGCCACCGGGCAACCGATTGAGGCGCAGCAAGTGCAGGATATGGTCGACCGGATCATGGCAATGGAAGACGGCACACGCGGCTATCTTCTGGCCCCCATCGTGCGCGACCGGAAGGGTGAGTACAAAAAAGAATTCCTGGAGCTGCGCAAACAGGGTTTCCAACGCGTCAAGGTGGACGGAGAGTTCTACGAACTGGATCAACCGCCTGTATTGGATAAGAAATTCCGTCACGATATCGATGTGGTTGTTGATAGACTGGTTGTACGGGAAGGAATGGAAACGCGCCTGGCCGACAGCCTGCGCACCGCTCTGGACTTGGCGGACGGGATTGCCATTTTGGAAACTGCCCCGCGTGAAGGTGATCCGGAACGCATCACATTCAGCGAGAATTTTGCCTGCCCGGTCAGCGGTTTCACCATTCCCGAAATCGAACCACGCCTGTTTTCGTTCAACGCGCCATTCGGTGCCTGCCCGGATTGTGACGGTCTTGGGGTCGAGTTGTTTTTCGATGAACGCTTGGTGGTGCCGGACCAGACGCTGAAACTCTACGATGGTGCTTTGGCCCCGTGGCGCAAGGGCAAATCACCATATTTCCTGCAAACCATCGAGGCCATCGCGCGCCATTACGAATTTGACAAGAACACGCCCTGGAAAGACCTGCCTAAAAATGTGCAGGAGGTCTTTCTGCGAGGGTCCGGGGATGATGAAATTCTGTTCCGGTACGACGAAGGCGGGCGCGTCTATCAAGTGACCCGCAGTTTTGAAGGCGTGATCCCGAATATGGAACGGCGGTACCGCGAAACTGACAGCGCGTGGATTCGTGAGGAATTTGAACGATATCAAAACAATCGCCCCTGCGGCGCCTGCGAAGGCTACAGGCTGCGGGCCGAAGCGCTGGCGGTAAAGATCGCCGGGCTGCATGTGGGGCAGGTGGTGCAGATGTCGATCCGTGAGGCTCTGGCGTGGATCGAAGATGCGCCCAACCACCTGAGCGCCCAGAAAAACGAAATTGCCCGCGCCATCCTCAAGGAAATTCGCGAGCGACTTGGTTTCCTGAATAACGTTGGTTTGGAATACCTTACGCTGTCCCGTTCAAGCGGAACACTGTCGGGTGGCGAAAGCCAGCGTATTCGTCTGGCCAGTCAGATCGGCTCGGGGCTGACCGGGGTTCTCTATGTGCTGGATGAGCCCTCGATCGGACTGCATCAGCGTGACAATGACAGGCTTCTGGATACGCTCAAGAACCTGAGGGATCAGGGCAATACGGTGATCGTTGTAGAACATGACGAGGAAGCCATCCGTGAAGCTGACTATGTTTTCGACATCGGTCCGGGGGCAGGCGTACATGGCGGGCAGGTGGTCAGTCACGGAACGCCTGCGGAAATCGCGGCAGATGCGGCCTCTATTACCGGGCAGTACCTTGCGGGAACGCGTGAAATCGCGGTTCCGGTGCAGCGCCGTAAAGGCAAAAAGCAGAAAGTCACGGTGGTCAAAGCCACGGGCAACAACTTGAAGAATGTCACAGCCGACTTCCCCTTGGGCAAATTCGTTTGTGTCACCGGTGTGTCGGGCGGGGGTAAATCCACCCTCACGATCGAGACATTGTTCAAAACCGCGTCAATGCGGCTGAACGGGGCGCGTCAGACACCAGCACCCTGTGAAACCATCAAGGGGCTGGAACACCTCGATAAGGTCATCGACATCGACCAGCGCCCCATTGGGCGAACGCCGCGTTCAAACCCGGCGACTTACACCGGGGCCTTCACCCCGATCCGAGATTGGTTTGCCGGCCTGCCTGAGGCTAAGGCACGCGGGTACAAACCCGGTCGCTTCAGCTTTAACGTCAAAGGCGGGCGGTGTGAGGCATGTCAGGGTGACGGTGTCATCAAGATCGAGATGCACTTTCTGCCTGACGTCTACGTGACTTGCGAAACTTGCAAGGGGGCGCGGTATAACCGCGAGACGCTTGAGATCAAGTTCAAGGGCAAATCCATCGCGGATGTGCTTGATATGACAGTGGAAGATGCGCAGGAGTTCTTCAAGGCCGTGCCCTCAATCCGGGACAAGATGGACGCCCTTGCGCGTGTGGGTCTTGGCTATATCAAGGTGGGTCAACAAGCCACGACGTTGTCAGGTGGCGAGGCGCAGCGGGTAAAGCTGTCCAAAGAGCTGTCGAAGCGTTCAACCGGACGAACGCTCTATATTCTCGACGAACCGACAACAGGTCTGCATTTCGAAGATGTGCGCAAGCTGTTGGAAGTGCTGCACGAACTTGTCGATCAAGGAAATACGGTCGTGGTGATTGAACATAATCTGGACGTGGTTAAAACCGCGGATCATATCATCGACATTGGGCCTGAAGGTGGTGATGGCGGTGGCGAAATCGTCGCCACCGGAACACCGGAAGACATAGCCGATGTTGAACGCAGCCACACCGGGCGATACCTGAAGCCGATGCTGAAAGGGGCGCGCGTCGCGGCAGAATAAGTGCCCAGACGCGGCCTCAGTTCAGGATATCTGCGATCGCACCAATCAGGTTCAATACTTTGCGTGTCTCGGGGTCGACCCGGTACACGTAGTCACCTGCACGGACATATGAGTAGTTTCGGTTCAACCCATAGCGATAGGGGTCATTGATCCAGCGGTAATCGTTGGTAATGAAGTCACCATCGCGATAGATTTTCTTTGCCTGACCCGGCGGCACACAGGGAACGGATTTCTTGGCCAGACCCGGAGGGCAATGCCCGGCCTTGTTCTTTGCACCCGCGGCAATCGGGGAAAGGGCCAAAGCCGCCAGAGTTGCCGTCGTCACCAAAAATCTCGTCATGTCGCCTTCCTTTGCGATTTGGCCAGCCGGGGCCTTTTGTTCATGACTGCCTAGATGGTCGCTTGCCCAACATCTGTCAAATCGTTGGGCAAGATGCCGCCAGTTGTCTTAGTCACGTCTGCGCTTTTCGAACCGTGGCAGCATGGCACTGAAATCGCGTCCCTTGCCATCTTCGTTCTCGACAAATTGCTCATAAAGCGCGGTGGCAACCTGACCCATTGGCGTATCTGCATCTGCACTCTCTGCCGCCTGCTGGCTGAGGCGCAGGTCCTTCAGCATCAGCTCGGCCGCGAAACCGGGGGCGTACCCATTGTCCGCAGGGCTTTGCGGGCCGACACCGGGGGCAGGGCAATAGGCGTTCATCGTCCAGCTGTA
Organism: Ruegeria sp. O6; assembly: GCF_056535045.1. NCBI lineage: Bacteria > Pseudomonadati > Pseudomonadota > Alphaproteobacteria > Rhodobacterales > Roseobacteraceae > Ruegeria > Ruegeria sp. O6. Next base: position 476,147 of record NZ_JBQERM010000001.1, on the reverse strand, counting down.
TCCGGACGACGTACTTACCACGTCAAACATCTTTTGCCGGTCCAGACCCAGCTTGTCGGCCAATGCGAAGGCTTCACAGGTTGCAATCATGGTGACACCAAGGATCATGTTATTGCAGATCTTGGCAGCCTGACCGGAACCGGCCTCACCACAGTGAACAGCTTTCTGCCCCATGATGTCGAACAGAGGGGATGCCTTGGCAAACGCGGCTTCTGATCCGCCAGCCATAAAGGTCAGCGTGCCAGCCGCAGCACCACCGATGCCGCCTGAAACCGGCGCGTCTACGGACAACAGTCCGGCGTTGATGGCCTGATCGGCAACTGCACGAGCGCTTTCCACATCAACTGTCGAGCAATCGATCAGCACAGCACCTTGTGCCATTGCGGGAATGATCTGATCGGCAACGGCCCTCAGAATCGCACCGTTTGGCAGCATCGTGATGACAGCATCGGCCGTTGCAACAGCTTCCGAAGCGGTTGCGGCCTGAGTTACCCCTTCAACCGTCACGCCTGCTGTGTCAAAGCCAATAACCTGATGACCGGCTTTTGCAAGATTGGCCGCCATTGGCGCGCCCATGTTTCCCAGTCCGATGAAACCGATTTGCATCTCTTAATCCTCTTCGAAAGTCAGGGCGTCCGCACCCAGTGGCTGCAGCATTTTCGACACGGCCACCAGAGGGACGTTCATGTCAGGAAACTGCCAGTTCGGATTGCGATCCTTGTCGATGATCTGTGCGCGGATGCCTTCCAGAAAATCGCCATGCTCCATCGCGCGGTGGGTGAAACGATACTCCATCTCCAGAGCTCGGCGTATGGTCAGAGAAGGGGAGCGCAGGCGATGAAGAACCTCGATTGTGCAAGCCACGGAAAGCGGTGCGTTTTTCCTCAGCATGCCCAGAGATTTCGCTGAAAACTCACTGTCGTCGCTGCGCAGACTGTTCAGAACGTCGCCAAGGGTTTCACCGGAAAAATGCTGATCGATTTGCGCCTGCAAGTTCGCCAATTCACCATCAGTCGGTGTATCGGCGTGGTCAGCCAACAGTTCAGCGTTTCCAGAGGCTTCGAGCAACTCGATCAGATCGGACCATTGTGATTGCGGGATGAAAAGGTCGGCAAACCCTGCATAGATCGCATCCGCAGGCCCCATCCGATAGCCCGTTGTTCCCAGAAACTCACCCGCGCGTCCAGGTGCAAGGGCCAGCATCAACGAGCCGCCGACATCCGGCACCAGTCCGATGGAGCATTCTGGCATGGCAATCTTTGCGCTTTCTCCCACAACTCGATGGCTGCCATGGCATCCGATGCCAACACCGCCGCCCATCGCGAATCCCTGAAGAAAGCTGATGACCGGTTTTGGATATTCGAAGATCAGGGCATTCAGACGGTATTCGTCACGCCAGAATATCTGACCGTAAGAAAAATCGCCCTTGGTTCCAGTTTCATAAAGTTCAGCAATATCACCGCCCGCGCAGAAGGCCTTTTCCCCTTCGGCGTCCAGGATGATCAGGTCAATCTCATCGTCCTCGCGCCAGTTGCGCAGCGCTGTGTCGATAGCCATGCACATGTCATATGTCATCGCGTTCAGCGCATGAGGACGGGTCAGGGTGATACGCCCGGCACGGCCTGTGGTGCGGATATCGATATCTGACATGGGTGCCTCAGCGATTGGCAAGCAATTGGCGTGATACAATCACACGCATGATCTCGTTCGTGCCTTCCAATATCTGGTGCACACGAAGATCACGCACAAGCTTTTCGATGCCGTAATCCGCAAGATAGCCATAACCGCCATGCAATTGCAGGCACTGGTCCACAACTTTCGATCCAGTCTCGGTAACGAACTTCTTGGCCATGGCGCAGAACTTCGTGGCATCCGGCGCGCCCTGATCCAGCTTCCAGGCTGCCTGCCGAAGGAACGTACGCGCGGCCTGCAATTCGATCTCCATATCCGCTAGACGGAATTGAAGGGCCTGAAACTGGTCGATGGACTGGCCAAAAGCCTTGCGTTCGGACATGTATTGCAGCGTCATATCCAGCCCGGCCTGAGCGGCCCCAAGCGAGCAGGCAGAAATGTTAAGCCGTCCGCCATCCAACCCCATCATCGCATATTTGAATCCGTCACCTTCCGTGCCCACAAGGTTTCCGGCCGGTATCTTGCAATCGTCGAACTGAACTTGCGCGGTGGGTTGGCTTTTCCAGCCCATCTTCTGCTCGAGCGCGCCAAAGCTGAGGCCGGGCGTGCCGTCTTCAACGTAAACGGTCGAAATTCCTTTGGGCCCGTCCTGGCCGGTACGCACCATACAGACGTAAGCGTCGGAATATCCGCCGCCTGAAATGAAGGCCTTTGTTCCGTTCAGCGTATAGCCTTCGTTGGTCCGTTCGGCGCGTGTTTTCAGCGCTGCCGCATCCGATCCAGAACCGGGCTCGGTCAGGCAATAACTCAACACAGTTTTCAAGCTCAGAACATCGGGCATGATGCGCGCCTTGAGGTCATCGTCTGCAAAGTTGTCGAGCATCTTGGCGCACATATTATGGATCGACAGGAACGCCGCGACCGACGGGCAGGCCATCGATAGGGCCTCAAAAACCAGAGTTGCATCCAGACGGGTCAGGTTTGACCCACCGCTGGCCTCGGACACGTAAAGGGCGCCGAAGCCAAGCTCTCCGATTTGGGGCCATAAGGTTTTGGGGATCGTTCCATCAGCCTCCCATTGCCGGGCAAAAGGGGCGATATGTTCCTGACCAAAGGCATGTGCCATGTCGAAAATGGCTGTTTGTTCCTCGCTGAGTGCGAAATCCATGGCGCTCCCTCCCATCGGCAATGAATTGAACAGTTGTTTATTTCTGAATTCTTACAGAAATTTTGCAGGCTCAACAATGGCTCTGGGCAGGGGACTGTTGTCGCCAGTGTCTAAAGATCCGCGTGGAACTCTTCGATCAGGTGGCGCACGACGGCCTTGCCAGGATCTTCCCCGCGCGCGGAAGCCTCGGCATGAACGCGGCGCTGGCGTGTGGCCGAGGTGCCGTTTTCGGCGATCTGCCGCAGGCGGGCCAGTTCCGACATTGTGCCCAGTGCCTCGGCGTCTTCGGCCAGCAATCCCATCAGATCACCGATCAGGTCGGACATGGGTTTGATCGAGCGATCGCCGAAATCGATCAATCCTTCGCCCACACCATATCGCTGCGCGCGCCAGCGGTTTTCACCTATCAGAAAGCGATCATATTGCCGCCAGCGCAAGTTGCGATCTTTCAAGCGGCACAACATTCTGGTCAACGCCTGAACAAGGGCGGCCAGTGAAAGCGTGTGTTCCAACCTTGGCTGGACATCCATAATCCGCGTTTCAAGCGTTGGAAAGCGATGCGAGGGGCGCAGGTCCCACCAGATCTTAGTGGTATCTTCGATGACCCCAAGTTCAATCAAAATACCCGTGGTGCGCTCATATTCGCCCCAGCTTGCAAAGACCGGTGGCAGACCGGTACGTGGCAGATTGTCAAAGACGGTCAGACGGTACGACGACAGGCCCGTATCCTCGCCGTTCCAGAAAGGCGAGGACGTTGACAACGCCAGAAGATGCGGCAGGAAGTAAGACAATTGCGGCATCAGATCAGAACGCAAGGCTCGGTCTTCGACCCCGACATGAACATGCATGCCGCAGATCAACATCCGGCGGGCCACGCCCCCAAGCGCGTGTTGCAGCGCATCATAGCGTTCCTTTCGGGTGTGATGCTGATCCTTCCAGTTCGCAAAAGGGTGGCACGACACGGCTATTGGTGACAGGTTATAATCGGCAGCCCGTTCCGATACACAGGAGCGCAGGCGTTTCAGGTCCTCGCGCGCCGAAGCAACGGTTGCATGCGGGCGGGTGCCGACTTCTATCTGACATTGCAGGAATTCGGGGCTGACCTGTCCTTCGAAATCATTCTGACAGGCTTCCATCAGCGCTTCGGGAGCTTCGGACAATTGGAGGCTGTCGCGGTCTACAAGAAGGTATTCTTCTTCGATCCCGATCGTGAATTCCTGCTGCATGGCGGCCCTCGCGGTAGTTATTTTGATCAGTGAATACGGAAATTTTCTTTTTGCCAAGGGTTTGCCCGGCTTGTCCTTGCAGAGGAACGACTAGCAAAGGTATGGAATAACGCAGCAAAGACCACGGAGCCAGCGACTTGAAACCCAGAAAATTCCCGCAGATCAACGCCGCCCTGGATGAGCTGGGTGTGAAACTGGTCGACAAGGTCGCTGAACAGGATGAGCGCACACGCCTGGAAGCTTTTGAGGCTGCCGGAGGTCTGACGCGCCCCGTCTATGCTTTGTCGCCGGGAATGGATGGGTTTGATATTTCGCAACTGGTCAGTGAATACGCCGCGCATAAGCATGCGCTGGACGCGCTGAAGGATCCTGAGCGCAATCAGACCGGCTATCGTGCTGGAAACGGCTATTACGACAGCCCCGACGCGGATGCCTTGTATCTGATGATCCGACGCTTTCAACCCCGGCGGGTGATTGAGGTTGGATGCGGAAACTCGACCAGAGTAACCCGGCAGGCGGTCATCGATGGCGGGTTTGACACCAACATTACGGCAATTGATCCGTATCCCCGCGCTGACATCGCCCAAGTTGTTGATCGGTTCGAACAAAAACGGCTGGAGGACGCCGACCCGGCGCTGTTTTCAGAGCTGGAAGCCGGCGACATCCTGTTCATCGACTCCAGCCATGTTGTTCGGATGAGCAACGACGTCGCGCACTTGTTCTGCCGCATCATTCCGACACTGAAGCCCGGAGTGGTGATCCATGTGCACGATGTTTTTCTGCCCTACGAATACCCCAAGCGGTTCTTTTATGACTGTCCGGGTTGGGGCGAGCAGTACATGTTGCACGCTTTGCTGCAATCTGGCGCATATTCAATGCTTTGGCCGGGATATTACCTGCAACAGGATCGACCCGATGCCGTCGCCAATTTCCCCTTTTTGGCTGAAGGGCGCGCTCAAAGCATCTGGGTACAGCTAAAAGAAAAATGAATTCAGACTGATCCGGCGTGACGATAGCCCCGTACCCCTTTCCATAACAAGCTGGAGAGGAGAAGACAGCCATGTTTCGTCGTACTTTTATGGGTGCCGCCGCCGCATTTGCATTTGCCATGCCGGTCAAGGCGCAGGCTGCGGATATCGTTGATACCGCTGTAGCGGCCGGATCGTTCAACACGTTGGTTGCCGCAGTTCAAGCTGCAGGTTTGGTAGATACCCTGAAAGGAAAAGGTCCATTCACCGTCTTTGCCCCAACAGACGAAGCGTTTGCCGCTTTACCCGAAGGCACGGTGGAAACGTTGTTGTTGCCGGAGAACAAAGATCAACTCGTGTCAATCCTTACGTACCATGTTGTACCAGCCAAGGTGATGTCCGGCGACATAGCTGGCAAGCGCGCGAAGGTTCTGACTGTACAGGGTGATCGGCTGAGCGTGAATGCCAAAAACGGCGTCAAAGTGAATGACGCCAAGGTCATACAGGCGGATATCGAAGCCAGCAATGGCGTGATCCACGTGGTTGACGCTGTTATCCTGCCGGAATGATGCTCTGCTCCTCAAGAAATCAAAGCCCCGGCGTATGACCGGGGCTTTTGCTTTTCTAAGCTGGTAAATTAGACCAAACGAACCTGTGTGCCGACCTTAACCAGTGGATACAATTCTTCAACGTGTTGGTTATACAGGCCAATGCATCCTGACGAGCTCTGCCGACCGATCTTGCGCGTGTCGTGCGTGCCGTGGACGAGATAAGCAGGCCAGTCCAGATACATGGCGCGCGTTCCCAGCGGGTTGCCTGGATCGCCACCTTCCATCCGAATAGGCAGGTTGGGGTCACGCTCGCGCATCGAGGCGGTCGGTGTCCAGCTTGGAAATTCGGTCTTGCGTACAACTTTTGTGTAGCCGCGTTTTGTAAGCTCTTCGCTCATGGGCACAGAGCTGGGGTACAGCTTATAGGTGCCATCCGGCGCCCAATAGTGAACCGCGCGGCTGGTAATGTCGGCCAACAGGCAGCCAACGCCCAGCTCATCAAAGTGATCCTGCCAGTTTTGTTGCGCGAAGGATGATACATTGCGCCGTACCGGTAACTGTGTGCTGATCGCGTCTTCTGTCTCCGGAAACGCGTCCGTGCTTTGGGCCCGAACAAGGGCGGGGGTCGCCATCAGGGATGCAACGCCCAGCAGGGCGGAACGACGGGTTATTCGGGAGTGGGACAAGGGTGCCTCCGGTAAATTCACTGCTCAATGTGTATTTGGCGGCAAGATATTTCCATTGGTCGCAATTTTCCAGAGTGACGCACCTGAATTTCTTGTGAACGTGGGGAATTTGAACGCTGCTCGGCGGAAAAATGCAAAAACCCGGCCCTGAATAGGGCCGGGTTCCATAGTCATGCAGGCTGAAATCAGTCCATGGCTTTGAAGTTGAACTCGCCACCTTCCTTGATGCCCGACGGCCAGCGTGCGGTTACTGTTTTGGTGCGGGTGTAGAACTTGAAGCTGTCCGGGCCATGCTGGTTCAGATCGCCAAACATGGATTTTTTCCAACCACCAAAAGTGTGATAAGCCAGCGGAACGGGGATCGGAACGTTGATACCCACCATGCCGATATTGATCCGGCTGGCAAAATCGCGCGCTGTGTCACCGTCGCGGGTAAAGATCGCTGTGCCGTTTCCGTATTCGTGGTCCATCGCCAGACCGATCGCCTCTTCGTAGGAACCTGCACGGACAGTCGACAGAACCGGGCCAAAGATCTCCTGTTTGTAGATGTCCATGTCCGGAGTGACGTGGTCAAACAGGTGCGGGCCGACAAAGAAGCCGTCCTCATAACCTTGCAGGCTGAAATCACGGTTATCGACGACCAGCTTTGCGCCTTGCTCGACACCCGAATTGATCAGACCAAGGATACGCTCTTTCGCGGCGGCGGTTACTACAGGGCCCATGTCGACATCGTCACCAGCGGTGTAGGGGCCCACTTTCAGCTTTTCGACGCGCGGTATCAGCTTTTCGATCAGCTTGTCCGCGGTTTCTTCACCAACCGGAACCGCAACAGAGATTGCCATGCAGCGTTCGCCTGCTGCGCCAAACCCGGCACCGACCAGCGCGTCGGCGGCCTGATCCAGATCGGCGTCGGGCATGACGATCATGTGGTTCTTGGCACCACCAAAACACTGGGCGCGTTTGCCGTTTGCGGTGGCACGGCTGTAGATATACTGAGCGATCGGGGTAGACCCTACAAAGCTGACACCCTGAATGATCTCGCTGTCGAGGATCGTATCAACGGCCTCTTTGTCACCATTCACGACCTGGAACACACCCTTGGGCAGACCGGCTTCGATAAACAGTTCGGCCAGCATCAGCGGAACCGAGGGGTCGCGCTCGGACGGTTTCAGAACAACGGCGTTACCGCAGGCCAGTGCAGGACCGACATGCCACAGGGGCATCATCGCAGGGAAGTTAAAGGGCATGATCGAACCCACGACACCCAGCGGCTGGCGCATGGAATACATGTCGATGCCGGGGCCTGCACTGTCGGTAAACTCGCCTTTCAGCATCTGCGGTGCACCGATGCAGTATTCGATCACCTCCAGACCACGCTGCAAGTCGCCCTTGGCATCGGGAATGGTCTTGCCGTGCTCGCGGCTTAGTGCCTCGGCCAGTTTGTCCATGTCGCGGTTCATCAGGCCGACCATTGCCATCATGACACGTGCACGTTTCTGAGGGTTGGTTGCGCCCCATTCCGGCTGGGCAGCGGCTGCGGCCTCAATCGCCGCCGTGGTTTCCGCAGCACTTGCCATCGGGCACTTGTATTGAACCTCGCCCGTTGCCGGGTTGTAGACGTTGTCGAAACGACCGGATGTACCGGCGACCATTTCGCCGTTCAGGAAATGGGTCAGATCTTGCATCAATAACTCCTCCGATAGATTTGTGCGCACAATAGGCTTGCAGAAATCCCGCGAACAGAGGCAATGTCTCAAAAGAGTTTTGCAAAAATGCAAAAGGAAACGGTGTGACTCCAAACTGGGACGATATGCGGATCTTTCTGGCCGTGGCGCGCGAGGAAAGTCTTTCCTCCGCTGGTCGTATCCTGAAAATCGATCCCGCCACCGTGGGGCGACGTGTTGCGCGATTGGAAACGACGCTGGATTCTGCGTTGTTCACCAAGTCGCAGCAGGGCTATGTCCTGACACCGGCAGGGCAGCGCCTGTTGGAGCATGGGTTGCATGCAGAAGAGGCGATGCGCGCAGCGGCCGGAGCCGTGGCGGGATCCACGAAATCACTCAGCGGGCAAATCCGGATCGGCGCGCCAGATGGCAGCGCAAATTACCTGTTGCCCCAGGTCTGCGCCAGGATCAGTGATTCAAACCCGGAACTGGATATTCAGATTCTGGCTCTGCCGAGGGTGATCAACCTGTCCCGTCGCGAGGCCGATATGGCCGTGACTGTCAGCGCGCCAACCGCAGGGCAGCTTTTGGTCAAAAAAGTCAGTGATTACAAATTGCACATGGTCGCGACCGATGAATATCTGAAACGTCACGATCCAATCCACTCGGTCGCTGACCTCAAGGGGCACCGATTGATCGGTTACATTCCCGACATGATCTTTGACCGGGAACTGGATTACCTGAACGATATTGGGGTTGACCGTGTCGCGCTTGCATCGAACTCGGTCTCGGTGCAATTGCGGCAGGTCAGTTTGGGAACTGGCGTTTGCGTGGCACATGACTTTACGTTGCCTTTCCATCAGGGGCTTCGGAAAATCCTGACGGATCAAGTGAGTCTGACGCGCAGTTTCTATCTGGTCCGGCATGAAGGAGATCAGCGCAACGAACGGTTGAACCGCTTTGCCGATGCCCTGACGCGCGGTATTCGCGAGGAAGTGCTTCGATTGGAAGCAGATGCCGGTGCTTGACAGGTCGCCACAATCGCGCAACGCTTTGGAATAAGTGTTATTATTCCGGAGGAATTCTTCATGTTGGTACAGGCTATCCTGACGTCCAAAGCGACAGACGGCGTTGTAACGGTGGCGCCAATGGCGACGGTTTCAGAAGCCTCGAAGATTCTTGCGGAAAAGCGGATCGGGACGGTTGTTGTTTCTGACGATGGCGGAGAAACCGCGATTGGAATTCTGTCTGAACGCGACATCGTCCGCGAGCTTGCCGCCAGCGGTAGTGGCTGTCTCGACCAGCCTGTAAAATCCTACATGACGCAGGACCTGATCACGACGACGCGTCAGGCCTCGGTTCAGGATATCATGGCCCGCATGACAGAAGGGCGCTTTCGCCATATGCCGGTTGTCGAAGACGGTAAACTGATCGGCATCGTCACACTTGGTGACGTGGTAAAGGCCCAGCTGGCCGAACTGGCGATGGAAAAAGATGCCCTGGAAGGCATGATAATGGGGCACTAACAGCAAGGGGTGCCAAAGCAATCACTTGCACCTGCAGCAAAGTTGTGTTTGCTTGCGCAGAAATTTTATTGCGCAGGAGGGCGTGATGCGGGTTGGTTTGTATCCGGGAACCTTTGACCCTATCACCATAGGGCACATCGATATCATTCGCCGGGCGGCTGCATTGGTGGATAAACTTGTCATTGGCGTCGCCATCAACCGGGACAAAGGCCCGTTGTTCTCGCTGGAAGAGCGCGTCGCGATGATCGAGGCCGAATGCGCCGAACTGACCGAACAAACCGGCACTGAAATTATCGCTCATCCCTTCGAAAATCTATTGATCGATTGCGCAAGGGATGTCGGTGCGCAGATCATCGTCCGCGGTTTGCGCGCTGTCGCGGATTTCGAGTATGAATTCCAGATGGTTGGTATGAACCGCGCACTGGACGACTCGATCGAGACTGTTTTTTTGATGGCCGAGGCACGCCATCAGGCGATTGCTTCAAAACTGGTGAAAGAAATTGCCCGTTTGAACGGAGACGTGTCGAAATTCGTCACGCCCCGTGTCAATGCGGCACTGCGTGAGCGGTTAGGCTAGGGCGCCCATCGCGGCGGCCGTATCCAGCATCCGGTTCGAAAAGCCCCATTCGTTGTCATACCAGGCCAACACGCGAACCAGCGTACCGTCGGTGACTTTGGTTTCTGCCAGTGACACCGTCGAGCTGTGCGAGTCGTGGTTGAAATCGACCGAGACCAGAGGACGGCTTTCCGCCGCCAGAACACCGGGAATCTTTGCTGCGGCATCAATGAACAGTTGATTGACCTCATCTTCGGTCGTTGGGCGCGAAACCTCGGCAACCAGATCAACGACTGAAACATTCGGGGTTGGTACCCGGATGGCCTGACCCGTCAATTTGCCCTTGAGTTGCGGCAGTACCAGCCCCACAGCGGCGGCTGCACCGGTTGTGGTAGGGATCATCGACAGGGCTGCGGCGCGCGACAGGTAGGGGTCTTTTCCAACCGTGTCATGCACAGGCTGGCTGGCGGTGTAAGCGTGAACGGTGGTCATGTTGCCATGTTTGATACCAAGACCTGCGTCCAGAGCAGCGGCAACGGGAGAAAGACAATTCGTGGTGCAGGATGCGTTCGAAACGACCAGATCTTCGGCCGTCAACTCGCTGTCGTTGACGCCAAAGACGATGGTTTTCACAACGCCGTCACCCCGTGCAGGGGCTGAGATCAGAACTTTCCGTGAACCGTTTTTGAAGTGACGTTCAGCCGCTTCGCGCGTGCGGAAAACACCGGTGCATTCCAGAACAACGTCGATGTCAGACCAGGGCAGGTCTTCGGGATTACGCTCACTGCTCAGGCGGATCGGGCCGCGCCCCACATCCAGACCGGCGTCTGTAAGCGTGACAGGGGTGGGATAACGGCCATGAACGCTGTCAAATTCGAACAGATGCGCGTTCATGTCGGGCTTGCCCAAGTCGTTGATCGCAACGATCTCAACGTCTGTACGCCCGCTTTCCATCACCGCGCGCAGAACCCCGCGCCCGATCCGTCCAAATCCGTTGATCGCTAGTTTCAGGGTCATGGTTCGCTCCGTACAATATCTCAGCTTTATGAGTTAGCGCTAACAATTACAGATCAAGCGAAATGTCAAGAAAAACCTCTCTCATCGCCAAAAAGCGAGCCAGTCCAGAAAGTCGTACAGCTTCTTACCGAGGAACAACATGTGCTCGGTTCCATACAAGGCTACGTCCAGCATTATGCCCCCAAGCAACAGGACGCCAAGCCAGATAGCGATTTGATTGTTCATGTCGGTTCCGAACGAAAATGCCCGCCCAGATAACCTGAGCGGGCACCAACGTACAAGCGAAGTCCGAAGGGTCAGTTAAGGCGGCCCATGGCGACGGCTACGTCTGCCATGCGAACCGAGAAACCCCACTCGTTGTCATACCAGGCCAGCACGCGCACCATGCGATCATCGACGACACGGGTCTGATCGGGTGCGAAGATCGAGCTTTCTTCGGTGTGGTTGAAATCGGTTGATACCAGCGGTGCGGGCTCATATCCCAGAACGCGCTGCATCGGGCCCTTGGCTGCTTCTTCGACGATTGCGTTGATCTCGGCCACCGAGGTGTCACGCGACGCGCGGAAGGTCAGGTCAACCGCTGAAACGTTCGGGGTAGGGACCCGGATGGCAGACCCGTCCAGACGGCCTTTCAGGTTTGGCAGAACTTCACCCAAAGCTTTGGCAGCACCGGTTGAGGTCGGGATCATCGACATCGCGGCAGCGCGGGCGCGATAGAGGTCACTGTGACGACGGTCCAGCGTGGGCTGGTCGCCGGTATAGGCGTGAATGGTGGTCATGATACCGTGTTCAATGCCGACACCTTCGTCCAGCACCTTGGCCAGCGGGGCTAGGCAGTTGGTGGTGCAAGAGCCGTTCGACACCATGTTGTCGTTCGCGGTCAGGGTGTTGTGGTTCACACCAAAAACGATGGTTTTGTTCACGTTCTTGCCGGGAGCGGACAACAGCACCTTACCTGCACCGCGATCCAGATGTGTTTTGGCCTTGTTGCCGTCATTGAATTTACCGGTGCATTCCAGAACGACGTCACAGCCTTCCCAGTCCAGTTCATTCATATCGTAGGTGGAAAACATCTGCATCGGGCCACGGCCCAGATCCATTGTGTTGCCTTCGATCGAAACTTCGCGCGGGAACCGCCCGTGAACGCTGTCATATTTCAGCAGATGCGCAGAGGTTTCCAATGGGCCGGTTGCGTTGACTTTGATCACTTCGATGTCGTTACGCCCCGACGCGGCGATGTGCGACAGGGTGCAGCGGCCAATACGGCCAAAACCATTGATACCGACCTTGATGGTCATGTGACGTCTCCTGATGCGCTTGCGTTGAGGGCCATATAGCGGCGAAATGGGAATCTCAAAAGGGCAAAAACGGCATATTTTTAAGGTGTTAGCGCAAACCTGCGACGGTTGCGCTAACGCTTGCGCTAGCCGTTGGATCAGGTAGGGTCCAGATGCGGCAGTGATTGGGAAAGGAAACGCAATGAGTGGTCTTTTGGCCTTGTTGGACGATGTGGCCGGGATCGCCAAGGTTGCGGCGACATCGGTGGACGATGTCGTGGCCGCGGCGGGCAAGGCAGGGGCCAAGACGGCCGGTGTGATCATCGACGACGCTGCGGTAACACCAAAATACGTTCAAGGCTTTGCCCCGGCGCGCGAATTGCCGATCATCTGGCGTATCGCGCGCGGTTCGGTTTTCAACAAAATCATACTCCTGTTGCCGGTAGCCTTGCTGCTGGCCAATTTCGCCCCGTGGCTGATCACCCCACTGTTGATGCTGGGTGGATCATATTTGTGTTTTGAAGGTGCCGAGAAGATTTTTCACGTTCTGTTTCCTCATGGAAGTCACGTCATAGAGGAAGACATGAAAAACCGGGATCCGGGCCATCTGGAAGAGCAGAAGGTCAAGGGCGCGATCAAAACTGATTTTATCCTCTCAGCCGAGATTATGACCATTGCACTGGCGGCGATCGAAGCGCCAAACCTTTGGATGCAGGCCGCAACTTTGGCCGTTGTGGGGATTGGCGTGACTGTGGCGGTTTATGGCTCGGTGGCGTTGATCGTGAAGATGGATGATGTTGGGCTTTATCTGGCGAGTAACGCTCCAACGCCTGTTGGTCGTGGCTTGGGTCGCGGTCTGGTCAAGGCAATGCCGGCTGTGATGAAAACCTTGTCGGTCGTCGGAACTGCGGCGATGCTTTGGGTCGGTGGCTCGATTGTCATCCACGGTCTGGAAGTGCTTGGTTTTGGTTGGCTGCAGCATCAGATCTATGACTGGGCCAAAGCGATTGCGTATTCAGCGCCCGAGGACTGGGCCGCTGCGGTGAAATGGCTGGCCAAAGCGACAATGGACGGAGTTCTGGGCCTAGCCTGGGGACTGGTTTTGATCCCAATGGCCACCAAGGTGATCATGCCTTTGTTCGGCAAGTCCAAAGCGCACTGAAAAGAAACGGAAAAGGGCGGCTGAAGCCGCCCTTTGGTTGATTGTTCTGGTATAAGCTTACAGCCCCAACAATTCCTTGACCTTGGCCACGGTTGCTTCGGCGGAGATGCTGAAATGCTTGTATAGCTCACCGGCAGGGGCCGAGGCACCAAAGCTCGACATGCCGATGAACCCGGCTTTGGCTTCGCGGCCACGTTCACCCAGCAACCAACGATCCCAGCCGCCAGCACGAACCGCGGCTTCGATACCAACGCGGACCGGACCTGCCGGAAGGACGCGCTTGCGGTAGGCTTCGTCCTGCTCTGCGAACAGCTCCATGCAGGGCATCGAAACAACACGCGTGCCGATACCTTCGGCCTCGAGCGTCGCTTTGGCTTCCATGGCCAGCGACACTTCGGAACCTGTTGCAATCAGGATCGCCTGACGCTTACCTTCTGCCTCGGCCAGAACGTAAGCACCCTGAGCGGTCAGGTTCTTGGTCTTGTGCTCGGTACGAACCGTTGGAACACCCTGACGGGTCAGCGACAGGACCGAGGGGCTTTCCTTGAAGGTCAGCGCCAGTTCCCATGCCTCGGCCGTTTCAATGGTGTCAGCGGGGCGGAACACAAAAGTGTTGGGGGTTGCACGCGAGATCGCCAGATGTTCAACCGGCTGGTGGGTCGGGCCATCTTCGCCCAGACCGATCGAGTCATGGGTCATCACAAAGACGCTGGGGATCTTCATCAGCGCGGCCAGACGCATGGACGGGCGGGCATAATCTGTGAAGGCCATGAACGTGCCGCCATAGGGACGGATACCACCATGCAGCGCCATACCGTTCATCGCGGCCGCCATGCCGTGTTCACGGATACCGTAATGGATGTAGCGACCCTTGCGGTTTTCCGGTAGGAATACCCCCATATCGGCCGATTTGGTGTTGTTCGATCCGGTCAGGTCCGCCGAACCACCAACGGTTTCGGTCATGATCGGGTTCACAACGTTCAGGACCTTCTCCGACGACGAACGGGTGGCCAGTTTTGGCTGGTCTTCGGACATCTGCTTTTTGAAGGCACGAATGGCGCCAGCCAGTCGCTTGGGGGTCTCGAACGCATAGGCGCGGGTGAACTCAGCCTGCTTACGCTCGGACAGTTGTGCGAAACGCGCTTCCCATTCCGCACGCTCGGCAGCGCCACGCGCACCGATGGCTTCCCATGCGGATTTGACATTGGCAGGCACGTCAAACGCGTCATGCGTCCAGCCATAGGCCTTCTTGGCAGCCTTCAGCTGATCCGGATCGGTCAGCGCACCGTGCCCCTTTGACGTGTCCTGAGCCGCGTGGCCCAAAGCGATGTGGGTTTCGCACGCGATCATGGTCGGCTTGTTCGACTTCTTCGCCTGAACGATGGCCGCGTCGATGGCCTTGGGGTCATGACCGTCGATTTCGATCACATGCCAGCCCGACGCCGCAAAGCGGCGAACCTGATCGGTGCGGTCCGCGATGTCGACGGTGCCGTCGATGGTGATGTTGTTGTTGTCCCAGAAGACGATCAGCTTGCTCAGCTCGTGACGGCCGGCCAGCGTGATTGCCTCCTGGCTTACGCCTTCCATAAGGCAACCGTCGCCCGCGATGACATAGGTATAGTGGTCAACAACCTTCTTGCCATAATGTGCACGCTGGATTTCTTCGGCCATCGCAAAGCCCACGGCGTTCGAGATACCCTGACCCAGCGGGCCGGTCGTGGTCTCAACACCAGCGACCAGAAAGTTTTCGGGGTGGCCTGCGGTTTTTGCGCCCAACTGGCGGAAATTCTTGATCTCCTCCAGCGTCACATCTGCATATCCCGTAAGGTACAGCAGCGAATAGACCAGCATCGAACCATGGCCGGCGGACAGGATGAAGCGGTCGCGATCCGGCCAGTTCGGGGCCGAGGCGTCAAACTTCAGATGCTTTTCGAACAGGACGGTGGCGACATCAGCCATGCCCATGGGCATACCGGAATGTCCGGAGTTTGCAGCGGCGACGGCATCAAGGGTCAATGTGCGGATGGCCGCAGCTTTGTCCCAGTGTTCGGGGTTGGCATTGCGCAGCGCAGTCAGGTCCACGGGCGTTGTTCCTTTGGATAAAAAGCAGATTGCGGGCTCAATACCACTCAGCACTCAAAGTGCAAGCAGAACCGGGGTTTATCCGCTTGGATTGCTTGAAGTGCGCGGCCCAAGTGGTTGAAAGCAAACAGTGGGTATTTTCTGTCGCATTCCGTTAGACTGGCGGCAGGCGGGATTCGATTTTGATTCGGATCGCTTCGCGACAGAATGAACCTTGATAAAGAGGTGACAGGGGCATGAGCCAACTTGAGGAATTACAGCACCGCATTATTGCGGCGATGGACCGTATCGGAGCGGGCGTCGACGCATTGGGCGGTGCGACCGTAGATGCCCGGCCAGATGACGGCCTCCAGGCAGCGCTTGAAGATGAAAAAGTTGCGAACGCGCAGCTTCAGGAACGTCTGAGAACCCTGAAGGAACAGCACGAACAGGAAGTGGACGGGTTGCGTGCCGATCTTGAGGAGTTGCGAACCGCTCCGGCCGATACAGCCGAAACAGACGCTCTGCGATCCGAGCTGGAAGAAGCCCGTGCGAAAATCGCATCGGTCGAAGCCGCGCGCGCTGAATTGGCCGAAGCCAAGGCCGCATTGGACAATAGCACCGAGCTGGAGGCGCTGAAGGCGGAAAACAGCCGTCTAAAGGAAGAACTGTCAGACACTGTCCGCGTCGACGACCTGAGCGCCGAGCTTGAGATGCTGCGCGCTGAACGGACCAGCCACGGCGCTGCAATGTCGCGGCTGGACGACGATCTGCAACGGATGCGCAAGGCAAACGAGCAGTTGCGCACTGCGATAGACGAATTGCGCGCCGCCGCCGCCGAAGGTGTCGCAGATGCCGAGCTGCTGAACCGGGCCACCGTCGCGGAACTGGAAGCAACGCGCGCGGCACAGGCGTCAGACGCCGCCGAAGCGCAGGCCGTTCTTGCAAGGTTGGAACCTCTGCTGTCGCAGGCGAAACTTGTTGAAGGTGAGGTAGAGTAATGCCCGAAGTGACCATTCATATCGGCGGGCGCGGTTTTGACGTATCCTGCCGGGACGGGGAAGAGCCCTTTCTGCACGCTGCTGCCAAAGTGTTGGACGACGAGGCGCAGGTGTTGTCCGATCAGATCGGTCGTATGCCGGAATCCCGCATGTTGCTGATGGCCGGATTGATGCTGGCCGACAAGACTGCGGCGACAGAGGACAAGGTCAAATCGCTCGAAGGGAAACTGGCCGCAGCCGAAGCCGAGCTTCAGGCGCTGCGAAGCGCCCCGGCGCCCGAACCTGAGCGCATCGAAGTGGCCGTGGTTCCGCCATCCGTTACGGATACGCTGGCCGAACTGGCCGCACGGGCCGAAGCACTGGCCGCAGTAGTTGAGGAGAAAAAGGCACGATGAGGTTCCTGCGCAAATTCATCTGTGCGGCGGCGCTGGTTACGCCCGCGACAACAGCATTGGCTGAAATCGATATTCTGTCTGTCACTTTCACCTGCGAGAACGGAATACCGCTGCCTGTCACCTATTTCAACGCGCCGGACAGTACGGGTGCAGCGGCAACCTTGGTGGACAATTCTCTGGTTGTGATGCGTCAGGTCCAAAGCGGGTCTGGTATCCGCTACGAATCCATTGGTGATGGTGGAACCTACATCCTGCGCTCGAAAGGGTGGGACGCGTCCGTAAGCTATTTGGCGGCAGGCGCCGCCGTTGAGCAGGAGATCTACCGGGGTTGTTCCAGCCGTTAGGCTGGATTACGCGTTTGCTTCGCGAATTTTGTCGGCTGCTTCCTTGTTGTAGCCGACGTTGTTTTCGTCGAACAACGCATCCAGTTCGCCCGACAGAGTCATCTCGGTTATGATATCGCAGCCGCCAACAAACTCACCTTTGACGTAAAGCTGGGGCACAGTGGGCCAGTCGGAATAATCCTTGATCCCCTGACGCACCTCTTCATCGGCCAGAACGTTCACATCCGTGTATTCAACGCCCATGTAGTTCAACACGCCAGCCACGCGCGAGGAGAACCCGCATTGCGGCATTTCCTTAGTGCCTTTCATATACAGCACCACATCGTTGGCTTTGACGGTTTGGTCGATCTGGGTCTTAACGTCGGTCATCTTGTTTTTCCTTTTCATCCGCATCTGCGGGGATTGTTCCATCACTGGGCAAACTGGGTGCCCATCCTTCCGTTTCAAGCCGCCGGTGTTCGGCCTGCGCCATTTTCACCGGATCAAGCCCGTATCTCTCAAGGCCGCCCACTTTGCTGAGTTTACCCGGATCTGGACGCATGTCGGCGAGGTTGCGTTTTCTGTTCCGCTTCACATAGGCTTCGATCAGCGCGGCGGCAACTATCAAGGCTGCGATTGCTGATATCCAAACCTGCCATGAACTCATTTTTTGGGAACCATCGCTTTTGCGTAGGCCTGGGGGTCACGTGGGATGACCACGGTGCTTACATGGCCACCCCTGCCTGTACCTGTTGTCGACGTCACCACGCTTGAGTTTTGGCTGGGTGTCGCTCCTTTGGGACGGCGCGTATTGGGTTTTCTCGTCGATCGGCTTCGCAGAAATATTGCCAGCACATAAATTCCGAGAACCGCGACAAAAACGGCGCTCCAAATTGCATATGCCCAAAACGTTGCACTCACTCAGGCACTTTCGTCGTCAACGCCAGTGCGTGCAGCTCTCCATCCGGGCCATCCATCTTGCCCTTCAGGGCCGCATAAACCGCGCGTTGCTGCTGCACCCGGTTTTTGCCGCGAAAGCTTTCGTCCACCACCATGGCGGACATATGAACACCGTCGTTGCCGCCGACCTGAATATCCGCGTCAGGAAAAGCTTCTCGCAGCAGGTGTTCGATTTGATGGGCGCTCATCGGCATGTAGGTAACTCCTGAAGGTCTTTCCAAAGATGTAGAGCGCCTGAACCGGGCGCGCAAGTGCACATGAATGCGCCAAAACGACGAAACCTGCGCTTATTCAGGGCGCAGGTTTCGAGCGAGTTTTATTCAGCCTGATCAGGCGACGGCGTCGGCAAAACTGTTGCGGAAAATGGCCGTCAAGTCTTCCAACGAGGCCTCCGAACCGCCGATCCTGATCGTATCGCCGGTGAAACGGCCAACCGAGACCAGCGGCACACCTGCCTGACCCGCCGCGATCATCAACGCCTCGGCCTGATCAAAGTTGCACGCGACCAGATACCGCGCCTGATCTTCCCCGAACAGGAATTCCGTCGGTGCATCATCCAGGCACACGCCAACCCCGGCGGCCTCGGAAAGTTCGAAGGCCGCCAGCGCAAGGCCGCCATCACTCAGGTCTGTGCAGGCCTTGATCATTCCACGATTGGCGCGAATGAAATCACCGTTGCGTTTTTCAGCGTCCAGATTCACATGCGGCGCGTCGCCATCTTCTCGGTTGAAGACTTCGGCCAGAAGGGCTGACTGACCCAGATGGCCTTTGGTTTCACCGATCACCAAAGCCACGTGACCCTCACGCACCTCGTTGCCGATGATTTCATCGCTGTGGTTCAGCAGCCCGACAGCGCCGATTGTTGGGGTGGGCAGGATCGCCTGACCGTCGGTTTCATTATACAGCGACACGTTGCCGGACACGATCGGCATATCCAGCGCGCCGACTGCGGCGCCGATGCCCTGAATAGCGCCAACAAACTGGCCCATGATTTCGGGCTTTTCCGGGTTGCCGAAGTTCAGGTTGTCGGTGGTAGCCAACGGTTTCGCCCCAACAGCCGTCAGGTTACGGTAGGCTTCGGCCACCGCCTGTTTGCCGCCTTCAACCGGGTTGGCGCGGACGTAGCGCGGGGTCACGTCAGAGGTAAACGCCAGCACCTTGTCGGTGCCGTGCACGCGCACCATACCCGCACCCAGGCCCGGTGTCCGGTTTGTATCCGCCATCACCATCGTGTCGTATTGCTCATAAACCCACTGCTTGCCCGCGTAGTTGGGCGACGATAGCAGGGCGCGCAGGCCGTCAATCGGGTCGATCTGAGGCACTTCAGCCAGTTCTTCGGCTTCGGGCGTCGGCACCCAAGGGCGATCATATTCGGGCGCGGTCGAAGACAGTTTGGACAGGACGAGATCGGCCTTGACCTCACCGTTGTGCATGATCAGGAAGCGGTCTTCGGCAATGGTTTCGCCAACGATTGCGAAATCGAGATCCCATTTTTCGAACACGGCGCGGGCCTCGGCCTCAAGTTCGGGTTTGAGAACCATCAGCATGCGTTCCTGAGATTCGGACAGCATCATTTCATAAGCTGTCATGTTCTCTTCGCGCTGGGGGACGTTTTCCAGATCCAGACGTACGCCCAGACCGCCCTTGTCGCCCATCTCAACCGCGGAACAGGTCAGGCCCGCAGCACCCATGTCTTGAATCGAGATCACGGCACCGGTCTGCATCAGCTCAAGCGTTGCTTCCATCAGGCGTTTCTCGGTGAAGGGATCACCCACCTGAACAGTAGGGCGTTTTTCCTCGATGGTGTCGTCAAATTCGGCCGAGGCCATCGTCGCGCCGCCAACACCGTCGCGTCCGGTCTTGGCACCCAGATAAACCACAGGCATTCCCACGCCCGACGCGGCAGAGTAGAAAATCTTGTCGCTGTCGGCCAAACCGGCGGCAAAGGCGTTCACAAGGCAGTTGCCGTTGTAAGCCGGGTGAAAGCGGACCTCGCCCCCAACGCAAGGCACACCGAAACAGTTGCCATAGCCGCCAATGCCTTCGACCACGCCGTTGACCAGCTGGCGGGTTTTGTGGTGGCCGGGTTCACCGAAGGACAGCGCGTTCATCGAAGCGATCGGGCGGGCACCCATGGTGAACACGTCCCGAAGGATGCCGCCGACACCCGTTGCCGCGCCTTGATAGGGCTCGATGTAAGACGGGTGATTGTGACTTTCCATCTTGAAAACAACGGCCTGACCGTCGCCGATATCCACAACACCGGCATTCTCGCCCGGTCCGCAAATGACCTGAGGCCCTGAGGTCGGAAGAGTGCGCAACCACTTCTTCGACGACTTGTAAGAACAATGTTCGTTCCACATAGCCGAGAAAATGCCAAGCTCGGTAAAGGTCGGTTCACGCCCGATGATCTCGAGGATCATGTCATATTCCTCGGGCTTGAGCCCATGTGCGGCAATCAGATCGGGTGTGATGGCGGGCTCTTGCATCTTCTGTCCTGTGTCCAAGTGGGCCGAGATTGCGCGCCTTGTAGGGCAAGCACGCGCGTGTGGAAAGGGTCAAGTCGGCGCAGGTCGCGTCTTTCAAAGAAAAACGGAACCGGCATCACAGCCGGTTCCGAATAACCGTACAGCAGTCCTGCTGCAAATCGCCGACGTAAACCCCGAAGGTTACGCCGATCCCTGGTCTTTGTTGACCTCGGCAGCAGCTGCGGCGCCAACAGCAGTCTTCTGTTCGGGCGTCAGATGCTCGACCTCTTCCAGCCCGGGAATTGCAACGCGCACCTCGCGGCGGGCAAAGTCGATGCCGTTGGCCTTGAACTCGGCCTTGACCTTGTTGAAGATTTCCTTGCGCAAGGTGAACTGCTTGCCCGGTTTGGCCATGAATTTACCGCGAATGATCATGCCCACATCGTCGAAGTCGAACACACCCTGAGACTTGAAGGGTTGCAGGAAGCCTTCTTTGTGGGTTTCGTCCTCCATCATCTCGGCCCCGATCTTCTTGAAGATTTTCTTGACCTTGTTGGGATCGGTATCGAAGGGCACGGTGAACTTCAGCTTCATAATCACCCAGTCACGGCTGTAATTCGTCAGCTTCTGGATTTCACCATAAGGGATTGTGTGCACAGGCCCCCTGTGATGACGCAGTTGCATTGAACGGATCGAGATTTTTTCGACCGTTCCGGTGGTTCCGCCCACATCGACATATTCGCCGACGCGGAAGGCATCATCGACCAGAAAGAAAACACCACCGACGATATCCGCCACCAGTTTCTGAGCACCAAAGCCGATGGCCAGACCCAGAACACCGGCACCGGCCAGAAGCGGTGTGATGTTGATACCCAGCGCACCCAAGGCCAGCAGGCCAAAGATTACCGAAATTGTGACTTGGGCCGTAATCCGCATCAGCGGCAGAACCGTCGCCAGACGAGAGCCCCCGGCACCGCCGCCTTCACCGCTTGCTTCCTCGTCGACTGCTTCAGCTGCGGTCTGTTCCTTGGCCAGCCTGCGGTTGATCCATAGTGAAACAACCTCGTTCAGGATGTAGCCGACCGCAATGATCAGAAGGAATTCAATGACAGCGCCGCCAACTTCGGCACTGACACCGGCCGAGGCGACATTGCGCAGGTCAAGATGCCACGTGCGGGCGATCATGAAAACCACGACCAAACCCGCAATAACCCGCCCAATCCGGATATAGCTGCGCTTGGCCGCGCGATGAGCGCGTTCGGCCAGCGGGCCTTCTCCTGACATTGGCGGCTGCAAGTGGCGCACCAGCCCGCGGATCAAAGTGTCGAGGGCAGGGGCAATCAGCAACCAGAACATGGTTGTGAAATGCGCACCACCTCCAAGCAATCTGAGCGTCGACGGATCGCGTTGCGCGACCAGGAATTCGACCAGCAGCCAGATTGTCACCGAAACGCCAATGGCGAAGTAGGGATAATAATGCGCAACTTCTTCATCGAATTTTGTGCGGTCCGGGTCTGTTCCCAGCATCATCTGAGACAACCCGTCGCGCGCGGTCCAAGCGATGACGGCGATATAGACATGGATTGCCGCATTCAGCCAGAAGGCGATGCGTGTGTCGTCCCCTGTGATACCATTTAGGGCGTTGAATCGCACAACAAACAGTGTGAACCCGATCAGGATCAACAGCCCGATCAGATTGCGATGCAGATATTTTGCCCAATGGTCGTCAATACTCACCAGCCGATATTTTGGCTTCTCCGGTGCCAGAACAAAACGTGAGGCCGCAGCCCCCAGGCGTGGAATCCAGATCAGATAGAAAACAAACGGAGCGGCATAAGTGAGCTGTTCGGGTGTCAGAAGCCCGCGACCAATCGCGCGAATGACAACATAGAACACGATCAGCCCGGCAATTTCGCGGCAGAACCTGCGGAACAGGTAACTGATGGCGCCCCTGAGATCGGCCTCATCCCCAACTTCGGTCGCTTCATGCCAGCGACGGGTCAGGAAAATGAACAGTTTCTCGGCTATGAAACCCGCAATCAACACAGAAAGAATAAGCCCAAACAGGGTAAGGACGCCGGACGTTCCAAACGTGTCGCTGAAATTGCCAAACGCAGTTATCTGTGCCGTGACAATATTGGGAAGCGTGGTCAGAACATGTGTCCAGGACGAGACCATCTCGGCCCATATCTCACTGATTTCGGTCAGCGGGTCTTCCACGTTCGCCTTCTCGGCAGCCTGCTTTTCGGCGACCGCATCAAGGCGCTCTAACAGAATGGCGCGCACCTGGTCATCTGACATGCGGGCAACCAGACCATCGACCTGCTCAGGTGTTAGATCGTCCGGAATGGTCACTGAAGAAGTTGAGCCGGTATCTTGCGCATAAAGCGGAACCGCCAAAAATAGAGTGCAGACAATCGCCAACATAAGGCGGAATGGGTGGAACATGATTCTCCCTCGAACACGAAATTATCTCGTTTTTTTGGGATCATATGCCTATGCGTGTATTTTTCCCAGAGCTTTCGCTGACTTGATGCAATGCCTAGAGCAAAAAAAAGGCCGAGCAATAAGCTCGGCCGTAGTCCAACAGGGAGGTATGAAGATGATGAGCGTTTCAGCATCACCGCCTTCGAGTGCTCATTTAGGGGTCAGTTTGTAAACGTTCAAGGAAATTAACCCTGAAATGTCCTCATGCCCGCTATGCTATTTGTGCATAGCTAAAGTTTTCCCATCTTTTTCAGTTGTTTGCGCTGTGCGATGATCTCGTCCTGCACAAAGTCGCGGAACGCCCCGACACGTTTGGAGTGTCGGAGTTCTTCAGGATAAGCCAGATAGACCGGCACGTCAGCGGTTTCGACATCCGACAGAACCGGCACAAGATGCGGGAAATCCTGTGTGACGTAATCTGGCAGAACCCCAATGCCGAGATTGTGCAACACTCCCTGAAGGACGCCGAAGTAGTTGTTCACCGTCAACAGGGATGCGGGAT
This sequence comes from Ruegeria sp. O6, assembly GCF_056535045.1. Classification (NCBI taxonomy): domain Bacteria; kingdom Pseudomonadati; phylum Pseudomonadota; class Alphaproteobacteria; order Rhodobacterales; family Roseobacteraceae; genus Ruegeria; species Ruegeria sp. O6. The sequence goes on along the minus strand of NZ_JBQERM010000001.1, from coordinate 452,517 downwards.
TGTAGGTCATAAGATGGCGTACCATGGCCGCGCTGGCGCCCACCTGGGGTGCCGCGGGTGTTTGACAGATCAGCCGGTGATTTTGGATATCCTCCAGAGATTTCAGCATTCCGCCATGGGCTTCGATGTAGTTGTGCGTCGCGTAAAGCGCCATCTGAACCGTCATCAGGCGTTTTCGCACAAGATCTGCCTGGCTGGGTTCCTTCATGCGAATGGCGACATCCGCTTCTCGCATGGGAAGGTCCAGAACACGTTCTTCCAGCATCAGGTCGATGTTCAGATCAGGATATTGTTCATAAAGCTTGGGTAGGCGCGGGGCGAGCCACAGTGTGCCGAACCCAAAGGTCGTCGTGACCCGAAGAACGCCAAAGACCTCTTCTTCACTGTCGCGAATGCGTGCGGCAGCTGCGTCCAGCCGTTTTGACATGGCGGATGTGGCGTCGAACAACAATTCACCCTGTTCGGTGAGAATCAGCCCCCGGGCGTGACGGTGAAAAAGGGTGGCATCCAATGACTCTTCCAGCGCACGGATCTGTCTGCTCACGGCGGATTGAGACAAATTGAGCTTGTCCCCGGCATGTGTGAGGCTGCCCGCATCGGCCACCGCGTGAAATATTCTAAGCTTGTCCCAATCCATCGCCGCAACTTTCGTTATCTTTTCGAACGCCTATATGAAACAGGTAACAAGTTCTACAATCAAAGGCCGAAATCGTTACGGTTCAGTGCATAAAACCTATACAGGTCAGAAATTATGACCTAAAATGCGCTGAGTACATGCACACTGATCTGGCGAGGGGAGACGTCTGATGAGTCAGCCACAGATTACGTTAAACGACCGGTTCGATCTTGAGAAAAGCCCCGTTCTTCTGAACGGAACACAGGCACTTGTCCGGTTGATGCTGATGCAAAAGGCCAGAGACCGGCAGGCGGGACTGAACACTGCGGGGCTGGTGACTGGATATCGTGGCTCGCCACTTGGCGCTGTTGATCAGCAGATGATGCGGGCGCAAAGGCAGTTGTCCCAAAGCGATGTTACGTTTCAATTCGGATTGAACGAAGATCTGGCGGCAACGGCGCTGTGGGGCAGCCAACAGGCCGGCTTGCGCGGCGACGGCAAGTTCGATGGGGTTTTTGGGCTTTGGTACGGCAAGGGGCCGGGCGTAGACCGGTCCGGTGATGTCATGCGCCACGCGAATATGGCCGGAACCGCCAAGCATGGCGGTGTGCTTATGGCGATGGGTGATGACCATACCGGCGAAAGCTCGACCGTGTTGCATCAGTCCGAATGGTCACTGGTAGATATGTATATGCCTGTCGTCAGCCCGGCGGGTGTGCAGGAAATCCTCGACTACGGAATTTACGGCTTTGCGCTCAGCCGTTTTGCTGGGGTTTGGGTTGGGCTAAAGACCATGAAGGACACAATCGAGGTTACCTCGGTTGTGGATGGTCGCCCCGACCGAATGCAGGTCGTCGTACCTGATTTCGATATGCCGGAAGGCGGTTTGAATATCCGCCTTGGGGACACGCCGCACCTGCAAGAAACGCGTGTCATCGACTACAAAAGGTTTGCAGCCGAGACGTTTTCGCATGCCAACAAGCTGGACAGGCGGATATGGGGCAAACCGGGTGCAAAGATCGGGTTTGTTGCGGCGGGCAAGAACTGGCTGGACCTGACCCATGCGCTGTCGCTATTGAATATCAATGAATCCGAAGCCGAACGGCTGGGGATCACGACCTACAAGGTGGGGCAGACCTTCCCGCTGGACATGGTCGGGTTCCACGACTGGGCCGAAGGGCTGGACCTGATCGTGATTGTCGAGGAAAAGCGCAAGCTGATCGAGGTTCAAGTCAAAGAGGCTATCTTTGACGACCGTCGCGGCCGCCGGGTTTATGGGTGGTACAAGGGCGGTGCCGGTACGTTGCACCGCGACGAACTGTTTCCGACCCGTGGCGCGCTCGACCCGATCATGATTGCTGAAAAGCTGGGTGAAATCCTGATCGAAGAAGGGCGTGAAACCGATGGTATTCGGGCCGGGCTGGCCTCTTTGTCCGAGGCGCGCCGGGCCGACAACGCACAGGAAATCGCAACAAGGCTTCCGTATTTCTGCTCGGGCTGTCCGCACAACAGTTCGACCAAAGTCCCGGATGGCAGCCGTGCCTATGCAGGGATCGGTTGTCATTACATGGTTCAGTGGATGGACCGGAATACCACCGGCTTTACCCAGATGGGCGGTGAAGGCGCGAACTGGATCGGTGAGGCCCCGTTTTCGACCACCAAACACGTGTTCCAGAACCTTGGCGATGGCACCTATAACCACTCGGGCGTTCAGGCGATCCGTGCGGCGTTGTCTGCGGGCACGAACATCACCTTTAAGATCCTGTTTAACGATGCCGTCGCCATGACGGGCGGGCAGGAGAATGAAGGCGATCTGACTGCAGAACGGATCGTTGCCGAAGTCAAAGCCATGGGTGTCCGTGAGGTTGCTCTGGTCTATGACGAAAAAGAAGACGTAAACTTCAAGGCTCTGCCGTCGAGTGTTCAGACATTCGAGCGTGCGGAACTGATGCAAGTGCAGGAAAAGTTCCGCGAGATCGAGGGTGTTTCGGTCATCGTTTATGTTCAGACCTGTGCGGCCGAGAAGCGCCGCCGCCGCAAACGCGGCACGTTCCCGGACCCGGACAAGCGTGTGTTTATCAATACCGATGTTTGCGAGGGTTGCGGCGATTGCGGGGTGCAATCGAACTGTGTGTCGATCGTTCCCAAGGAAACAGAACTCGGGCGCAAGCGCGCCATCGATCAGTCAAGCTGCAACAAGGATTATTCCTGCCTGAACGGTTTTTGCCCGTCCTTCGTTACGCTTGAGGGGGCGAAGATCCGCAAAGAGGCAACAACCGAAATCGACTTGCCCGACCTGCCGATGCCGGTGCTGCCCAAGATCAGCGGTACGCATAACGTGGTGATCACGGGTGTCGGGGGAACCGGTGTTGTCACGCTGGGCGCAATTCTTGCACAGGCTGCCCAGATTGACGGCAAAGGCGCGGGCATGATGGAAATGGCGGGCCTGGCGCAGAAAGGCGGCGCGGTACACATCCATTGCCGTCTGGCCAATGCACCCGAAGACATCAGCGCCATCCGTGTCGCAACCGGCGAAGCTCATGCACTGATCGGCGGTGATCTGGTGGTATCCGCTGGAGCCAAAACATTGGGCCTGACGCGCACTGGCCGTACAGGCGCCGTTGTGAACAGCCATGAGACGGTAACAGGCGACTTTACGCGCAATACCGAGTTCCGCATTCCTGCCGACCAGCTGGAACTGGCCCTCCAGGCTCGGTTGAAAGAAGATGTCTCGCTGTTTGACGCGACCGAGTTGGCACGCGCCGTGATGGGCGACTCGATCTATTCCAACATGATGATCTTTGGCGCGGCCTGGCAGCGCGGGTTGTTGCCCGTCAGCCATCAGGCGATCTTTGATGCCATCGAATTGAACGGAACTACGATTGAACGGAACAAGCGTGCGTTTGATATCGGGCGTTGGGCGGTTCTTCATCCGGCAGAGGTACAGTCCATTCTGTCCCCGACCGTGACCGAGATTCCCAAATCGCTGGATCAGAAGATCGATTTCCGCGCAAGCCATCTGACCGACTACCAAGGTGCGCGGCTGGCCAAGCGGTATCGCAAGCTGGTCGACAGTGTTGAGGATGCGGATATCCGCGAAGCGGTGGCAAAAGGCTATCACAAGCTGTTGTCCTACAAGGATGAATACGAAGTCGCGCGCCTTCTTCTGACAAGCCGTGACAAAGCGGCTGCCGAGTTCGATGGCGATTTCAAGATGACATTCCATCTGGCCCCGCCCTTTTTGGGGGGATCGGGCAGCAACGGCAGACCGCGCAAACGTGCTTTCGGGGAGTCGGTCATTGGCCCATTGAAGCTTTTGACCCGGTTGAAGGCGCTGCGCGGTACGCCGCTGGATATATTTGGCTATTCGTCGGAACGCAGGATGGAGCGTGCGTTGATCCGTCAATATGAAAAGGACATGCGCGAAGTTCTGCCGCTTGTGTCGCAGACCACGCGCGATGCGATTGCCGCCCTGGCCCGTTTGCCGCTGGATATCCGTGGATTTGGCCCGGTATTGCGCGAGAACGAGGCCAAAGCAGCCAAGCGGCGCGAGGAGTTGCTGGCCGTCATTCGCGGCGGGGGGGCAGGGTTGCAGACTGCAGCGGAATAAAACGTCACAAGCGTGTCACGATAGCTAGGCAAAATTGTTACTTGCACCTATTTTGCAGGCAACAAACCGGAGACCCATATGCCTTCTCGTCGTCATGCCGTTCGCGACATTTCCTACGCGCATTCCGCCGATACTAAAGGCGGGCGGATGGTTATCAAGCTGATGGAGAACACCACAGGCCGTATGCGCCTGATCAAACGTGCGGACGGGTACGAGAAAGACGTTGCCAATGGGCGCGACTTTTGGGCCGTGATGGTTGAACGTTATGGGCTGACACTGGACGTGGCAGGGGGATCGCTTTCGAATGTTCCGAAAGACGGTCCTCTGATCCTGATTGCCAATCATCCCTACGGAATTCTGGATGGCCTGATGATGGGACATATCCTGTCCGAGACACGGGGTGATTTCCGCATTCTGGCCCATCGGGTGTTTCGCAAGGCCGAAGACCTGAATCGCATCATTCTGCCAATTTCGTTTGATGAAACGAAAGAGGCGATGCAGCTGAACCTTGAGACCCGCAAAACCGCGCTCAGCTATCTGGGCGAAGGCGGGGCGATCGGCATTTTTCCCGGCGGGACGGTCAGCACCGGGGTTAAGCCGTTTTCCCACCCCATGGATCCGGGTTGGCGCGGGTTTACCGCGCGGATGGTGGCCAAATCGAATGCCACAGTTGTCCCGGTTTTCTTTGATGGCCACACGTCTCGTCTGTTTCAGATCGCCAGCCATCTGCACAGTACTTTGCGGATGGGCCTGCTGATCAAAGAGTTCAAGAAACGCGTTGATACACCGGTGAAAGTCGTGATCGGAGAGCCGATACGCCGTGACATTCTGGACCCGCTCAGCAAGGATACGCGCAAGATGATGGATTTCCTGCGCAAAGCCACGTATGAGCTGTCTCCAACGCCGTTGAAGTCTTATGACTACGGCTATGAGTTTGAGGAACGGCATCGCGCCTGAAGGATCTAATGGCAGTAGGTATCTTCGATTCCGGTTTGGGCGGTCTGACCGTCCTGAGTGCCGCGCAGCAACGTCTGCCGGACGTTGATTTCCTGTATTTTGCAGATAGTGCACACGCGCCATACGGTGTGCGTGATGCCGAGGATATCTATCAACTGACCCGCAAGGCGGTTCAGGATCTGTGGTCGCGTGGCTGCAATCTGGTGATTCTGGCCTGCAACACGGCCAGCGCCGCAGCGTTGCGGCGCATGCAGGAAGAGGGCGTGCCCAGCGGCAAACGCGTTCTTGGCGTTTTTGTCCCGTTGATCGAAGCGCTGACCGAACGGCAATGGGGCGACAATTCTCCGCCGCGCGAAGTGGCCGTCAAACATGTGGCGTTGTTTGCAACGCCTGCCACCGTGTCCAGCAGGGCTTTTCAGCGGGAATTGGCATTTCGGGCCATCGGAGTGGATGTCGAGGCACAGGCCTGTGGCGGCGTTGTGGATGCCATAGAAGACGGTGACATGATCCTGGCCGAAGCCTTGGTGCGCAGCCATGTGGATGCGCTGAAACGCAAAATGCCAGAACCTCAGGCTGCTATTCTGGGGTGCACGCATTACCCGTTGATGGCCGAAGCATTCCAGGCGGCGTTGGGTGAAGATGTGCAGGTTTACAGCCAGGGTGCGCTTGTTGCTGACAGTCTGGCGGATTACCTGCAACGTCACCCCAACATGTTGGGCGACGGCCCGAGTGGTTTTCTGACAACTGGCAAACCCAATGTAGTCAGCGACCGGGCGACGCAGTTCCTCCGACGACAAATCACATTCCAGGCTGCCTGACTTAGGTCAAGGACGCAGCCACTTTGCTTCCCTTATTTCAAGGCCGTCACATCGGCGGTCGAAACATGTGACACTCAAGTGAAAGAGGTCTGACATGACCCATAAAATCGCAATTTTGGGCGCTTCGGGCTATACCGGCGCTGAACTGGTGCGGCTGATCGCCGAGCACCCGAACATGGATATCGTCGCGCTGGCCGCCGAACGTAAGGCTGGCATGACCATGGCGCAGGTTTTCCCGCATCTGCGCCACATGGATCTGCCTGATCTGTGCAAAATCTCCGAGATCGACTTTTCGCAGGTTGACCTGTGTTTTTGCGCTTTGCCGCACAAAACCAGTCAGGAAGTGATCCGGGACTTGCCGAAAGATCTGAAAATCATTGACCTGTCTGCCGACTTCCGGCTGGCCGACCCCGACGAGTACGAAAAATGGTACGGCAATCCGCATACCGCGCTAAAACAGCAGGAAGAGGCGATCTATGGTCTGACCGAGTTCTACCGCGAAGACATCAAGGGGGCACGGCTTGTTGCGGGCACCGGGTGCAATGCGGCGACCGGGCAATATGTTCTGCGGCCGCTGATATCTGCCGGGGTCATTGATCTGGACGATATCGTTCTGGACCTGAAATGCGCCGTGTCAGGGGCAGGGCGGTCATTGAAGGAAAACCTGCTGCACGCTGAACTGAGCGAAGGCAGCAACGCCTATTCCGTCGGAGGGACGCACAGGCATCTTGGTGAATTTGATCAGGAGTTTTCGAAACTTGCCGGTCGGGCCGTGCATGTGCAGTTCACGCCCCACCTTATCCCTGCAAACAGGGGTATTCTGGCCACAACCTATGTGAAGGGCGACCCGCACAGCATCTACGAAACGCTTGCCAAAGCCTATGCGGATGAGCCGTTCATCCAGATGCTGCCGATGGGTGAGACCCCTTCGACCCACCATGTGCGGGGGTCGAATTTCTGTCACGTCGGTGTTGTGGCCGATCGGATTGAGCGGCGCGCAATTGTGATTGCGGCGCTGGATAACCTGACAAAAGGTAGCAGTGGGCAAGCCTTGCAGAACGCGAACCTGATGTTAGGTGAAGATGAAACTCTGGGCCTGATGATGGCCCCGCTTTTCCCGTGAGGATGGTATGAAAACGCTCAAGAAACGTCGGCGCGTACAAGTCATTCTGGTGGCAGTTGTTGCCTTGGTGGCGGCAACTGCGTTGATTGGTTGGGCATTGCAGGACGGGATCAACTTTTTCCGCTCGCCCAGCGAGGTGATTGCAGAGCCGCCGAAACCGACCGAAGTGTTTCGGATTGGCGGCTTGGTTGAAGAAGGCTCGATCATTCGCGGACAGGGCGAAACTATTCGTTTTGTTGTAACGGATGGTGGTGAAAGCGTTCCGGTCTCGTTCACAGGTGTCCTGCCTGATCTATTCTCGGAAAATCAGGGGATGATCGGCACAGGCAGTTACGTGAACGGAGTCTTTGAAGCGACTGAAATTCTTGCCAAACACGATGAAACCTACATGCCGAAAGAGGTCATGGACGCTCTGAAAGAGCAAGGTGTCTATAAAGGCGCGGAAGAAAGCTAATAAACCCTCTGGACCTGCTTCGGAGCGTTGCGTGCATGGTGCATGCTGCGCTCCGTTTCGTTTTGAATCGTTAATGTCTGTCGGAAACGGTGTGGCCACCTAACGTTACGAGGGTGGTATGCAAACGGTTCGGCAAATTGCCAAAGAGATTGTGGCCCGTGAAGGGGGCTTTGTTGATGACCCCGACGATCCGGGCGGAGCAACCAAGTTCGGGGTCACGATTCACACCCTGCGCAGGCTGGGTTTGGATCTGACTGGCGACGGTCGGGTTGACGAGGCGGATGTGCGCGCAGTGTCCGCTCGACAAGCGGTCGACATCTTTGTGCAGCACTATTTCGACAAGCCGCACATTGCGGAGCTTCCCGAAACCCTGCATGCTTCGGTTTTCGACATGTATGTGAATGCCGGTGCGCAGGCGGTGAAGATCCTTCAGCGGCTGCTACAGGAAATGGGGTTTAACGTCACCGCCGACGGCGTGATAGGCCCGCAAACCGTGGCGGCCTGCCAAAGCGCGGCGCAGCCAGAGCCCGATGTCCTGCGCGACGCCTACGGGATTGCGCGGCGAAACTACTATTTTCGCCTTGCTGATCAGCGGCCTGCATCCAGAAAATACGCGCGTAGCCGATCAGGCGGCAAAGGTGGCTGGATAAAACGGGCCGAAGAATTTCTTTCGCCGCGTTATCATCTTTCGGACAGCGAATTTACCAGAAGGATCGCGGCATGGGGCTGATTTCAGGTGTGCTGGCGCTTTTGTTTGGTAACGGGCGCAACGTCTTACAGGAAACCGCAGAACTCTATCGTGAAAACACCGAAGCAGGCGCAGTACGCGCCAATGAGATTCAAACTCAGGCCATGGTGCAGTTCGGTAGCGAATTTCAGGCACCTCAGAAGGGTCTTTTTGACCGTGTCATGGACGGCGTGAACAGGTTACCGCGCCCGGCGCTGGCATTGGGAACGCTTGGCTTGTTTGTTGCCGCCATGGTCGACCCAATATGGTTTGCCGCACGGATGCAGGGCATAGCCTTGGTCCCAGAGCCGCTGTGGTGGTTGCTGGGCGTGATCGTATCGTTTTACTTTGGCGCGCGTCACCAAAGTAAAATGCAGGATTTTCAGCGGGATATCCGCTCAACCATGACGCAACTGCCAACGGTCATGAGCAATATCGAGGCCTGGCGCACGATGCAGAGCGACAGCCCGGGAGTTGCTGATCCCGGTCCGGATGCTGTGCTGAACAGCGATGTCATACGTCCCGAGGAAAACCAGGCGCTGAACGATTGGCGAAAGCTTCGCGGTATCTGACCCGCGACACTTTGTGCGTGCAGAACAAGCTAAAGGTCATGGCCCCCGGTTCCGCACCGGCGTATATTCCGGGGCATGATTACAGAGCTTGGCCACTTCACCCTGATCCTCGCGTTCTTTGTCGCAATTGTGCAAAGCGTTGTTCCCCTGATCGGCGCCTCAAAACGCTGGGCCGGCTGGATGGGCTTTGCAGAGCCCGCCGCGATCGTCCAGTTCCTGCTGACAGCGTTTGCATTTGGTGCATTGATCTGGGCGTTTGTAACGTCTGACTTCTCCCTCAGGATTGTGGTCGAGAATAGCCACACAGCAAAGCCGATGCTGTACAAGATCAGCGGAACATGGGGCAACCACGAAGGATCCATGCTGCTGTGGGTGCTGATCGTCACCCTGTTTGGTGCGATGGCAGCCTTCTTTGGCGGCGGCTTGCCACCGACGCTCAAAGCACGTGTTCTGGCCGTTCAATCGGCCATTGCCGTGGCGTTTTTCGGTTTTATCCTGTTAACGTCGAACCCGTTTGACCGGCTGGCCATCGCTCCGTTTGACGGGCGCGACCTGAACCCGCTGCTGCAGGATCCCGGGTTGGCCTTCCATCCGCCGTTTCTGTACCTCGGCTATGTCGGGCTGAGCATGGCATTCAGCTTTGCGATTGCTGCCCTGATTGAAGGGCGTATCGATGCGGCCTGGGGCCGGTGGGTGCGCCCCTGGACGCTGGCGGCCTGGGTTTTCCTGACTATCGGTATCGCGCTGGGGTCCTGGTGGGCCTATTACGAACTCGGCTGGGGCGGTTTCTGGTTCTGGGACCCGGTCGAAAACGCGTCCTTCATGCCCTGGCTGTTGGCGGCGGCGCTGTTGCACTCGGCAATTGTTGTGGAAAAGCGCGAAGCATTGAAAAGTTGGACCATTCTGCTGGCAATCATCGCGTTTGGATTTTCCCTCATCGGTACGTTTATCGTACGATCAGGGCTGCTGACCTCGGTTCACGCCTTTGCCAATGATCCGGAACGCGGTGTGTTCATCCTGATCATTCTGGTCTTCTTCATCGGCGGCGCGCTTACCTTGTTTGCCGCACGCGCGCAAGCGATGGAGGCCAAGGGCGTTTTTGGCATGGTCAGCCGCGAAAGCGCGCTGATCGTGAACAATGTCCTTCTGGCGGTCAGTTGCTTCGTCGTTTTTGTTGGGACGATGTGGCCGATGGTGGCCGAGATGATGCTTGAACGCAGACTTTCGGTTGGGGCACCGTTTTTCAACGCGGCGTTTTCTCCGTTCATGGTTTTGCTGGGGCTTATCCTGCCAATCGGGGCAATGCTGCCGTGGAAACGCGGTCGGCTGGGCAAAACGGCCTGGTCCCTGCGCTATGCCTTTGGTTTGGCGCTGGCGATTGCGCTGTTGGTTTGGGCGATGCAGACCGGTCGCAGCGCGTTAGGACCCGTAGGCTTGTTCCTGGGGGCTTGGATTACATTCGGCGCCGCCATTGATTTGTGGAGCCGGACAGGCCGCAATGGCAGCTTCAAACGTCTGATCCGACTTCCGGGAGCCGATTGGGGTAAGGCAGTTGCCCATACCGGTCTTGGGGTCACGATCTTTGCGATTGCCGGTCTGACCGCGTGGGAGGCGGAAGATATCCGTGTGGCGCAACTGAACCAGCCGTTCGAAGTGGGTCAGTTTACACTGACATTGCAGGACGTGCGACGGGTTCAGGGGCCGAACTATTTTTCAACCACGGCTGATGTTCTGGTCGAAAAGGGCGGTCGCGTCATCGGAACGCTGCATCCCGAGAAACGGGATTATCCCGTTGCACGAATGCCGACGACCGAGGCCGCGATTGACTATCGTTTTCTTGGTGATCTTTACGTCGTCATCGGGGATCAGCAGGCAGATGGCGGCTGGGTCATGCGCACCTATATCAAGCCTTTGGCGAACTGGATCTGGGGTGGATGTATCCTGATGGCGCTCGGTGGTGTCCTTAGCCTGAGCGACAGGCGGTTCCGTGTCGCCGCAGGTGCGCGCAAATCCCCCGCTGGCGGAGTACCCGCAGAATGAAACGCCTTGTATTGATCCTGCTGCTGCTGGCAGCGCCGGTGTTTGCGGTACAACCTGATGAAGTTCTGGACGACCCTGTACTGGAGCAGCGCGCGCGCGACCTGAGTGTTGGGTTGCGATGCCTGGTGTGTCGCAATGAAAGCATTGACGAAAGCAACGCTGAACTGGCACGCGATCTGCGCTTGCTTTTGCGTGAACGCCTGGTTGCGGGTGACAGCGACGAAGAGGCCGTCGCGTTTATCGTTGACCGCTACGGCGAATATGTCTTGCTCAAGCCCACCACCAGCGGCTCGAATCTGCTGTTGTGGCTTGCCGGGCCGATCATGTTGCTGATCGCTGCCGCAGTCGGGTTGAACTTTCTTCGCACACGCGCCAGGGCGCAGGTTTCAGGTGAAACCGAAGCTCTAAGCGCAGAAGAACAGGAACGCCTTCGCCAAATTCTTGAAGACTGACGTTTGGTTCTGCTTTTCCCAACCAGCCCGGACAAGTAAACGTGCTTAAACACGTGGCGCGAAGGAAAAGTCTTCATGAATTACGAAACGGTTCTATTGGACATATCGGACGGTCTGGCGGTTCTGACCCTGAACAGACCGGACAAGATGAACGCGCTGACCACTCGGATGCGGGCAGAGATTACCCACGCGATGAAAGACGCCGCGGTTAAAGCGCGTTGTATCGTTATCACTGGGGCAGGTCCGGCGTTTTGTTCCGGGCAGGATCTGGGCGATGCATCATCGACCGGTAAGATCGATCTGGAACGATCATTGCGCGACGAATACGAGCCGATGCTGGAAACCATCCACAGCTGTCCGGTTCCGACGATCGCTGCTGTAAACGGACCTGCTGCGGGGGCAGGGGCCAACCTTGCGCTGTGTGCGGATGTGGTTATTGCAACGGAGAGTGCGTATTTCCTGCAGGCTTTTGCACGTATCGGCTTGCTGCCCGATGCCGGGGGCACTTGGTTCATGCCGCGTCAGATGGGCTTGGCCAAAGCAATGGGGGCCGCCTTGTTTGCTGACAAGATCAGCGCCCGGCAGGCCGAAGAATGGGGCATGATCTGGGAAGCTGTCCCCGATGATGCGTTTGCCGCACATTGGCACAAAAGGGCAGAATATCTGGCCAAAGGTCCAACCGCCGCCTATGGCGCGATCAAGCGTGCCATCCGCGGGACCTACGAAAACACATTGCAGCAGCAGCTTGCAACCGAGGCGCATCTTCAAGGTGAATGTGGCCGGTCGCGGGATTTTGCAGAAGGTGTGGTGGCGTTCATGGAAAAACGCCCTCCGAAATTCGAAGGGCGTTGATAAGCGTCAGGCGCGGCGACGGCGACGCGTGCGGCGTTCGGGGCCTGCGTCGTCCTCGGTTCCGTCCGAAGCCGACGAGAACGGCCCCAGTGCCTCGGTGATCTGATCCAGTGTCGGGCGCTCGCCGCGCGAAGTGGTATCCAGCGCTTCGCGCATTTTGCGCAGATGATCAGGCATGGTCCCGCAGCACCCGCCGATGATTGTTGCGCCCGAATCCCGTGCCATGGCAGCATACCGACCCATCAGTTCGGGTGTCCCGTCATAATGGATATGGCCATCCACGTATTTCGGGATGCCCGCATTGCCCTTTGAGATCAGCGGACGCTCGGTGCCTTGCGCTGCAAAACCCAGAACCGTGCGCAGGATATCCGACGCGCCGGTTCCACAATTGGCCCCAAAAGCGATCGGTGGGTTTGGCAAGGTTTCGACCAAAAGCGCAAGATCGGCCGAGGTGACACCCATCATCGTGCGCCCGGCCGTGTCAAAGCTCATCGTGCCGCACCAGGGCATGTCGGCCAGCGCAAAGGCCTCGGCTGCCGCGTGGAATTCCTCTGGCGCGCTGATGGTTTCCACCCAAAGAACGTCAACTCCGCCCGCTTTCAAAGCCTCGGCCTGTTCATGGAACATTTCAACCGCGTCGGAATGCGATAGGCTGCCGACCGGTTCCATAATCTCGCCGGTGGGTCCAACCGATCCGGCCACGACAATAGGGCGCCCGGCTTTGTCCGCGATTTCACGTCCAAGTTCTGCGCCGATACGGTTCAGCTCGCCCACGCGGTTCTGCGCATCATGCAGTTTCAGACGCGCCGCAGTGCCTCCAAACGTGTTGGTCAGAAACAGGTCGCTGCCCGCGTCGACGGAACCCTGATACAGCGCCCTGATCTTGTCCGGAGCATCCACATTCCACAGCTCAGGCGCGTCACCTGATTGCAGACCCATGTTAAATAAATTGGTCCCCGTTGCACCGTCCGCAAGGATGGCGTCTTTGGTGTCCAGAAGTTTGCTCAGCGCGTTTGTCATAGGGTTATTCCAGAAAAAGCGTATAAACGCTGCAAAAAAACAGAGACGCCCCGTGTCTCATGACCAGGGCGTCAAATCAATTTCATAAAACTCATGAAGATCATGAATTTTGCATTTCAGGCAATCAGTGCTCGCCTTCCACCATCACCTGTTCTTTGGCTTCAACCAGAAGCTCGGCCATTTTCGAACGGATCGTGGCTTCATCCGCAAGATCACCCAAGTAGGCTTTGACCGCCTCGACAACATCGTCTTCGCCGACATGCTGTAGGTCGGTATGAACCAGTTCCTGGCCGTATTTCCGTGCCTGTTCAACAGTTTCGCCCTTCAGCGCAGACGCCCAGACAGCCATAAAGCGGTTGCGGCGCATCCGAGCGATGAACTGCATCTTTTCGTCATGGGCGAATTTGCTTTCAAACGCGGCTTCACGTTCGTCGAATGTGGTCATTGGTTGGGGACCCCTTGGATTACCGTTTCTCACTGATGATATGACAATAGGACACTCTGGGTGCAAGGTATTTGCGCTGCGTCAAAGGCCCTCGGGGCAGCGAACTTGCGGGAACGCAGGGCTTGCACTATGAGGACGCCAACGTGAAGGGACTCATTCCCTTTCGCCAGTCTGGAAAGGTCGCTTATGGCGCGTCGCAAGAAAATCTACGAAGGCAAGGCCAAAATTCTGTATGAAGGCCCCGAACCGGGCACCATCGTACAGTATTTCAAGGATGACGCCACCGCGTTCAATGCCGAGAAGAAAGACGTGATTGACGGCAAAGGCGTGCTGAACAACCGTTTGTCCGAGTTCTTCATGACCGGGCTGACCCAGATTGGTATTCCGAACCACTTCATCCGGCGCCTGAATATGCGCGAACAGCTGGTGCGCAACTGCGAGATCATTCCACTGGAAGTGATCGTGCGCAATTACGCGGCCGGTTCGATGTCGAAACGTCTTGGCATCGCAGAAGGGACGCAATTGCCACGTCCGATCGTTGAATATTGCTTCAAGGATGATGCTTTGGGCGATCCTCTTGTCACCGAGGAACATATTGCCGCGTTTGGCTGGGCCAGCCAGCAGGACATGGACGACATCCTCAGCCTCGCGCTGCGCGTGAACGATTTCCTGAGCGGCGTGATGCTGGCGGTGGGTATTCGTCTGGTTGACTTCAAGATCGAAATCGGGCGCGTGTTTGAAGGCGACTATCAGCGGCTGGTCGTTGCGGATGAAATCAGCCCGGACAGCTGCCGCCTGTGGGATATCAAGACCGGTCAGAAACTGGACAAGGATGTATTCCGCCGCGATCTGGGCAGTCTGACAGATGCCTATTCCGAGGTCGCCCGAAGACTGGGTGTGCTGCCTGCCAGCAACGTCACCAAGCCGACGCTGATCAACTAAATACCACGCCTTAGAAACGCCGCCCCCTCAGGGCGGCGTTTTGTCTTTGCCAAGTTGTTGGTAGAGCAGGGTGTTTGCGTGTGGCCGGGCCGTTTGATCAGATGACTATTCCGAAGCTTCCAGCTGCCGTGCCAACAAAACTACTCAGGTCCAACTGACGGTGCGGGATCGTCACCTACCTGCGGCAAACTGCGTTTGAAACAGGGTTGTCGAAACCCATCAGGCGCGCTATCCCCCGCGCAACGAAATGGGCCTTGTATGCGGCCCTCAGGTGGAGTTGCCAAAATGAAAGCACGGGTTCATGTGATGCTCAAGAACGGGGTGCTGGACCCGCAGGGCGAAGCAGTACGGCACGCATTGGGTGCAATGGGCTTTGATCAGGTCGAAGGCGTACGTCAGGGCAAAGTCATCGATCTTGAGCTTGCCGATGGCGCAACCGAGGCAGACGTGACCGAGATGTGCGAAAAGCTTTTGGCCAACACCGTCATCGAACGCTACGAGATCGAACTGGTCTGATTGATGCGGGCCGCGCGTCTGATCACCTATCGTCAACCGCTTGAGGTGTCGACGATCCCCGATCCGGTTCCCGCCGAAGACGGTGTTGTGGTGCGAGTGCTGGCCTGCGGTGTGTGCCGGTCCGACTGGCACGCGTGGTCGGGCTCAGACCCGGACGTTGTCCTGCCCATGACACCCGGTCACGAGTTTTGCGGCGAGGTGGTCTCGGTCGGTGCGCGCGTTAAACGGTGGCGTGTTGGGGACCGGGTGATTGCGCCCTTTATCCTTGCCTGTGGGCATTGCCCGGACTGCGCAAAGGGTCATCAGACAATCTGTCCGAACCAGGTCGTGCCCGGCTTTACCTGTGACGGGGCTTTTGCTGAATATGTTGCCGTGGCTCATGCCGATGCCAACCTGACATCCTTGCCCGACAGCATCGCGCCTGAAATCGCCGCCGCATTGGGGTGCCGCGTAACCACGGCGTGGCAGGCGCTTGTTGGCCGGGCGCAGGTGCAGGGTGGTGAGTGGATTGCTGTATTTGGCGGCGGCGGTGTCGGAATATCAACGCTTCTTCTTGGCAAGGCGCTCGGCACGCGTGTTATCGTAGTCGATGTCGCCGAGGACAAGCTGGCCTATGCCAAAACTCTGGGCGCCGACGCGGTGGTCAATGCCGCGACATGTGATGCCCCACAGGCGGTGAAAGACATCACCGGTGGCGGCGCCGATGTTGCGATCGAGGCGCTTGGCGTCGAAGCCACGACCGTTTCCGCCATGCGATCCCTGCGCAAAATGGGGCGCATGGTGCAAATCGGAATGCCCACGGGGGACCATGCACAGATGTCGTTGCCGATGGATGTGCTCTATTCTGGTCAGCTCTCCGTATTTGGCACCCGTGGGATGCCAAGCTGGCGCTATCCGTCGCTGTTGTCGCTGATCGCGGGTCAAGGGGTCGACCTGAGCCCGCTGGTGACCCGGAAAATAACCCTGAACCAGGTAAGCGCCGAGCTTGCCGCTTTTGACCATCCAACGCCTCCGGGTGTTGCGGTTGTCACAGATTTTGTCTCGTAGGAGGGCCCGCCATGCGTGCAGCCGTAATCGTATTCCCCGGATCCAACTGTGACCGAGATCTTGCCGTCGCCTTTGAGCAGGCCGGTTTTCAGGTCGATATGGTCTGGCACAAAGACGCGGCTTTGCCCAAAGGTATTGATATCGTGGGTGTGCCGGGCGGGTTCTCTTACGGAGATTACCTGCGTTGCGGCGCAATCGCGGCGCAATCGCCGATTTGCAAGGCCGTGGTCGAACACACGCAACGTGGCGGTTATGCCGTTGGAATTTGCAACGGTTTTCAGGTTCTGACCGAAACCGGCATTTTGCCGGGCGCCTTGCTGCGTAATGCCGGGCTGAAATACATCTGCAAGACCGTTGGCCTAAGGGTTGAAACCAGCGACAGCGCGTTTACCAGCGGTTACAACGCAGGCGATGTGATCGGTATTCCGATTGCGCACCACGATGGCAACTATTTTGCGGATGACACGACACTGGCCGCTTTGAAAGATCAGGACCGGATCGCGTTCACCTATGCCGAAAACCCGAACGGCTCGGTCGGGGATATCGCCGGGATCCTGTCGGAAAACCGCCGCGTGCTTGGAATGATGCCGCACCCCGAACGCGCAGCAGATCAGGGCCATGGCGGCACAGATGGGGTGGCGTTGTTCCGCGCATTGTCAGGTGTGTTTGAAGCGGCGTGACTTGAGGTCTCGCCCGCCGGGGCGTAACCTTTCGCCATGAACCCCGAAGTTCGATCTGGCTGGTCAAATATGTTGAAACCGTTTCGTGGTGCACCGCTGGGCTGGCGGTTGCGGCTGGCGGTTCTTGTTCTGCTGGTCGCGACAATTGCAACGGTGTGGGTCACGAACCGGCTGTTGACCGACAGGTTCACCGAATCCACGCGCAACCGGGCGGAACTGCGGCTGACGCTGTATTCGGGCAACTTGCTGAGTGAACTGCGCCGCAACTCGATTGTTCCGCAATTGCTTGCCCGCGACCCGACGTTGATTTCGGCATTGCAGTCAGGCGATTACACCCTGTCGACACAGCGCCTTATTTCATTCGTGGAAGAGATTGGCGCGGCCTCACTGGTATTGCTGGACAGCGACGGGCGCACAGTTGCCGCGACCGACCGGAACAGGTTGGGCGAGGGGCACCGGAACACACCCTATTTTGTGGATGCGATCCGCTCGAACGCGACGATATTTTCCGTTATTCCCAAGGATGCAGGCGGATACAGCTTTGTGTATTCGCGCCGGTTGGAGAACGGGGCGGAGTTTCTGGGGGTGATCGTCGTCGAGGTTGACCTGCAGAAGTTCGAACGCGCCTGGGCCGGTATCTCGGATGCAGTGATGGTTACCGACAGCACCGGCAACATCATTCTGTCTACTGAACCCCGGTGGCGCGGGCTGGATGAGAACACGGCGATGCTGCGCCAACCTCCACAAGGTGCGATCCAGCGCGCCATCCGAGCAACAACCGATTGGACCGCGCTGCCGCCTGATGCCTATCTTCAGGGCGAAGCTGTGATGCGGATCGAGACGCGCATTCCGTTCCGCGGCTGGCAGATGACCTCGTTCACGACCTATGCCTCGATCCGGGAAAAGGTGAACAGCGTTCTGGCGCTGGAAATCATGGGGTTTGCGATTCTTCTGGCGCTTGCGTTCTATGCGTTGAGCCGCCGTGCCACGTTGCGCATGACCCTGTTCCAGCGCGAGTCGGCAGAGCTTCGCGCATTGAACGCGCGGCTGCAGCGGGAAATCGCTGAACGTGAACGGGTTGAAAAGACGCTGGATTTGGCAGAACAGACTCTTGCGCAAAGCTCGAAACTGGCTGCCCTGGGCGAGATGTCGGCGGCGGTCAGTCACGAGCTGAACCAGCCACTGGCGGCGATGAAAACCTATCTGGCCGGGGCCCGCCTGTTGCTGCGCCGCAACCGCCCGGAAGAGGCCCTTGCCAGCTTTGGCCGCATCGATGGTCTGATCGAACGGATGGGGGCAATTACCCGGCAGCTCAAGTCTTATGCGCGCAAGGGTGCGGATGCGTTTTCACCAGTAAATCTTGGTGAAGCGCTGGCCTCGTCCCTGTCGATGATGGAGCCGCAATTGCGTCAGCGACACGTGAAGATCACACAGATCGTACCAGAGGAACCCGTGATCGTGATGGGGGACCGAATGCGCATCGAGCAGGTCATGGTCAACCTCTTGCGAAACGCGCTGGACGCCACCAAATCAGTGGCGGAGCCAGATGTGGAAATCATCCTGGCAGCTGGTGACACGGCTGTGCTGACCGTACGCGACAACGGGCACGGAATCGAGGATATCGAAAACCTGTTCGAGCCGTTCTACACAACCAAACAGCCCGGAGACGGTGTTGGTCTGGGGCTTGCCATCTCGTCGGGGATCGTGAACGACCATGGGGGACGGCTGACTGCACGCAACGGCCAATATGGCGGTGCGGTGTTTGAAATGCAGTTGCCTGCACTGGGAAGCGACGGCCTTGAAGCCGCGGAATAACGAGGAATGACTATGGCACAAGCCATGAAAATTGCCATTGTTGACGATGAACAGGACATGCGCCAATCGATCAGCCAGTGGCTCGCTTTGTCCGGCTATGACACGGAAACCTTCGCCAGCGCGGAAGATGCGCTCAAGGTGTTGGGTCCGGATTATCCGGGGATAGTGATTTCGGACATCAAGATGCCCGGAATGGACGGCATTCAGCTTCTCAAAAAGCTGATGGGCGCTGACAGCACCTTGCCCGTGATCATGATCACCGGTCACGGCGATGTTCCGATGGCTGTCGAGGCGATGCGTGTCGGTGCATTCGA
Organism: Ruegeria sp. O6; assembly: GCF_056535045.1. Lineage (NCBI taxonomy): Bacteria > Pseudomonadati > Pseudomonadota > Alphaproteobacteria > Rhodobacterales > Roseobacteraceae > Ruegeria > Ruegeria sp. O6. The sequence continues at coordinate 433,517 of NZ_JBQERM010000001.1, read as the reverse complement.
TTTCCTTGAAAAACCCTTCAACCCCGACCGCATGTCTGAACTGGCCAAACGGGCCAGCAATGCGCGGCGTCTGACGCTGGACAACCGCGCGCTGCGCCGGGAATTGTCCGGCGGCACCCAGATCATGAACAAACTGATCGGTGCCAGCCCGGTTATGGAACGCCTGCGCGAGGATATCCTCGATCTAGGTCAGGCGGATGGCCATGTGCTGATCGACGGAGAGACAGGGACCGGAAAGACGCTTGTCGCACACGCCCTGCATGCGGTTGGAAGCCGTGCCGGCAAGAAATTCGTGCTGGTGTCCTGCGCGGCGCACGAGGAAGACGCGTTGGCCAAACGTCTGTTTGGGCCGATGATGCCTGAAGACGCCCAATTGCCCGCCATCGAAGAGGCGCGGGGCGGAACGCTGGTTCTGGAAGATGTCGAAGCGCTCAACGATTCCCTGCAAGCCAAGCTGCTCAGCGTGATGAACGAGCAGGGCACGCCGGCCGAGACACGCATCGTAGCGATCTCGAACCTGCAAGAGGCGGGAAAAACCTCCGAAGATGTCTTACGGCCGGACCTGTTCTACCGACTGGCCGCCTTGCGCATCACCATGCCGCCCCTGCGCCAGAGGGGCGAGGATATTCTGACCCTGTTTACCCGTCTGAGCGAGCAGTTCGCCGAAGAATACGGCTGCGATGCGCCTCAGGTAAGCGCTCAGGAAGCCGCGCAACTGTTGCAGGCACCCTGGCCGGGGAACGTGCGCCAGTTGATCAACATTGCCGAACGCGCGGTGCTGCAATCGCGCCGTGGGTCCGGAACGATCGCCTCGCTGTTGATGTCGGATCACGAGGAAATGCAGCCGGTCATGACCACTGAAGGCAAGCCGCTGAAGGAATATGTCGAAGCCTTTGAACGGATGCTGATCGATAACACTATGCGGCGGCACAAAGGCTCAATCGCGTCTGTGATGGATGAGCTGTGCCTGCCGCGCCGGACGCTGAATGAAAAGATGGCCAAATACGGCCTCCAGCGGTCGGACTATCTGTAAACTTTGTGGCGGGGGCTCTGCCCCCGTCGCCTTTGGCGACTCCCCCGGGATATTTTTGGCCAGATGAAGGCGATCCCGCACGCCGTCGCAGGGGCGGTGCAGTTTGCCCATTGTCTTTTCCACAGGACTGCTTTTATTGTGTCCGGACGGGCCGGGCCAGTTTTGTGTCCATAAGCCCCGAATCATTGAGTTTCGCTGCTTTGCTGATGGTGATGACGGATTGTTCGCCGCAAAGCAGACCGATTGTGCCTCATTTGGGGCAATGTAGTACCTGAGTCCGACATGTCGGGCGAAAGGAATAATGGGCAGGCTGCGGCTAACGCGCCTGTCGGAGAAGAACCGCGATGACGCGCGCGCAACGATTGAGTGACCGGGCAGGGGGCCACAGCGCCAGACCCTGCCGCGCGCCGTCCAATATCGCCCTGACAAGACACCTCCCCAAATGTGCCTGTCCACCTGGACGGGTCAGGACAACGCGTTTGGCGCGGTGCACCAAGGACACATGGCTAAGAAAATGCTTATCGATGCCACCCACGCGGAGGAAACCCGCGTCGTGGTGGTCGACGGAAACAAGGTCGAGGAGTTCGATTTTGAATCCGAAAACAAGCGCCAGCTTGCTGGCAACATCTATCTTGCAAAAGTAACACGGGTTGAGCCGTCGCTTCAGGCGGCCTTTGTGGATTATGGCGGGAACCGGCACGGCTTCCTGGCGTTCTCGGAAATTCACCCGGACTATTACCAGATCCCCATCGCCGACCGCGAGGCGTTGATGGAGGAAGAGCGCGCTTATGCCGAGGCCATGAAGGCGCGGGATGAGGCCGACGAGGGCAAGCCGAAAAAGCGACGTTCGCGGTCCCGATCGAAGGCCGCGGATCTGAAGTCGGACGATTTGGTCGAAACGATGGAAGTTTCGACCGAGCCGACCGGTATGGAAACCATCGATTTTGACGACAGTGACGAAGCGGACATGGAGGTGCCCGAGGGGACATCGCCAATGGAAGTCGTCGCTGAAACACCTGTTGAGGAGCCTGAGGACAACGAAGCGCCGGAAGCTGTGTCAGATGACACTGCAGAGGAAGCGGCTTCGGAAGACGAGGCTGAGGTTGAAACAGTTGAGTCTTCACAAGACGACGCAGCAGGGGATTCTGATGACGCGGCGGATGCTTCAAGCGCTGACGATGGCGATGAAGCGTCTGAATTGTCTGAAGATGACCAGGACGCAGATGATGGCGACGCGGATGAAGAACACGCTGACGCTGCCGCGAAAGATGACACGATTGAATCCGTGGCCGAGGAAGACGACAGCGAAGACATCCGCCCTCCGCGCAAGCCACGCCCGCGCCGGTACAAGATTCAGGAAGTGATCAAAGTGCGCCAGGTGTTGCTGGTGCAAGTCGTCAAGGAAGAGCGCGGCAACAAAGGGGCGGCCCTGACGACATATCTGTCGCTGGCCGGTCGCTATTGTGTTCTGATGCCAAACACCGCCCGTGGCGGTGGGATCAGCCGCAAGATCACCAACGCGGTTGACCGCAAGAAACTGAAAGAAATCGCCGCGGATATTGATGTGCCCACAGGGGCGGGTTTGATTATCCGGACTGCGGGCGCCAAGCGCACCAAATCGGAAATCAAGCGCGACTATGAATACCTGCAACGCCTGTGGGAGCAGATCCGGGCATTGACCCTGGAATCCATCGCACCTGCGAAGATCTATGAAGAAGGCGATCTGATCAAACGGTCGATCCGGGACCTTTATAACCGCGATATCGATGAGGTTTTGGTCGAGGGCGAAGGCGGATACCGCATCGCCAAAGACTTCATGAAGATGATCATGCCGTCGCACGCCAAGAATGTGAAACGGTACGAGGACGCGCTGCCGCTGTTTGCACGCTATCAGGTGGAAAGCTACCTGGCGGGGATGTTCAACCCGACTGTTCAGCTGAAATCTGGCGGGTATATCGTGATCGGCGTGACCGAAGCGCTGGTGGCAATCGACGTGAACTCGGGCCGGGCCACGAAAGAAGGCTCGATCGAGGAAACGGCGCTGAAAACCAACCTTGAGGCTGCGGAAGAAGTGGCCCGCCAGTTGCGTCTGCGTGACCTTGCCGGTCTGATTGTCATCGATTTCATCGATATGGACGAGCGCAAGAACAATGCGTCCGTTGAAAAGCGTCTGAAGGACAAACTGAAAACCGACCGTGCCCGCATTCAGGTCGGTCGGATTTCAGGTTTTGGCCTGCTCGAGATGAGCCGTCAGAGGCTGCGCCCCGGTATGATCGAGGCGACCACGCAGCCATGCCCGGCATGCCACGGCACCGGCCTGATCCGTTCGGACGACAACATGGCACTGTCGATCCTGCGTCAGATCGAAGAGGAAGGCACCCGCCGCCGCTCACGCGAGGTTCTGGTGCGCTGCCCGGTCAGTATCGCGAACTTCCTGATGAACCAGAAGCGCGAGCATATTGCACAGATCGAATCGCGCTATGGCCTGTCTGTACGGATCGAAGGCGATGTGCATCTGGTCAGCCCGGATTTCTCGATGGAGAAATTCAAGACCGCCAGCCGCATCGTTCCCGAAGCGACAGCACCTGTTGTGTCGGTCGATGCCTCGCTGATGGATCTGGTCGATTCTTCGGAAGATGACGAAACCGAAGAGGATATCGCGCCGACCGAAGATGACACCAAACCCAAGCGCAAGCGCCGCCGTCGTCGTCGCAAGAAGGGCGGGGGCAATGGTGACGCGCCGGAACAGGGCGCGGATGACGGTGAAGGGGCAGAGCAGGAGGATGCCGCAGGCGAATCCGCTGAAACCGAGACCGCCGTCGAGGCAACCGAAGCCGAAGCGACGGAAGAGGAAAAACCCGCCAAACCCAAACGCAAGCGCGCTCCGCGCCGTCGTAAGAAAGATGCGGTGGCAGAAGAGGCTTCGGAACAGACAGAAGCAACTGATGCCGATGCCGGGGCTGATGCACCGACGGTTGAAGAGGCGGCCTCAGACGCTGAATCCGAACCTGCCGAGGCGACTGTCGCCGAGCAAAGCGAAGCCGCTGAGGCCGCTGATGCTGCGCCTGAAGCAACAGAGGTTGCCGAGCAGACTGAGGAAGTCGCCCAAGCTGAAGCGATCGTTGCGGTGGAAGAACCTGAAGTTCAATCTGCCGATGAGCCGGTCGAAGACGCGCCCGTGGAAGAAACACCCGTGGCAGCAGAACCTGAACCGGTGCTTGAAACTGTGGCAGATGAACCTGAGCCAGAATCCGACAGGCCCAAACGGCGCGGATGGTGGTCGTTGGGCAACTGATGAAAGGGCGGGCAGATTTGCCCGCCTTTTTCATATCATTAAGTCAGTCGGATTTTTGGATCAGATAGACCTGATGTTCGCCATCCAAATCCTGAGACAGCAATGTGTGGCCAGCTTCGGCGCAAAAATGCGGGACATCGATGATGGCTGCCGGGTCATCAGCCAGTACACGCAGCACAGAACCTTGCGGCATGGATTTTAGCCGTTTGCGGGCCTTGAGGACGGGCAGGGGGCACAGAAGGCCCAGCGCATCCAGCGTATCTGTAATCTCTGACATGATTTTCGGGATAGGGCGAAGTTGTAATATTGTCCAGATTCTAAGCACGAGGATGTGACTCATTGGCCCCGTGACGGACCGCCATTCATCACTTATGTGCTAAAACATGTTCGGAATAGAAATCATAGACGCGGGGCTGCTGCCCGCCATGTTTGTTGCCCTGCTGGGTGGCCTGATCAGCTTTCTGTCGCCTTGTGTGCTGCCCATCGTGCCGCCCTATCTGGCATATATGAGCGGTGTCACGATCAACGAGATGCAGGATGAGGCCCGCGCCCGGCGCAAGGCAACCATGTCAGCGCTGTTCTTTGTGTTGGGCCTGTCGACGGTTTTCCTGCTGTTGGGTTTCACTGCATCTGCCTTCGGGGCGTTTGTGCTGCAAAATCAGGTACTTTTCGCCAAACTGTCCGGTGCCGTTGTCATTGTCTTTGGTCTGCATTTCCTGAACGTCTTCCGCATCCCCTTTCTGGACCGCGAAGCGCGGATCGAAACCGGTGATTCCGGTGGCTCGGTCTTTGGTGCTTATATTCTTGGATTGGCCTTTGCATTCGGCTGGACGCCCTGTATCGGGCCCCAACTGGGCGCGATCCTGTCCCTTGCGGCATCCGAGGCCTCGGTGGCGCGTGGAACGCTGTTGCTGGGTGTTTATGCGGCTGGATTGGGTATTCCGTTTCTGCTGGCTGCCATGTTCCTCAACCGCTCTATGACGGTGATGAACCGGATCAAGCCCTATATGGGTGTGATCGAAAAGGTCATGGGCGGGCTGCTGCTGTTCGTGGGCATCATGCTGGTGACAGGCCTGTTCACACGCTTTAGCTGGTGGTTGCTGGAAACCTTCCCGGCACTTGCGAATTTCGGCTGAGCGTCTGCCCCCCTTACCTTGACCTAAAGCCTGCGTTAACCTGCGCGGCAGAAGGTAAAGGCATGAGCAGTCAGAGAAATCAGTCACAGGTGCGCAAACGCCGGGTGTTCTACATCCCCGGTTATGACCCGATGCCGCCGCGACGATATCGCGAGCTTTACCGAACCGAGTCGCAAGCGCAGGCCCGGATTTCAGGATATGAGATCACGATTGCCCCTAAGTCCGCAAAAGGTCTGTTCGGCTGGTCCGTGACATCAATGCAGGACGGTGCGTCTGTTGAGACAGAGATCGAAGTACTGGTCTGGTCAGACATCGTGCGCGACAGCATGTCCGCATCGATCCCAGCAACCTATGCGAAGTTGGCGCACACGGCGTGGATATACATTTCGACCGGTGCTTTGTGGCGCCTCATGCGGTTGCGCAAAGGCCCGGTGATTGCGGCGCTCTATCCGGTGGCGATGTTGGTGTCTCAGTTGCTGGTTGCGCTTGCGGTCGTGTGGGCATCTGTGGTTGTGGCCGGCTGGTGGGGCCTGTTTCCGGGTATCGCCGTTGCGGTTGCGCTGATGCTGTGGTTCCGCAAGATCGACAACCGGTTGTTTGCCTACTACCTGATGCATGATTACGCCTATTCCGCACAGTTAAAGGGGGAAACTCCGCTAAAACTGAAGGACAGGCTGGCCGCATTCCGCAAAGCGATTGAAGCCGCGCTGATATCCGGTGTGGATGAGGTTCTGGTGGTGGGCCACAGTTCGGGTGCGCATCTGGGGGTGTCTGTTCTGGCCGACCTGATCCGCGACAGGGCCGTGCCGCAACAGGGGGCAGAGTTGTCGTTCCTCAGCCTGGGGCAGGTGATGCCTATGGTGTCCTTTCTGCCAAATGCGCATGGCCTTCGGTCCGACCTTCAACTCCTGTCTTCCAGTCCGGACATCACGTGGGTCGATGTCTCGGCCCCCGGGGATGGCTGCGCATTTGCGCTGTGTGATCCGGTGGCCGTTACAGGGGTGGCCGGGCCGGACAAACGCTGGCCCCTTGTCCTGTCGGCGGCCTTTACGCAAACTCTGGCGCCTGAACGTTGGAAAGCCCTGCGCTGGCGGTTCTTCCGGCTGCATTTTCAGTACCTTTGCGTATTCGATACGCCGGGTGTTTACGACTATTTCCGAATTACGGCAGGCCCTTTGACGCTGAAACAGCGGTTCCTTGGGCGCACACCTTCGCGCAGCCGGATTGAGACGCCTGTGTCCAAATACACGTCGGTTCGCCCATGAACCCGCCCAAGCCCCAGCCGCGCGCAGACAAGGTTTCCCTATTGCGTTACCTGAAACTGTTTCGTCAGGATCTGCTGTCTGCACAGCCAGCGCGCCTTTATCGCGCGTGGATGGCCGAATTCAGGACACCCTTCTTCCGGTCCTTCCTGGTCAATGAACCGGACCTGATTGACATCGTCCTCAGGAAAAGCCCCGAAGATTTTCCTAAATCGGGCCGGATCAGCGAAGGCCTGCGCCCCTTGCTTGGAAATTCGGTGTTTCTAACCAATGGAGAGACGTGGAAACGTCAGCGACGCATCATTGACCCGGCATTTGAGGGCGGGCGGCTGAAAGACACGTTTCCCGCCATGCTGGCCGCAGCAGACGCTTGTGTTGAGCGGTTGCGCCCCCATGTCGGCAAACAGATCGAAGTCGAAGAACAGACAAGCCACGCCGCAGCAGATGTGATTTTTCGCACCTTGTTTTCGGTGCCGATCGACCACGCCATAGCCAGCAAGGTGTTTGAAAAGTTCCGCAACTACCAGCGCGAACAACCTCTGCTGAACCTTGCAGCTTTCGTTCCGCTGCCCAAATGGATGCCTCGGTTCCACTCCCGGACGACACGGAAAAACGCCGAAGACATTCGTAACCTGATCACTGACCTGACCCATGAGCGGGCAGAGGCGATCAAGGCCGGAACCGCCCCCGATGATCTGGCAACCAAGATCATGACAACCGCTGACCCTGAAACCGGTCAGTTTTTCGGGCCCAAAGAAATGGTTGATCAGGTCGCGATCTTCTTTCTGGCAGGCCATGAAACCAGCGCATCGGCCCTGGCGTGGACATTGTATCTGCTGGCGCTTTATCCCGAATGGCAGGAAAGGATTACTGACGAAGCTGCCGCTCTGGACGACCCGACCTTTGCCTCGGTTTCCAAACTCAAGATCAGCCGCGACGTGTTTCGCGAGGCACTGCGCCTGTACCCACCGGTTCCCATGATGGTGCGAGAGGCCAAGTGCCCACACCAGTTCCGAAACAGAGACGTTCCCAACGGGTCACAAATCGTAATCAGCCCCTGGCACCTGCACCGTCACGAACGGTTATGGGACAATCCCGATGGCTTTGACCCGACCCGCTGGAACAGTGAAAACGGCAAAACATGCCAGCGTAAGGCATATATCCCGTTTTCCGCAGGTCCCCGCGTCTGTACCGGGGCCGGGTTTGCCATGGTCGAAGGGCCGCTGATCCTGTCGATGCTGGTGCGGAATTTCAAATTCGAAACAATCAGCGGCAAAACGCCGGTTCCGGTGGCCCATCTGACCGTTCGATCCAGGGATGGCATATGGTTGCGGCTGGTTGAGCGCTAACAAACTACCATCGGTCCTGACTGTGATGTATGCGGGGGAAGACATCGGAATCATCATTGAACGGGAAAACATTATGGCCAAAGCAGAACAGCGCGCGCAGATGATCAACGGCGCAGGCTTTATCGCGGCATTGGATCAAAGCGGCGGCTCGACCCCGAAAGCTCTGGCGTTGTACGGCGTTGACGCGTCGACCTACGGCTCGGACGCTGAGATGTTCGGCGAAATTCAAAAGATGCGCGCGCGGATCATTCTGGCAAATGACTTCACCAAAGACAAAGTCATCGGTGCGATCCTGTTCGAACGCACCCTTGGTGAAGAGATCGAGGGCCGCAAAGTCGCTGATTACCTCTGGTCGGTCAAAGGAATCGTGCCATTCCTGAAAATCGACAAGGGCCTTGAGGATCAGGCCAACGGTGTTCAGTTGATGAAACCGATCCCCGGTCTGGCCGACACGCTGGCTAAGGCAGAAGGCGTGTTCGGTACCAAAGAACGTTCGGTCATCCACGAGGCCAATGCCGAAGGCATCGCGGCCGTGGTTGCCCAGCAATTCGACGTTGCCCGTGAAGTGACTGACGCCGGAATGGTTCCGATCGTCGAGCCTGAGGTCAACATTCATTCAGAAACCAAGGCTGAGGCCGAGGAGATTCTGAAAGCTGAAATCCTGAAGAACCTCGACCAGCTGGGTGAGGGGCAGGAGGTCATGCTGAAGCTGACGATCCCGACACAGGCAAACCTGTATGACGAACTGGCCGACCATCCGCGTGTTCTGCGCGTTGTCGCGCTGTCAGGCGGGTATTCGACCGAAGAGGCCTGCAACCTGTTGGAACAGAACGGCAAAATGATCGCGTCTTTCTCGCGCGCACTGACCGAAGGTCTGTCGAAACAGCAATCGGACGCCGAATTCAACACCGCTTTGGGCGGCAATATCGACAAGATATTCAAAGCCTCTGTCTGATCCTCAGACAGGTTTCGTGAAAGAGCGGCGCAACTGTGCCGCTTTTTTTCTGCTGATACAGCCTTCGGCATGGTCATTGACCAGCCCCATGGCCTGCATGAACGCAAACACCGTCGTGGGACCAACAAATTTCCAGCCCCGTTTCTTGAGGTCCTTCGACATTGCCACCGACTCGGGCGATGTGGATGTCGATTGTGGCGGCGGCGGGGTTTCCGCCTCATACCGCCAGACAAAAGCCGCCAGCGATCCTTCCGATGCCACCAGTTCCTGCACGCGGCGGGCGTTGTTGATCACCGCCTCGATCTTGCCCCGGTGGCGAATGATCCCATCATTTTGCAGCAGACGTTCAACATCGGCTTCAGAGAACTCGGCCATCTTGTTGAAATCAAACCCGTAAAACGCTTCTCGGAAATTCTCGCGCTTGTTCAGGATCGTGCGCCAGCTAAGACCCGACTGAAAGCTTTCCAGGCACAGTTTCTCGAACAGTCGCTGGTCATCCGAGACCGGAAAGCCCCATTCGGTGTCATGATAGTCAAAAAATTCCGGCGCCGCCTGGCACCAGGAACACCGAGGTTGACCGTCAGGTCCCAATACCGTGTTTCCCATGAGTGTACCCCTTTTGTTCCTTGGGGACGTTACACCCAACAGCCAAGATCTGACAAGCGTTAAACCTTGTCTCGGTACCAGTTCAGAATAAACACGCGAATAGCCGAGGCCAATCCGGTTTCCGGGTCGCGGTCAACATCAATTTGCGCGGCCAGTGCATTGATTGGCTGATCTTTTTCTTTCGCAATGTCGCGAAATGCCCGCCAAAACTCATCTTCAAGCGAGACAGATGTCCGGTGTCCTTTGAGGGTCAATGAACGTTTTATCGGTCGACCGCTCATTCATCCAGCTCGTGATTGTCAAGGTCACGCCTCTGCTTGTCCTGCTGAAGCCTGACGATTGTTTTCTCGGACTTGGTGCGCCCAAAGGCGACGGCATTCTGGTCTGCGCGGGCCTTCTTTTCGGCCCGCGCCTTTTCTTTTCGATACCGGTTCAGGTTGACCGGCTTGCCCATCAGTCTTTCGGGCCGATCATCTGTTCGGGGCGCACAACGGCATCAAAGGTTGCCTCGTCCACAAACCCCAGCGCAATGGCTTCTTCCTTGAGGGTTGTGCCGTTCTTATGCGCGGTCTTGGCGACCGTGGTGGCGTTGTCATAGCCGATGGTCGGGGCCAGCGCCGTCACCAGCATCAGCGATTCCTTCATCAGCTTGTCGATGCGCGGCTCATTGGCCTTGATGCCCAGCAACATCCGCTCGGTAAAGCTGTCGGCAGCGTCGCCCAACAACTGGATGGATTGCAACAGGTTGTAGGACATCATCGGATTATAGACGTTCAGCTCGAAATGGCCCTGACTGCCTGCAAAATTCATCGCGGCGTTGTTGCCCATCACATGCGCCGCAACCTGTGTCAGCGCCTCGGCCTGGGTCGGGTTCACCTTGCCGGGCATGATGGACGAGCCGGGCTCGTTCTCGGGCAGGATCAGTTCGCCAAGCCCCGAACGTGGGCCAGAGCCCAGGAAACGGATGTCGTTGGCGATTTTATAGCAGCTGCCCGCGATGGTCGCCAAAGCCCCGGACATAAAGACCATGGCGTCATGGGCGGCCAGCGCTTCGAACTTGTTCGGCGCAGTCACGAAGGGCAAGCCGGTGATCTGCGCCATATGGCCTGCAACCGCTTCGCCCCAACCGTTTTGGGTGTTCAGGCCGGTGCCGACGGCGGTGCCGCCCTGCGCCAGTTCGTAGATGCCGGGCAGCGCTGCGTGAACGCGTGCAATCCCCTGACGGATCTGGTGGGCATAACCGCTGAATTCCTGCCCCAGTGTCAGAGGCGTTGCATCCTGCGTATGAGTCCGGCCGATCTTGATGATGTCCTTGAACTCATCAGCTTTCTGCTCAAGACCAGAGGCCAGCTTTTCAAGCCCGGGCAGAAGGACGTCACGAACACTCATCGCTGTGGCGATGTGCATCGCGGTGGGAAAGGTGTCATTCGACGACTGACCCATGTTGCAGTGATCGTTCGGATGCACGGGGTCTTTTGAACCGATGACACCGCCCAGAATTTCGATGGCGCGGTTCGCGATGACCTCGTTCGAGTTCATGTTCGACTGGGTGCCGGAACCCGTCTGCCAGACGACCAGCGGAAAGTTGTCGTCAAACTTGCCTTCGATCACCTCACCCGCGGCCTGAATGATGGCATCGGCAATCCTGGCATCCAGTTTTCCGGTCGCCTTGTTCTCCATCGCGCAGGCTTGCTTGATCACGCCCAGCGCACGCACAATGGCAATGGGTTGTTTCTCCCAACCGATCGGGAAGTTCATGATCGAACGCTGCGTTTGCGCGCCCCAATACTTGTCGACAGGAACCTCGAGCGGGCCAAAGCTGTCGGATTCGGTGCGGGTCTGAGACATCTGTCACTCCGTCTGGTATGCTGTTGTATGCCGTTTAGCCGCAGCCAAGCTGTGACGCAATCGGCCAGTTGCGCGCACCTTAAACCCAAGGGCGTCAAAGGTATAGGCGCGGGGTGCGTCACTTTTATTGTTATCGTCGGGGAATGTGCCATTGTGCGCGGCCCCCTCTCAGCTACAATAGGTTCGTAGCCGCCTTGGAGGACAAGATGTCGAATTTCCATCGCATTACGCTTGAAAAAGCGATCGTGTTATTTGCTGTCTGTGCTTTGTGGCTGTCTGTTCTGGGCGCATCTGCGCGCGCCGCGGACATTACCCCGTTCCTGGGGGATTATGTGGGCTCGGCAAATGTCGTGGATGCGGACGGAACCTCAACCCCGCGGGATATGAGCGTTTCCATTTTCGAGACCAAAAACGGGTTCAACGTCAGCTGGCAAACCACGACCTACAAGCTGGACGGGCGGGTAAAAGAACAGCAGTTTTCCATCGACTTCGTGCCCTCGGACCGCCCGGATGTATTTTCGGCCGCAATGAAACGCAACGTGTTCGGTCATGAGGTTCCGCTGGATCCGATGAAAGGTGAACCCTTCGTCTGGGGGCGTATCGAAGGCGAAACGCTGACGGTGTTTTCGTTGTTCATTGACGTTGACGGCGGATATGAATTGCAGCAGTTCGACCGAACCCTGGCCGAAGACGGGCTGAACCTGTCATTCTCGCGCTTCATAGACGGTCAGAAATCCCGATCTGTCGAAACATTTCTGATGAAACGCTGAACCCCGCGCAGGGCGGGGCTCAAAGGCTTATTTGCGGAAGCTGTCCAGCGACACGACATCGGCGTCGTGATGCGCCTGTTCTTCCTCTTCGACTTCGATCAAGTCCTCTGCAACATAATCGTCCTCATCTTCGTCGTCCGGGCTTTCGAACCGCAGTCCAAATTCCACCGATGGATCGACAAAGGTCTTGATCGCGCCATAGGGGATGTAAAGCGGTTCCGGCGCGTCTCCGAAATTAAGGGTAATGGCGAATCCGTTCTCTCCGACCTCGAGGTTTTCAAACCAGTGTTGCATGACGATTGTCATTTCTTCCGGATACCGGTCGCGCAGCCAATCGGCGATATCCACGCCATCTTCGCGTGTGTCGAAGGTAATGAAAAAGTGATGCGCTCCGGGCAGACCGGATTTCGATACATCCGTCAGCACAGTCTTGATAAGCCCGCGCATGGCGGTGTGCATCAGATTGCCATAGTCGATGCCTTGCGACATGTGTCATCCTCAAAAGTGGTTAAGCTCAGCATAGGGGTTTTGTTCGGAAACGAAAGGGCAGGTATGATCGGATTGATCAGATATTATGCGCAACCAGCCCTGCCAGTGACATCAGAACCAACACTGTTCCGATCCCCAATTTTAGTCGAAATATCAATATGCCAGCGATAAAGGTTAATGCAAGAGCCGGAATGTTCAGCGAAGACACTTGGGGCACGGGTATTGCCGCCGGACCCAAATTCATGTCTGGCACCGATTCGAAAAGAACATTCAGGGCAAACCACACGGAAAGGTTGAGAATCACTCCGACAACAGCGGCGGTGATACCGTGAAGGGCGGCAGACAGGCGGGGACGTGTGGCCAGACGGTCAAGGTAAGGGGCCGTCAGGAAAATCCACAAAAAGCAGGGCACAAACGTTGCCCATAGCGCAACAGCGCCCGCAGCAAGCGCCAGTGAGAACCCACCGTTGATCTGTCCCGCCAGCATGGCGACAAACTGTGTAACCAGTATCAATGGCCCGGGGGTGGTTTCTGCGAGACCCAATCCGTCAATCATCTGGTCTGCACTGATCCAGTGATACTGATCCACAACCGTTTGCGACATATAGGCCAGAACGGCATAGGCGCCGCCAAAGGTCACAACAGCCAGACGGGCAAAGAACCACCCCAGATCGCTGAGCAATTGATGGCCGCTGAGTGTTAACGCAACAAGCGGCCCCAGCCAAAGCGGCAACCAGACCGCTATCGTCCGGGCCGAACGGGCAAAGTTCGGCGTGTCCTGAACATCGGTTGCCCCAATGGATCCATTATAACGCAAATACCCCCACAGGGCCGCGATCAGAATGATCAGCGGGAAGGGCAGGTTGAACAGAAAGATTGACAGAAACGACAGGCCTGCGATGACACGATGTTCCATATCCGTCAGCGCCTTACCTGACAGCTTGCGCAGGGCTTGCAGGACGATCACGATGACGGTCGCCTTGATGCCGGTAAATGCGGATTGCACCAGTGGAATGTCGCCGTATGCTGAATAAAGCGCGACCAGAACAGTAATGACAAACGCCCCTGGCAAAACGAACAGGCTGCCCGCAATCAACCCGCCCGCGACACCGCGCAAGCGCCAGCCTGCGTAGGTAGCCAATTGCATTGCCTCGGGACCGGGCAGCAACATGCACAAGGAAAGCGCGCGCAGATAGGTCTGTTCATCCAGCCAGGGCCTGCGCTCGACCAGCTCCTGATGCATCAACGAGATCTGGGCAGCCGGGCCCCCAAATGACAACAGGCCGATCCGTCCGAATACCTTGAAAAGGTCCAGTGCCGTAGGTCTCATGCGCCATGACCCGATGGCCAGTCATGCTTTTCATCAAACCCGTCGCGTGCCCAGCGGAACAGGGCATCATAAAGGTGCAACCCGGCTTCAAGCTGAGCATGATCATCGCGATACTGGCGGGACAAACCGACCGAGAACGCCAGCAACCCAGCGGCTTCCGGGGCCAGATCATGCTGGTCGGTATCTGCAGCGCGAATGATCCGGGCCATACGCTCAAGCGCCTCGGTTCGCAGGTCAAATGCCCGGATCATCGTGTCAAATGTGCAGCCGCTGTCCTGATGCGTCCAAAATGTATCCGGAACGTCAAAGGGGGTGGCACCAAAGTGATCAACGACTCCCTGAACTTCTTCCGACGCGACGAAAAGGAACCGTGCATTGCGATCGACAAACCGGCGGATCAGCCAGGGGCAGGCGATGCGGTCAATTTTGGGTCTTTGGCGCGTAACCCACAATGTGCTGCCATTAACGCGCGCCGGTAATACCGACTGGGGGATCAACGGCGCCTCACGCTGTTCGTGCCACCCTTCAAACCCACCTTCCAGATGTTCGGCGTTTTTGCCCGCCCCTCGTAGCCAGGACGCTACCCCCTGACTGAGCTTTTTGCCCTTGTGGCAGATTATTACACAAGGGTCGTTACCAATCAGACGACTCATCGCGTCGATTTCCGTGTGCGGACAGCGAATTGATCCCGGAATCAGCCGCGGATCCTTACTGAAATCCGCATCAGTGCGTATATCGATCAGAACAGGCGCCTGAGGCGTTCCGATTAACCGGCTCAATTGGGTCGGTGTAATGGCGTTAAGAGCAGCCATAGCATGTCTCCTTTAGTCATTCGGATCCATGCGAAGCTTGGGCTGACGCCTCACGGGGTGTTCGCAAGCTGACCCCCTGAGTCAGTGCTACCGCGCAAGAACATAGGGGGTCAAGATTGCGGTTTGAACCGTCAGGACCAGTCGAGCCGCTGACCGGTCATGCACACGGGAAGGGTATCGGCGGGAAACTGACCCATCTCTTCAAAAAACGAGATGAAATCGAAATGATTATACGCTTCGACCATCTTATTGTCTTTGAACCGGGCCATGACCTGACCGGTCACCTCCAAAGGGGCACCGTTATCGGCCCGGCACGTCTGCACATGCAGGATTGCGGATACCCAATCGCCATTCTCGATGATCTTGGGCAAATCCACCTTGATATCCCCCAGGACATGGCGAAATGCCGTGACGAGATCCCGAAAATCGTCTGCACCCACCTGCATTTCGGGGATCAGCCCCTCGGCCATGGTTTCGGGCGCAAAGAACTGATCGATCGCCTCGGTGTTTCCGTTTTCCCAAACCTCAGAATACCAGGATCTGAGTATCTCTGAATTCGTCATCCCAACGCTCCTGTCCAACTGCGAACACGATGGCAAAAAGGAATGAACAAACTCTGAATCTGCGCAAAGGCGGCATAAATCTCAGACATATTGGGGGGAAGTGCAGGTTTCTGTTGCCAGGTACCTGCGAACCCCGCCTTACGCGGCTAGGCGCAAGGACTTAAGTTTCGGTCTTGTTACTGCTTACGCAGCAACTGCAACCGGAGCACGATTGTCGTTTGCAATTGTACTGTTTTCGCCGGTAACGGTGGCAGACAGCCGAGACAAAGCTTACCCCTTTAGACGTTCGTCGATCCTGTTTCGGCCCCGTGATCCTCAAACGAAGGATTTTGGTGGAGCCGCCGGGTACCGCCCCCGGGTCCGATCCGCTTATTACGAGCGCGTTTATGTCCATAGTCCCGAAGGACACCTCATATATAGGTGAGGTCAGCGACGGATGCAAACCTGGATTGCACATCTTTGTTAGCTTTAATTACAGATCGTTACGCGGCCCTATTGAAGTTGGCGGCGATCAACCATGTCGCCAGAACCAGTTCGATTCCTCCAAAAGTCGCTGCCTTCAAAAAAGGCGGGTTATCTAGCGCCAGTGACAGGAAGCGGCCCAGTGCGGCACCCGCATAGACTATGCCCAGCATTGTGTAGGCCATCGGAGCATTCAGCCAGATGACAGCAATGCCCGAGACCACAAACAGCCCTCCGACCGAAGCGCGCAGCTCGCTCAGACCCATGGTGCTGTTGGTAGGTGCAAGATCCAGCGCGTTGGCGGTATGAACTGGCGCCAGAAAGCCGAACAGGCCAAAACCGATTGTCAGCAACGCGGCAATGACATTCAGGGTCGTGATCATCCGGGCCTCATTGAATTGTAATATCAGCACCTGAGGATAGTGTGTTGCGGCCCAAAGGAAAGCGATTAAACCGCCGACCACAGCCCCAAAAGACCAACTAAAACAAGGCTGAGCGCCCAGATGAGTTCAAGGTTGAACCAGCTGCGGGACAGGAAACGCAGCCCCAGCCAACGATAAACAGCGAAGGCCAGAAACCCTCCGCCCAGAACCATGGCGGCGGTATGCAAGGCCGCGACCCCCAGAACCAGCAGACCGTTTGTTGTCATGATTTTGGAGATCGCCTGATGACCGGCATCCAGTTCATCCAGCTGGCACAGACCAAGATAGATCGGAACCAGCATAAGGGCGGCCCCGTGGGCAAGCGCCACGAGAAACGACCACAGCGCCAGTTTGCTGGGCGGTATGCGCGACAGAAAACGGGGATGACGGCGGGTGATCGCAATGTATAGCCCCATCGCGATGACAATCAACGCAGCCCCGATGCGGATTTCCCGTTGATAGTCGACCAGAACGGCCATCAACGCAAAAGGCAGAAGGACACCCAGCATGGCAATGAAATGTCCACCTGCCAAAGCTGCCAGCGCGCGCCAGAGGGCGGATTGGCGCTGCTCCATCAGGGCCGAGGAAACCGCCAGCGGCCATCCCATCCCGGGGTTCAGCCCGTGATACGCGCCGCTCAGAACAACGGCCAGCCAAAGGCCAGCCGTTGATGTCATCAGAATCTCCAATTCAGACCGAGGGGTAACAGAAACTGTCGGTTGAACAATCTCCACCCTCCAGCCGGATTTGGTGGCTGCGATATCCTTTGGGGAAATCAACCCAGAATTTCGGGTCCAAAACCAGCCCGCCATTCTCACCGACATCCGCCTTGACCATGGCCGCGCCGCCTTCTTCGGGATAGAACTGATCGTCCCACGTGGAATAAAGTGAATTGGTCCAATAAACGCGTTTACCATCGCGGCTGATCTCGACCATTTGTGGCCCATAGCCAAAGGTCTGTCCGTTCGGATGTTTGGTCTTTTTGACAATACCTCCGATTTCAACTTTCCCGGCAAGGGTCGGGTTCATCGGATCGGATACATCATATTGATGCATGTCGCCGGTGCCCCAGCAAGCGACATAAAGGTATTTGTCATCCAGGCTCAGGTCGATATCGGTGACCAGTGGCGGTACAGCGGCAAACCCCTTCAGAAGTTCAGGAAGATCATCTGGATCAGCGGGTTGTGGGTCGATGGTGATCGTTTTCTTGGCTTCGAACGTGCCATCTTCATTGCGCCACCACGTAAAGATTGCGCCTTGCAGGTTGGTGGTATCGACGACAACACCACAGAACCCGTATTGTTTGACCGGGTCATGCGCGGGCCGGATTTCCAGCGCCATCTGGTGGTTTTCGCCCAGATCGATGGTTTGGATATTGGTCCGGTTGCGCAGGTTCCAGAAATGGATGCGGTGACCGTATTTGTTCGAAAGCAGATCCTCGGCCACCAGCCCGTTTTCAAATTGCGGGGGAAGGCCCCATTCGGAACTGACCATGTAATCGCGCGGCAGATTCCACCAGAAATCATAGTGCTTGTCCTGCACGCCGCGCTCGATCTCATAGCGCCCGATGATCTCGAAGGTTTCACAATCCATGATGAAAATACCCGGAGGGCCATCCGTGCCGTCCTCACCGCCGCCGCCCAGCGTGCTCACATAGATGCCTTCCGGCCCGCAATGGATCGTGTGTGGTCGTGAATACCCTGTTTTGTCAAAGACTTCCTCGGGTTCGATGATCTTGTGAATCTTCGCCTCAAGCGGGTTCTTTACATCGATGATGTATATCCGGCTGGAACGGATACCGGGGATGATCAGATAGCGACGTTCCAGAAACGCATGACCGCTGAGCGGTGACAGTGACGACGAACAGGCATTCCAACCAAAATGGTGAAACTCGTCGCCTTTTTCGGGCATGATCACCTGATGCACGATTTTCCCGAAATCGGCCGAGGTTGGATCGACATTCACTACTGCCAGCCCGTCGGGTTGCGAAAAATCGGGGCTGAGCATCAGCGTAAAAGCAAGCGTTTCTGCGGGGCCCTCCATCGCCAGCTTGGCCGAAGGATAAAAGGTTGGGTCCGGTCTTTTGTTCATAACGTCCTCCCGTAAATCATTGTCATTCAATTCTTATTGAGAGTTCCGGTCTTGATGCCGGATGACATTCTGCCTGCTCGACCTCTGCCTTTAAAGTATGTTTCCGTTTAAGCCTTCAGGCCGGTTTACGTTTGCGTTCAGCCACATCGTGGGCCAGCTGCTGTGTGTAATGTTCCAGATCGACCAGCGTGGCGTCGACGGTATCTGCGTCTCTGGCCTCAAGCGCGTCTGCAATTCTGGTGTGCAATGCGATGATTTCTTCGCGCGAACGTGCCGTGAAGGTAATCATGTTCATCAAAGGCTGCATCGCCTCGACCGCGCCAGCCAGTTGATAGGACAGGACCGGGTTGTCGGCCCCGTCCACCAAGGCCCTGTGGAAGGTGACGTCTGATGCACAAAACGCCTCATCCGTCAGACCGGGCTGGGACTGGCGAAAGATTTCCGCCCGCATCGTGGCAAGCTGATCCGCTGTTCGTCTCTGGGCAGACAGGGGGGCACAGGCCCGCTCCAGCGCATAGCGGGCCTCGCAGGCCGTATCAAAGCTGACAGCGTTCATCGACAGCAGCAGGGTCGAGGTCGTGATCTGCTGCGAATAGGCATCTTCGAAACTCAGACGGTTTACGAACGCACCTCCGGTTGCGCCACGCTGTGTGCGGATCAGGGATTGCGCCGCCAGTCGTTTCAAAGCCTCACGCACCGTTGGGCGCGAAACTTGAAATTGCTCGGAAAGTTCCGCTTCCGAGGGCAGGCGTGCATCCACGATCAACTCGCCTGAGACAATCGCGTCCCGGATGGCATGTGCAATCTGGGCAGACAGGTCGGCGGTTTTCCGAGGCGCGGTTTTCATGTTCAGAAGACCCTGAGCAAATTTTTATTTGTCTGACATTTAAAAGTCTGACATTTGAAAAGCAAGAGAGTTGAGTCGGGAGGCCGAAGTGAGTCGTACTTGGCTGCGCAGCGGAATGTGGCTGGGCTTTTATGTCCTGATCCTGTGGGCATGGTGGGTCATGTTCGCGATGGGCCGCGACATGGATCTTGACCTGATCGGTCGTCCGGGGCCCATGGGGCAGGCGATGGCCGCGATGGACCCGCGCATGGACATGTACATGCCCATGGCCGAGTTTGGCACGCTGTTCTGGATGTGGGCGATCATGATGGCCGCCATGATGCTGCCGACGCTTGTGCCAACCCTGCGCAGTTATGACGACCTGATCCGCAGCGCCAATGGCACCCGTGCCGGGTGGCTGGGTGTGCTTGCAGGGTATTCCTTGGTTTGGGTCGGGTTTGCGGCTGTGATCGCGGGAACGCAACTGGCTTTGCTGTTTGGTGGCGTGATCGACATGCTAGGCATTGCCAGATCCGGCTGGGTTGCGGGCGGGTTGATGATAGCGGTTGGCGCGTTTCAGTTCTCGCGCGCCAAAGAGGTCTGCCATGGCGTGTGCCACGCCCCGATGACCTATTTCCTGGGCCATTGGAAAACCGGATTTGCGGGCGGTGTTCGCATGGGGCTGGGCCTTGGTGCCTTCTGCGTCGGATGCTGCTGGGGTTTCATGGCGCTGGGTTTTGTGGGCGGCGTCATGAGCCTGTTGTGGATGGGTCTTGCGACCCTGTTCATGGTTTTGGAAAAACTTCCCCAGATCGGGCATGCTGTAACCCGACCGGTGGGAGTTGCATTGATTGCGGGCGGTCTTTTCCTGCTCGTCTACCCTATTAGCTACGGAGGATAAGCCAATGGCTAAGAACAGAAAACCAGATGCCGACCGGTTGCCCGTCAGCCAGCGTATCGACAGCCGTATGCCTAATCCCAAACGGCGCGAGATGAGCCCGACGGACTGGGCCATCAAGGGGGAGTTGATCCTGAACTGCTCGTGCGATGTGTTCTGTCCCTGCGTCGTTTCACTGGGCGCGCACCCTCCGACCGAAGGGCATTGTCATGCCTGGATGGGTATTATCGTTGATGAGGGCCATTACGAGGGCGAGGACCTGTCGGGTCTGAATGTCGGCCTGCTGGTCGATATTCCCGGCCGGATGGGTGAAGGCCAGTGGAAAGTGGCGGCTTACGTAGATGAACGCGCCAGCGGCAAAGCCTATAACGGGCTGCTGCAAATCTTCAGCGGGCAGGCGGGCGGCACCACCGGTCTGTTCACCATGCTCGTCAGTGAAATCATCGGGGCCGAACGGGCGCCGGTTCAGATCGAGCGTGACGGCACCAAACGTCGCATCATGATAGGTCGCAAGATTCAGGGTGAGATCGAGATGCTGGCAGGCAAAGACCCCGAGCATCCCGTGATGGTTTCAAACTCAAAATACTGGATGGGTCCTGACATCATCGTGGCGCGTGGCACCAAGTCGAAAGTGCGCGACTACGGGCGCGTTTGGGATTTTGGCGGCAAGTCGGCTGAAATCTGTCCGATTGATTGGCACGGGCCCAAGTGATGATCACAGGCGCGTTTGCGCAAGATGTGGCGCGCTAGAAACACTGGCAAAACTCGCAGTTGGCCGCGTTTCTGCAATAGTTGTCGCATCAGGAACTGACCTGTTTATCGGGCCAATCACCTGTTGCTTAATCGTAAAAGAGATCGATGTCACAATGCCTTACAAAAACTATGTGATCCATTTCTTCAACCATCAGACCCACCACCGGGGTCAAATGCGCAAGATGCTGACCGAAGTTGGGTCGCAAGCGCCCGTCAGCGATATCGTCTTTATGCCCAAGGAGGTTTGAATGCCGCAGATTTCCGCCTCTCGCCGCTTGCGGCGCACACCGTTTTCAGATGGGGTCGAGGCCGCAGGGGTCAAGGGGTACACGGTTTATAATCGTATGCTGTTGCCCACGGTCTTCGAAAGCGTCGAAGCCGATTACCGGCATCTGAAATCCCATGTGCAGGTCTGGGATGTCGCGTGCGAGCGGCAGATCGAGCTGCGCGGACCGGACGCCGCGCGCCTGATGCAGATGCTGACCCCGCGCGATTTGCGGGGAATGCTGCCGGGGCAATGTTTCTATGTCCCCATCGTGGATGAAACCGGCGGTATGCTGAATGACCCGGTTGCGGTAAAACTGTCCGAAGACCGCTGGTGGATTTCAATCGCTGACAGCGATCTGTTGTTGTGGGTCAAGGGAATCGCCGTTGGATATCGTCTGGATGTGCTGGTGGACGAACCGGATGTGTCACCTCTTGCTGTTCAGGGTCCCAAAGCTGACGATCTGATGGCGCGTGTCTTTGGCGACCGGGTGCGCGACATCCGGTTCTTCAAATTCGATATGTTCCAGTTTGAAGGTCGCGATCTGGCTGTGGCGCGATCCGGTTATTCCAAACAGGGCGGGTTCGAGATTTATGTGGAAGGCAGCGATATCGGCATGCCCCTGTGGAACGCTCTGTTTGCGGCAGGGGAAGATTTGCAGGTGCGCGCCGGATGCCCGAACCTGATCGAACGGATTGAAGGCGGTCTGCTGTCCTATGGCAATGACATGACCGACGACAACACCCCGCATGAGTGCGGTCTGGGCAAGTTCTGCAACACACATACCGCGATTGGCTGTATCGGCAGGGACGCGTTGCTGCGTGTGGCCAAGGAGGGGCCCGTTCAGCAAATCCGCCCCATCGCCATTGCGGGCGATCCGGTGCCTGGCTGCGACCGTCCATGGGACCTTTACGGCGACGGCAAGCGTGTGGGGCAGGTGACCTCGGCCGCGTGGTCACCCGATTTCAACACCAACGTAGCCATTGGCATGGTACGCCTGAGCCATTGGGATGCGGGAACGGAGCTGGACGTGGAAACGCCAGATGGGATGCGCCGCGCGACCGTGCAGTCGCATTTCTGGATTTAAAGGGGGGTTTTGGGGGCGCTGCCCCCGTCGCTGCGCGACTCCCCCGGGATATTTGGGGCCAGGTGAAGCAGCGGGCCGGTTACAGAAACACGAAAGGAATTGAGAGATGTTCAATGCACTTGTGATGGACAAGGACGAAGAAAGCGGTTTGGCGAGCGCGTCGGTCAGGCAGCTTACGCTGGATGATTTGCCGCATGGCGACGTCACGGTCGCGGTTGAATATTCCACAGTGAACTACAAGGATGGTTTGTGTCTGTCCCCCAAAGGGGGCGGTTTGGTGCGGGCGTATCCGCATGTTCCCGGAATTGATTATGCCGGTACCGTCGAGGCATCGACCGATGCGCGTTACAAGCCGGGTGACAAGGTTGTTCTGACCGGGTGGCGGGTAGGCGAGGCGCATTGGGGTGGATATTCGCAGAAAGCCAGTGCCAAGGCGGACTGGCTTGTGCCTCTGCCGGATGGGCTCGATGCCCGGCAGGCGATGGCCGTAGGCACCGCCGGGTTTACCGCGATGCTGGCCGTGATGGCGCTGGAGGATCACGGGCTGACCCCCGATCGCGGCCCGGTTCTGGTAACCGGGGCGGCCGGTGGTGTTGGGTCGGTGGCGACTGCCATTCTGGGCCATCTCGGGTATGAAGTGGCGGCCGTGACCGGGCGACCTGAAACCGGGGATTATCTGGAATCGCTGGGCGCAACGACAATAGTGCCCCGCGATGAGCTGAATGAGACAACCAAGCGCCCGCTGGAAAGTGAAACCTGGGCGGGCTGCGTGGATGCCGTGGGCGGTGCGATGCTGGCGCGTGTGCTTGGGCAAATGAAATACGGCTGTTCGGTCGCGGCCGTGGGTCTGGCGGGTGGCGCGGCGCTGCCTGCAACGGTGATTCCCTTCCTGTTGCGCGGTGTGAACCTTCTTGGCATCGACAGTGTGATGCAGCCTTATGAAAACCGGGTTCGTGCCTGGAAAAGGATTGCCACCGACCTGCCGATGGACAAGCTTGAGTCGATGGTTCAACCAGCGGCCTTGTCCGACCTTCCGCAACTGGGTGCCGATATCCTGAAAGGGCAGGTCAAAGGGCGCGTTGTTGTCGATGTGAATGCCTGAGCGCAGTTGACAGCCTAAACCCGATACGACGCCGTGTCGGGTTTTGCGCAGGCGCGTTTGGTACAAAATGATCGCAACACCTCTGGCCATTGGTACAAAACCGCCTCATGATTGCTATACATCCCAAATGTGATGGCGTAAGACCCATCCAAAGAGTACCTGAATACGGGGAGTGAGCAGCATGTCTGACGACTTCGAACTGGACACCGATGACCTGAAACGCCGTATGGATGGCGCAATGGCCAATCTGAGAACCGAATTTGCCTCGCTGAGAACCGGGCGCGCCTCGGCCTCGATGCTGGAACCTGTCATGGTCGACGCGTATGGCTCGATGACACCGATCAACCAGGTGGGCACCGTCAACGTGCCAGAGCCGCGCATGGTCACTATAAATGTGTGGGATAAGTCATTGGTAGGAAAGGTTGAAAAGGCCATTCGCGAAAGCGGATTGGGCATCAACCCACAGCTGAACGGCACAATCATAATGCTGCCGATTCCCGAGTTGAACGAAGAGCGTCGCCGTGAACTGGGCAAGGTCGCTGGCCAATATGCGGAAAGCGCCCGGATCGCGATCCGCAATGTGCGCCGGGACGGCATGGATCAGATCAAGAAGGCAAAAGCGGATGGTATGTCTGAAGACGACCAGAAGCTTTGGGAAAGCGAAGTGCAGGATCTCACGGATGCGATGATCAAGGCGGTCGATGCGGCGCTTGAAACCAAGCAAACTGAAATCATGCAGGTCTGATCTGGTCTGATGCCGAAAGATCCCCAAACCGATCCGGTCTGCGGCCCGCGCCATGTCGCTATCATCATGGATGGCAATGGCCGTTGGGCGCAGGCGCGTGGTCGCCCCAGGTTGTTTGGGCACCATGCCGGTGCGCGGCGTGTTCGCGAGGTTGTCGAGGCCTGCCCGCATCTGGGGATCAAGTATCTGACAGTGTTTGCATTCTCGACCGAGAACTGGAAACGAACGCAGGTTGAGGTAGCCGGGTTGATGAGCCTGTTTCGGCGCTACATCATCAAGGAGACACGGACCCTGGCGGACAATGGCATCCGGGTTCGGTTCATAGGTGATCGGGTACGGTTGGATTCGAAACTGATCGAATTGATGGATTCACTGGAAGAGGAAACCAAGGACAACGACCTTGTTCATCTGACGGTCGCCCTGAACTATGGCGGTCGGGACGAGGTGGCGCGCGCCACCAAACGTCTCGCGCGGGATGTGGCCGACGGGCGGCTTAAACCCGAGGATGTGGATGAAGAAACGTTACCTAAGTACCTGGACACGCGCGTTCTTCCGGATCCTGACCTTGTCATTCGCACCAGTGGAGAAGCACGGATTTCGAACTTTCTGCTGTGGCAGTCCGCCTATTCCGAGTACGAATTCATAGATACCTTGTGGCCGGATTTCACTGCCGCAGAACTCGAAAGGCTTTGTCGCAACTATGGGGCCAGAGAGCGTCGGTACGGGGCGGTTCTGGCATGAGTGATGGCCGGTGGTCTGATCTGACGAGCCGGGTCCTTTCTGCCGCCGTTCTGGTTGCAATAGGGGCCATCGAAGTCTGGCTTGGCGGTCTCTGGTTCGAGGTCTTCATTGCGGCTGCTTGTGGCCTGATGACCTGGGAACTGGTTCGGATGATTGACCCTGAAAGCCAGGGTGTGGCCGTCCAGTTGGGCGTTCTCACTGCGTTTGCCGTTATCCTCAGCTACCACCTGCCAGCGCTGTACACGCTCCCGGTCGTGCTTGCGCCGGCTTTGGTGGGTATGGGACAGATCAGCCGCTCGAAACCCCTGTACGGAATGTTCGCGGTCTGGATTGTTGCGGCTGGTCTGGGTTTCATTTCCATTCGCGAAAACTCGGGTTTTGGCTGGATGGTCTGGCTGATCGCGGTGGTGGTTGCCACCGATGTGGCGGGCTATTTTGTGGGTAAAATGGTCGGTGGACCCAAGTTCTGGCCAAAGGTCAGCCCCAAGAAAACATGGTCGGGAACGGCAGGCGGATGGGCTGCCGCGGCCTGTGTCGGTATCGTCTTCGCAAGCCACGCGGGTTTCGGGTTTGCCTTTGTTGTTGTTTCCGTTCTCGCATCAATGGCCAGTCAGGCGGGTGACATAATCGAAAGCGCGATCAAACGTAAATTCGGGGTCAAGGACAGTTCAAATCTGATCCCCGGCCATGGCGGCTTTCTGGATCGGTTCGACGGCATGATGGGGGCTGCGGTGTTTGTTCTGATCGCAGGGCTTTTGTACACGCCGGGTGAGATGTAATGCGACGGATTTCCGTTCTTGGGGCCACGGGTTCGATCGGGCAAAACACGCTTGATCTGATTTCGCGTAAACCCGAAGACTATGATGTGGTGGCCCTTACAGGCGGCGTAAATATTCGACAACTTGCCGATGACGCTCGTCGGTTGCGCGCCGATCTAGCTGTCACGGCACACGAAGACAGGTTGGAGGATTTGCGTGCCGCACTGGCCGGAAGTGGGGTCGAAGCGGCGGCCGGGCCGCGTGCGATCGCCGAGGCCGCAGCGCGCCCGGCGGACTGGGTCATGTCAGCCATCGTCGGAGCAGCGGGCCTTGCGCCTGGGATCGAAGCCCTGAAACAAGGAACAACACTGGCCTTGGCCAACAAGGAAACATTGGTCTGCGCAGGATCATTGGTTCTGGACACTGCAAAAAACCATGGCGCGCGTTTGCTTCCTGTCGACAGTGAACATTCGGCGGTGTTTCAGGCATTGGTTGGTGAAGATATCGACGCTGTCGAGAGGGTGATTATCACCGCAAGTGGCGGAGCGTTCCGCGATTGGCCGCTGAAAGATCTGGCAAACGCCACCGTCGAACAAGCGTCCAGCCATCCGAATTGGGATATGGGCCAGCGGATCACGATCGACAGTGCCTCGATGTTCAACAAGGCGCTGGAAGTCATAGAAACAAAAGAATATTTCGGAGTTTCCCCGGATCAGATCGAAGTTTTGGTTCATCCCGAATCCATTGTCCATGCAATGGTCGGGTTTCGGGATGGCGCGATGATGGCACATATGGGCGCCCCCGATATGCGCCACGCCATTGGGTATGCGTTGCACTGGCCCGACAGGCAGGAGCTGCCGGTTCAGCGGCTGGACCTCGCAAAGCTGGGACAGCTGCGCTTTAACGAACCGGATCTGACACGCTATCCAGCCCTGAAACTCGCCTGGGACGTGATGCAGCGTGGTGGGCTGGCTGGCGCAGTATTCAATGCCGCCAAGGAACGCGCGCTGGATCACTTCATTGCGGGCCGGATCGGCTTTCTTGATATGGCGGATACCGTTTCTGCCGTATTGGACAGGTTTGACGCAACGGGTGGCCTTATTGATGCCCCGATGACACTTGATAACGTGCAGCAAACCGACCATCTGGCACGTCAGTGGGTCGATAACACTGTGATGGAACGAGCAGGATAGAAATTTGGACGTACTTTCGCTGATCCCGCAATTCGGCAATCTGCTGTGGACGATTGTTGCCTTTGTTATTGCGCTGTCGGTCATTGTGGCCGTGCATGAATATGGCCATTACATTGTGGGCCGGTGGTCTGGTATCCATGCCGAAGTCTTTTCGCTCGGGTTTGGGCCGGTGCTCTGGAGCCGCAAGGATAAACGCGGAACCAAGTGGCAGATCGCAGTGTTGCCTTTTGGTGGATACGTGAAATTTCTGGGCGATGCCAATGCGGCCTCGGGCAAGGATGAAGAGGCGATGGAAGACATCGCGACCCAAAATCCTGAGGAGTTGCGCCGCACCATGCACGGCGCCCCGCTATGGGCACGGGCAGCAACTGTCGCGGCTGGCCCGGTCTTTAATTTCGCCATGTCCATTCTGGTTTTTGGCCTGATCTTCTGGTCACAGGGCGTGTCGCGCGAACCCCTGACCGTTGGCGCGTTGCAGCCTTTGCCAGGCACCGTGCAGGAATTGCGCGAAGGCGATGTGATTACGGCTATCGCCGGTCGTCCGACACCGGACTATGACGAAGAAGTCGCATGGAAGGAATTCATCGATCAGCTGCCTGTTCAACCGGTTCTGGATTATTCCGTGATCCGCGATGGCCAACCCCTTGAGGTTCAGGCCCCCTGGATGCTTCCGCCGCTGATCCGTCAGGTTGCTCCGCGTAGCGCGGCTATGGATATCCAACTGAAGCAAGGGGATGTCATCACCTCGGTCAATGGTGAACCGATCTTTGCCTTCGAACAGCTAAAGGATCATGTCGAAGGATCGGACGGCCGCGTCTTGCTGCTTGAAGTCTGGCGGGATGGGTCCGAGTTGGAATTTGCCCTGGCGCCCCGGCGCACGGATGAACCGCAGCCTGATGGTGGTTTTGTCACCCATTGGCGCATCGGAATCGTCGGCGGCATGATGCTTGAGCCTGCAACCGTACCGGCTGGTCTTTTCGATTCCCTAAAGGGCGGTGTCATCCAGACTGGACGCATCATCGAAGGGTCCTTATCCGGCATGTGGCACATGGTGACGGGTGCAATCAGCACCTGCAACATCTCGGGGCCAATCGGAATTGCCGAAACCTCGGGGGCGATGGCCAGCCAGGGGGCACAGAATTTTATCTTCTTCATTGCTGTCCTGTCGACGGCGGTCGGGTTGTTGAACCTGTTTCCCATTCCGGCGCTGGATGGCGGACATCTCGTCTTCTACGCCTACGAGGCCATTGCCGGGAAACCGCCCAGCGACCGAGCGATGCGCATACTCATGGGCATTGGAATTTCGATCATTCTGACCCTGATGCTGTTTTCGGTCAGCAACGACCTGTTCTGCTGAATGTGGCGGCTGGAGCAGATTCCAGCCGCATTACCGCCATATTTCAGCGCTACAATATTCCCGTCTAAAGGGAACAGTCATGTCCAAAACGCTGAAAAAATCGTATCAAAGCTTTAGCTTCCTCTTCATGTTGAATTGGGATGTTATGCTGAGTTTTGCCGTTACAGCGTTGGCGATGGCTGGAGCCGCCTATCTGGCGGGAATGTGATTCTCGGGAAAATCGTAGGTCTGTTGTCGCGTGGTCGTCTGCCTGACTGCTTCGATATCGCCTTTTGACAAGCTCATTCAATCCCGTTACTCAGCATTAAAGTCTCAAAATTCTGGGTAGAGCATAAAATGACTGACAGGCGAGACGCAGGCACATCCTGCGGGGGGCATATGCCGACAAACAATATTTTGTGGCAGGCGCTAACGGTTTTTTTCCTTTTTGTTGCGGTAAGTTTACTGGCGTTTCCGCATGCGGCATCGGCGCAAAACTACACAATCAACTCGTTCGATGTTGAAGGGAACCGCCGGATCGAAACCGGAACAATTATCGCTCGGACCGGAATCGAACCGGGCCAGACTGTAACTGCCGGGCAGCTTAACGATGCCTATCAGCGTTTGCTTGACAGTGGTGTATTTGAGACAGTTGAACTGACGCCGCGCGGCACGACTCTGGTCATTCAGGTCCAGGAATATCCAACGATCAACCAGATCAGCATCGAAGGGAACGCTCGCGTCAAAGACGACGTTCTTCTGGACGTGATCTCGTCGCAACCCCGCCGGGTCTTTACGCCACAGGCGGCCGAAGCAGACGCCGACACCATTGCCGAAGTGTATTCCGCCCAGGGTCGCGTCGCGGCAACCGTTATTCCTCGCATTATCCGTCGCAGCGACAACCGGGTTGATCTGGTCTTTGAAGTGGCAGAAGGCACGACCATTGAGGTTGAGCGCGTCAGCTTTGTCGGCAACCGCGCCTATTCGGACCGGAGGCTGCGCCGGGTTCTGGAAACCAAGCAGGCAACCTTCCTGCGGACGTTCTTCCGTAACGACACGTTTATCGGCGACCGCATTGAATTCGACAAACAGGTCATTCGCGATTTCTACCTGTCGCGGGGCTATATCGATTTCCGTGTGAACAGCGCCAACGTTGAATTCACCCGCGAACGGGATGCGTTCTTTCTGGTGATGAACGTCACCGAAGGCCAAAAGTTCTCGTTTGGAAAGATCACGACGGTTAGTGAAATTCCCGGCGTTGATGCAGCGCCTTATCAGGATGTGCTGAAAATAAAACCGGGCGTGACGTATACGCCGACGCTGGTGGAAAACTCGATCGCGCGGCAGGAACGCCTTGGGTTGAAACAGGGTGTAGATTTCCTGCGGGTTGAACCGCGTGTGACGCGCAATGACCGTGATCTTACCCTGGACATTGAATTTGTTCTGACGAAAGGTCCGCGGATTTTTGTTGAACGGATCGATATCGAAGGCAACACCACCACGCTGGACCGTGTGATCCGCCGCCAGTTTGACACTGTAGAAGGTGACCCGTTCAACCCACGTGAAATCCGTCAGGCCGCGGAACGCATCAATGCGCTTGGGTTCTTTGCAGTTGCGGAGGTCGAGCCTCGGGAAGGGTCGTCACCCAGCCAGGTCATTCTGGATGTGGATGTCGAGGAACAGCCTACAGGTTCGCTGAGCCTTGGCGGCAGCTATTCGGTCACAGACGGCTTCGGGATTGCAATCGGCCTGAACGAGGCAAACTTCCTTGGACGTGGTCAGAATCTTGGTGTTTCGATCTCGACGGCACAGGATTCAGAACAGTACACGATTAACTTTACCGAACCCTATTTGCTGGGCCGAAAGCTGCGTTTCGATCTTGGACTGGGACTGTCGGCAACCAATTCCGGCTTTGCCAGCTACGACACGAGCTCGTTGTTCTTCACACCTCAGCTGACCTATGCAATCGGTGAACTGTCCGCTCTTCGTCTGCGCTATGGCTGGGACCGCAGCGAGATGACGCAACAAAGCAATCAGACCAATGGCGCAGTGATCGCATCCGAGATCGCACAAGGCAAACGGACGTCCAGTTCACTGGGACTGTCCTACATTTATGACAGCCGGATTGGTGGTCTGGACCCGAATTCTGGTGTTCTGTTCGAGGTAGGCGTCGACGCGGCAGGCCTTGGCGGTGATAACAAGTATTTCAAAACCACTGCGCGCGGTATCGCTCAAACGCGGGTCTGGAATGAAGAAGTGGTACTACGGGCCACATTGGAGCTGGGTGCGTTGAATTGGAGCGGAAATGACTTCAGCCGCACCGTCGACCGTTTTGTATTGGGGCCTCGTACTTTCCGCGGTTTTGAGCCTGCGGGTCTTGGCCCGCGTGATTTGTCCAATGGTCAGGACGATGCCATCGGCGGCAACTATTACTGGGTCGCGCGTTTTGAAACCGATTTCCCCTTGGGTCTGCCCGAGGAACTGGGCCTGCGGGGCGGTCTGTTCTATGACGTTGGAAACCTTTACAACATCAACGATGTGAACACCGCTGGCGCAAATATCGTTGGTGCAGACGGGTCCATTCGTCACGTAATCGGCATCTCGGTCTTGTGGGAAACGCCGTTTGGACCTTTGCAGTTCAACTTCTCGAAGGCTCTGAAAAAGGAGACGTTCGACAAGGAACAGAACTTTGACCTGACCATTCAGGCCCGGTTCTGATCTGCGATGACGAACAGGTTCTTTACCTTGATACAGGGCCCGCTTTGGGCCCTGTGTGCATTTATGATGCTGTTTCAGGCCCCTTCGGCTGATGCGCAGCAGCTGGGTGTTCCGCAAGCCAGTGTGGTTACATTGTCCGGTGAGCAGCTGTTCAAGAATTCGGCATTCGGGCAACGTGTATTGCGCGAGATCGAAAAAGAAAGCGCAATGCTTGCGGAAGAAAATGAACGGATTGTCGCGGAACTCAGCCGAGAAGAAAAAGACCTGACCGAAAAGCGCGCGACCATGCCAGCAGAGGAGTTTCGCCCGCTGGCCGAAGCGTTCGATGTCAAGGTTCAGTCCCATCGAGACGGACAAAGGGCAAAGCTGGACGCGCTGGCACGTCGTAGCGAGGAAGCGCAGCAAACGTTTTTTGAAATTGTTCGCCCGATCCTTGTTGATTTGCTACGCGAATTCGGGGCCAGCGTGATCATCGAACGCTCCAATGTCGTTGTAAGCACGTCAGATATCACCGAGGCCGCGATAATCCGTGTGAACACGGCAATTGGCGATGGCAGCGGTTTGCAGAAGGACACAAGCGAATAGGTTCGCTTGCCCTTGCGAGGCTGTATTGCTAACCACGCTGAAAAAGAAACATTCAGAACGGGATACCTGAATCATGACAACGGAACCCAAAAGCGCCGATATTCAGTTGATCCAAAGGATCCTGCCGCATCGTTATCCTTTTTTGCTGGTCGACAAGGTGGTGGACATCTCTGGCTATCAATCAGCCCGAGGTATCAAGAACGTCACCATGAACGAGCCGCATTTCCAGGGCCACTTCCCGGGAACACCGATCATGCCGGGTGTTACCATCGTCGAGGCGATGGCGCAGACAGCAGGCGTAATGCTGGGCGTTGGGATGGATGTCATCGACACCGAGTTGCTGATCTATTTCATGAGCATAGACAAGTGCAAATTCCGCAGGAAAGTTGTTCCTGGCGACGTGCTGGAGATGCATGTCGAAACGGTTCGCGGCAAGAAGGGTGGCAAGCTTTTCAAGTTCAGTGGCCGGGCCACTGTTGATGGTGAAGTGGCAGCGGAAGCAGAATTCTCGGCCTATGTCGATTGGGATATGGAAAAAACAACATGAGCGGTATCCACCCCAGCGCGATTATCGAAGACGGGGCGCAGATCGGGCAGGATTGCGTCATCGGTCCTTTCAGCTATGTGGGCGCCAATGTAAAACTGGCTGATCGGGTCGAACTGAAGTCTCATGTCGTTGTGACCGGTGACACATCGATTGGCGAAGACACCGTGATCTTTAATTTTTCGGTGATCGGTGAGATTCCGCAGGACCTGAAATTCGGCGGTGAAAACACGCGCCTTGAAATCGGTCAGCGCAACCGCATTCGCGAGCACGTGACGATCAATACCGGGACCGATGGTGGCGGCGGTGTAACCCGGATCGGGGATGATTGCCTGCTGATGGCAGGCGTTCATGTGGCCCATGACGTGCAGATCGGCAACCGGGTTATCATGGTGAACCACGCAGGGGCAGCTGGTCACTGCATCGTCGAGGATGATGTGATCGTCGGTGGCATTTCGGGCCTGCACCAGTGGGTGCGTGTTGGTCGCGGGGCGATCATCGGTGCGCTCACCATGGTGCCAAAGGACGTCATTCCCTACGGTTTGGTACAAGCCTCCCGGGGTGAGCTTGAAGGTCTGAACCTCGTGGGTCTCAAGCGTAAAGGTGTTTCGCGCGAAGACATCTCGGCATTGCGTGCCGCGTTCATGGAGCTGTCTGAAGGCGATGGAACGTTCATGGATCGCGCCAACCGTCTTGGTCAGGGTAACGACAGCGACTATGTGCAGCGGATCGTTGATTTTGTCACCGGACACAGCGATCGGTCGTTCCTGACACCGAGGAAATAGGAACATGCTTGCGGTGATTGCGGGAACCGGGGCACTGCCGACCGAATTGGTTGCCCAACTGGCGGAACGTCCGCTGATCTGCGCGATGGAAGGGTTCCTGCCGGATGATCTGGTCGCAGATATCGTGTTTCCGCTTGAACAGCTTGGAAGTTTTATCGCCGGGCTTCAGGCAAGGGGCGTGACTGAGATCTGCATGGCCGGCGCAGTTCGGCGCCCGAAGGTTGATCCTAAACGTATTGACGCGGCGACGATGCCATTGGTTCCGGTGATCCAGCAGGCCATGCTGTCGGGTGATGACGGAGCATTGCGGGCTGTCATTGGCCTGTTGGAAGGCGCAGGATTGCGGGTGTGCGCCGCGCATGAAATCGCCCCTGGCCTGTTGCCGCCTTTGGGCTGTCTGACTGATGTGCACCCATCCGAGAGTGATATGGCAGATGCAGACCGCGCTGCCGGAATTCTGCGGGCCATGGGGGCTGTGGATATTGGTCAGGCCTGTGCAGTCTCAAAAGGGCAGGTGTTGGCAATCGAAGGCATCTTTGGAACCGCCTGGATGCTTCAGTCCCTGACACAACGCCCGGATGCGGGGGGCGGCATACTGTTCAAAGGTCCAAAACCCGATCAGGACCGTCGTGCCGACCTGCCCGTCATAGGACCGGATACCATCACGGATGCGGTCGCGGCAGGCTTGTCTGGCATCGTTCTGGAAAAGGGCGGTGTGCTGGTTTTGGAAAAAGAACAGGTCATCGCCGAATGTAACCGTCTTGGGCTGTTCCTGTATATTCGCGAGCGAGCGGTCTGATGCGTGTTTTTCTGGTCGCCGGTGAACCTTCGGGCGACCGGCTGGGCGCCGCGTTGATGGAGGGGCTGAAAACACTGATCCCCGATATTGAATTCGACGGGGTGGGCGGACCTTTGATGGCGGTTCAGGGGCTGACCAGCCGGTTTCCGATGTCGGAACTTTCGGTGATGGGTTTGATCGAGGTTCTGCCGAAGTTTTTCCACCTCAAGCGTCGAATCTCGGAGACCGCGCAAGCAGTGTTGGACACGCGGCCGGACGTTCTGATAACCATCGACAGCCCCGATTTCAGCCTGCGTGTCGCCAAAATCGTCAAAGCCGCCAGTGATATCCGCACCGTGCATTACGTCGCGCCCAGTGTCTGGGCCTGGCGTCCGGGGCGAGCGGATAAAATGGCAAAGGTCATCGACCATGTGCTGGCACTGCTTCCGTTCGAGCCGCCATACATGGAGCGGGCAGGGATGGAGTGTGACTTTGTTGGCCATCCAGTTGCCAGCGAACCGACGGCAACACAGGCTGAGATTGCAGCAATCCGGAGCAGGTACGACCTAGGGGATGCACCAGTCCTGCTGGCTCTGCCCGGATCGCGCCGGGGTGAGATCGAGCGTCTGGCAGACACGTTTGGTGAGGCATTGCGGCTGTTTTTGACGGATCATCCCAGTTATCGCGTCGTAGTTCCAACCGTAGGTGCAACAACTGATCTGGTCAACGATATGACGCAAAACTGGCCGGGCGCACCAATAGTGCTCGACCCGCGCCAAATCGGGGCCGGGCAAGCCACCATCGAAAAACGCGCGGCCTTTGGCACAGCACGTATTGCGCTGGCCGCTTCGGGTACGGTATCTTTGGAACTGGCCGCGCAGAATACACCCATGGTGATCGCCTACAAGCTCAATTGGCTGACCCAGAAAATGGCTGAACGCATGGTCAAGCTGGACACTGTTACATTGGTCAACCTGGTATCTGAAACACGCGCCGTGCCTGAATGCCTGCTGAACGATTGCCAGCCGGACAAGATCGCCAAAGCCCTGCATGATGTGACCAATGCCCCTGACGCTCAGCAACTCGCGATGAACCTGACAATGGAACGGTTGGGGCGCGGAGGAGAAGCACCGGGGTTGAGGGCGGCACGAGCTGTGCTGGACAGAATGCAGATTGAGCATGCTTGATCACACGCTGTTCGCCGCTTCAGCCGGGGTTGCCATGATATCCACCAATCTGGACAATCTGGCCGTCCTACTGGGTTTGATATTGGTGATCGAGCAACGCCGCGCCATCATTGGCTTTGCCGTCGCGCAGACAATTGTTCTGACATTGGCCATGACCGTCGCATTGGGTGTTGACCAGAGCGGCGCACCGTTTTGGATCGGGTTTCTGGGTCTTGTACCACTGGCCTTTGGTTTGCGCGGAATCTGGCGGCAGTTTTTCGGGGCCAATTCTGAAGGAACCGAGGCAAAAGGGGCCGTAACATCGGTGGTTACCCTGTTCCTGAGCCTGTCGATTGACAGTTTCGCGGTCATGACACCGCTATTGGCGGATTCTGCCCCTTCATACCGTGTTGCCGCTTTGATCGGCGCAGCATTGGCTGCTTCAGTTCTGGTCTTTACCGCGGCTTGGGGCGCCCCTCGGGCCAAAAGCCTGGGGCCACGCGTTGCCCGTATGGATCGGATCGCCCCATACATCATGGTCTGCGTCGGGCTCTATATCCTCTTCAATTCGCCCACGGATACCCTGTAACAGGCTTGTTCCGGCGTTCCGTCTCGGGTTTGTGATCCGCGAGCGTCTGTTGCTGCGGAGCGGACTTAAGATATCCTCGCGGAAAAGGAGCTTTCATCATGACCCGCATCCCCCCTTTGGCAGATGCCGAGATGGCAGACGAGACACGCGCGTCACATGCGGCTTTGGGTGCTTATGGCCCGTTCGACAATTGGGCCCGGGTTGCCGCACATTGCCCACCGGTTCTGGAACATGTCGCAGGGATGTTGACGGCGTTGCGGGAACAGCAAACCTTGCCGCGTCGTGCGCTGGAACTGGCCATGGTAACGGTTTCCAAATTGAACGCCTGTGACTACTGCGTCTCGCATCATACTCCGCTGTTGACGGTTGCAGGTCTCAGCCCCGAAGGCGCGGCGCGCCTGCCAGATGTCGAAAACCACCCTGAATTGGACGCGTGCGACAAGGCTGTCGTGCGATACGCCGAGGCGGTAACGACACGTTCAGGTCGCATGCGCGACGCCGAAGTTTTCAACCTGCGGGACTGGTTCAGCGATGCCCAGATTGTCGAGTTAACCTGGCACATCGCATTGTGCGGTGCATTCAACCGGTTCAACGATGCGCTTCAGATCCAGATCGAACCAGAGGTTGAACCGGTTTCGGCCTAGTATCCGCGCCAGATCCAGCCGCCACCAAAAATGCGGCTGCCTTCCGAGGCATAGAAGACGCAGGCCTGACCGGGCGAGATGCCTTCTTCGGGTGTCAGCAATTCCACCTCAGCAGTGGTGTCGGACAGCGGTCGAATAATGGCCTCGCGCGGGGGGCGGGTCGAACGGACCTTGACTGACAGGTGCCATTCTTCGCGCGATGTGAAGGCTTCATCGCCCAGCCAGTTGATCTCACGCACGGGAACGACACGCGTTGCCAGCATCTCTTTGGGGCCGACAACGACCTGTTTTTTGTCCACGTCCAGCTTGACCACATAAAGCGGCTCGCTCAGGCCGCCGATGCCCAAGCCGCGCCTTTGGCCGATCGTGTAATGGATCACCCCGTTATGCTGTGCCAGAACGCGGCCATCGGCATGAACAATCTCACCCGGTTCCGCAGCACCGGGGCGCAGCTTTTCAATGACGCTGGCATAATTGCCGTCGGGCACAAAGCAGATGTCCTGACTGTCGGGTTTGTCCGCCACAGACAACCCATATTGAGCCGCCATTTCGCGGGTCGCGTCTTTTGAGGGCAGGTGACCCAACGGGAAGCGCAGGAAATCAAGCTGTTCCGGCGTCGTCGAAAACAGGAAATAGGATTGGTCCCGGTTGGCATCTTCGGCGCTGTGCAGTTCCGGGCCGTTTGGCCCCATCTTGCGTTGGATATAGTGCCCGGTGGCCATACAGTCGGCCTCAAGATCCTTGGCGGTTTCCAGAAGGTCCTTGAATTTTACGCGCTCGTTGCAGCGAATGCAGGGGACGGGTGTTGCGCCTGCCAGATAGCTTTCCGCAAATTCATCGATCACCGCGTCCTTGAAGATGTTTTCATAGTCCAGAACATAATGGGGAAACCCACGCTCTTCTGCCACGCGGCGCGCATCGTGGATATCGATCCCGGCACAGCACGCCCCTTTCTTGGCCAAAGCCGCGCCATGGTCATAGAGTTGCAGTGTCACCCCCACCACATCATAGCCCTGATCGGCCAAGTAAGCCGCGACGACGGAGCTATCGACGCCCCCTGACATGGCCACAACCACCCGCGTTTCCGAGGGCGGTTTGGCAAAGCCAAGCGAGTTCAGCGGGGTCTCGGTGTCGAGGGCCATTGGCGGTTCCTGTCCGGGTTAAGAAAGACCGGCAGAATATAGGAAAATTCTACACACTCTCAAGGGGCGGTTTCATACGACCTTAAGTAGGCTGGTGCCAGCTTTGATGCAGCAAAAAGGGTAAAGCGATGTATTTGCACAAAGTGGAAGGGCCAAGGTCTGTTTCTTTGCCGGATGGGTCCATACTGACGCGCGCCGATCTGCCGCCGACAAGCACAAGGCGGTGGGTGGCCTCACGCAAGATTCTGGTCGTGCGTGGTGTGCTTTACGGGCTGATCAGCCTGTCTGAGGCAAAACAGAAATACGGCATAAGTGACGAAGAGTTCAACGGCTGGGTTTCCCTGGTCGCGGAACACGGTGTCGAGGCTTTGAAAGCCACGGCCTTAAAAAAGTATCGACAACTTAAAGGAGAGCGAGAATAAATGATTCAACGGTAACGTCAGATTAACCATTCTTGGTCAGGTTTGATTTTAATTGGAATTATTGACCCGAATTGGAGCAGTGAAAATGCGTATACTTCTTGTCGAGGATGATCCGACCACGTCTAAAAGCATCGAACTGATGCTGACGCATGCGAACCTAAACGTTTATGCAACGGATCTTGGCGAAGAAGGTATCGATCTGGCAAAGCTCTACGATTACGACCTGATCTTGCTGGACCTGAACCTGCCGGACATGAACGGGCATGAAGTGTTGCGCCAGTTGCGGATTGCCCGGGTGGAAACACCTATCCTGATCCTTTCGGGCGCAGATGATACGGACAGCAAGATCAAAGGTTTCGGGTTTGGCGCGGATGACTATCTGACCAAACCCTTCCATCGCGAAGAACTGGTGGCTCGCATTCATGCCATCATCCGCCGGTCG
Organism: Ruegeria sp. O6; assembly: GCF_056535045.1. Classification (NCBI taxonomy): domain Bacteria; kingdom Pseudomonadati; phylum Pseudomonadota; class Alphaproteobacteria; order Rhodobacterales; family Roseobacteraceae; genus Ruegeria; species Ruegeria sp. O6. The sequence goes on along the minus strand of NZ_JBQERM010000001.1, from coordinate 395,575 downwards.
AAAGGGCATTCGCAGTCCATCATCCACACTGGTCGCGTGGCTGTGAATCTGGACGCCAAGACCGTTGAGGTGGACGGAAAAACCGTGCACCTGACAGGAAAAGAGTACCAGATGCTGGAATTGCTCAGCTTGCGTAAGGGCACGACTCTGACCAAGGAAATGTTTCTGAACCACCTATACGGCGGCATGGATGAACCCGAGTTGAAGATCATCGACGTCTTCATCTGCAAACTGCGCAAAAAACTCAGCAACGCAACGGGTGGCGAGAATTATATCGAAACCGTATGGGGCCGGGGTTACGTGTTGCGCGATCCGCAAAGCAACACTCTGGACGAGACGAGAATGGCGGTCGGCCTCTGATTTGAACCGTTTGTGTCGCTGGTAGTCCAGGGCGGCACGTTGCACTCACGGCTCAACACATCTGGACCTGGCCATGACCTCGCCCTATCACTGAGGTCCAAGAACGCGTGACAGGGCGAGGCCATGACCAATTCCATTCCCATATCAGACCTGACGGATGATGAGGCGGGTGCCGAACTGGCGCGGTTGGCGGACATCCTGTCCCGAGCCAACACGCTGTATCACGCAGAAGATGCGCCCGAGTTGTCGGATGCGGATTATGATGCCCTCAAACGCAGAAACGCCGAGATCGAGGCGCGTTTCCCCCACTTGAAACGTGCTGACAGCCCAACAGAGCAAGTCGGTGCCAAACCGGCGGACGGGTTTTCGAAAGTTACTCATGCCGTCCGAATGATGTCACTGGGCAACGCGTTCGACGATGGGGACATTGCCGATTTCGACACCTCGATTCGCAAATATCTGGGCCTTGATGCAGGCGCGCCGCTGGCTTTCACAGCCGAACCCAAGATTGACGGCCTGTCTTTGTCCTTGCGCTATGAGAGCGGACAGCTGGTTCAGGCCGCAACGCGGGGCGACGGTGAAGTTGGCGAGAACGTAACGGCCAACGCCTGCACCGTCTCTGATATTCCACAGCAGATTGAAAACGCGCCTGACGTTCTTGAGGTTCGGGGTGAGATTTACATGTCCCACTCTGATTTCGAAGCGTTGAATGAGCGGCAGGCTGAACGGGGGGGCAAACCCTTTGCCAACCCGCGCAATGCGGCGGCAGGGTCACTGCGCCAGCTGGATTCGGAAGTTACCCGATCCCGCCCATTGCGCTTCTTCGCCTATGCCTGGGGTGAACTGTCAGAGCCTTTGGCGGATACCCAGATGGGAGCGATTGAGCGTCTTGCGACGCTTGGGTTCCCCACGAATTCCTTGACGCGCCTATGTGCCACGACTGAGGACATGATCGCTCATTACCGGGATATCGAAGCGCAGCGTGCGACTTTGGGGTATGATATCGATGGGGTCGTCTACAAGGTAAACGATCTGTCATTGCAGGCGCGTTTGGGTTTCCGTTCGACGACGCCAAGATGGGCAATCGCACATAAGTTCCCAGCCGAACTGGCCTGGACCAGGTTGGAGGCGATTGACATTCAGGTTGGTCGAACAGGGGCGCTCAGCCCCGTGGCACGGTTGCATCCTGTAACGGTTGGCGGGGTGGTCGTCTCCAATGCCACTTTGCACAACGAGGATTACATCGCCGGGCGCGACGCCAAAGGCGGCACGATCCGTGATGGAAAAGATATCCGAGTGGGCGATTGGGTTCAGGTCTATCGCGCGGGCGACGTGATCCCCAAACTGTCGGATGTCGACTTGTCCAAACGCCCCGCCGATGCACGCCCCTTTGCCTTTCCGACACATTGCCCCGAATGCGGAAGCGATGCGATCCGTGAAGAGGGCGACGCGGTTCGACGGTGCACCGGCGGCCTGATCTGTCCTGCGCAGGCCGTTGAAAAGCTGAAACATTTCGTGTCGCGCAAAGCCTTTGATATAGAAGGGCTGGGTGCAAAACAGATTGAAATGTTCTATGGGGATCCAACCCTTCCGATCAATGCGCCAGCTGATATCTTCACGCTGGAACAGCGGGACGCAGCCAGTCTGACGCGGTTGAAAAACCGGGACGGGTGGGGCGAAACATCCGCCAGGAACCTGTTCGAAGCCATTGATGAAAAGCGGAAAATTCCATTTGCACGCTTGTTGTTTGCACTGGGCATTCGACATGTGGGCGAAGTCGGTGCGCGCGATCTGGCACTGTATTATCGTGATTGGGATGCGATGGCGCTCGCGTTGGACACTGCACGCCCGGCTGCACTGGCGCAACGGCGGGCGGATGAGGCGGAAGACGCAGAGCGTGCGGCAGCGCAGCTTGAAGGGCGTCGCGCACGCGTGAAAGAAGTGCGGGACGCAGCCATCGCGGAGGCCAATGTCGCAGCCGATGCCAATGCCGCCTGGACAGAGCTGATCGGCATCGACGGTATTGGCGCAACACTTGGCCTTTCATTGTCGGACGCATTTGCCAATGAAGAGGAAAGACGGGCTTTCGACACGCTGCGCAGCGAATTGACGGTTATCGCCCCCGACGCGCCAGCCTCGGACAGTCCGGTCGCGGGTAAAACCGTAGTGTTCACCGGAACGCTGGAAAAGATGACCCGCGCCGAGGCGAAAGCGCGGGCCGAGGCGTTGGGCGCCAAGGTTTCCGGCTCTGTCAGCAAGAAAACCGATATTCTGGTCGCGGGTCCCGGGGCCGGGTCAAAGGCGAAAAAGGCAGCGGAACTTGGGATCGAAACTTTGGACGAGGATGGCTGGCTTCAGCTGATAGAAGGCGCATGAGCGGACGGCCCGAACAGCTTTTCCCGCTATTTGCGGGGCTGGAAACGTTGGATGGCGTCGGCCCCAAGACCGCACAAGCCATGGCGCAGACCGGGGTGGAATTCCCGCGCGATGTTCTGTTCAGCCTGCCTTATGCCGTGGTGGATCGGCGCAGGCGGGATTCAATACAGGGGGTGGACCTGCCGGCCACTCTGACCGTGGAAGTGACAGTTGGCCCGCACAGACCGCCCCGCAGCAAGGGGGGTGCCTATCGCGTTCATGTCGAAGACAGTCAGGCCGATTTCCAGCTGGTCTTCTTCCACGCACGTGGTGAGTATCTGAAGAAAGTGTTGCCACAAGGATCACGCCGCGTGGTTTCCGGCAAGTTGGAACTGTTCGACGGTATGGCGCAGATGGTGCATCCGGACCACATGCTGCCCGTTGAACAAGCAGGAGATATCCCGGAATTCGAACCGGTTTACCACCTGACGCAAGGGCTGACGCAGAAAACAGCGTTCAAGGCCAGCCGCAGCGCATTGGCACGCGCACCCGAACTTGAGGAATGGATCGATCCGGCGCAGGTGTCGCAGCAAAACTGGCCGAACTGGTCCGCGGCCATTCACGCCGGTCACAATCCGCGCGGCGCGGATGATGTAGCGCCGTTTGCCCCTGCACGTCAGAGGTTGGCGTATGACGAGTTGTTTGCGCATCAGCTGACGCTCGCTCTGGCCCGGCAGCGAGAGCGCAAGTCGCGGGGGATCGTCAGCGTGGGAACCGGGGTACTGCAATCGAAAGTGCTGACAAGCCTTCCATATCGCCCGACTGGCGCACAAACGCGCGCCATTGATGAGATTTCAGCTGATATGGCGTCTGACGCCCGAATGAACCGGCTGTTACAGGGCGACGTCGGCGCCGGTAAGACGCTGGTGGCCTTCATGGCCCTTCTGATCGCGGTTGAGGCAGGCGGGCAGGGCGTGATGATGGCCCCAACCGAAATTCTGGCGCGCCAGCATCTGGAAGGATTGCGCCCCCTGGCCGAACAGGCCGGAGTGGTTCTGGAACTGCTCACCGGGCGTGATAAGGGCGCGGAGCGGCGTGCCAAGCTTGAGGCGCTTAAACAAGGCGATATTCACATTCTGGTTGGCACACATGCAGTGTTTCAAAGCGATGTTGAATTCAAGGCGCTGAGATTGGCCATCGTCGACGAACAGCACCGGTTTGGCGTGCGGCAGAGGATGGAGTTGTCGGAAAAAGGCAAGGGGGCAGATGTTCTGGTAATGACTGCCACCCCCATCCCGCGCAGTCTGGCGCTGGCGCAATATGGCGACATGGATGTTTCGGTGCTGGATGAAAAGCCTCCGGGGCGAAAACCGATCAAAACGGCGATTGTCAACACACAGCGCATGGACGAAGTCATAGCCCACCTGCGGCGTGCGATTGATGAGGGGCGACAGTGTTACTGGGTGTGCCCTCTGGTCGACGAATCCGAAGTTTCGGACCTGACAGCGGCCGAGGAACGCTTCAAACGCCTGCGGGCCATTTTGGGTGAGGGCGTTGTGGGGCTGGTTCATGGTCAGATGCCACCAGCCGACAAAGACGCCGCGATGAGCGCATTTCATAATGGGAAAACAAAGGTCCTTGTTGCCACGACGGTGATCGAGGTTGGCGTGAACGTACCCAACGCAACGATCATGGTCATTGAACGGGCCGAGATCTTTGGGCTGGCGCAATTGCACCAGTTGCGGGGGCGCGTCGGGCGCGGGGATGCGGAATCCACCTGTTTGCTGATGTATCAACCACCGCTCAGCGAGGGAGGGCGCAAGCGGCTGGAGGTTCTGCGCGAGACAGAGGATGGCTTCCGAATCTCGGAAACTGACCTTGAGATGCGAGGCGCGGGCGATCTGATCGGAACTGCGCAATCCGGGTTGCCAAAATTCCATATCGCGGATCTGGAACGTCAGGCAGGATTGATGGCCGTCGCCCAATCCGATGCGCGGGCGCTGCTAACGACCGATCCCAAACTGACCTCGGACAGGGGACGGGCCGCACGTGTACTGTTGTGGCTGATGAAACAGGATCAGGCGATCCGTTTGATTTCAGTGGGTTAGCTGTAACGTTCTCTAAGGTTCACAAATGTTCTTAAAAAGTTCTTTACCTGTGCTTGGAAATATGAGAACAAAAGGTCAACAAAGGATTAAAACTCTGACCGGAGGTGACCCTATGCTGACCCAGATCAAGACCGCTTTCAGCCGCGCGCAATCGACCATCCTGCAGGATGCCGTTGGCGTGTTGTCTTTGGTCGTGATGCTGATGGTGGCCCTTCACCTACCGGTTGGTTTCTAAGCCTTTCTGCCTGCGATCTCGTGCCGAAAAATCCGCGCTGTCATCCCCATTTCAGTCAAGGGTGACCTGCCTGTCCCAAACCCCTTGAGGGGCCATGCCTCGGCCCCGCGCGGTACACCGGACCCCACACGAGACACGCAATACCTGCCGCCGCCCTTTCGCCCGGAAAGCGCGGCGGCTTTTTTTACAATTGGCCGGTTTTGAAGATCTCCAACAGCGCGGACAGGACTGAGTTGGCAGCAACCGAGGCTAAAATCATCCCCATGACACGGCTGATGATTGCCGCGCCTGAATGACCGATCAGCCGAATAATGGGCTCGGCTAAAAGCATCAGTACAAACGCAACCAGCAATACGGAAAGCATGACAAGCGCTGTGATACCCTGGTCCGCGATGCTGTAACGGTGGTTGTCAGTCAGGATAACGATTGCCAGCATTGCGCCGGGGGATGCCAGTGAAGGCACGGCAAGCGGGAAAATCGCCGGGTTCTGCTGGTGATACGCGTCTTCACGATCTTCTTCGGCTTGCCGTTGTTCGATCTCTTGTTTGCTTTCACCAAAGATCATCGTCAGGGCAAACAGAAACAGGATAATGCCGCCAGCGACCTGAAACGAATTCAACCCGATATCCAGCGCTTCGATCAGCACCTGACCAAATACAAGGAAGAACAGCAATACGGCAGCACTTATCACGGCTGCTAACATCGCTGTCCGCCGCCGACCTGCCGCGTCCAATCCGGCCGTAACTGCAATGAAAACGGGAATTGTTCCAATCGGGTCGATAACGACCCAAAGCGTCACGAAATGCTCGAGCAAATTATTCAAACCCATCCCTCCTGAAATCTGGGCAGAGGGTAAACGGGTTTACGCCAAATAGCTATAATCAGGCGCAGTTTGCCTGTTCAGCCTGCGCCATGGCCTCAGCCGTGGCATCCAGAACCAGCAGGATCGACGCGTGGCGGTTTTTATAATCCCGTGCGGGCATAAGCACCTCAAGCCCATCAAACGGCGCATCAGGTGCAGGGCCGCCAGTCTTGAGCATGGCCGCCAACTGATCGCGCGCAGCTTCGACCTGCGCCCGCGACGCGCCAATTATCGCTTCCCCAACGACCGAGGCGGACGCTTGCCCCAAAGCGCAGGCTTTGACGTCCTGACCAAAGGCACTGATCTGACCATCGCGAACCTTGATGTCCACAGTTACAGTCGATCCGCATAAAGGTGAGCGTTTCTTGACGGTTGCATCGGGATCTTCCAGTCGCTCAAGATGCGGAATATCCGCAGCCAGCGCCAGAATGCGCCCGGAGTACAGCTTAATCAGGTCGTTCTCGCCGCTCATGGCTTTCCCTCGTCGTGTGTTACCCATACATAGTGGCGAGCCCACCGGATGCAAAAGGTTTTTGAGATGTCTGACCCAGTCGTGTTTGATCCTTCTACTTTGAGATTTAATGAGGCGGGTCTGATCCCGGCGATTGCGCAGGATGAAACATCAGGCGAGGTTCTGATGATGGCATGGATGAATGTACAGGCGGTTGAAAAGACCCTCGAAACCGGGCGGGTGACCTATTGGTCACGCTCGCGGCAGGCTTTCTGGATCAAGGGCGAAACCTCGGGCCATGTGCAGGAATTGGTGGATTTCCGGATCGATTGCGACCGGGACTGCCTATTGGTTCTCGTCCGTCAAACCGGAGCAGCCTGTCATACCAACCGACGAACCTGTTTTTTTACCGCCGTTCGGGGTGGGGTGGAAACTGAACTGATGGCGCCAATGGAATAGGGGGTCAAAGCCCAACCATTCGGCGTATGTCATCTGGGCTGGCTCCGTCGGCCCGGTACTTTGCAATTGCGCGGGCATCGTCGCGTTTGGCCAGCCGTTTGCCGGCATCATCGCGGATCAGATCATGATGGAAATACTCGGGTGTCGGTAGGTTCAACAACGCCTGCAAAAGAACGTGGATGCGGGTTGCTTCGAACAAGTCCCGCCCTCGAACCACCTGTGTTACGCCCTGAGCGGCATCGTCAAGCACAACGGACAAGTGATACGACGTCCCCATGTCGCGGCGGGACAGAACTACATCACCTATGGTGGTAACTACCTCATCAGGCGTGAAAGTGATAATGCCGGTTTCGCCGTCCGGACCCGATCCCAACTCAAGAAATTGGTACCTGTCCAGGTTGCAGACCGCCTGACACGCCTTGACCACGTCCAATCGCAAGGGGTCCTGAGTTGGACGAGGAAGGTTCGATAAGTCTTTGCCAGCAAACCTTTTTCGACAGGTCCCGGGATAAACAAGCCCGTCGGGTCCAAGCATGGGTGCGCCTTCCTGCGGCGCACCGGCTGCTGCTGCGATATCTTTGCGATTACACGTGCACGGATACAAAAGCCCCTGCGCCCATAGCTGGTCCAGCGCCTTATGGTAAACGACCATACGATCAGATTGGCGCATCACGGGTTCTGGCCATGTCAGCCCCAGCCATCTGAGGTCTCTGTATATCTGATCCTCCCATAGCTGTCGTGAGCGGGATCGATCGATATCCTCAATTCGAAGCAAGAACCGACCGCTTTCAGATGCGGCCGTATCGCTGGCAACCAACGCAGAATACGCGTGCCCAAGGTGAAGGGGGCCTGTTGGGGATGGCGCAAAGCGCGTTACAAGAGTCACGCTTTTTCTAATACATACACGTCAGAGTTAAGGTTGATCCCAGGCAGGTGGGGACCGTATTCACGAAATAACAAACGTGCTGCCCCCATGTCGACCCAATCCGTCAGACGGCAGGTGAATTTATGGTCCGCCAACGCATGATCGTTCAGCGAAAAGCCAAGCAAACCACCCTTGGGCAGTGCGTGCATCAACAAATCCAGTGTCTCGGGCGGGGCAGCACCTTTTCCGATCACTCCTATGGCTGTGATCATCGTGTACTCCCCACGTTTCAACGGCGCGGGCTTGGCGATATCGAATCCGGTCAATGTTCGGTAAACGCCCTTGCTGGTGGCTTCCTGAAGCATGTTTTCTGTTGGGTCCATCCCATCGATGACCTCGAAGCCAACAGCGCGCAGGGCAAGCCCCGACAACCCGGTGCCGCAGCCGTAGTCCAGAATAGGTGTCTGAGGCTTCGGTGCGGAAGACCACAAAGCCGCTGCTACACGGCCCGGCGTGGCGTAACCGTGTTCACCAACTTCCTTTTCATAGGTTGCAGCCCAGTTCTGATAGTGCGCTTCAGTCGCTTCAGGCGTGCCGAGATTGTATGTGCTGTTCAGAAACGTGTCGTTCATTCCAGCATGCTAGGCTGAGACCGCATTACGCGTCCAGTCAGCATTGTTCCAACCAGGTACTCCATTCGACTTTGGCCCGGTCGGTATAGGCCTTGTACCGGTCTTTACGACCCCGACGCCCGCCTTTCAGACCATCCACGGGGCGAAACAGGCCGAAATTCACGTTCATCGGCTGAAAGGTCCTAGCCTCGGCACCACCCGTAATGTGGTGAATCAAAGCACCCATTGCGCTGTCTTGCGGAACAGCGGGTAGGTCACGCCCCAAAATCTGAGCAGCGGCAAGCCGACCGGCCAGCAATCCCATCGCGGCGCTTTCTACATAGCCTTCGACACCCGTGATCTGTCCGGCAAAGCGGATGTTGGGTTTGGATTTCAACCGCATTTGCGAATCCAAAAGCGTGGGAGAGTTGATGAACGTGTTGCGGTGGATGCCACCCAACCGGGCAAAGCTGGCATTTTCCAAACCCGGGATCATACGGAACACTTCGGTCTGGGCACCATATTTCATCTTGGTCTGAAAACCCACGATGTTGAACAAGGTGCCCAAAGCGTTATCACGGCGCAGCTGCACCACCGCATGAGGTTTCACGTCGGGCTCATGCGGGTTGGTCAGCCCGACCGGTTTCATCGGACCATGGCGCAGCGTTTCGCGACCGCGTTCGGCCATAACCTCGATGGGTAGGCAACCGTCGAAGTAACCTGCTGTCTCTCCTTCGTGAAATTCAGTTTTATCCGCTGCCAGAAGCGCGTCTATGAAGGCTTCGTACTGATCCCGGTCCATCGGACAGTTCAGATAGGCTGTGCGTTCTTCTTCGGTCTCGCCCTTGTCGTAGCGTGATTGCATCCACGCTTTGCTCATGTCGATGCTCTCGGCATAGACGATCGGTGCGATGGCGTCGAAAAAGGCAAGTGCATCAGACCCTGTCTCGGCCTGGATGGCCTGGCCCAGCGCGGGCGACGTCAGGGGACCGGTCGCAAAGATCCACTGGCCTTCGTCGGGCAGGGTCGTCACTTCTTCGTCGGTTACCGTCACGCGCGGGTGGGCGCGAAGTTTTGCGGTCACGCTTTCTGCAAACGGGTCACGATCCACAGCCAGCGCTCCACCGGCTGGCAGGCGGTGTTCATCGGCCGTTGTCATGATCAACCCATTGGCGGCGCGCATTTCCCAATGCAGCAGGCCCACGGCATTCTGCTCATCATCATCCGAGCGGAACGAGTTCGAACACACCATTTCCGCCAGATTGCCGGTCTGGTGTGCAAAGGTGCCGATGGTCGGACGCATTTCGTGGATCACAACATCCACGTCCATTTCAGCAGCTTGCCAGGCCGCTTCTGACCCGGCCATGCCGCCGCCTACAATATGCAAAACTTGTGTCATGCGATGCCACATAGGGCAGACCACAATCGGGCGCAACTGAGGCAAAGCGGTTTCGCGAATTTTATGAAAGGGGTCTTGGGGTCGCCGCTGCGGGATTGTCAGCGCTGGTGAGAGAGACCAGCTGGAGGGACCTTCCGCCCACGGCGACCCAAAAGTGTCCTGAGGCCTTGGCCTCGACCCAGCTTTGCCACAGTGTCGCCCTTTTGAAAAGTGCAAAATTCAAAACAGTGGCGAAAAATGTGCAAAACAATTGCATTATTGGGACCAATTTGGGGGACGTTTTTCGATAAAAGCTGAAATGCCTTCTTCTGTATCCCGGTACAGCATGTTTTGCGCCATTACGTCGCCGGTATAGGCATAGGCCTGATCCAGCGGCATCAGAAGCTGTTGATAAAACGCCTCTTTACCGATTTTGACAGCGACTCCCAGCTTGGAGGCAACCTGTTCTGCAAGCGCATTGGCTTCGTGTTCAAGCCGCGTCTCGGGGACAACGCGGTTGACCAAACCCAAATCGGCAGCACGTTCAGCTGATATGAAGTCTCCTGTTGTCAGCATCTCAAATGCCTGCTTTCTGGGGATATTGCGGCTGAGGGCCACCATTGGGGTGGAGCAGAATAAGCCGATATTAACCCCGTTCACTCCAAACCGCGTGTCTGCGGCGGCGACGGCCATGTCACAGGTTGCCACCAACTGACACCCGGCGGCGGTTGCAATGCCGTGGACCTGTGCGATGACGGGCTGGGGTAGGGACTGGATTGACATCATCACCTTCGCGCAGCGCGAAAACAGGTCATTGAAATAAGCTTTGCCGCCATCTTCGGACTGGCGTCCAGCCGTCATCTGTTTCAGATCGTGGCCAGCGCAAAATGCCTTGCCCTGACCCGCCAGGATCACTGCCCGGATCGATGTGTCTTCACGCAACGTGTCCAGTTCAGCCTGAAGCGCCGACAGCATCTCGTCACTCAGCGCGTTCAGCCTCTCTGGGGCGTTCATTGTAAGCCGCGCAACAGCGCCGGTGTCGTTACGTTCCAGAATTGCCATCTTGCCCTCCGATCCCATGTTGGGCCAACTCTAGGTCGGTATGAGCAGGAGGGAAAGCATGGCGTTGGCAATGAACCGGGACGAACTGTCACAATACCTTAAGCAGGTTTTCCCGCAGGTGCACAAAGACTTTGTCGTCGAGGACCTGACCGAAGATACAATCACCATGCGCCTTGTTGTGCAGGATCAGCATTTGCGGCCGGGGGGCACGGTTTCGGGGCCATCCATGTTTGGGCTGGCGGATGTTTGTGTATACGCAATGGTTCTGGCGCGAAAAGGGCGTCAATCCCTGGCGGTCACGACGAACAGTTCCCTGGATTTTTTGCGCAAACCAGAAGGCAACACGGACATGATCGCCAAATGTCGCCTGCTGAAACTGGGCCGGACTTTGGCCGTCGGTGACGTGCTTATGTATTCCGATGGCGCAGAAGACCCAGTTGCCAGAGCGACGATGACCTATTCCCTGCCACCTGCAGGGTCTGCAGCCGCGAAATTCGGATAAAAAAGACCGGGGACAAGCCCCGGCCCAGGAAGAGGTCCCAATAATGGGACTGGGGATCAGTTAAATCTGCCAAAAATGGCGCTTTACTTCGCGGCGCGCATCATGACGGGTCAGACCGACGTCTTTCAGCAAGCGGTCATCCAGATAACTAAGATTGACGCGGCTGCGGCGACGACGCTCCCATTGAGTGACCGCTGCCGCAAACCGCACGGCCAGTGCAGCGGCCAGAGGCAGCCGGGGGCTGTCGGTCAGCAGCAGAAGGGCGGGGGTGTGCATTGTGCGTGTCATCTCGGAATTCCTTTCAAATTGTATTGACACAAATTAGCTGTACTTGGTACACATGACTGATACATTCGAAATTGTGTCAAAAGCAAAGGAAGAATTGTAATGGATACAATTTGGCCAGAGGCGCTGTCAAAAGCTAAAGGACCGAAATACACTCTGGTTGCCGACACAATTCGAAAAGCCATAGATAACAAATCTTTGGAAGTCGGTGTCAAACTCCCTCCGGTGCGTGAACTGGCGTATCGACTGCAAATAACACCAGGTACAGTCGCGCGCGCCTATACAATCCTGACAGATGAGGGGTTGTTACAAGCCGAAGTCGGACGTGGTACATTTGTTGCGCCGCCGAAATCGCCCATTCTTGACGACGTTTGGGCGCGGCAACTGCATCTTCGCGACGACAAGTACAATGCCAATGTAAGCCTGTTCAGCCCAAGGTTGGCGGATATGGGGCAGGTGTCCCTGATCCGTGAATGTCTGAAAAAAGTGTCGCAAGCCGATCCGGGTTTGTTTCTGAATTACCCGACGCGCGATGCGTACCAACCCGTGCGACAGGCAGTTGTGGACTGGTTGTCAGACCTTCCGCTGGGCGCACTGACCCATGATGATATTGTGTTGACACATGGCGGCCAGAACGGGCTTTGCGTTGTGTTTCAGACGATCCTGCGCGGGCCCAAACCTGTCGTACTGGTCGAGGACCTGTCTTATGCCGGGTTCCGTCGCGCAGGCGAACTGATGCGCGCGGAAGTGGTCGGTGTGAAGATGGACAGATGGGGTGTCGATCCGGCAGCGTTAGAACATGTTCTGCGCCACACCACAGCGCAGGCCGTCTGCGTGTCTCCAGAAGTTCAAAACCCAACGGGCGCACACACACCGTTGGAGCGGAGGAAAGAGATCGTTGAGATTGCCCGTCGCTTTGATTTGCAGATCATTGAAGATGATTGCTATCGCATGGGCGACGCCCGAGAGCCCAGCTTTCGGGCACTGGCGCCTGAACGGGGATGGCATGTGTCATCAATCTCGAAGATTCTGACACCGGCATTGCGTGTGGGTTTTGCTATCGCTCCCAGAGAAAAAAGTGTGGATCTGCGCCGGTCCGCTGAATACGGATATTTCGGATTGGCCCAGCCCCTGGCGGAATTGACCCGCCTTCTGCTGTCCGATCCGCGTACGCGTCAGATCGCCAAGGATGTGCGTACGCGGATGGGGGATTATCTACGCGTTGCTGTCAATACCCTGGGTGGGTTTGATCTGAACTGGGCCCCGGACGTTCCCTTTGTCTGGCTGAGCCTTCCGTCTGGCTGGCGGTCGGCTGCATTCAGTCGCGCGGCCGAGCGGGAAGGGATACAACTCCGATCCGCCGACGAGTTCGCGCTGCGCGATGGGCGCGCGCCGAACGCGGTACGTATTGCCATGAATGGTCATGTGTCACTGGAACGGTTCGAGGACGCGATGCAGCGCCTGCGTGTTCTATTGGACAATCCGCCTGAACAAATCAGCGTTTGAATATGGGGTAATATAATACCTATTTTCTAAGTATTTGGTTTTACGTGCATAAATAAGACTAATGCCGCTTGACCTGCGTGCAGGCACCTCATAAAACCCGTCCATCGAATTCGGGCCGCTCCGCTGGGGCGGTCTTTCACATCAAACAGGACTATCCTGCCATGAAAACCTTTTCTGCAACACCTGCAGACATCGACAAGAAGTGGATCCTGATCGACGCCGAAGGCGTTGTTCTGGGCCGTCTTGCTTCGATCGTCGCCATGCGCCTGCGTGGCAAGCACAAAGCGTCGTTTACTCCGAACATGGATATGGGCGACAATGTCATTGTGATCAACGCTGACAAAATCCAGATGACCGGCAAGAAGCGCGAAGAAAACTTCTACTGGCACACTGGCCACCCGGGCGGCATCAAATCGCGCACCAAACAGCAGATCCTGGATGGCGCACACCCCGAGCGTGTTGTCTTCCAGGCCGTCAAGCGTATGCTGCCAGGCAACCGCCTGTCGCGCCAGCAGATGACCAACCTGCGTATCTATGCCGGTGCCGAGCACCCGCACGAGGCCCAGGCCCCCGAAGTTCTGGACGTCAAGTCCATGAACAAGAAAAACACCCGGAGCTAATGACCGATGGTTGATCAGATCAATACTCTCGAAGAGCTGAGCGCCGTCGCAGGCGTTGAAACCGTGGCCGAAGAAGTCATCGTGCGTGAACCCGTACGTGACGAGCTGGGCCGCTCCTATGCCACCGGCAAGCGTAAAGACGCTGTTGCCCGCGTCTGGATCAAGCCGGGTTCCGGCAAGGTCACCGTGAACGGCAAAGATCAGGACGTCTATTTTGCACGCCCCGTTCTGCAGCTGATCCTGCGCCAGCCGTTCCAGGTTGCCGGCGTAGAAGGTGAATTCGACGTTGTTGCAACCGTCAAAGGCGGTGGCCTGACCGGTCAGGCCGGTGCGGTTAAGCACGGCATCTCGAAAGCGCTGCAACTCTATGATCCGAACCTGCGTGGCGCACTGAAAGCCGCTGGCTTCCTGACCCGCGACAGCCGCGTTGTGGAACGTAAGAAATTCGGTAAGCGCAAAGCCCGCCGTTCGTTCCAGTTCTCGAAGCGTTAATTCGCCGGGAATACCCAAAAGAAAGGGCTCGCACTTGCGAGCCCTTTTGCTTTGCGCGGGTCAGGGATTCATTCTTCGTAAACGAGTTTCCACGCACCGTTTTCAACAACGTTGACGAACACAGTATCCGCGCCCTGATGGTCTTCAGGACCATAGGTTATGTGGTTGCCAACCAGATCGTCCTGATAATCCAGCGTTTCCATCGCTGCGATGAAACTGTCCTGCGTCAGATCAGGGCCTGCGGCCTCCAACGCCTTAACCATCATTTCAGCCGCCGAATAACCCAGCATGGCAAATCCGACCGGATCTTCGCCTGTGGCTGCCTTGTATTCCTCGATAAATGCGGCCGGGGCAGGTTGATCCGCACGCGCCCAAAGATCCTGCCACGAAGCTGCCGCGTAGAATCCATCGGTCACGCCACCGGGCACCTGCGCCACGACCGTCAGGAAACTGGCCGAGGTGCCGAGAAATTTCATATCGGTCAGACCCATTTTCTTAGCGGTGCCCACGACAGTGATCGCCTGCCGCACCCCAAGCGCCATGGTGACGATATCACAACCCTCTTCCTTGAGCTTGCTCAGCGATCCAACGAAATCCGTCTCATCCGGTTTATGGGTGGTTTCTGATCCAAAAGTGAGCCCGGCTTCTTCGGCTCCGGCCTTGCTGCCTTCTAGAATTTCCTCACCAAAATCTGTCGGCAGGTACATGGTGCAGACCGTCTTTGAGCCAAACTCGCCAGCCAGATAGTTCACACCGACACGCGCCTGATCGAAATAGGTCGAGAAGGAGGTGAACTTGTTCCGCATGGGTTCCTGCAACATCTGACGCGCAGCTGTAAGAGGCGCTACGTTGGGAATGCCTTTGGGATCCAACAGCTTGAACCCTGCCATGTTCATCGGCGTGCCAAGCGATTGCAGCATGGCAAATACCTTGTCGCGATTGAGCAGTTTGTTATAGCCCTGCATCGCACGTGGCATCTGATAGCCGTTGTCTTCGACCACGTAACGAATTTTTCGCCCGTGCACGCCACCGGCTGCATTCACCCGATCAAAGACGACATTTGCACCTTTGGTTGCCGGAACACCCACTGCGGCGAATATCCCGCTCAGGTCGTTGACAGAACCAATGACAATCTCATCATCGGTCACGCCCTGTGTTTGCGCCCAACCAAGTGTTGCCGATGCTGTCAGCAGTGATGCAGCCGCCAGACTGTTGCGTAATTTCTTCATCTCTTTCCTCCCGTTAATCTTTTGGTCAAGTGTACATGTCTTCGATCAGATGCCCGTGTTTCTTTTCAACCAGTCCGCGTTTCAGCTTCATCGTCGCAGTCAGTTCGTCGTCTTCAGCGGTCAGCAGGACGTCGATCAGACGGAAATCCTTGATCTGTTCGACCCGCGCAAATTCTGCATTAACAGCGGCAATTTCCGAACTGATCAACTGCCTGATTTCCGGTGCCGCGCATAGCGAGGCAAAATTCGAGAAGGGGATTTTATGGCCCTGCGCGTATTTTTCGACATTTTCCTGATCAATCATGATCAGTGCCGTCAGAAATTTGCGCCTGTCCCCGATGATGATTGCGTCCGCGACATAATGACTGAACTTAAGGCGGCTTTCGATCTCGGCTGGGGTGATGTTCTTACCACCTGCGGTGATGATGATATCCTTCAGGCGGCCCGTGATGGTGACATAGCCATCCTTATCTATTGACCCCATATCCCCGGTACGCAGCCAGCCATCGGCGGTGAAGGTTTCTGCTGTCTTCGCGTTGTTGCGCCAGTATCCCTGAAATATGTTCAGGCCCTTTAGTTGGATTTCGCCATCGTCCGAGATGCGAATGTCGCACCCTTCGACAACTTTGCCTATGGTTCCGATCTTATTGCTGTCTGTGGTGTTGAGCGTGGCGAGGCCCGAAGTTTCGGTCATCCCGAACCCTTCCACCAACGGCACGCCGATGGACCAGTACCATTTTAGCAGATCGGTCGAGATTGGCGCGGCGCCTGTTCCGCCTCGTCGCAGTTTGTCCAGACCCAACATTCGGCGCAGGTTTTTCAAAACCAGCTGATCCCAGAACCAGAATCTGGTGGCGACGCCGGATGGAACTGGTTGGCCTGCGCTCAGATATCCGGCACGGCGCGCACCAGTTTTTAATGCCAGGCCGAATGCCAGCCGCCCCAAAGGCGTGGCTTCCTGTGTCAGGATCTGGACGTGTGAGTAGATCTTTTCCCAAACCCTTGGCACCGCTGTGAAGGTTGAGGGCGAAACCTCCTGAAGGTTTGCGAAAATAGTTTCAGGGCTTTCGGCAAAATTGACAGTGCAGCGGGCCGCCAAGGGGAAATAGACCGAGACATTACGTTCCAGAATGTGACACAGAGGCAGGAAACACAGCTGTTCATCGCTGGGCAGCGCTGGCAGCACCCGTGCAGCGGATTCGATGGCGGCCAGGATGTTTTCATTGCTAAGCATTGCGCCTTTCGGCTGACCGGTTGTACCCGACGTATAGACCAGCAAGGCAATGTCCTGCGGTTTGGCCAATGCGATTTCCGCTTCGAAGCGCCCGGGCTCGGCCAGTTCCGCCTCTTGGCCCAAGGCGAACAGCTCGTCGATCATCATGCAGCGCGGATGGTTCAGGTCATGCAGCCCTTCGTCCTCGAGGATGATCACCTTGATCAGATCGGGAACCTCGGCCTCAATTCCCAGAAACTTGTCCAGATGTTCTTCGTCCTCGACAATCAGAAACCGGCTGCCGCTGTCGTTGATCAGATACTGCAACTGACTGGCGGAATCCGTGGTGTAGACGCCGGAAGCGATACCGCCAACGCCCTGAATACCCATGTCGAGCCAGGCCCATTCCTTGCGATCTTCGGACAGGATTGAGACCACATCGCCACGCTCCAGTCCCAGCTTGCGCAAGGCCAGCCCGATCCATTTGGCATGCTGCCAGTAATCGGCCCAGGAATAGGACTTCCAGATACCCAGGTCTTTTTCGCGATGCGCCGTTCGGCTGCCCAGTTCGGCACATCGGCTTTGGAACAACTCAGCAATTGTGATGCAGCCATCAACACGCACCGGGCGCTGACCTGCCGTTGCGTTGAACTGAACGCCGTTTATCACGACCTGTGGGGGTAGGGGCGTGGCGTCCATCCGTCTTACCTCCACGTCTTTTTCCGCTTCCAGCGGCGGCTTTCGCGCGCGCCTTCTTCTTGTTTTCCAAGATAGAAGCTTTGAATATCCTCGGATCGCAAAAGCGCGTCCGCGGCCCCGTCCATGACAATGCGACCCACCTCCATGACATAGCCGTGATGCGCCAGTTCCAGCGCCGCGTTGGCATTCTGTTCAACCAGCAACATCGTCATATTCTGTTCTTCGTTCAGACGTTTGAGAATGCCAAAGATCTCTTGCACCAGCAGAGGGGACAGGCCCAAAGACGGCTCATCCAGCAACATGATACGAGGCCGGGCCATCAATCCGCGCCCTATCGCCAGCATCTGTTGCTGCCCACCCGAAAGGGTTCCGGCCTCTTGCGACCGACGGCTTTTCAGAACCGGAAAATAACGAAAAACCAGCTCACGATCCTGTTCGATCTGGTCTTTGTCTTTGCGGGTGTAGGCGCCGAGGCTTAGGTTTTCATCAACCGTTAACAGAGGAAACACTTCGCGCCCTTCCGGGATGTGGACCACCCCGCGCTGGACAACCTTGTGCGGCTCCCAGCCCTGGATGTCACCGCCGTCAAAGGTGATTGTTCCCTTTTCCGGGTCCATCACACCAGAGATGGTTTTCATCAATGTGGTTTTGCCCGCGCCGTTTGCGCCAAGGATCGACACGATTTTTCCTTCGTGTACATCCAGTGAAACGCCCCGAATGGCCATGATCGGACCGTAGAAACTTTCGATATTGCGAACTTGCAAGATCGGAGTGTTCATGAGGCTTTTCCCAGATAAGCCTCGATCACGGCCGGGTGCGATTGCACGTCTGCCGGTGGCCCGAGGGCCAGCTTTGCCCCATCTGCCATGGCCAGGACCCGGTCGGACACGCCTGATACCAATCCCATATCGTGTTCGACCATCAGCACGGTAATTCCCATTTGCCTCCGGATATCGTCGATCCACCAACGCATATCGGTCGTCTCTTCCACCGACAGCCCCGACGCCGGTTCATCCAGCAACAGTAACTTGGGATCGGTCGCCAGGGCACGTGCCACTTCGACCACTTTGCGCACGCCGTAAGGCAGCCCTGAAATCATCTTGTCGCGATAGGCCTGCAAGTCGAGGAAATCGATGATTTTTTCAACTTTTTCCCGGTTCTCCAGCTCTTGCCGTCGAACTGCAGGGGTGAACAAAAGTTCCGAAATCAGGTTCGTAGTCCGATGCCTGTGTCGTCCGACCAAAAGGTTTTGCAGGACAGTTGCGTGTTCGAAGAGCTCGATGTTCTGGAAGGTTCTCGCCACACCAAAGGCCGCCACGCCAGACGGTTTGACCTGAAGCAGATCGTGACCATCAAACCTAATCGACCCTGAAAACGGTTCGTAAAAGCGCGAGATCAGGTTGAAGACCGTCGATTTGCCCGCGCCATTCGGCCCGACTATGGCAAAAACTTCGCCCTTCTGAACCTCGAAGGACAAATTGTCCACGGCCGTCAGACCACCAAATTTCAGGGTAACGTTTTCAAATTCCAGCAAGCTCATCTCAGACGCTCCGTCTTGAGATAGGATTTCTGCCGTTTGAACATGTCCTTGCGATAGAAAGGAAACAGTTCGAACCAGGTGCGGATTTTTAGCCAGCGGCCATAGATGCCCATGGGTTCGAAAAGGATGAAGCCGATCAGGATCATGCCAAAGATGCCGAACTCCAGCCCCGGAATGGCAACGGTGTTTCCACCGATAATCGCGCCGACATATTCCTTTGAAATCGATAGAAACTGCGGCAAGAACCCGATGACGATTGCACCCAGAAACGAGCCATGGATCGAGCCCAGCCCGCCAATAACAATCATCATCAGCAATTGGATCGAGATCAGGACGCTGAAGGTTTCATTGTTAAACGCACCAGCAAACAGACCCATCAACGCGCCGGCCCAACCTGTAACCGCACAGGACAGGGCGAATGAAATCATCTTTGTTCGCGCGATATCTATACCCATCGCCTGCGCCGAAACCTCGGAGTCGCGCACGGCGATGAAGCTGCGACCCAATGGGGCCCGCAGCAGGTTTATATATCCCAACGTGACCAGAACGGTGACGAACAGAACCAGCCAGTAAAAAAGATCAGGCGTCCCCCAGCGGTCAACCGTAAGGCCAAAGATCTCGACCCCGCCGATATATTTACCAGCGACACCACCAGTGATCGGCTCGGACAGAACGATGATGTCATCCATCAGGATGGACAGCGCCATGGTAAAGATCGCCAGGTAGATACCGTGAAGCCGCAGCGCAGGGACTGCGACGGTCACACCCGCGATCCCGGTCAGAATTCCGGCCAGCGGAAACGCGACTAGAAAAGGAACGCCTGCCTCAATCAGGGCCACGTTGGCGTAACAGCCAAAGGCCAGAAAGGCCGCATGGCCCAGGCTGACTTGCCCTGTATGTCCGGTCAGTATCATCAGACCCAGACCGGCGATGGCCCAGATCAGAACGTTTGTCAGTTCACCCAGATAGAAATCGTCCAGTGCGAAAGGCGCGGCCGCGACGACAAACAATAGAAGCAGATAAAGGCACAGCTGGAACCCGTCTTTCCAGGGGCGGATATCCTGTATGTAGTCGGTTTTGAAAACGATCCGCATGGCTCAGACCTTCTTGACCCGGACCTGACTGAACAGCCCGTTTGGCCGGAAGATCAGGACGGCAAGCAGCAAAGCGTATGGTGCGACCTGGCTGTAACCTGCCGCAATGTACCGGCTGGCGAAGGGTTCGATAATGCCGACAATCAGCCCTCCGGCCAATGCACCCGGCAAACTGCCGAACCCGCCGATAACGGCGGCGGCAAACGCCTTGATGCCCAGCAATCCTGTTGTCGGATCCACAGCCCCTTTTGCAGCAAAGAGAATTCCGGCAATTCCTGCAACGCCTCCGGCCAAAGCCCAGACCCATCCCTGAACACGCCTGACGGGAATGCCCATGTAATAAGCTGCCAGCTGGTTTTGCGAGGCGCCCTGCATCGCCAGACCCAGCTTGGTGCGGCTGAAGAAAACATAGAGTGCCCATGTCAGCAGCACCGTAACAACGATTATCGCGACATCCTCCATCCCCAGTACAAGACCGCCCATGCGCACTTCTTTGCCCGCAAGCGGGTTTTGCAGCGTTTGCGGCTCGTGCCCCCAGATCAGACCGGCAATGAAACGGATCACAAAGCCCAAAGCAATGGTCAGTATGACAACGGCGGTCTGGCTTTCACCGAACAAGCGGCGAATGATCAGGCGATCAAGAAGAAAACCGAGCGCGCCCATTATTCCCAATGAAACAGGCAGAGCGAGCCAGAACGGCAACCCCATATATTCGGTATTTGTCAGGCCGATGGTCACAAATGCGCCCAGCATCATGAAATCGCCCTGCGCAAAGTTCACCGCTTCGGTTGCCTTGTAGATCAGTACAAAGCCAAGCGCGATCAGGCCGTAGACACACCCGTTCGCCAGCCCGCTAATCAGCAGCTGCGCATTATCCACACTGTCCTCCCTCCACCGGTTTTCCAGCGTCTTCTTCCGCCCGCGTGTATCCTCCGGCAACGCAGGTGAGTTCTACTATGGGGCGATAATCACCTTTCCGTCACTCTTTTTCAGCGCTTCGGCAAGATTCGACACAAGATTTTCGAGTGTAAGGTGTTCGGAAACATCCGTTTTCCAGCGACCATTGGCAAAGCGGGCCTGAACTTCGGCCACAACCCGCATCTGGTCAGCGGGCGGTGTCGACATCATCCATTGCGTCAGCCAGAAACCTTCGATCCGTTTGCCCATGAAAATCAGCTGGCCGGTCTGGGAAAGCGTTGGCGCTTCGGTCGAAAGTTTGCCGTAGCTGACCCAGCGCGCCCGGTTGGGCATGGCGCAGAACAGTTTCTCGGACAGTTGATCCGTCACCGCATCAAGGAAGACCCGCGGCTTCAGCGTGGCGCTTATCGCGGCAAACTTCTCGACGATTTCAGGATCGGACGTCACAAGCACTTCGGCAGCTCCAAGACTTTTCAGCGTGTCGACTGTCTCGGCCCGGCGCACCAGCGCGATGGGTTTCAACCCCAGATCACGCCCGAGGCTGCACATCAGTTTTCCCAATTGGCTGGACGCAGCGGATATCACAAATGCATCGCCGTCTTCCCTTGCCATGTCCACCATCGCCATCGCGGTGAGAGGGTTGACGATTTGCGCGGCGCCGTCATCATCTGAAATATCCGGACGCAAGGGAATACACATTTGCATCTGCGTCACGATGTATTCCGCCCAGGCGCCGGAACCTGCGGCCACGAAAGCGACGCGCTGTCCCTTCAGCGCCTCGGCACCTTTTCCGGTTGCAACGACGTCGCCACAGCCTTCGAAGCCGGCCGCGGCACCTTTGACGCGCGGCTGGCCGTATTCACCCTTGATGAAGTGGAGGTCGGACGGATTGACCGACGACGCGCGCAGGCGGATCAAAACCTGACCGGGGCCGGGATTGGGAACGGGCAGTTCCGCGGGTTCAAGCCAATCAGCCGCATCCTCGATGACTGGTCCGGTCGAAGTGGCCGAGTACCCGCCGTGTTTCAGGATGGCAGCTTTCATTGTTTGGGGCAGGTCAGTCATGGGATCGTCCTCAAGATGGCTTGTTCAATGCGCACACCCCGTAAACAGGAGATTGCCAACGGGCGACCTCGGGGTGAGGATGTGTTGTCGGGGCAGCCAATCAAAAGCCGCACACTGGGTCAATTCAGAGAAACGATAACGTAAGGGCACGACTGGAAAATTGGCGTGCGGGGTAGGGGCCGGGAACTGGCAACCGGCCCCTTCTTTATTATTGCTGCGTCAACAGCGCGGTCAGTTCCTGAATCTTCAAGGCGATGGTTTCAGGCGACTCTTTAATGTCATTTACAATCTTGATCGCCTGTTCTTTCAGATCCGTGGCCAATGTGCTGTCCTGAATTGAGCTCATGATGCCTTCATAGTCGAAATTGGTGGGGTCCAGCTTGCCTTCCTGAATCCAGGAGCTCAGCAATTCCTGTCCCTGACCCGCCAGCGCCGCCACCTGATCACCGGCTTGCTGTGCTGCCTCGGATGCTTGTTCCGCAACAGACGAAGCTGCCTCACTGGCTTGGTCGGCAACCGACGATGCGGCTTCCTGCGCCTGTTCGGTCAAGGATGAAGCTGCCTCGCTGGCCTGTTCTGTTGCACCTTCCAGCGCATCAGACGCAGCTTCCTGAGCGGTTGACGCGGCATCAGCCACTGCATCGCCCGCCTCCTGCGCTGCGGATTGCACTTGTTCAGCCGGAGTTTGTTCGGACTGGTTGAGATAGTAGTAACCACCAACACCGACAGCGGCGATGATGATCAGGATAAGAATACGCGACATGTGTGTCTCCTTTGGAAAATGTGTCGCCGGGATGCGTTAAATGTAGCGGAGATACAAAGGGGAATTCCTGTGAATTCTCAGCAGAATACAGGTTTGGGCCGTGCTACGCTGATTGCACCAGATTTCACGGCAAGAACACGCCGGGTGACCCAGGCCACTACAGTTTCTGACAGCGGATCACTTGCAATTTGTTGAGAACACAGATCAGACCGGAAGACGTTTTCTGACAGCCTTCGATATTGGGAATGTGGCGGAGAGACAGGGATTCGAACCCTGGGTGGGCTTGCACCCACAACGGTTTTCGAGACCGCCCCGTTCGACCACTCCGGCACCTCTCCGCGGGGGTCTGTGAGGGGGGGATTTAGTCAGGAACGAACGGGGGCGCAAGCAGAAAATTCCGGAAATCGTGATTGCCGGGATTTTCCGTTGCCTGCCAGCGCAAAACACCTACTCTGAAAGGTATGACACAGTTTGCACACCGCATCGCCTTTTGGTTTCTCGCCCCGTTTCTGGCGCTTGTTCTGGTTCCTCTGGAGCTTTCTGCGGCGAACCGGGATCGGATTGAGGCTTTTTTGACGACGACCGGTTTTGACGTAGCTCTTGAAAGCATCGCCCTGAGCTCACGGTCCGCGCCGCAGATGTTGGGTGTTGACCCAGAGGGTTTCGGCTCGGACTGGACCCGTTTGACGGACGAGGTTTTTGAAGTCGGTGCAATGCACGACACCGCAGTTTCCATTCTGGAACAGACCCTAAGTGACGAGGCCCTGGCACACGCTGTCGAGTTTTACGCGTCTGACCTTGGTCAACGTCTGGTCGTGGCCGAAAATGCCTCACACATGCAAGAAGACGATGACGTCAAGCAATTGGCAGGCCAAAGGATCATTTCTGATCTGATCAAGAACGGGTCGAAACGGGTCGAAAGTTTTAAACGCATGAACACGGCGATCGATTCCACAGGTACGGCGTTGCGTGCCTTGCAGGAAATTCAGGTGCGCTTCCTGCTGGCGGCCAGCGCATCGGGAGTCATCGAGTTACAGCTGGACGGGGATGAACTGCGTGAATTGATGAAGCAAAATGAACCGGCAATGCGTCAGTCACTGCAACTGTCCAATCTGGCGGGCGCTGCTTACACCTATCAGGATTTTTCCGACGCCGATGTGGATACGTATGTTGACGCGCTGGAACAGCCGCTGATGCAGGAAGTCTACGAGCTATTGAACGCCATCCAATATGAGATCATGGCCATGAGGTTCGAGGTTCTGGCCGCGCGGATGGCCGAATTGCACCCGGCACAGGACATTTGATGCAGCGCGCTATTCTGGCATTTGTTGTCACCGTGAGTTGGGCACTGCCGCTGTATGCTGATGGAAAAGTCGATCGACTGGCACAAGCCATGCGTCTGACACAGGTGATGGAAATCCTTGTTCACGAGGGGCAGGGCCATCGCGAGACTCTTGACGATACTTTTTTGGATAACAAGGGTGGCGCTTTTTTCGAGTCACAGGTCAATCGTATCTACGATCCCCTTTGGATGCGGGAAAATCTGACGGACGCCTTCAAAGAAGGTATGTCCGATGTTCAGCTTGATCAGGCCATCTTGTTTTTTGAAAGCGATCTTGGCCAGACCATAGTAACACTGGAAAACTCGGCCCGGCGCGCCATGTCAGAACAGGCAATCGAAGACATGGCCCGAGAAGCCTACAAATCCGCAGAACGCAGCACCGCTCAGTTTGCTTTGGTCAAGGAATATATCGAGGCAAATGACCTGATCGAAAAGAATGTTCAGGGGGCATTGACGTCTGACTACAGCTTCTTTCAGGGACTTGATGTTGATGCCCGGACCGATGATCAGGAACTTCTGGCCGAGCTTTTGTTGCAGAAAGATAGCCGGGCCGAGGACACTGAGGAGTGGCTTTTCTCGTTTCTTCTTATGGCCTACCGCCCGTTGGACGAGGCGCAGATGCGCGAAAATATCGCGTTTTCCAGAACCGAGACGGGACAGGCCCTGAATGACGCCGTGTTTGACGGCTTTGATCGCATGTTCAATGATATTTCCTATCGCCTGGGGCAGGCGGTTGCACAGGCGCTGAGGGCGTCCGATCTTTGACGCCGCTTTGGTGTTGACTTTTACCTGTAATCTATGGATAAGCGCGCATCCCGGCCGGTTTTCCGCGCCGGGTATCGTTATTATTTGGCCCTCATGACGTTGTCAGGGGCCATTC
Organism: Ruegeria sp. O6; assembly: GCF_056535045.1. Lineage (NCBI taxonomy): Bacteria > Pseudomonadati > Pseudomonadota > Alphaproteobacteria > Rhodobacterales > Roseobacteraceae > Ruegeria > Ruegeria sp. O6. Next base: position 370,681 of record NZ_JBQERM010000001.1, on the reverse strand, counting down.
ACACAGCCCGAAAAGGGCGCGCTGTTCGAGGTGGCTTTCAAGTTTATTGGGGCCAAAACACCCAACCGGGGACCACAGAACGCGGGTTAGAAAAGGAAAGACGCATGTTTGCGGTCCTCAAGACTGGCGGCAAGCAGTACAAGGTTCAGGCGGGCGATATCCTCCGCGTTGAAAAACTGGCTGCCGACGCAGGTGAAAAAGTTCAATTCAACGATGTTCTGATGCTGGGCGGTGACGCTCCGGTTGTTGGCGCACCTTTCGTTGCAGGCGCAGGCGTTCAGGCCGAAGTGATCGAACAGATCAAAGGTGACAAGGTCATCAAGTTCGTCAAACGCCGTCGTAAGCACAGCTCGAAGCGTACCGTTGGCCACCGTCAGAAACTGACACTGGTCAAAATCACCGACATTCTGGCGTCGGGCGCCGACAAATCCGGCATCAAAGCTGCAACCGGTTCCGCTCCGGCTGGCGAGGCGGCACCCGCTGCAAAGCCTGCCAAGAAAGCCGAAGCCAAGGCTGAAGCACCCGCTGCTGTCGCTGCTGACGATCTGACCCAACTGAACGGTGTCGGCCCTGCCGCCGCCAAGAAGCTGGTTGAGGCCGGTATCGAGAGCTTTGCCGCTCTGGCCGCCTTGTCGGATGAGCAGATTGCTGCTATCGAAACGGTCAAAGTGAAACCCGAATGGGTTGAGCAAGCCAAAGAATTGGCTAAAGGCTAAGGAGAGAGAGAATGGCACATAAAAAAGCTGGCGGTTCCTCCCGTAACGGTCGCGACTCAGCTGGTCGTCGCCTTGGCGTAAAACTGTATGGTGGCCAGGCCGCTATCGCAGGCAACATCATCGTGCGTCAGCGCGGCACCAAGTTCTGGCCGGGTGAAGGCGTAGGCATTGGCAAAGATCACACCATCTTTGCAACTGTCGATGGCGCCGTGAAGTTCCACAAGGGACTTAAAAACCGCACCTTTATTTCGGTCCTGCCAGTGGCGGAGGCCGCAGAGTAAGCCGAGACCCAGAAGGTTTAAGAAAAATTCATGGGGGACCGGCACAAAGTGCCGGTCCCCTTTCTCGTTTTAACGCAGTCGTGATCGAAAGAACCAATGACAGTCGCAACCACCAGTTTCCTGATATTTGCCGCCTCTCAGGTTGGCACGCCAGGGCCGGCCAACATGGTCCTGCTGGGAACGGGTGCGCGCTATGGGTTTCGCGCCGCATTGCCTTTTGTGGCCGGTGTCGTGCTTGGCAAGCAGCTGATTATCTGGCCCGTGGGCTTTGGCCTGCTGCAACTGGCGGAACAGGTTCCGACGGCCTTTGCGGCGCTGAAATATGCTTCGGCTGCATATATTTGCTGGCTGGCGTGGAAGATCGCGAATTTGCGATTGTCGCGCGAAAATGCGGTCGGTGATGTTCCGGGATTCTGGGCGGGGTTGATCGTGCATCCGCTGAACCCAAAAGCCTGGGCCATGATTGTTGCGGGTTTTACCGGCTTTGTCGCGGCGGGGACGTCCAGCTTTGACGCAACGCTCACGATCGCTCTTAGTTTGTTGATCTGCCAGATTTTTTTGCACCCGATCTGGACTTTTGCGGGGGATAGAATCGCGCATGCGGTTGAAGGTCGCCCGGCGGAAAAATATCTGATGTGGACGTTGGCGGGTCTTACGGTCGCGTCCGTACTATTCGTGTTGTTCGGAGGAGGAACACACCAATGAAGCTTGAGACAATAATAAATCAGCCGGTCATTGAAACCGAGCGGTTCGACCTGCGCCCCCTGCGCCGGTCGGATATGGGCCTTATCGAGCATTACGCAGGTGATGAGCGCGTGGCGCGGATGACCACCAGTATTGCACATCCACTGGCCCCCGGTTCGATCGAAGCCTTTGTAACCCGTTCGATGGCTGACAACCGGGACGAGGACGTCTGGGTAATGGATGCTACCAAGGACGGTGGTCCGGAACTGATCGGTGTGATTTCGCTGAAACGGCTGGACCGGAATCAATCCGAAGTTGGCTATTGGGTCGCGCCGATCTATTGGAACACGGGCATTGCCTCGATGGCTGTGGAAGCGCTTGTTAACGCCAACCCGCTGGAAAACGCGACGATGTTTGCCAGTGTGTTTCAGGATAATCCGGCCTCGGCCCGGGTTCTGACCCATTGCGGGTTCCAGTATCTGGGCGATGCGGAAAGCTATTCGGTGGCGCGCGATGCGAATGTGCCCACCTGGACATACAGTAAAAAACTCTGACTTGTGGCCGATGGGGCCTTTGCAGTAGGGGACACACATGAAATTTCTCGATCTCGCAAAGGTCTACATCCGGTCCGGGGCCGGCGGTAGCGGCTGCGTCAGCTTCAGACGCGAAAAGTTTATCGAATACGGCGGCCCCGATGGCGGGGACGGCGGCAAAGGCGGGTCTGTCTGGGCCGAAGTTGTGGATGGGCTGAACACCCTGATTGACTTCCGCTATCAGCAACACTTCTTCGCCAAAAACGGGCAACCGGGCCGGGGGCAGCAACGCACCGGCAAGGATGGGGACGATATCGTTCTGCGTGTTCCGGTTGGCACTGAAATCCTGGACGAAGACGAAGAAACCGTCATCTGCGACCTGACCGAAGTCGGGCAACGCGTTCTGCTGGCCAAGGGCGGCAATGGCGGCTTTGGCAACCTGCATTTCAAGTCCGCCACCAATCAGGCCCCGCGCCGCGCCAATTCGGGGCAGGCGGGGATTGACCGCACAATCTGGCTGCGGCTCAAGCTGATCGCCGATGTGGGTCTTTTGGGTATGCCGAATGCAGGCAAGTCGACCTTTCTGGCGGCCACGTCGAATGCGCGGCCCAAGATTGCCGACTATCCGTTTACCACGCTGCACCCCAATCTTGGCGTTGTCGGCGTGGACAACGTCGAATTTGTTGTGGCCGATATCCCGGGCCTGATCGAAGGCGCTCATGAAGGCCGTGGCATTGGTGACCGTTTTCTGGGTCACGTGGAACGCTGTGCCGTGTTGTTGCATCTGGTCGACGGCACCTCTGCGACGGTCGCCGATGATTACCGCACGATCATTCACGAGCTGGAAGCCTATGGCGGTGAACTGGCTGAGAAGCCCCGGATCACTGTTCTGAACAAGATCGACGCGCTGGATGACGAAGAACGTGCCCTTGCCGTCGCTGAGCTTGAGGAGGCCGTGGGCGGCCCCGTCATGACCATGTCCGGTGTGGCACATCTGGGTGTAACCGAAGTTCTGCGGGCGCTGCGCAGCCAGATTGACGACAACCGTGTGCGTCAGAAACCCGCTGAGGAGGCACAGCCTTGGCAACCCTGACCTCGGCACGCCGTTTGGTGGTAAAAATCGGGTCGGCTTTGCTGGTTGATCGCGACACCGGCCTGCTGCGGTCTGACTGGCTGCTGTCGTTGGCGCAGGATGTTTCCTGGCTCAAGGGGCAGGGGAAAGATGTAATCCTTGTTTCGTCCGGTTCGATTGCACTGGGTCGCGGCGTTCTGGGCCTGCCGATGGCGGCACTGCCCTTGGAACAGTCACAGGCAGCTGCTGCGGTTGGGCAAATCCGGCTTGCACGCGCTTATGAAGAAGCGTTGGCACCCCATGGGATCACCACGGCGCAGGTTCTGGTGACGCTTGAAGACAGCGAAGATCGCCGCAGGTATCTGAACTCACGCGCAACCTTGGAAACTCTGCTTGGGTTGGGCGTCGTTCCGATCGTCAATGAAAACGACACGGTTGCAACGGACGAAATCCGGTATGGCGACAATGACCGTCTGGCCGCGCAAATCGCCGTGACAGTAGGGGCCGACCAACTGATTCTGCTGTCGGATGTGGATGGCTTCTATTCGGGCAATCCTAAGGAAGACACTTCGGCGAAGCGCTTCGAGACAATCGACAGGATCACACCCGAGATTGAAGCCATGGCCGGTGATGCGGGCTCGGGCCTGTCGAAAGGCGGGATGAAGACAAAACTATTGGCGGCCAAGATGGCAACCGCGGGCGGTTGCGCCATGGCGATTACCGAAGGGTCGGTTCTGAACCCTCTGAAAACGCTCGAAAACGGTGCCAATTCCACATGGTTTACCGCGACATTGGATCCACATGCAGCCCGCAAACGCTGGATTTCGGCGATGAAACCTCGGGGTGAAATTACCGTGGACGAGGGGGCGGCCAAGGCACTGGCCAATGGCAAAAGCCTGCTCCCTGCCGGGATTGTGGAAGTGACCGGAGATTTCGGTCGTGGCGATCCTGTCGCCGTCCTTGATCTGGAATCCCGCCGTCTGGCTCAGGGGATCAGCCGGTATACGGCGCAGGAAGCCGATGCGATCAAGGGGCGTAAGTCTTCTGAGATTGAAGCGACGCTGGGCTATCCCGGTCGCGCAGCCCTGATCCACCGGGACGACCTGGCCCTTTAACCTTCAATAAGATGATCTGAAAGGCACGCGATATGAAAGACTTCAACAGCATTCCTGCTCTGATGGAAGATCTTGGGAAACGTGCCAAAGCCGCTTCGCGTGAACTGGCTTTCGCAACAGCTGAACGAAAGCACGCGGCGCTGATTGCAGCCGCCGACGCGGTTTGGGCCAACCGGGCACGGATCATCGAAGCTAATCAAAAAGATCTGGAATTCGGCCGCGACAAGGGACTGAGCCCCGCAATGATGGATCGCCTGATGCTGGATGAGGCGCGCGTTCAGGGCATGGTAGACGGGCTGAGAACCGTCGCGGATCAGGCCGATCCGGTGGGTGAGGTTCTGTCTGAATGGAATATGCCCACGGGCCTTAACATCCAGCGCGTCCGGACACCGTTGGGGGTTATCGGCGTGATCTATGAAAGCCGACCCAACGTGACTGCGGATGCCGGGGCGCTGTGCCTGAAATCGGGCAATGCGGTAATCCTGCGTGGCGGATCCGAAAGCTTTAACTCCTCAGCCGCGATCCATGCCTGTCTGGTCGAAGGGCTGAAGGCCGCGAACCTGCCCGAAGACGCCATTCAACTTGTGCCCACACGCGACCGCGCCGCGGTGCAGGAGCTGCTGACGCTGACCGACTATGTCGACGTCATCGTTCCACGCGGAGGCAAGGGACTGGTAGGCCTTGTACAACGAGAGGCCCGTGTGCCGGTCTTTGCCCATCTCGAAGGCATCGTGCACATTTACATCGACAAGGCTGCTGATCCGCAGAAAACGCTGGAAGTTGTGCTGAATGCCAAGACCCGCCGCACTGGTATTTGCGGAGCCGCTGAATGCTTGCTGGTTCATCAGGATATCGCCGACACACTGGGGCGTGACGTGGTTGCGGCACTGGTCCAGTCAGGCGTCGAGGTTCACGCCGACGATGTCCTCGCTGGGGAGGGTACAGTTGCTGCTACGGCGGAAGACTGGGGAAAAGAGTTCCTCGACAGCGTGATCGCGGCGAAGCCCGTTGCCGATATTGATGCCGCGATTGCTCATATTCAGCAATACGGCTCGAACCACACCGATTGCATCATGACCGAGAATGACACGGCTGCGGCCCGTTTCTTTGAGCGTCTGGACAGCGCAATCCTGATGCACAATGCCTCGACTCAGTTTGCGGATGGTGGCGAGTTTGGCATGGGGGCAGAAATCGGAATCGCGACGGGCAAGATGCACGCGCGCGGACCGGTTGGGGCGGCGCAATTGACCAGTTTCAAATATCTCGTGCGCGGGAACGGAACGATCCGGGCTTAAAACCGAAGTGACACGCGGGTTGCCGAGGTTTCAACGGCAATCCGCCGGCCCATCGCAGCTGCCGTTTCAGGCAACAACGCGAACTGAACGTGCGCGGGCGTGATCTTGGTGGGAAACCGACCTGTCACGACGTTCTTCCAAAGATCACTATCGACATTCAACCGGTCTGCAACCCCGGTCACTATCCAATTGTTGCCCTGATTGACGATCTCGACTGCGCCGCCCAGCGGCATGGCACTTTCGCAGCACATAAGCGCCAGAAAGGCCAGTTTGACCTGATTACGCGGCACAGGCCCGGTCAGGTTCCAGTTGACCCGTATCCGCCCGGCACGCTCGATATCTTTCAGCAGTTCGGTTACTTCGGTCCGACCAAGCGGCTGATCACTGGCCGAGCCAAAGGCAACGCGGAAAAAGCGTATACGTGCCCCGGCACTTCCGACACTGCCCGAGATCAGTTCCATCTCGGGGCCCTGTACGGCGCCCACCATATCCAACAGCTCAAGCCCGTTGGTGATCGCGCCGATCGGGCTGATCAGATCATGGCAAATCCGCGAACCGATCAATTCGGCCAGGTTGACGTTGCTCTCGCCCATGCGTACCTCCGACTGTATCTGCCGCACGTCCCGGAGGCCCCTATGACAGACATGAATGCTATACTTGCACCGGGCATGTTTGTCCGCCACCCGGATTTTCCCGAATGGGGCGTCGGACAGGTTCAGTCCAACATTGCAGGCAAGATCACCGTGAACTTTCGCGAGCAGGGAAAAGTGGTGATCGACGGAACGCGCATCGCCCTGATGCCGGTCTTTGATCTGTGAAAGTGGTTTAGGAAAGGTTAACAACGCTGACCGAAGCGGGGCTTGTTGCCTTTGGCTGAAAAACTGCGGTATCAGCAGCCAAAAGAACACGGATCACCCCATATGCCGGATACTGGCCCTTCTTTCACCGTAAAACTGGCCGAGACCGAAGCCGACCTGCAAGCAGCTCAACGCCTGCGCTATGACGTCTTCGTGCGTGAGTTGGGGGGCGGCGGAGAGATGGTTGATCACGATGCTGGCCTCGAGAAAGACCGTTTCGACCCGTATTTCGATCATATGTTGGCCTATGATGATCACACCGGCGAAATTATTGGCGTCTACAGGATGTTACCGGGCGAACGTGCTGCGGAACTGGGACAATTCTATTCCGAAGATGAATATGACCTGACCGTTCTCAAGAACAGTGGGCGCAAACTGCTGGAGTTGGGACGGTCGTGCCTACACCCCGACTACCGTGGGGGTACGGCAATGTACCACCTGTGGAACGGTTTGGCCGCTTATGTAGCGGAACGTGACATTGAGGTGCTGTTCGGCGTTGCGAGTTTTCACGGAACAGACGTGGCCACATTGGCGCAGCCCTTGTCGATGCTTCACCACAACCATCTGGCTCCGCCAGAGTTGCGCGTACGGGCGCAGCCCGATGTTTTTCAGTCGATGGACCTTGTGAAACCAGAGGCTTTGGACCGCCGCGCCGCCATGGTTCAGGTGCCAGCATTGATCAAAGCCTACCTTCGCTTGGGTGGTTTCGTGGGCGAGGGCGCCTTTATCGACCACACCTTCAACACAACGGATGTGTGCCTGATCCTCGACACGACGCGCATGAATGAACGGCAGCGTCGAATTTATGGCGGGGCGTGACGCTGTGAACGACCCGCTCTGGAATAGTGAAGACGCGCCCGATCCGATCGAGCTGGGCGTTACCGGATGGGTTCTGGTCATTCTGCGCGGAGTCCCGCTGGCGGCCCTTGTCTTTGGTGGCCTGATCATCCTTCTGGCCGTTCGCCTGATCGAGTATCCGATTTTCGGCGTCCGGCGACCTGTGACGCCGTTCATCACACAGTTTGTCTGCCGCAACGCGTTTCGAATTCTTGGCATCGGATTCCGCACATCAGGCGCGCTGATGAAAGAGAGGGGGGCGGTGGTGGCAAACCACACGTCCTGGCTGGATATCTTTGCTCTGAACGCGCGCAAGCGGGTCTATTTTGTCTCCAAGGCAGAAGTTGCCAAATGGCCCGGTATCGGCTGGCTGGCCCGTGCGACCGGGACGCTGTTCATCGAACGGGATCGCAAGAAAGCCAAGGAACAAACCAAGCTGTTTGAAACCCGCCTGAAAGTGGGTCACAAACTGTTGTTTTTCCCCGAAGGCACCTCAACCGACGGGCTTCGCATTTTACCTTTCAAAACAACGCTTTTCGCCGCGTTCTTTGCAGATGAGTTGCGTGATTTCATGTATATCCAACCCGTTTCTGTGGTGTTTCACGCGCCCAAAGGCCAGCCAAAACGCTTTTATGGCTGGTGGGGGGATATGGAGTTCGGGCCGCATTTGCTGAAGACCCTTGGCGCACGTCGGCAAGGAACTGTTGAACTAATATATCATGCGCCAGCGCGGGTCAGCGACTTTGAAAACCGCAAGGCTCTGGCCGCCCATTGTGAAGACGCCGTCAGGCATGCGCACGCATTGGCGCAGCTTGAAAAATAGGGGCGATTGGCCCTTGCGTAGCGCGCAAACCTGCCTTATACGCGCGCCATTCAAACCCGCAGGCGGGGTTTGGCCTTTTTGAGGGAGACATCCTCATCAAGACCGCCGGTTGGAGCGTCCGCTTCTTTCACCCCCGCCCAGGCGTAAACCGGAAAAGGAAAATTGCATGGCTCTTCCCGAGTTCACCATGCGTCAGCTGCTGGAAGCTGGCGTTCACTTTGGTCACCAGACACAGCGTTGGAACCCCCGCATGGGCCCGTTCATCTACGGCTCGCGCAATGGCATCCACATCATGGACCTGACCCAGACCGTTCCGATGCTGGATCAGGCTCTGCAGGCTGTTCGTGACACCGTCGCAAAAGGTGGCCGCATTCTGTTCGTTGGTACTAAGCGCCAGGCAGCTGGCCCGATCGCTGAAGCGGCTGAAAAGTCGGCTCAGTACTACATGAACCACCGCTGGCTGGGCGGCACGCTGACCAACTGGAAAACCGTTTCCCAGTCGATCAACCGTCTGAACCAGATCGACGAAGCCATGGAATCGGGCGCAGAAGGCCTGACCAAGAAAGAGCGTCTGGGCATGGAACGTGACCAAGGCAAACTTCAGGCGTCGCTGGGTGGTATCCGCGAAATGGGCGGCGTTCCGGACCTGCTGTTCGTCATCGACGTCAAGAAAGAAGCACTGGCCATCGCAGAAGCCAACAAACTGGGTATCCCGGTTGTGGCTGTAGTCGACACCAACTGCTCGCCCGATGGCGTTGACTACATCATTCCCGGCAACGACGACGCGGCACGCGCAATCGCTCTGTACTGTGATCTGGCCGCACGCGCCGCTCTGGACGGTATGACCGCGCAGATGGGCGCAGCAGGCGTTGATCTGGGCGCATTCGAAGAAGCTCCGGTTGAAGAAGCTCTTGCGGAAGAAGCCGCAGAAGCCCCTGCCGAAGCGTAAGCTGCCCGTCACGTAAATGACATATGGGGCAGGGTATGACCTGCCCCAATTCCGTTTGAATTGAGGAGAGCCAAAAGATGGCAATCACAGCAGCAATGGTTAAAGAACTGCGCGACTCGACCGGCGCAGGCATGATGGACGCAAAAAAAGCGCTGACCGAAACCGGCGGCAACATGGACGACGCCGTTGACTGGCTGCGTACCAAAGGCCTGGCCAAAGCGGCCAAGAAATCAGGCCGTACCGCAGCAGAAGGTCTGGTTGCTGTTCACGTCAACGGTGGCAACGGTGTTGCTGTCGAAGTGAACTCGGAAACCGATTTCGTTGCGAAAAACGCTGAGTTCCAGGAAATGGTCAGCAAGATTGCAAACGCTGCTGAAGGTGTGGACGACATCGAAGCACTGCTGGCCGCTGATCTGGGCGGAAAAAGCGTTGCCGACACGCTGACCGACAAGATCGCCACCATTGGCGAAAACATGTCGGTGCGCCGCATGGCCAAACTGTCAGGTGAAACAGTTGTGTCTTATGTGCACAACGCTGCGACCAGCGGCATGGGCAAAATCGGTGTGCTGGTTGCACTGTCGGGTGGTGATGAAGCTATCGGCAAGCAGGTTGCGATGCACATCGCCGCTGTGAACCCGGCTGCCCTATCCGAGGCCGACATGGACCCGGCAATTGTCGAGAAGGAAAAGCAGGTTCAGATGGACATCGCCCGCGAATCCGGCAAGCCGGAGCAGGTGATCGAAAAGATGATCGAAGGTCGCATGAAAAAATTCGTCGCCGAATCGACATTGCTGAGCCAGCAATTCGTTGTGAACCCTGATCTGACCGTTGAAGCCGCTGCAAAAGAAGCCGGCGCAACCATCACCGGCTTTGTTCGCCTGGAAGTTGGCGAAGGAATCGTTGTGGAAAAAGAAGACTTCGCTGCCGAAGTCGCAAAAGCTGCTCAGGGCTAAAGAAAGGCTCCGACAGGGGCCTTGCTGAACAAAGTGAAAGGGTTACGCGTCGCGTAGCCCTTTTTTGTTGGTGGCACATCAGAGAATTGGCAAAGAAGTGAAGGATTGGAGGGCCCCGCATGATGGGGATGGTCGAGGCCCCCCAAAATTCCGACACAGGTACGCGGACGAATAGGCGCCCCCTTGTCAGAGTGATTGGAGAGCTTTGAAATCGCAAAGATCCAACCGAATGTTCCCTGGCTAAAGCCACCACTCACGGAACACTCTCACTTTGCAACTTTTAGGTTAGATTTGAAAAGTAGTGATTTCCTTACCTAGGGTAAACTGACGCGGGATGGCGTCATAAAAACACTCCTAAACTTCCATAATGAACATCTGATTATGCAAAGATGCCTTCAAAACAGCCTGAGCCGTCGTTTCAACCGACAACGCCTCACGGGCGAGTCGAAGATGCTTTTCGACAGTTGCCGCTGTCAGGCCCATCAGCAAGGCTATGTCCTGCGTGGTTTTTCCGTCACCAACCCATTGCAACGCCTCGCGCTGACGCTTTGTCAGGGCCCGGTTCGGTGGGTTGAAAGGCAATGTCAGGATCTTCAGATGCGCAACGTTGTTCATCAAAAGAATGTCTTCACCATGCTCTTGCCAGATCGCGTCAATGTCTTCCTGGCTCATCCCTTCCTTGGCGGATAGGGAAATCGCCCCTTTCGAGCGCACAGAGACCGAGTTGAAACTGATGGTGTAACCAGAAACGACGCCCATGGACTTGTTGAACTCGAAAACCTCACGCTCTTTATCGGTCATCGACCCGCGAGAATGCATGTCCAGCAACATTTTCCAGCTGGCGGCACCTTCATTGTCCAGCGCCCATTTCAACATGGGGGCGTGAAAATACAAACCGTCCTTGATGAAGCCATCCACATAGGCACGGTTATGGTTAGTCAGAATGACAAAGTCCTCTGGATCACCCAATGAGGTTGCCGTCCTGTATTGCGTGTGGCCGTAGATAAGACGATCGAACCCGAATTCCGCCATCTGTCGGCAATGCGCATCCCACAGGTCTTCCAGGGTCTTGGCATAGCTGACAAACCGCAGATATTCCCTGAGGGTCATGCCGTGCCACCTGCTTTCAAATGCGCGGCCAGCGCGTCCAGAGCAAGAACATAGCTTTGGGCGCCAAAGCCACAGATCTGCCCCAGAGCAACAGGCGCAATATAGGACTTGTGCCGGAATGCTTCCCTTGCATGGATGTTGGACAGGTGAACTTCGACAACCGGCAGGTCAACTGACGCGATGGCATCCATCAGCGCAACCGACGTGTGTGTGAACGCCCCCGCATTGATCACAAGGCCATCTTGCACACCGCGTGCGCCGTGGATCGCATCAATTAACACACCCTCATGGTTGGATTGCAGATGCGAGACTTCAAGGCCAATGGACGCGCCATGGCGCTGGCACTCCTCCTCGATCATCTTCAGAGTGGTGCTGCCGTAAACCTCGGGCTGCCGTGTGCCAAGCAGGTTGAGGTTTGGGCCGTTCAATACCAAAACGTTGTGCATGTCTTCACGATCCCCATTAATGGTACATAGACGCCTAAAGGTTGGGTTGTCTACCTGCCTTTGCCGGATCGAGTACAGTCGAAAAACCGGTGTACGAAGCGGGTCGCTATTTTGTTAAGGGCTTCAACTTTCCGCCATGGTGACAACGATTTTTCCGAGAACGGATCGCTGCGACAATTGTTCAAGCGCCTCGTGCGCGCGGGCAAGCGGGAACCGGGCGCTAATTCGGGGTTTGATTTTGCCGGCTGTGTACAGATCGAACAGGTTCTTGACGTTGTCAGCATGGCCGATTGGATCGCGGAAAACTGACGCGCCCCAAAACACACCAACGATCTGACATCCTTTCAAAAGGGCCAAATTCAAGGGAATCCGCGGAATGCCCGCTGGAAAACCGACGACAAGGTAACGACCTTTCCAGGCCATGCTGCGCAGGGACGGTTCGGCCAGCGTACCGCCAACAGCGTCGTAGACGATGTCTACGCCTTCAGGACCGGCAAGTTTCTTAACTTCGGCTGAGAAGGCTTTTTGCGCATCCTTGTCCATGTCGCGCGGGTAAATCACCACGTCATCGGCACCAATCTGGCTACAGAATTCGGCCTTTTCAGGTGATGAAACGGCTGCGATCACCCTGGCACCCATGGCTTTGCCCAGTTCAATGGCGGCTGACCCCACACCTCCGGCGGCACCCAGTACCAACAGGGTTTCACCGGGTTGAATCTCCGCCCGATCCTTCAACGCGTGGCAGGACGTGCCGTAGGTGAAAATGAAACAGGCGGCATCTTCATAGGGCATCGCATCAGGAATTCGGATTGCAGTGTCCGCCTTGAGCGTGACATGGGTCGAAAACCCACCATGCCCGGTTAGGGCCAAAACACGGTCGCCTGGCTTCAATCCATTGACGCCTTCGCCCACAGCCAGAACTTCACCCGCAATTTCACCGCCCGGAGCAAAGGGCCGTGGCGGCTTCATCTGGTACAGATCGCGGATAATCAACGTGTCCGGAAAATTCACACCCGCTGCTTTCACACCGATCAAAAGTTGGCCTTTGCCCGGCTGCGGATCTGGTAGGGTCGTAAGCTCCAGGGTTTCGGGACCGCCCGGTGCGACGCTGAGTAATGCTTGCATACCGCCTCTGATCTGCCTGTACTTTGTGTCGAGGAAGTTTTGGTGCAGCATGGTTTTTTGTCAACGCTACGGTCCAACGCCTGCCGCGACGGCAAGAGGAACGCAATTTGTATCACGATGAACTGGTGACAAAGAAACTGAGGAGCACAAAATGACCCCCGACACCCTCTTTTCGCTTCACGGCAAAACCGCTTTGGTAACAGGTGGGGCGACAGGTATTGGCCGCATGGCAGCCGAGGCGCTGGTTCGTGCGGGCGCGCGCGTGCTCATTGCCTCAAGAAAAGGAGACGCCTGTGCCACGGTCGCCGCAGAACTGAACGCGCTGGACGCGCCGGGCAGCGCCGAAGGCTTTGCCGGTGACATTGGCAGCGCAGCCGGTATAGGCAAGCTGGTCTCTGACATTCAGGCGCGTACGGACAAACTAGACATCCTGATGAACAATTCGGGGGTGTCCTGGGGTGCTCCCATGGGGCAGTTTCCCTACGATGCATGGGAAAAGGTCATGTCTGTCAACGTGACAGGGATATTTGAACTGACCCAGCGGCTTTTGCCAATGCTAATGAAATCAGGCACCGCCGAAGACCCGGCGCGCATTGTCAATGTGGGGTCAGTCATGGGTGAAGTCCCAATGGGCGATGGGGCCTACAGCTATTCGGCCTCAAAGGCTGCTGTTTTGCACCTGACCAAGGTCTTGGCCAAGGAACTTTCGCCGCACCACATTACGGTTAACGCACTCGCTCCGGGGCCGTTTGTGTCGCGCATGACTGCCTTTGCGACAGCCGATGAGGATATCAGAGAACGGGTTGGCAAGTCTGTACCTCTGGGTCGCGTCGGACGGGACGAGGATATTGCAGGCTGTATGTTGTTCCTGTGCGGTCGCGGCGGCAGCTATGTGACAGGCGCAGTGATCCCGGTTTCGGGTGGGATCAACGTGGTGACCGCCGGAAACATCTTTGCCGAGGCCCTGTGACGGGAAGACAGCCGATGAAAACCGAAACCAATCTGGATCTGGCGGCGGTAGATGCGTATCTGAGCGCGCATCTTTCCGGCTACAACGGGCCATTGGAGGCGAGGAAATTTGATGTCGGGCAATCCAACCCGACGTTTGAGTTACGCACACCAGAGAAGGAATACGTACTGCGCCGAAAACCCGCCGGCGTATTGCTGAAATCGGCACATGCCGTTGATCGCGAATTTCGGGTTCAAAGCGCCCTTGCCGGGAGCGAGGTTCCGGTGCCCACGATGTATCTGCTGTGTGAAGACGACAGCGTCATCGGCTCGGCCTTCTATGTGATGGAACGCTTGCAGGGCAGGGTGTTTCCGGACCCAACCCTGCCCAAAGAAAGCAACGAAACCCGCGCCGCCATCATTGACGAAATGAACAGGGTTCTTGCCCAATTGCACATGGTGGATATCGATGCCGTTGGCCTGTCTGACTATGGGCCGATTGGCAACTATTACGAGCGTCAGATCGCGCGCTGGACCAAGCAATACCGCGCGTCCGAGACCTCGGCCATTGCGGATATGGATGCGCTGGCTTCAGCGCTAGAGACCTCGGTACCGGCCGATGACGGGCAGCGCACGCTGGTGCATGGGGATTACCGCATCGATAACCTGATGTTTGCGCCGAACCGGGCGGAATGTATCGGAGTGTTGGATTGGGAACTGTCGACGATCGGTCACCCTTATGCAGATCTGGCCGCAGTAATCATGCAATGGCAGTTGCCGCCGGGAAAACAGGGCCGGGGGCTGGCGGGTGTGGATCGAAACAGCCTGGGCCTGCCCAGCGATGAGGCATTCATTGCCCAATACTGCAAACGTCGAGGCCTGGATGGCATAGACAATTTCGGCTTTTATCTGGGCTTCAATTTCTTTCGCATGGCGGGCATTCTACAGGGTGTCTACAAACGCGCGCTGAATGGGAACGCGTCAGACCCCGACCGCGCAAAGGCTTTTGGCGCATATGTTCCTATATTCGCCCAGCACGGCCTGAAAGCTCTTGAGTCCACATTAGAGTGACGACCTATCAAGCTGTTTTTATGTCACTATCTTGCCTTGAAAGTTCAACTTCAAGATTTGGCAGACTGTTCTTTCCAAAAAACAGCTCAGCCCCGGTGAACATGCTGGGAACCCCAAACACACCTCGCCGAACCGACGACTTGGTTATCTCTTTTAGTTTCAGTTTAACGTCTGGGCTCGACATGGCTTCGCGAATTTTGCGAACGGGCAAGTCGTTTTCATGCAGGATATCCGTTAAGACACCGATCTCGTCCGCCTTCTGACCATGCACCCAAATTGCATCAAAAATCGCGTTTATATATTTGACTTCCCAAGGTTTTCCATTGGCAAAGCACGCACCGCGCATGGCAAGTTTGGTATTGATCGGAAAATGCGGGCTCATATGAAAGCTCAGCCCACGACGGCGGGCAAACCTATGCAGATCATGCGTCAAATAGGCCGTTTTCTGGCGGTTTTCGGAGTATGCCTGAAACGGGCTTTGGTTATGCGTCGCCTTGAACACCGCAGGTAGAAGGACAGGCACATATGTAATGCTTGCGTTATGGCGCTCGGCAAGTTGGGGAAGGATCTTATGGGCGAGAAACGCGTTCGGGCTGCAAAAATCGTAAATGAAGTCTATGGTCTGCGTCATAGGGTTCCTCCGTTTCGGTCCCTTGAAATCTTGTTCATTGAACTTCAGGCGAATCTGCGTCGAAATCAGTCTAACATTTCATTGTGAGGCACGCTGAGGAAGTCTGATCACGAATTTCTCTGCAACACGCAGCTTTTTGCTGTTATTTCAGGTCACAAGCTTAAACAGTCACTGCTTAACACCGAACGGAAATATCTAAATGTCCCACAGGCAATCCATGTTTGATCAAACCCGGCTGGATCGGCTTAGCCATTGGATGGAGAGCTATGTTGAGCAGCGCAAATATGCTGGATCATCCTTTTTGCTGCGCCAAAAAGGGAATGAGGCCTTTTTTCATGCCTGTGGTCTCAGCAGCCTGGAGACTGGCCGGCCCTTCCAACGCGACACGTTGGTGCGCATTTATTCCATGACCAAACCGGTCACATCGGTCGCGTTGATGACATTGGTCGAACGCGGGCTTGTTCACCTGAACGTGCCTGTGTCTGAGTTTCTGCCTGAATTCAAAGATATGCAGGCGCTGGTCCCGGGGGCGGAGAAACTGGATCAGACCGAAGCTGCACCGCCTCCAACACTACATCAGTTACTGACGCATACCAGTGGGCTAAGCTACCCGTTCAACCCCGGGCTTTTGCCTCAAGCGATGGATGAACGGGACCTTATTTTCAAACCCAATCAGGGGTTTCTGGAACATCTTGTGCGCGATCTGGCAGGGCTGCCACTGGCGTTCCGACCCGGTGCACGCTGGGAATACTCGGTCGGGATTGACGTGCTGGGTCGAGTGATCGAGGTGGTCTCGGGCCAGTCATTGGAGCAGTTCTTTCGAAGCGAAATCCTTGAGCCGCTGGACATGCGCGAAACAGGTTTTTCCGCACCCGCTGGGGCAGGGGATCGTTTCGCATCGCTCTATACCCCATTGGCTGGCGACGCGATGGCGCTGAATTCCGCGGATCACGGTAGCGAAAGCCTGCGACTGTTCGATTCCCACATAGGATCCCCGTTCGAAAACACGACGACCTTTTCCGGCGGTGGCGGTCTGATCTCGACAATCGATGATTATGCCAAATTTGCGGACATGCTTCGAAATCGGGGGGCCGGGAACGGGTGCCGCATACTTGGTCCGAAAACAGTCGATTTCATGATGCGCAATCACCTTCCCGGCGACATTGCGTCAATGGGTCCGCAGAGTTTTGCAGAGCAACCGATGGACGGAATGGGCTTTGGGCTAGCCGGTGCGGTTGTTCTGAATCCCGGTCTGGTAAGGGTTCCCGGCTCTATCGGGGATTTCAGCTGGGGTGGAATGGCGTCGACCTATTTCTGGATTGACTGGCAGAATGACCTGACGGCGATTTTCTTTACCCAACTGTCCCCCTCAAGTTCGTACCCATCCCGCGCCGAACTCAAGGCACTGGTTCATGCGGCCATGATTGAATGATTTCCTCTGTACTGATACCCGGTGCCGGACGACACAACTTGCGAGCAGACGATGACCGAAGCGGAACGTATCTTACTGGATCTTCTGGATATTGAACGGCTTGAGGTCGATCTGTTTCGCGGGACAGGGTCGGGCGGTGAAACGCCCACACGCATCTTTGGCGGACAGGTCATCGCGCAAGCGCTCGCTGCGGCGTATCGGACTGTTGAAGAGCGGTTGTGCCATTCGCTACACGCCTATTTCATTCGCCCGGGAGATCCAGAGAAACCCGTTATTTATCAAGTTGATCGCGCGCGAGACGGAGGTTCGTTCACAACCCGCCGTGTGGTTGCGATTCAGCATGGAAAGCAAATCCTGAACATGTCGGCATCCTTTCATGTCCGGGACGAAGGTTGGGACCATCAGCATCCGATGCCCGTCGTGAACGCACCGGAAGCGTACCCGTCCCGATCTGAATTGCGTAAAACATATGTTGAACGTGTTCCAGAAAGGTTACGAGGCGAATTGCTGCGCGAGCGCCCGATCGAGGTTCGGGAAGTCGATCACCTGGATCCATTCACACCGAAAGTCTCTGATGATCGAAACCAGACTTGGTTCCGTATGCCTGCAGCCGCTTCCGTTGACGCCAGAACACAGCACTTACTGCTGGCTTATGCGTCTGACATGAACCTGATGTCCTCTGGATTGCGGCCACACGGTCTGAGCTGGTTTAGCGGAGAGTTCAACGGCGCAAGTCTGGACCACGCGCTATGGTTTCACGCGCCGGTGAATTTTCAGAACTGGCATCTGTACGTGATGGATTCGCCGTGGACGGGGCAGGGACGCAGTTTTAACCGTGGATCGATCTATTCCGAGGACGGTACCCTTGTTGCATCTGTCGCACAGGAAGGATTGATGCGCAGAATTCGCGCACAACCTTAAGTATTGCCCATAAACCTTTGATTTAACTTCTGCATTCCGATAAGCCACCGATCGTAATCAGCCGCTTTGAATTGCAAATAATCAGCGACTTGTGGATGAGGCAGAACCAAAAACCGTTCATTTCGAATAGCTTGCACACAGGATTCAGCCACATCTCTGGGCTCAAGCATCCCATCAATCGAAGCTACTGAGATTTCATGGCCTTCGGTCATTTTCGAACGTACCGCCTGCGGACACAGGACCGAGACTTTCAATCCTTCAGCGCCATATGTCAGCGAAAGCCATTCGGCAAATCCTACAGCCGCGTGTTTGGTAACCCCATATGGGGCTGCACCAGGTTGGTTCAGCAAACCTGCCGCAGACGCAGTTATCATTATATATCCGCCGCCGCGACGAACCATGCGTGGAACCAGATGGCGAGCAGTCCAGACATGGGACATGACATTGATCTTCCAGATCCGATCCCAATCTTCGTCCGCAACATCGAGACCGCCAAGCGTCAGAATTCCGGCATTTGCGCAAAACAGGTCAATTGGACCGACAGTTTCTTCAACAAAATCAATCAGAGCCTTGATCTGCGCTTCGCTGGAAACGTCGCAGGGATACGCCTGACCACCAATTTGCTTTGCGACCAAATTTGCGCCAGCGATATCGACATCCGAGCAGATTACACGTGCACCTTCTTGGGAAAACCGTTCTGCAAGACCACGACCAATACCTTGGGCAGCGCCGGTGACAACGACAGTTTTGTTCTCAAGCTCCATGCGTATTCCGGGCAGGTTCGTTACAGTGTTATCAATGTGTTGGCTTGCGTTCTGTATTACAAGTATTGCATTATTACCATAATACCAATTACACGCTAATAGGAAATAACCGAGATATACTCAGATTCCATTGCAATCAGCCATCAGACCAATGCGATCAACACAGGTCTGATGCGAATTATCCCAACGCGTAACCGGCACCGCGGACTGTGCGAACCGGATCATCCCCGCCATGTTGCGTTAAGGCTTTGCGCAGTCGTCCAATGTGTACATCAACGGTACGCGTATCGACATAGATGTCGCGTCCCCAGACCCGATCCAGCAATTGTTCACGGCTCCAGACCCTGCCCGGCTTTTCCATGAACGTGCTAAGAAGCCGGAATTCGGTTGGACCCAGTTTCAAGGGCTTGCTGTCACGGCTGACCTTGTGGGTTTCCGAATCCAGAATGATGTCATCGTACTCCAGTCGCAAGCCAACAGTTGCCGGTCGGACGCGGCGCAGTTGTGTTCGGACACGCGCCATCAGTTCGACGATCGAATATGGTTTGACCACATAATCGTCGGCACCAGTTTCCAGCCCGCGAACCTTGTCTACCTCTTCTGATCGGGCCGACAGCATGATTATCGGGATCGAGCGTGTGTCCGGACGGCTTTTGAGCCGGCGGCAAACCTCAATCCCGCTTAGGTTGGGCATCATCCAGTCCAGAACAATGATATCCGGGCAGTCTTCGTCGACCAGCAGCATAGCTTCGTCACCGTTGGCCGCCTTTGAGACGCGAAAACCTTCGGCTTCAAGGTTGTAGGCCAGCACCTCGCGTTGGGCCAACTCATCCTCGACCACCAGAACCGTCGGTTGATCTGCGGACATCTCAAGCCTCTCCTACGCTGTTTGCGACGTTATATCGGCCTTGGGCCGAGCCTCGGTCGGGCGGTCGCCTGTAACCAGATACACCACCTGCTCGGCAATCGAGGTTACATGGTCGCCCATACGCTCGATGTTCTTGGCGATGAAATGCAGGTGCATACAGGCCGAAATATTGCGCGGATCTTCAGCCATGAAGGTCAGGAATTCGCGGAACAGGCCGTTATACATCTGGTCGACCTCTTCATCGCGGTTGATGACGTCGGTGGCCAGTTCCGCGTCGCGCTGAATATAGGCGTCCAACGCGTCGCGCAGCATACGTTCAACTTCGCGCGCCATGCGGCGTAAGGCAGCTGCGCTGCCGCTGATCTCGCCCGCATTGGCCAGAACGGTCGTACGCTTGGCGATGTTCTTCGCGTAATCGCCAATCCGCTCGAGATTACCGGATACTTTCAGGACCGAAAGAACCAGTCGCAGGTCACTGGCCGTGGGCGCGCGCAATGCAATCAGACGCGCGGTTTCCTCGTCGATCAGGTCTTCCAACGCGTCGATGGCCTTGTCACCTTGTCGTATTTCCTGGGCCAGCTCAACGTCACGGCTTTCAAGCGAGCGCGCCGCGCCCATGATAGCGGCCTCAACCAGACCGCCCATCTTCATGATATGCGCCTGGATTGTTTCGAGGTCGCGGTCAAAAGCAGATGCAATATGTTGTTCGCTCATTGTTTGATACCTGTGCTTAGCCGATACGGCCTGTAATGTAGCTTTCCGTGCGCGGATCGACCGGATTGGTAAAAATCTGACCGGTTTCACCGAATTCCACCAGATTACCCAGGTGGAAAAAGGCCGTTTTCTGACTGACGCGCGCGGCCTGCTGCATCGAGTGTGTGACGATCACAACCGAATATCGGGAACGCAATTCGTCGATCAACTCTTCGACCTGTGCGGTTGCAATCGGGTCCAGCGCCGAGCACGGCTCGTCCATCAACAGGACCTCCGGTTCGGTTGCCACGGCGCGCGCGATACACAAACGTTGCTGCTGCCCCCCTGACAAACCCGTGCCAGGCGCATCCAGACGGTCCTTGACCTCATCCCAGATTGCGCCTCGACGCAGGGATTTCTCAACGATCTCATCCAGTTCCGCCTTATTCTTGGCCAAGCCGTGGATGCGCGGACCATAGGCCACGTTGTCGTAGATCGACTTGGGGAACGGGTTCGGTTTTTGGAACACCATGCCGACTTTGGCGCGCAACTGAACGGGGTCGACCCGCTTGTCATAAATGTCTTCGCCGTCCAACAGGATATCACCTTCGACACGGCAGATATCGATGGTGTCGTTCATCCGGTTCAGACACCGCAGGAAGGTCGATTTTCCACAACCCGAAGGGCCGATAAAGGCCGTGACGGTCTTGTCTTCGATCTCAACACTCACGTCCTTGATGGCGTGGGTATCACCGTAATAAACCTGAACCTTCTTCGCGTTGATCTTGATGTCTTTGGAGTCCACGGTTCTCTCCACTCGTGTCATGTCGTTCATTATTGCCCCCAATTACCAGCGGCGTTCAAAGCGGCGGCGCAGGATGATAGCGATGATATTCATGGTCAGCAGGAACATCAAAAGGATGATGATTCCGCCCCAGGCCTTTTCGTAGAACCCGACATCAGCGCGTGCGGCCCAAGTGTAAATCTGGGCGGGCATTGCCGAGTTCGGCTCGGTAAAGCCGGCAAGGAACCCGTCGGGATATCCCCGCGCCACAAAGCCTACCATGCCGATCAGCAACAACGGTGCAGTTTCACCCAAGGCTTGTGCCAGACCGATGATGGTGCCGGTCAGAATGCCTGGTGCGGCCAAAGGCAGTACGTGGTGGAACACAGCCTGCATTTTCGAGGCCCCTACCCCCAACGCTGCATCACGGATCGACGGCGGAACCGCTTTCAGCGAGGCGCGGGTCGAGATGATGATCGTCGGCAATGTCATGAGGGTCAGAACCAGACCTCCAACCAGCGGCGCCGATTGTGGCAGGTGCATGAACTGGATGAACACGGCCAGACCCAGAATACCGAACACAATCGACGGCACGGCTGCAAGGTTCGAGATGTTCACTTCAATCAGGTCGGTGAACCTGTTCTGTGGAGCGAATTCTTCAAGATAGATCGACGCTGCCACACCAATGGGCAGCGACAGGCCCAAAACCACCAGCATCATGAAAAACGACCCAATGACCGAGGCGCCGATGCCGGCACCGCCCGGGTTGTCAACGCCAGAATCCGCGCCGGTGATGAACGGCCAGTTGAAAGCCTGCTTGATGATGCCCGCCTGTTCCAGCGCATCAACCAGATCCAGATCGCTTAGCTGTAGAAACCGGCTGTCCTGCAAGGAGTCACGGGACACGCGGCCTTTGAAATACCCGTCGACCCGGCTGGAGGCGGCCAGATCAAACTTGACCGGATCACCCAGCTTGCCGGGGTTATCGGCATAGTAAGTTCGGATTGTACCGCCGATTTTACCAAGAAGACGTTCGATCGCCTCTTCGTCGAAATCAACGCTGATCCCTTGGTCTTCCAGTTCCTTGCTCAGCTGAGCGATGAACAGGTTGGAATAGGCCTTGGTCTTGAACAACGTACCTTCCGCCTCGTCTCGCTGCGCAGCGGACAAGGTGAAATCCACGCTGACAACAGTGCGCTGAAAGGCCGGAATACCCTGCGACAGGATTGAGGCGAACAGAACGATCAGGAAGAACAGGCCCGTTGCAATAGCGACAATCCCGTAGGCCCGAAATCGTTTCTCTGCATTTGCGCGTTTTTTGGTATGTGCATCCGCTACAGTCAGCGAGACAGAGCGATGACCTGTTTCAGGACTTTGCATACTGGCGTCGGTCATTCGTATTGCTCCCGATACTTACGCACGATGTAGAGGGCAAAGATGTTCAGCCCAAGCGTGAGGGTGAAAAGGGTCATGCCCAGTGCAAAGGCCACAAGCGCTTCGGGCGAAGCGAAATCCGCGTCTCCGGTTAGCTGGCTCACGATTTTTGCGGTGACCGTCGTCATGGCTTCAAACGGGTTCAGGCTCAGCCGTGCTGCCGCCCCTGCCCCAAGAACCACGATCATAGTCTCACCGATGGCGCGCGATGCGGCCAGCAGGATCGCCCCCACGATACCCGGAAGCGCAGCTGGCAGAACGACCTGACGGATGGTTTCCGATTGCGTTGCGCCCAATCCGTAAGAGCCGTCGCGCATGGCCTGCGGCACCGCATTGATGATGTCATCGGACAAAGAGGACACAAACGGGATCAGCATGATGCCCATGACCAACCCAGCGGTCATGACTGCCGTGCCAGCTTTCATCCAGCCAAGCCCCTCATCCCCGAACAGGCCAAGCAAAAGCGGACCAACGGTCAGCAGCGCAAATAGGCCGTAAACGATGGTCGGGATACCGGCCAGAATCTCGAGCAGCGGTTTTGCTACGGCGCGGACACGGGGGGAGGCGTATTCGCTGAGGTAAATCGCGGCGAACAACCCGATCGGGACGGCCACCAGCAGGGCAACGAGCGAGATATAGAATGTCCCCCACAACAAGGGAATAATACCAAGCTCAGACGACCCGCCGCGCCCCGAAAAGCTGGGGGCCCATGTCGTGCCGAAAAAGAAATCGGTAGCAGGGTAGAGCTTGAAGAATTCCCAAGTGTTGAAAACCAGGGACAGGACAATCCCGACAGTGGTCAGAATTGCGATGGATGCGGCCGCCAGCAACAGGATACGCACCCCCTGCTCGACCACATTACGCGCGCGGTATTCCGCGCGAGTTTGAAACCAGCTGACCGCAGCACCGGCGAGTGCGGTCAGTATGACGGCGACTGCCATGATCGAATAGCCGGTCGCATTCATGATCCGATAGGTTTGCGCCGCGCGCAGCACAGGTTGCGTGATATCCGACGTCACCACCTGCCCGGCATCCTTCAGACGCTGGGTCATGTCGATTACATCCGCGCGCGCGTTGCGCGCCAGTTCCTCGGGTATCTGCCCGGCGGCAACCGCGTTGTCCAGACCGTACGCGGTGCGACGGACCTCGGCCATGACCAGATTTAGGGACGAGCCGTCTTGGATGGCAGAACCCGAGATCGTTTCAGAAACCTGAGAGTTCACGTAAAGCGGTTGTACCAGCAACCAGAGGATCATAAGGCCGAATGCGGGTACGATCGTCTTGAGAGCGACATTTGCGCCATAATACGACGGCAGCGAGTGCAAAGCCCGGATATCTCCTGTGGCGCTTTGCAGGGCGCGTGAGCGCCCCAACACGTAACCGACTGAAGCAATCGCTAGCACGATCAGAACGAGCCATACTATCGGCATGAAACCCCCATTTGGTCTTGGCCGGGAAAGCTGAAAAATGTGGGGGCGACAGAAATGCCGCCCCCGGTATTTCGAACCAAAGGCGGGATTAGCTGCCCGAACCCATGGTTACTTCGTTGGCGATTGCATCCTGAGTTTTTGCCAGCTCAGGGTCCGCAACCAGACCATAGTTTGCCAGAGGACCCGAAGCGCCTGCGATTTCGTCGTGGGTAAAGAACTGGGCATATTCTTTCAGGCCGGGGATCACGCCGATATGGGCTTTCTTCACGTAGAAGAACAGCGGGCGCGAAACCGGATATTCACCGGTCGAGATGGTTTCGGTCGAAGGAGCGATACCCGACATGGTTGCCACTTTCAGCTTATCGGTGTTGTTCTCGTAGAACGCCAGGCCGAAGATGCCGATGCCATTGGGGTTGGTGTCGATACGCGCCAGCGTTTCGGTGTAGTCACCATCAATGTCGACCGCTTTCCCGTCGGTACGAACGGCCAGACATGCATCTTCTGCGTCGTCTTCGCTCATACCGCCAGCAATCATGGCTTCCATCGCGCCGGTCGCTTCACAACCGATCAGCAGAACTTTTTCTTCGAACACTTCACGGGTGCCGTGTTTGGTGCCCGGAATAAAGCCAGCGATTTCTACATCAGGCAGTTCAGGGTTGAATTCGGCCCAAGTAGTGTAAGGATTATCAACCACTTCACCGTCTTTCAGAACTTTTGCGCCCAAAGCGTTAAAGATGTCGGCAGGTTCAAAAGCGGTGAAGGCAGGACCGGTCTGCTGGCTTGCAAAAACGATACCATCATAACCGATGCGGACTTCCATGATGTCAGTCACACCGTTTTCGGCGCAGGCTTTGATTTCTTTTTCACGGATCGCGCGCGATGCGTTTGCAATGTCGATGGTGTTTTCACCAACACCTTCACAGAAACGCTTCAGACCAGCTGACGAACCGCCCGATTCAACAACCGGGGTCGGGAAATCGGTGTTCTCACCAAACAGTTCCGCAACGATCGAGGCATATGGCAGAACGGTCGACGAACCGGCAACCTGAACGTTGTCACGGGCAGCAGCGGTGGTTGCCGAGACGGCGGCGATTGCCAGCGCAGAAGCCGACAGTTTCACAAAGGACATTTCAGTCTCCTTGAAAAGGTATGATTGATCACCCCCATGATGATCCTGCGTGCACCCCTAGGGGTCGTGCGTAAGCCTTTTGTGACAAGTGTGTAACGCTTTTATGACAACTCTCGAATATCCTGAGATTTCGAGTCAGAAAATCGTAACGAGGCAGATTTCGTAGGGTGGTAATGCGGGAAGGGCTACCGTGGTAAGATGACCGTAAACACGGAACCTTTTCCCAACTCACTTTCCACGCGCAACCGTCCGCGGTGGCGATTGACGATGTGCTTGACGATGGCCAGCCCCAGCCCCGTTCCACCCAACTGGCGGGACCTGTGGTTGTCGGCGCGATAGAATCGCTCGGTCAGGCGTGGCAGGTGTACGGAATCAATTCCTGGCCCCTTGTCGATGACCTTCACCCGCACCCCTGGCCCACGCATCGCCGCGTCACGCTCTGATGACAGAACGCGGACTGTGACGCTACCACCGCTGGCACCGTATTTTATTCCGTTTTCGATCAGGTTGGTGAATACCTGCCGTAACTGATCGCTGTCTCCGGTAACGGAAAGCGGGCCGTCCTGTGCGTCAAGCGTCAGCGTCACGCCCGCCTCTTCCGCAAGGGGGCGCAACGAGTTCATGGTGGATTGCAGCAGCCCTGTCAGCTCCAGCTGTTTATTTGGGCGAACTCTTTCTTCGCTTTCCACGCGGTTCAGGGACAAAAGATCGCCAACCAGCCGGTTCATCCTGTTGGCTTCATCGGCCATGATTTGCAGGAACCGGTCACGCGCAGCCGGATCGTTACGTGCAGGGCCGCGCAAGGTTTCAATGAAGCCCATCAGCGCCGTCAAAGGCGTCCGCAACTCGTGACTGACATTGGCAACAAAGTCGCGGCGCATCTGACTTGCCTGCTCCAGATGCGTGACATCTTGAAAAGTGGTCAGAACGGCCCCGCCCGACACAGCTCCGACCCCGTTCATATACCGGCATTGCACATCAAATGTTGTGTCCTGCGCGCCATCATTGGAAAGATGACGCGCTGCCTTGCTTCCTTTGGACTGGAGGCTTTGCTCAATCGCTTCAAGAACCTGTGGCTGCCGCAGGATGGTCGCGAAATGCCGCCCCTCGATATTCTGCCCCAGAAGGGTTTTCGCATCCGTATTGGCGGCAATGATCCGTTCGGTCTGATCCACTATCAGCGCGGGCATTGGGATGGCCTGAACAAATCCGTCTAGAAGGTCATCTGACATGCTTCAAACCCCGATCAATCCGCGCGCTTTATTGAACAGGTCTCAGAGTGTCCCGAAACCTGCGCATGTTTTCCTGATAATGCAGCGCGCTTAGGGTAATCCGTTTTGCTGCGGCCTCGTCAAGCTGGCGCACCACTTTGCCCGGAGACCCCATCACAAGGGAATTATCCGGAATCTCCTTGCCTTCCGTGATCAGGGCCCCTGCCCCGATCAGGCAATTCCGCCCGATCCGGGCACCATTCAGAACAATCGCGCCCATTCCGATCAGAGTATTTTCTCCGATTGTGCACCCGTGCAACATCACTTTGTGTCCGATGGTGCAATTCGGACCGATCGACAAAGGATACCCGGCGTCGATGTGCATGACGCAGTTTTCCTGAACGTTGCTACCTGCACCAACGCGGATTTCCTCGTGATCTGCGCGAATCGTGCAGCCGAACCAAACCGAGGCGCCCTGTTCCAGCACAACCTTGCCGATCAGGTTGGCATCGGGCGCAACCCACGTGTCCTCGTGAATTTCGGGCATGTGCTCGCCTAAAGCGTAGATCGTCATGACAGCCCCTCGAATTCGTTTTGAAGTTTGCGCACGTGCTGTTGCAGATTTGGCTGTTGAATACGGCGCATCCGTTCGGCGCTGACGATGGTCTTCAGCTTCTTCTCGGTCGCCTCAAGATCGTCATTGATCAGGACATAATCGTAATAGCCCCAGTGGCTGATCTCGTCCCAGCTTTTGAGCATCCGCCTTGCGATAACTTCATCGCTATCTTGCCCACGTGATTCCAGACGGCGGCGCAGTTCGGGGATCGAAGGCGGCAGGATGAAGATCGACAACGCATGCTTACCCAGATCCGAGTTGCGGATCTGAACCTCGCCTTGCCAGTCCACGTCGAACAGCACGTCCTTGCCTGCGTGGATCGAACTGCGAACCGGATCAGCGGGTGAGCCGTAGAAGTTACCGAAGACATGCGCATGTTCCAGCATCTGGCCATCGGCGACCTTCTGCTTGAACTCGTCTTCAGAAAGAAAATAGTAGTCCCGCCCATCTTCTTCCCCCGGACGCGGGGCACGGGTTGTGGCCGAAACCGAAAACTCAAGGTCCTTGTCCCAGTCCATCAGCCGCTTTGCCAGGGTGGATTTGCCTGCCCCGGACGGGGAAGACAGGATGATTAAAAGGCCTCGGCGATCCGCCATATCAGTCGTTCCCATCTTTATTCTACGTTTTGCACTTGTTCGCGCATCTGATCGATCACCGCCTTCAGTTCCAGCCCGACAGCCGTCAGCTCCGTACTCTGAGCCTTGGAACATAGCGTGTTGGTTTCGCGGTTGAACTCTTGCATCAGGAAATCAAGCTTGCGTCCGACAGCCCCGTCCTGCACAAGCAGCTCTCTTGCTGCGGCCACATGTGCAGACAGGCGGTCGATCTCTTCGGTAATGTCGGCTTTGACCGCGATCAAAGCCAGTTCCTGCGCGACGCGATCCGGGTCCGCGCCCTGCGCGTTGTCCAGTACGTGTGCCAGATTGTCCCGCAGTGTCGCGGCCATCTTGTCCTTACGATGCACGGCCAGATCAGCTGCCTGAGCTGTCAGCGCCGCAACCTGATCCAACTGAGTGTACAGCACGGCGGCCAACGCTTCGCCCTCGGCCCGGCGCATATCGACAAAAGCGGCCAACAGGTCGTTGAAATCTTCGGTCAGGCGCGCCACCAATGGCGCGGGATCATCCGCATCTGCGGTTGCATCCAACATGCCTTTCAGTGTCAAAAGGTCCGAAGCCCGCGCCGGTTCCAGAGCGATACCGCGCGCAGCTGCCATCTTGTGTGTTTGATCCAATGCGCTCAGGGCAGCGGCCATAGCGACCTCGTTCAAGGCCAGCTCCGAGGCAGAGTCCTCGCGGGTCAGACGCATTGACAGGGTCACATTCCCACGGCTCAGGGATTTTGACAGCGTGGCCCTAAGGACCACCTCAAGCCCGGTCAGCCAATCAGGGACGCGCAAGCGCATATCAAGGCCTTTGCCGTTGACACTGCGCAACTCCCATGTCCAGCTGTGCGGTCCGTATTCCCCTTTCCCCGAGGCAAACCCGGTCATGGATCTGATCATGACTGTCCTTTCCTGTGACCTCACCCTTTTGGATGTGTGCCGCACCTAATGCGATTGGCCGGTGCAGAGCAAGAGTTTGCTGAGGCAGCATTTGTTTGGCGTAAGTTAACCATTCGTTAAAGAATTACTCCAAAATTGAATAAACCCGAGTCAAACTACCCCTGGTAATGGCTTGCAGGCCACAAATGCTCCGGTTGTGTTGCATTTTATGAAAATGGCGGCCAATTGACGTTCGGGTGAAGAAAATGAAAACCTTTTTCGGGACTGGTTCCGGGTCAGATTTTGGAAAGATCGTCGCAATGGATCGCTTTGACAGTGGGCGCAGCCTTACGCCGATCCGCCAGGCCGAGGCGTATTGGACTGCATTGCTGAGCGGTGACGGTGTTCCGATGCGGTCTCAGGTCGACCCGCGTGGACTGGAAAACATACTTGAATATACTTTCATTCTTGAACGGATCGCGCCCGGCCTGGCCCGGTTTCGCCTTGCCGGAAGCCACTTGAACGCGCTTGCGGGGATGGAGGTTCGCGGCATGCCTGTGACGGCCTTTTTTCAACCTGATGACCGCGCCAGTCTTAAGGACGTTCTGGAGCAGGTTTTCGCAGCACCCGCCGTTGCCGAACTGGGGTTGGATTCGAGCGGGATACTGGGACGTACCCGGATGCAGGCCTGCATGATCCTTTTGCCGCTCAAAAGCGATCTGGGCGACGTCAGCCGGGTTCTGGGCGTCATGGTTGCGGATGGTGCGATTGGTAAAACCCCACGCAGATTTTCGATTACTGATACGCGGATCAAATCGTTTTCGGAAGTTCAGGCACCAGTTCCTGCTGTGCCTCAAACCGTTGACGGTTTTGCCGAAGACCAAACGGATTTCAAACGCGCGGCCAAACACCTTCGTCTGGTCGTGTCGCGCGATGACTGAACCAGTCTGAACACCCGGAACAAAAAACAGCGGACCGATGGCCCGCTGTTTTTCTTTCTTTTCGAACGCTTAACTTGCGGCGCGTTTTGACCCGTTGCGGCGCAGGTTGGTCAGTTCTTCCGCCACAAGGAACGCCAGTTCCAGCGACTGAGACGCGTTCAGGCGCGGGTCGCAAGCGGTGTGGTAGCGATCCGACAGATCCTCTTCGGTTACAGCACGCACACCACCGGTGCATTCGGTAACGTCGAGACCGGTCATCTCGAAATGGACACCGCCGGGGATCGTGCCCTCAGACTGATGCACGCCAAAGAAATCGTGTACCTCACGCAGGACAGAATCGAACGGACGGGTTTTGTAGCCCGTGGCCGACTTGATGGTGTTGCCGTGCATCGGGTCGCAGACCCAAGTGACCTTGGCGCCTTCTTCCTTCACGGCCTTGACCAGACGCGGAAGGTGTTCACCCGCCTTGCCCGCGCCAAAGCGCGCGATCAGAGTCAGGCGGCCCTCTTCATTTTCAGGGTTCAGCTTCGACATGAGAACCTTGAGGTCTTCTGCCGTCGTCGTCGGACCACATTTCAACCCAATCGGGTTCAGAACGCCACGACAGAACTCGACATGTGCACCATCAGGCTGTCGCGTACGGTCGCCGATCCAGATCATGTGACCAGACCCGGCCAGCCAGTTGCCCGAGGTCGAATCCAGACGGGTCAGCGCCTCTTCGTACTCCAGCAACAGACCTTCGTGACTGGTGTAGAATTCAACAGTCGAGAATTCGTGTGTCGTGTCTGCCGTGATACCGGCCGCTTCCATGAAGTCGATGGTGTCCTGAATGCGATCTGCCACCTCAGAGTACTTCTGAACATCCTGTTCGTCGGTAAAGCCCAGAGTCCACGAATGGACGCGGCTCATGTCGGCGAAGCCACCAGTTGAGAAGGCACGCAGCAGGTTCAACGTGGCCGCCGCCTGCGTGTAGGCCTGCAACATCTTTTCGGGATTCGGAATCCGCGCTTCGGGCGTGAACGCCAGTTCGTTGATGATGTCACCGCGGTAGCTGGGCAGCTCGACACCTTCCACAACCTCGGTCGGGGCGCTGCGTGGCTTTGCAAATTGGCCGGCCATACGACCGACTTTAACCACCGGCACCTTGGCACCATAGGTAAGAACCATCGCCATTTGCAGCATCACCTTGAAGGTGTCACGGATCGCATCGGCGCTGAATTGTTCAAAGCTTTCAGCGCAATCCCCGCCTTGCAGAAGGAAGGCCTCGCCGCGACCGGCGGCACCAAGATGTTGCTTGAGGCGCCGCGCCTCACCGGCAAAGACTAGCGGGGGATACTGCGAAAGCTGGGCCTCGACCTTGGCCAATGCGGCCGCGTCGGTATAGTCTGGCATCTGAACCCGGGGCTTGTTGCGCCAGTTCGATTTTTGCCATTCGGTCATAGCTTTGATCTCCGCTGAAGTGTTCAGGTCGCCTCTATACAAAAAGCAATGAAGAGTGACCATATCCCATTTGCGCCTCTTGACGCCGCAAACAAGCTTTGATCATGGTGACTGCCAAATACGCTGCGGGATACCAGGTTTTCCTGCGCAGAATTAAGGACATTTTGTCATGCAAGTGCAACGCCAAGCAGTCACGGTCGAAAATGCTGGGGCCACGCCCCGCCATTTCGTTTTTGTCCTGTTGGACAATTTTTCGCTGCTGTCTTTTGCGTCAGCGCTCGACAGTCTGCGCATCGCAAATCGCATGGCGGACAAACAGCTTTATACATGGACACTTTCCGGTGAAGGCGGAAACTCGATTTCATGTTCGGCCGGGACCGAATTCAAGCTGGACCGTGATCTTGAGGAGTTGCAGCGCGACGATGTCGTTCTGATTTGCGGAGGCGTTGACGTACAGGCAGCCACCACCAAACGCATTCTGAACTGGTTACGACGCGAGGCACGGCGCGGATTGCGCATCGGCGGTCTGTGCACGGCTGCTTATACCCTGGCCAAGGCCGGGTTACTGGACAACAAGCGGGCGACGATACATTGGGAAAACTCAGACAGTTTCATCGAAGAATTCGATGAGGTCGAGTTGACGAAGGCTGTCTTTCAAATTGACGGCGGTCGTATGACAACGGCAGGGGGGACCTCGTCTATCGATCTGATGCTCAAGTTGATTGCAGACGATTTTGGCGAAGACCTGGCAAATGCGGTGGCGGACCAGATGATTTATTCGTCAATCCGGACAGATCAGGATACGCAACGTCTGTCGACACCGACGCGGATTGGGGTCCGGCACCCCAAGCTGAGTCAGGTCATTCTCATGATGGAAAAGAACATCGAAGAGCCGATCTCTCCTTCGATTCTGGCCAAGGAAGTCGGTATGTCGACTCGCCAGCTTGAGCGTCTGTTCCGGCGCTATCTCAGCCGCTCGCCCAAGCGGTACTATATGGAACTTCGCTTGCACAAGGCGCGGAACCTGCTGATGCAAACGGATATGAGCGTCATCAACGTAGCCCTGGCATGCGGCTTTGCCTCGCCCAGCCATTTCTCGAAATGCTACCGCGCACATTACAACACCACGCCCTATCGCGAACGCGGAGCGCAGAGCGGGCGGCTATCGGTGTAAGGTCACTCCGCCGGAGCCATTCTGTAAACTGCCCCCCGCCCAACCGAGATAAACCAGATCGACCCATCTGGCGCTTCGACGATATCGCGGACGCGCTCGGTTTCAGGGCTTCTGATCTGTTCGGCCTCGTGCATCGGCTGACCGTGAAGCCGTGCGATATGGTCAAATTTCAACGACCCTACGAAGATATCACCCTTCCATTGCGGCCATAGCTTGCCGGAAAAAACCAGCAGACCGGACGGCGCTATGGAAGGATCCCAGTAGTAAACTGGCTGTTCCAGCCCTTCTTTAGCTGTACCGTCGCCGATTTTTTCACCCGAATAATGCGTGCCATATGAAATAACCGGCCAACCATAATTCCGCCCTGCACGGGGTTGGTTGATTTCATCGCCACCCCGCGCCCCGTGTTCCGAGATCCAAAGTCGGCCAAGCGCGTCCAAATCCGCGCCCTGCGGATTTCGATGGCCGTAAGACCATATTTCGGGTTCGATATTCGATTGCCCGACAAAGGGGTTATCCGCCGGAACTGTCCCATCGCGATTGATGCGAATGACCGAGCCCATGGGATTGGACCGATCCTGTGCATTCTCTGCCTGTCCCCGTTCGCCCAAGGTCACGAATAATGTCCCGTCCGGCTTTTCGACCACACGGCTGCCAAAATGGCGACCACCTTTACCACCTGGCGATGCCTCGAAAATTACTCGAAGGTTCTGAAGGTTTTTGCCAGTCTCGGAAAGGCGCGCAACCGCAACAGCAGTTCCTGCACCGTGGCCTTGCGGTTTTGCGAAGGTCAGAAAGACCTCTCGGCTTTGATTGAAATCGCGTGAGATCGTGACGTCCAACAATCCGCCTTGCCCCAAAGTCGCGACCTTTGGAACGCCTGAAACATCCTCCACTTGTCTATTTCGAACATACAGCAACCTTCCATCCCGTTCCGTGACGAGGAAGCTTTCATCGGGTAAAATGCCAATCGCCCATGGGGTCTCTAGCCCGCCAACCATTTCTTCCAGTTGGACAATCCCGGCTGAAACCGACAGCGTCTGGGCCGCGGCACTCAAGGCGCACAGTGAGAAAGAGAGAATCATCGCCGTTCTGAGCATTCTGGTCCCTTTCGGTGACAATCAGGGGTGAGTCCAAACAAAACAGATAGAATTTCAAACGAAAAAAACACGTTTGCGTTAGGACTTTTCTTTTCCGAACAGCTTGCCTAGGGTCGTCGCCAGAACGAATACGTTCACAACTGGGAGTAACCATATGAAAAAGCTGCTTACTGCAACTGCAGCAACTGCATTGCTGGCCGGCGCAGCCATGGCCGAAGATGTCAAACTGGGGATTTTGATCGGCTTTACCGGCCCGATTGAATCGCTTGCCCCCGCCATGGGATCGGGTGCCGAGCTGGCAATCGCCGAAGTCAACGAATCCGGCAAGTTCATGAACGGTGCCAGCGTGGCTGGTGTACGTGCTGATACCGGCTGTATAGACAATGGTCTGTCCACCTCGAACGGCGAGCGTATGATCGCTGACGGCGTTGCAGGCATCATCGGCGGCGACTGTTCGGGTGTAACCGGCGCGATCCTGCAGAACGTTGCCATTCCAAACGGCATGGTCATGATCTCGCCGTCGGCGACCTCGCCCGGCCTGTCGACCATGGAGGACAACGGCCTGTTCTTCCGCACCGCGCCATCGGATGCACGCGAAGGTCAGGTTATGGCTGATATCCTCAAGGATCGCGGCATCAACTCGATCGCGCTGACCTATACCAACAACGACTATGGCAAAGGTCTGGCCGATGCGATCCAGACGTCCTTCGAAGCGGTTGGCGGCGAAGTGACCATCGTTACGGCGCATGAAGACGGCAAGGCCGACTATTCGGCTGAAGTTGGCGCGCTGGCCTCGGCCGGTGGCGACATTCTGGTTGTCGCGGGTTATCTGGACCAGGGTGGTCTGGGCATCATCCAGTCGTCGCTGGACAGCGGTGCGTTTGACACCTTTGGTCTGCCCGGTGGCATGATTGGCGACTCGCTGCCCGCAAATGTCGGCCCCGACCTGAACGGCTCGTTCGGTCAGATCGCCGGGTCGGGTGGTGAAGGTGCAGAAAAGTACTTTGCACTGGCTGAAGCAGCCGGGTTTGACGGGTCGTCGCCCTATTCGCCCGAATCCTATGACGCGGCAGCGCTGTTCATGTTCGCCATGCAAGCCGCCGGTTCGACCAACCCGGCAGATTACGCGGGCAAAGTTATGGACGTCGCCAATGCGCCGGGTGAAAAGATCTATCCGGGTGAACTGGCCAAAGGTCTGGAACTGCTGGCCGCCGGTCAGGACATCGACTATGTCGGCGCGTCCGGTGTCGAGTTGATCGGCCCCGGCGAAAGCGCAGGGTCGTACCGCGAGATCGAAGTGACCGACGGCGAAAACAAGACCGTCAACTTCCGTTGATCCCGCATATCAAGCTATAAAATCAGACAGCCCGGGCCTTGTGTCCGGGCTGTTTCAATGACAAAAGGCTGCACCTCGTTTCACGGGGACAAGGCAAGGGGATACCATGATCGTCGTCGAGGACGTGCATAAGCATTTCGGCGGGTTTCACGCGGTGGACGGGGCGTCGCTGGAAATCCAAAAAGGGTCGATCACCGGCCTGATCGGGCCCAACGGGGCCGGAAAAACCACTCTGTTCAACGTGATCGCCGGTGTTTTGCCTCCGACCAGCGGAAAGGTGGTTATGGATGGTGAAGATATCACTGGCCTGCCTCCGCATGAGCTGTTTCACAAAGGTTTGCTGCGCACGTTCCAGATCGCGCATGAATTCTCGTCGATGACCTGCCGCGAAAACCTGATGATGGTGCCCGGTGCGCAATCGGGTGAGGCGCTGTGGAATACCTGGTTCGGACGCAAGCGCATCGCTGATGAAGAGCGCGCGTTGAAAGCCAAGGCAGACGAGGTGCTGGAGTTTTTGACCATCGAACATCTGGCCGATCACAAGGCCGGTCAGGTTTCGGGCGGTCAAAAGAAACTGCTGGAACTTGGTCGTACCATGATGGTGGACGCCAAGATCGTATTTCTGGACGAGGTCGGAGCAGGCGTGAACCGCACCCTGCTGATGACCATCGCTGATACGATCCTGCGCCTGAACAAAGAGCGTGGTTATACGTTTGTTGTCATCGAGCACGACATGGATTTCATCGGCAAGATCTGCGACCCGGTCATCTGCATGGCCGAGGGTAAGGTTTTGGCCGAGGGTACTCTGGATGAGATCAAGGCAAACGAGCACGTGATCGAAGCCTATCTTGGCACCGGCCTCAAAAACAAAGACAAGCTGGAGGCCCAGACATGACCGCTGGCATGAGCGACAACCCCTATCAGGACGACAAGGGCAACAAGGACGCATCGATTACCAACACGCAAGGTATCGGAACAATGACGCCTGCCCATCGTAAAAGCGGGACGACTCATCGCGTTGAAGGCGGCCCGTTTCTGATCGGCGACACCATGACCGGCGGTTATGGCAAAGGCCCGGATATCCTGCATGACTGCACCATTGCCGTGGACAAGGGTGAGATCGCCGTTATCGTCGGCCCCAACGGTGCGGGCAAGTCAACGGCGATGAAGGCCGTGTTTGGGATGCTGGATGTGCGCGCCGGCTCTGTACGTCTAGACGGCGAGGATATCACCAGCCTCACCCCACAAGATCGCGTGATCCGCGGTATGGGCTTTGTTCCTCAGACATCGAACATTTTCACCTCGATGACTGTCGAGGAAAATCTGGAAATGGGTGCCTTTATCCGTCACGACGATTTCTCGGACACGATGGAGCAGGTCTATGATCTGTTCCCAATTCTGCGTGACAAACGCAACCAACCTGCCGGCGAACTGTCTGGCGGTCAGCGCCAACAGGTTGCCGTGGGTCGCGCGCTGATGACGCAACCCAAGGTCCTGATGCTGGACGAGCCCACCGCAGGTGTCTCACCCATCGTGATGGATGAGCTTTTTGACCGCATCATCGAGGTCGCACGCACCGGCCTGCCGATCCTGATGGTTGAACAAAACGCCCGCCAGGCACTGGAGATTGCCGATAAGGGATATGTGCTGGTTCAGGGGCGAAACGCCTATACCGGTACGGGCAAGGAATTGCTGGCTGATCCGGAAGTGAGAAAGAGTTTCTTGGGCGGTTGAGGATGAGACGGCGCACAAACTCCCATTTGGTGCGCACCGTCCTCCTCATTCTAGCAGTGGGTTCGCAGAAACACGTTGCTTCAAGGAAAACAGTGTAGAAAATCACTGCATAACTAAGTGCAACCGCCTTCCTAATTCTCACCCCGCCGGATTGCTACAATATCCGGAGTCATTCGCGGCATGTGGACCTTTGACCGACATGTCATAGTGCAGGTTATCGAAATCCACCACAAAGGTCACCACGTC
Organism: Ruegeria sp. O6; assembly: GCF_056535045.1. NCBI lineage: Bacteria > Pseudomonadati > Pseudomonadota > Alphaproteobacteria > Rhodobacterales > Roseobacteraceae > Ruegeria > Ruegeria sp. O6. The sequence continues at coordinate 334,499 of NZ_JBQERM010000001.1, read as the reverse complement.
CTGATCCATGATATGCAGGAAGGTGAGCGAGTTCAGACCGGGAATAATCTTCGCCTCGCCCTTGATGTTTTCGGCCACGATGAACCCCTTGTCCGTCTCACCCGACCGCGCCAGAGTCACCGATCCCCCGTTTTTGTCGGAGAGGCAATTGACGACAAAATCCGCGCCATTCAGCGGGTCGTCGATTGCAGCTTGTACGAATGTGGGCATCAACAGGCCAGCCGTGATCAGCGCGGTAAATCTCATGAGTTTCTTCCTTCTGTTACTTATGCCTGCCTTCGCGCGCTATTACGCTCGCGAGATCAGCCTTATATTTCGGTCCTGGCTGCGCTCGACAATCACATCTTCCGCAGCTCAACGAAGTGAATTTAGGAAAAACCCTTTCGTATCATAGACCTGAACCAGCTATTTCACCGGAACTTGAGGCCTGGTGAGGTGGTGTGCGCTCAGCTTGAGACAAGAACAATCTGGGGCCCTAGATTGGCAGACAGAACGGCCCGGCGCGGGTCACTTTGAACCTGAATCGCTCAACCCATGTCTGATTGTGTTTTCAATATGTCAGGATAATGGTGCGTTAAATTTGAGGACGTTAAACATGACTATTATTTATTTGTTTTAATGGCTCTTTCACGAGACCAAATCGGTTATTTTCACGCGTGATTCAAAGGGCAAAAAACACGCTTAAGTTCAATTTGTGACATAATGGAGCTTTAGGCGGGCCATCCACGCCGGTCGGGCCATATTACTGAACCAATGGCTCGACAGTTCGAAGGCGAATGCAAAATCGAAGACAAGGACCCGCAGACTATGAAACTCTGGATCGCTTTGCCGCTTGCCCTATTTTCGGCCACTCAGGCAGTAGCCGAAGAACGCCACCTATTGTGCACCTCCGACCGCGACGGCAGCGAAATCCGCCTTAGCCGTGCCGCGGACGGTGACAAAGGTAACATTGAAACCCCAATAGCCGCAGGCGATGCTGTGATCCTCAAAGGCGTGGGAAGCATGACGTTCATGTATATCGAAGGTCAGAACGTGATGACGCTGGTGGTTCAACTTGACGACATGTCCTATGATCTGTCTGTCAAAGGTCCCCATGCCGACGAAGATTTCGGCAAATGCCAAGACGTTCAGGCGTGACTTTGCATCCAAGCAAAACTGCCGGGTGGCCACGCTGACCTCAAAAGTCGCGCGGCTTCACCTGCGCGTTTGGTTCTCGGAAACTCACAAGCCTTGCTGGTTCCGCGTTACCCTGGCAAAAAACGTTCGCCCAATTCGTTGAAAACCATAGCCGTGTGTTGAATTACCAATGGTACACATGCCATAAAGCCGCACCCGGACAGTGAGAAGAATTCATGGATTTACTGAACGCGTTGGTCACACTGGCCAACTTTGTCATCGTGCCTGCGATTGCCTATGGCAGCCAGCTGGCATTGGGAGCGCTTGGCGTGACCCTGATCTACGGCATCCTGCGGTTTTCGAACTTTGCACATGGTGACACCATGGCCTTTGGGGCGATGATCGCTGTGCTTGTCACTTGGGGCTTACAGGCCGCTGGTGTCAGCTTTGGGCCGTTGCCGACTGCCCTGCTCGCCCTGCCCTTTGCCATCCTTGGCTGCATCCTGCTGGTGTTGGTCACGGACAGGCTGGTCTACCGCTTTTACCGCGAACAAAAGGCCAAGCCGGTTATCCTTGTGATCGTATCAATGGGTGTAATGTTCATCATGAACGGTTTGGTGCGCTTTATCATCGGGCCGGATGACCAAAAGTTTTCGGACGGTGCAAGATTCCTGATATCCGCGCGGGACTTCAAATCCATGACAGGCCTACAAGAGGGGCTGGCTATCAAGACCTCGCAAGGGATTACACTGATAGTGGCCGTTATTGCCGTGGCCTTGTTGTTCTGGTTCCTCAATAAAACACGAACCGGGAAATCGATGCGCGCCTATTCCGACAACGAGGATCTGGCGCTTTTGTCCGGCATCAACCCTGAACGTGTTGTGATGATCACCTGGATCATCGTGGCCGCCTTGGCGACCACAGCGGGTGTTCTTTACGGGTTGGACAAGAGCTTTAAACCCTTCGTCTATTTCCAGCTTCTGCTGCCGATATTCGCTTCGGCCATCGTGGGTGGCCTTGGTAACCCACTGGGCGCAATTGCCGGCGGGTTCATCATCGCGTTTTCCGAGGTGACGATCACCTATGCCTGGAAAAAAGTACTGACCTATGTGGCCCCCGAAAACCTGGAGCCGTCCGGATTGGTCCAGCTCCTGTCCACCGATTACAAATTCGCTGTCAGCTTTGTCATCCTGCTGATCGTGCTTCTGTTTAAGCCCACGGGCCTGTTCAAGGGAAAAGCAGTATGACCGAATCTGTCAAAAACACTCTGCTTTTCATAGCTGTTGGCAGTCTGATTCTGCTGACCGGTTTCACGCAAAGTTGGAACACTGCCGTTCTGATCCTGAACATGGGGCTGATCTCGGCCATCATGGCGATCGGTGTGAACCTGCAGTGGGGCTTTGCGGGCCTGTTTAACGTAGGGGTTATGGGCTTCGTCGCGCTGGGTGGTCTGGCCGTGGTTCTGGTTTCGACAGAGCCTACTCCGGGCGCTTGGGGCGCAGGCGGTTATGGTATCGTTCTGTCCTTGCTACTGGGGGCTGCCACCGTTGTTGCAGCCGTACTGGTGGCAACAAGAATACCCAAAGGCCGGGTGCAAACGCTCACAATAATCACTGTCCTTATCGTCGGCTTCTTCCTCTACCGGGCCGTGTTCGACCCCAATGTTGCCGCGGTCGAGGCCATTGACCCGGCGATTGCCGGTAACATCGGTGGACTGAACCTGCCCGTTCTGCTGGCCTGGCCTGCCGGAGGTCTGCTGGCTGCCGGGGCGGCGTGGCTGATTGGCAAAACCGCGCTAGGGCTGCGGTCAGATTATCTGGCAATTGCCACACTGGGTATCGCCGAGATTATCATCGCCGTCATGAAGAACGAGGACTGGTTGGCCCGCGGCGTGAAGAACGTCTATGGCATCCCGCGTCCCTCCCCGGTTGTCGGGTATGAAGTTGACTTGCAGCAAGATCCGGCTTTTCTTGCCCGCGCCGAATGGCTGGGGCTGGATCCGGTCACTGCATCCACCCTCTCGGTGAAACTTGGGTATTCGCTGCTGTTCATGCTGGTTCTTCTGGTGCTGCTCTGGATGGCGCAAATGGCGCTGAAAAGCCCGTGGGGCCGTATGATGCGCGCAATCCGCGACAATGAAATTGCAGCCGAAGCGATGGGCAAGGACGTCACCCGTCGCCACTTGCAGATTTTCGTATTAGGGTCGGCCATTTGCGGCATCGCAGGCGCGATGATGACCACTCTGGACGGACAGCTGACGCCGGGCACTTACAATCCGCTGCGCTTTACCTTCCTGGTTTGGGTCATGGTGATCGTTGGCGGTTCGGGCAACAACTTCGGGGCCGTTTTGGGTGCGTTCCTGATATGGTTCTTGTGGGTTCAGGTCGAACCGATTGGCTTGTGGTTGATGAGTGTTATCACTGCAGGCTTGCCGGATGGCAGCGCGCTGAAGGCACATCTTATTGATAGTGCCGCACATATGCGCCTGTTCACGATGGGCCTGATCCTGTTGATTGTTCTCAGATTCAGCCCAAGGGGTCTGATCCCCGAGAAATAGGTCCGCGCCACGTTCCAATGCGCAAAACCGCGCCACTTATCTGGCGCGGTTTCTTGATTCTTAAGGTTTTTCTGAATAAACGAACCCACCACAGTGTTTTCGATTTGCGGCAGGTTGCTGGCACTCACCCTCGCCTATGCCGTTTCAATCGATCAACAAGACGAGTAGACAAGAGTAGAAAATGAAAGCACCACATCTGAAATCACTCATTCTGTTTCCGGCTATTGCCGTTGCAGTATCCGCCTGCGTCCCCAGTCCCGAAGATCTTGAGACGACGCCGGTCAAAGTACAGACACCAAAAGGTGTCGTGACCTGTCAGTTGTATCGTCAGGATCGCGTGACCTGGGACCGTGCAATCGACTTCCCAGCCACGAAGATGTCTGTTCCCGAGGCTGACGCCTATTGTCGCCAGGAAGGCCAACGCCGACTGAAGTAAACGCTGTAGCGCCCACCAAGGACGCTACGTTTTTACCTGTTGCGAAACAATCCGCCGAGGATACCGCGCACGATCCGGCGCCCGGTTGTACCTTTAAGCTCTTTGATCACCGCTTCGGTCATTGCCGTGGCGAAGGTGTCCTGCTTGCGCTCAACCCGGGATGAGGACCGACCGACCCGGCTGCCGGAGTATCTGCGGGCGGAAGAGTATTCGCGTTCGATCGGCGATTGCGCTTCAAGAACTTCGTCGGATTCCGCCCGTTCCGCTGCACTGGCCGCAGCTTGGGCTCGCGCCTGAAGAATCTCGAAGGCAGATTTTCGATCTACGCTCTTATCGTATTTCCCTGCCATCGCCGAGGCGGCAAGGATATCCCGGCGTTCGGCATCTGAAATTGGCCCCAGCTGAGATCCCGGCGGACGAATAAGCGTACGCTCGACCACGCCCGGAACGCCTTTCTTTTGCAGCATTGAGGTGACAGCTTCGCCAACGCCGACTTCGCGAATTGCCGTTTCCGTGTCGAAAGTCGGGTTTTCGCGATAGGTTTCAGCGGCCAGCCTCAGGTTCTTTCGGTCCCGCGCCGTGAATGCCCTTAGTGCGTGCTGTATACGGTTGCCCAGCTGTCCAAGAATATCTTCCGGGATGTCAGCAGGGCTCTGAGTGATAAAATATACCCCCACACCCTTTGAACGGATCAGGCGGGCGACCTGTTCAACCTTGTCCACCAGAACCTTTGGCGCATCGTCGAACAACAGATGGGCTTCGTCAAAAAAGAACACCAGCTTTGGTTTTTCGGGGTCTCCGACCTCTGGCAGCTCTTCGAACAGTTCACTCAACAGCCACAACAGAAACGTTGCATATAGCCGTGGGGCTGCCATCAGCTGGTCTGATGCCAGAATGTTCACCATTCCGTGCCCGTTTTCGTCAGTTCGCATCAGATCGGCCAAATCCAGCGCCGGTTCGCCAAACAGTTTTGTTCCGCCCTGATTCTCGAGAACCAGCAGACGTCGCTGGATCGCCCCAATCGAGGACGTGGATACATTGCCGTATCGCAATGACAGTTGCGCCCGATTCTCTCCGATCCAGACCAGCAGCGCCTGTAGATCCTTGAGGTCCAGCAACGGCATCCCTTCTTCGTCGGCCACGCGGAATGCGATATTCAGGATACCTTCCTGCGCGTCGCTCAACTCCAGTAACCGCGACAGCAACAGCGGGCCCATTTCTGTCACCGTCGTGCGCACTGGATGGCCCTGTTCACCGAACAAATCCCAGAATGTCACCGGGCAGGCAGAATAGGCAAAATCCTCGAACCCGATCCGACTGGCCCGGTCCTGAAAGGCCTGATGCAGTTTGTGGGCCTCGCTTCCAGGAAGGGCCAGACCAGACAGATCCCCTTTCACATCCGAGAGGAATACCGGGACACCCGCCTGAGAAAAACCTTCTGCAAGAATCTGCAATGTCACGGTTTTGCCGGTACCGGTTGCCCCGGCAATCAACCCGTGGCGGTTGGCATATTTCAACGCCAGTTCCTGCGGCTGGCCATAGTTTTCACCGCCACCGCCCAAAAAGATATTCGTGCCCATTAACATTGCCTTATTGTTCACCGATCTGCCGCCAGCATACAAAGTTAACCTTTGACTGCGATAGTCTATTTGCCTTGCAGTGCGGGGCAGACTTCCTCCCTGTCGACTGGCCGTGCCTGCTGGCACGGCCCTTTTGGTTTGGCCATCGGATTATTATTCTGGCGCATAGATTAAAAAATGAGGATAGCTGTTGACCCGTGTGCGCCCCTTCCGTAGGGTTTGCGCATAAATAAGTCGGCCAGTCCGACGGGGAGAAACTTATGGGGAAGGGAGCTGGTCGAACAGCTCCCTTTTTCTAATCTCCGAAGGTGCGGTTCCAGGCCTCAGGCAAGAATCCGTTCACGTTCGCAAAGGCTGTTCTGTTAGTGCCTGACACTGGTTCAGAAGAGTGTTAAACGAAGCAAAAAGATCAATCATCAACCCGAGGCATTCATGTTCAAGAAAATCCTCTCGTTCAACACGGTCGCCGCTGTTCTGCTATCCGGCGCAGCGTATGCACAAGACACAACCACAACCGCGCCAGACGCCGGTCTGGACCTTGGTCAGGAAGGCCCCCGGGTCGGAGAACAGTTCGTAAAGGAAGAATTCGGCGATTGGGACGTATCCTGTATCAAGGCACAGGAAGGCGAGGATCCTTGCGCCATCGTTCAGGTTCTGGAGGGTAAAAATGGTGATCCGATCGCAGAAGTATCCATCGGGAAACTACCAGAAGGTGGTGCCGCCGTTGCTTGGGCAAATGTGATCGTACCCCTCGAAACTCTGCTGCAAGCGCAACTGGCCCTGTCAATCGATGGCGCGCCGCGTAAATTGTACAACTACCACCAATGCGTTCCCGTGGGCTGCATCGCGCAACTAGGTCTTAGCCAAGGGGATATCGACGCGATGAAAGCTGGTACCAAAGCGACGTTTTCACTGGTTCCCGCCCGTTTCCCGGATCAGGTTCTTGAAATGGACATGTCGCTCTCCGGCTTCACATCGGGCTTTGACGCTCTGAACGTCAACACAAACTAAGAAAAAACATCCGTGGAAGCCGCCGTTTTATTAACGGCGGCTTTTTCACTAAACCCGCTTCAGGGCCAGTACGGCATTCAACCCACCAAAGGCGAATGCGTTGCTAAGCGCGACGTCGACCTTTGCTTCGCGTGCTTCGTTCGGTACCACGTCCAACGCGCATTCCGGGTCCGGTTCCTCATATCCAATCGTCGGTGCAATGACACCGTCCCGCAGTGCCATGATGCAGGCCAGCAGCTCAACAGCTCCGGTCCCGCCTATCAGGTGGCCGTGCATGGACTTCGTGGACGATATCATCAGATCGTCTGCGTGCGGCCCAAACACGTCGGCCACGGCTGCGCATTCGGTCTTGTCATTTGCAGCTGTTCCGGTGCCATGCGCGTTGATATAACCTACATCTTTTGCGTTCAGCTTCGCATCGGCCAAGGCACCGGCCATGGCACGCGCGGCCCCTTGTTTGCTGGGCATCACAATGTCCGAGGCATCCGATGACATGGCAAAGCCGACAACTTCGCACAGTATTTCGGCCCCTCGGGCGCGGGCGTGTTCGTATTCCTCAAAGACAAAGACGCCAGCCCCTTCGCCCTGCACCATTCCGTTGCGGTTGGCACTGAACGGGCGGCACGCGTCTTTCGACATCACGCGCAGCCCTTCCCAGGCTTTTACACCGCCGAAACACAACATCGATTCGGACCCGCCCGTAACCATGACCGGAGCCGCGCCGCTGCGCACCATCTGAAAAGCCTGAGCCATCGCATGGTTTGATGACGCACACGCCGTCGACACGGTGAAACTGGGGCCTTTTAGGTTATGTTCCATTGAAACATGACTGGCGGCGGCATTGTTCATGAGCTTTGGAACGACAAAGGGGTGTACCCTGTTCTTCCCGTCCTCATAAACGGAACGGTAATTGTCATCCCAGGTCGAAACACCACCGCCCGCGGTCCCCAGAACGACGCCTGATCTGGCCGCGAGTTCGCCGTGAAATTCGATGCCCGACTGTTCAATCGCCTCTTTGGCTGCTGTCAGGGTGAATTGCGTGAAGCGGTCGTACAGCGACATCTGCTGTCGGTTGAACCGCCCTTCCGCCTCGAAACCCCGGACCTGTCCGCCGATCTTGATGGCCAACCGATCAACATCCCGGAATTCAAGTTCCGAAATACCACAACGACCTTCGCGCATTGCTTCCAGCGTGTCAGGGACCGAATGGCCCAGCGAATTGATCGTACCTGCTCCGGTAATGACAACGCGTTTCATGAGCGTGTGTCAGACCTTTTCCGACACAAGCTTTTCGATCCCAGAGATGATCGCGGCCACATTGGAGATATCGAAGTCATTGGCCTCGGGCTCGTTGGCATTGAAAGGAATCGAAATGTCGAACTCTTCCTCGATGGCAAATATGCTTTCGACCAGCCCGAGGCTGTCGATACCCAGATCTTCCAGCGTGCTTTCGGGCGTTACATCCGATGGCTCCAGAACGGCCTGCTCTGCAATGATCGCGATGACGCGGTCGCTGATGCTCATGTCGATCCCCTGATTATCAGTTTGAGGTTGATTTAATCGCTCGGGGTCTGTTTGAAAACAGCCTTTTTCAATGCCTCGACGTCGCGTGCCATACGGGGCAAACGCCGTTGTGCCTTGTAGATGTCCGTATGCGTTTCCATTTTGACGCCGGGATACCCCATGATCACGCGACCAGCAGGCACGTTGGAAAGTATCTTGGTGCCGCCACCGGCAATAACCCCATCCCCGATGAATATGTTGTCGACAACGCCGGTCTGACCGCCCAGTACCACGTTGTTTCCGATCTCAACCGAACCCGACACACCAGTCTGACCGCACAACAGGCAGTCCTGACCGACTCGGGTGTTGTGCCCGACATGGACCAGGTTATCCAATTTGGAACCGTGGCCAATATACGTATTTCGGATCGTGCCATTGTCGATTGTGCAATTCGCACCAATTTCGACGTCATCACCGATTTCCACAGCGCCCAGCGAATGAATGCGCAGCCAGCTCTGAGCTTTGGCCTCACCCTGATCGCCCATTGTCTTGCGTACATTTTCGACGCCCGAGACTTCGGGGGTAACAAAACTGAACCCGTCCCCTCCGATCCGGGCACCGGGTTGCGCAATAAAACGATCTCCGATCTGCGCCCGTGCGCCAATGCTGACCATTTCGCGCAACACTGCCTGGTCGCCCAAAATGGCATCCATTCCCACCGCGCAATGTGCCCCTATGACAGAGCCTGCGCCGATCCGGGCGCGCGCTCCTACAACAACCAACGGTCCAATCGCCACGTCAGAACTGATTTCAGCTGTTGGATCGATCACGGCCGAGGGGTGAATCCCCGGCTCAACTCCTTGCCCACGGTCCAGCATGGAAGTGATGCCAGCCATCGCCATACGGGGACGTTTTACAAAAATCGCCGCACGCAATCCCATCGCCTGCCAGTCGGCGCCCTCCCAAAGGACGGCCGCACGAGCGGCTCCGTTGGTAAGCGCCTCGGCGTACTTCGGAGACATAGCCATCGCCAGATCTGTCGGGCCTGCATCGCCCGGTTCGGCGGCGCGCACAATCGTCAGGCCGCCGTCACCCTGACATTCGGCCCCCAGAGACTCGGCAATCTGTTGTACGGTAAACTGCATGGCGGGCTTCCTTTTGGCAGGATTTGCCCTGTGCTTACCCCTGAACGTCCGGCAGGGCCACCCCTGCCTTTTGCAAGGCTTCCCAAATCTTGCCGTCCCGCCCATAGACATCGCGGCGATACTGCACTTCACCTTTGGGCCCGATATAGGCCGTGCGGTAAATCAGATGCACCGGAACTTTCTGTTCCAAATTAACTTTGGTCTCTTTTCCGGTGTTCAGAACGCGATGGAAGAATGCCTTTGGATCTTCCTCTTGTTTGGCCAGCAGGGCGTATGCAAATTCAAAGGGCTGGGCCAAGCGGATACACCCATGTGAAAAGGCCCGAACTTCGCGCGAGAACAGGTTTTTCTGTGGAGTATCATGCAGATAGATGTTGTGCTTATTGGGGAACATGAACTTCACCAGACCCAGCGCATTGCTTTGGCTGGGCGGTTGACGCATTGCGAAGGGAAAATTGCTGGTCGTGAACTGGGTAAAGTCCACCGCACCCCGATCGACCTGCCTGCCGCTTCTGTCAGTTATCAGAATATGGCCCACGGAATTCGGGTTTGATTGCAGTTTCGGAAGGTATTCCTTGGTCACGATCGAGCGGGGAACATGCCAGCTTGGGTTGATCACCATATGCTCCATCTCATCCGAAAATTCCGGACTTCTTCGATCATGCACATTTTTACCGATGACTGCGCGGGTTTCAAAAGTGACTTGCCCTTCGTCCACGATCTTGGCCGTGAAGTCGGCTTGGTTCACAAGGATATGACGCGTGCCGCGTTCCCGAGGCAGCCAGCGTTCGCGTTCCAACGCAACGTAAACGGCTTTCAACCGGTCTGTGGCTGGACGGTTAATTTCAGCAATCGTCCCCTTGCCCGCCACACCATCGGTTTCAAGCCCATGCGCGGATTGAAAGGCACGAACGCCTTCAAGCAACGCGCTGTCGAAAGACGGGCTGGCGGACGGTTTCATGTAACCCATCACCACCAGACGGTCGCGCAGCTTGACAACATTCGGTCCCGTGTCGCCGTATTCCAGTTTGCTTTCGGGAACTGTTGGCCCCCATCCCCCTTGAAATACCAGCTTTTCCAAGGACAACTTCTGCTTCATCAATGCGCGGTATTGATGTGATTGCGGCGCCAAGACAGTAAAGTAGGCCGCGCCCAGAGTGCTTATTCCCTGCAAATGCTCAACAGTGCTGCGTCGTTCTACGGACCGAACCAGCCCATCATCCACACTGCCGGGCCGGATTGCGCCCGCATAAAGCGCGTCGGCATATTCGACAAAGATACGGCTAAGTTCTGCTTCAACCGCACCGAGATCGCGCACCGAACGGGCCTTTTCCATCTTCTCCATCACGGCGGCAACAGTCGGCTCGGCCTGTGGAAGGCCGTGCAGATGCGCACTCGTAAGCGCATTTATCAGCGCTGCCCGGCGTTGAGTGTGTTCAGGCGTATCGCCGACCCAAAGCGGCAAAAACCCGTTTGCCCGGTAGAACTCAACCAGTTGCGGCGCCTGCTGAGTATGTTCAGCCATCGCCATCTGAAACGCAGTTCCTGGCGTAGCTTCAGACGACACATTGGCGACGGATGCGGTAGCCACGAAACACGCGGCAAACAGGATGCTGGTACTGGTGCGGAGAACAGAAAACATAGGATGGCCTTGGAATTCAATAGTTTGAACTGGTGATTTATACGTCGATCAACTATGCAGTCGTGCCAGAACGCTTGTCCACTCACGATATCCTTACCAAATCGCTTCTTCGTGGGCCTGATGCGCGTTTGCATCGGCTGCGCGGCCCAAAGCCCACAACTGCGAAATATTTGTGATGCTCTGTGGCAAATGCGCAAAAAACTGCCGAAAATTCCCCCTTGAAAAGGTGCAATTGAAACACTTCTTGGCCGTCGATTCCGATTGTGCCATACATTCTGCATCTGGGATGGGAATAATTAAGACAGTGCACGTAACATCGTGTGCAGGCAGGAACAGTACGGGACGAAACTAAAATGACAGAGAGCAGTTCCTCGGGCTTGACCCGGCGTGCCCTATTGGGAGCGTTTGCAGCAACGGCAGTCGTAGCAGCACCCACCTACTCCAACGCAGCAGGCTTTTTACGCGGTGGCGGCGATATTCGTCGCATTCGTATGTATTCTGGTCGCACTGGCGAACGGTTGGATATGATCTATTGGGTCGATGGTAAGTATATCAAGGACGCTGTCAAAGAAGTGAACAACTTCATGCGTGATTGGCGCACAGATCAGGTAAAATCCATCGATTTGCGCACGATTGATATCATGGCGGCATCACACAGCCTGCTGGATGTCAACGAACCCTATATGCTGTTGTCTGGCTACCGCTCTCCTCAGACCAATGCAATGCTCCGCTCCCGGTCCCGCCGTGTGGCGCGCAATTCGCTTCACATGGAAGGGCAAGCAGCTGATTTGCGCCTTGCCTCCCGCTCGGTTTCGCAGATGGCCAAGGCGGCGATGTCGTGCCGTGCAGGTGGTGTTGGTCAATATTACGGATCGAACTTCGTACACATGGATTGCGGCGTGGTTCGCACCTGGCGCGGGTAAAACCTGAACACATCGGTTCTGTTTGGAACTTTTGACTGACTGAGTTTCCCACTCGGTTTTCTAACATTTGTGGCGATTGGCGGCAGAGCCGCCAAATCAACTACTACAATAACTCCCGATACCCGACAGCGAATCCCTCCCTCAAATACTGCAACTCAGCAGTATTTTTGCACTCATGGGCCGTTGTGATGACTGCACGATCAACGCATTAAGCAATCCAATCGACAAGTCCGCTGCTCAGGGCTTCCGATTTCAATCCGACGTTGAATATTGGGTGGCGCACCTGAGAGGATTCGAACCTCTGGCCTCTGCCTTCGGAGGGCAGCGCTCTATCCAGCTGAGCTACAGGTGCCTTGGCCGTTAGCTAACCTTGTTCCAATCCGGGTGCAACTGCAAATCGCGATTGCCGCACCCTTATCAAGACCAAAATCAGGCAAACAGATCATGCGCCAATTCAAGCGCTTCGATCAGCGTATCTACTTCATCGGTAGTGTTATAGAGACCAAAACTGGCGCGGCATGTTGCCGTCACCCCCAGGTGGTCCATCAGCGGCCCTGCACAGTGGTGACCGGCACGAACCGCAACACCTTTCTTGTCGAGAATGGTAGAAACGTCGTGTGCATGGCCAGCACCGTCCAGCGTAAAGCTGAAAATCGCTGCCTTGTCCGGGCGAGTGCCCTGAACCTGCAACCAGTTCAGTCCGGTCAGACGTTGCATCGCGTAATCGCGCAAGCTGGATTCATGGGCAGCGATGTTTTCCATCCCCAGGTCCATCATATACTCCAGCGCCACGCCAAGACCGATGGTCTGTACGATCCCCGGCGTGCCGGCCTCGAACTTCATTGGCGGGTCATTATAGATGACCTGATCCTTGCTGACCTCTTTGATCATGTCGCCGCCACCGATGAAGGGGCGCATCTCGGCCATGCGTTCGGATTTGATGAAAATCGCACCCGACCCTGACGGACCATAAAGCTTGTGGCCTGTGATTGCGTAGAAATCGCACCCAATCTCTTCAACATTTACTGGCATGTGAACGGCACCCTGACTGCCATCAACCAGAATCGGAACGCCCTTGGCATGTGCGCCGTTAGTTATGGCTTTCACATCCACGACCGTACCCAGCACGTTCGAGCAGTGTGTCACAGCAACCAGCTTGGTTTTCGGCCCGATTGCATCGATTACCGCCTGAGGGTCAAGCCCGCCCTCTGCGTCGACATCGACCCATTTCAACACGACACCCTGTCGTTCGCGTAGGAAATGCCAGGGTACGATGTTTGCATGGTGCTCCATCACACTCAGAACGATCTCATCCCCCGCTTCTAGTCGCGGCATAGCCCAGCCATAGGCGATCAGGTTTATCCCTTCGGTGGTACCAGAGTTCAGGACGATCTCATTCTCGTTCGATGCCCCCAAAAACCGCGCGATCGTGCCACGAACGGCCTCGTATTTCTCTGTCGCAAGATTAGACAAAAAATGCAGGCCACGATGGACATTCGAATACTCCTCGGCATAGGCCCGCGTCACCGCGTCAATGACCACCTGAGGTTTCTGAGCCGAAGCACCATTGTCGAGATACGTCAAAGGCTTGCCATTCACCTGACGCGACAGGATCGGAAAGTCAGAGCGGATTTTCTGCACATCATACATAAGAGTGGTATTCCTAGACGGGCCCGGTTGGGCTTAGAAACAGAACAAAAGGGATGGCGACAAGGGCTGACAACACAATTACCGCAAAGGATTTCCAGAGCGACCCGAGCTGATGCGCTTCGTTCAGAAAATGAAGCGTGACGTAAAGGCTCAGGATTGCTGTCGCCAACAAGGTCATCATCATCAGGAACGGTAGGGTCAGGCTCAAGATCAGCGTCACGACCAAGGCGGCTATTTGCAGGAATTGCAGCCAGATCGTCAGAACCATCAGATCATCGAACCTCGCCAGACCTCCAAGCATTCGCCCGACCAGCAGGAACGCGACAATGCTCAGCATCATGGCCCCGGCCGAGCGCACCAAAACCATGGGAATGCTTTCGAGCGCAGGAGAGGGTTGACCCGCCGCCATTGTTATCGACAGATCAATTCCCAATTGGACAACGCAGTTCAAAACGACCGCCAGCGCAAATGCCAACCAAAGCACTTCTCGTCCCAGCTTGAGCGCCATCAGCCGTCGCGCCGCTTCGGCCGGGTTCTTGATCGTCAGGACCGCCAGATTTCCCAGAAAACTCGAATTCATGCGACGGACCTTTGCACTTGTCTGAGACCGGATACCCAGAACCAGACAAAAACAGCAACCCAGGCGAGACCTACAAACGTCAAGGTAGGCCCTGGCCCAATGAATCCGGCGACAAGGCCGTTCAGCAGAACCAGCGGCGCAGAGGATAACAGCGCCCAGAACAGTGCCAGGCGCGCACCATAAGCGCTTCCCTGCCCGCCAAACAGGCGTGCCGCCCAATGAGATACCAGTGCCAGCGTGTAAAAAACCAAGGGCAGAATGAACACTGATCCAAGCAGAGCACCACCCAGAAGCATATTCAGCTCAACGTCTTCCAGATGCGCCTTGCGCGCAAGGCCAGGCATCTGGGCGATGAATGCCACCACACAAAACGCCATGACAAAGATCAGCGCCCGGTCTTCTCGTTGACCCATATCCAGAAGCCTGCGCACCACGCGCCCCGGCCCCCGGTACGTTGCCAGGATATCCGACGACAGCGCCATCAGCTTCGGCGCGCCAGCCACCCTTCCAGACGGCTTACGATTTCATCTGCCAAAGCACTGTCTTCGATTTCGTCCACCGCTTCGGCCAGGAACGCCAGCGTCAACATGTTGGTCGCGTCCTTGACCGGAACACCCCGTGACCGAAGATAGAACAGCGCTGTTTCGTCAATCGCCCCCGAGGTTGAGCCGTGGGAACACGCCACGTCATCGGCGTAGATCTCTAGCTCCGGCTTGGCGAGGAATTGGCTGTCATCATCCAAAAGCAGCGATTGGCTGATTTGGTAGCCATCAGTTTTCTGAGCCCCTTCCTTTACAAGGATCTTGCCCTGAAACACTCCGGTCGCACCGTTGCGCAGCACTTTCTTAAAGACCTGACGGCTTTCGCAATTTACCGCGTCATGGGTGATGAACACCGTGTCATCATGGTGGAAATCACCATCCCCAACACAGGCCCCGGCCACATGCGCCACCGCATTGTCCCCGGTCAGTTCAACGACCTGTTCGTTACGGGTCAGCACCCCATTCGCCGTCAAGGTGAAGGACTTGTAGACCGACTCTGCCCCCAAACGCGTGAACATATGGGTCGCGGCGCGACGTTCATGGTCCCTGCCCTGCGCCCGCACATGATGCAGCGTCCCCTTGTCGGCAATTTCAATTTCCATGCATTTGTTGAAACGCGACGCCGCCGGGCCGGATTCAAGAATTGTCACCTCGGCCCCGCTTTCCACGCGAATAACGTGATGCAGGATCGCATCGGATGTCGGCGAGGCATGACGATAAATCAGGTTGATCGGTTTAGAGGGTTTGCCTGTAACGTGAATGGCAACTCCGTCCGACGCAAAGGCCGTGTTCAATGCAGCCAACGGACGTTGAACCGGGGACTGGCCACGCGCTTCCAGAACGCCATACAGGTCTTTTGCCCAATGAATGTCTTTGCAGCAGATGTCTTCAATCCGGTCGATCTTGACACCGTCCAGCAACAGGTCATCGGATTCCTCGGCGCTGAACACCCCGTCTACAAAGACAATTTTCAAACGGTCAAGGTCGTTGAAAAGTACCGGTTCATCATTGATAAACACCGCCGCAGGCAAAGCCTCGGCAGAAATCAGACTGTCGGGCTGAGTGTATTTCCAATACTCATCCCGGCGCCCCGGCAACCCGGATTCCAGAACACGCGCCAAAGCGTCTTCGCGTGCACCACGGGTGCAGCCCGCGTCAGGCATGGTCAGCGCAGCCAGACGCGCCTCGGTTGCGGTTTGTTTCGCTTGCGGCAAAGCCATCAGTTCACCTCGGCCAGAATGTCGGCATAACCGTTGTTTTCAACCTCAAGCGCCAGATCCGGGCCTCCGGTTTTGACAATGCGGCCATCGGCCATGATGTGCACGACGTCAGGTTTGATGTGATCCAGCAGGCGCTGGTAATGGGTGATGACCAGGAACCCACGGCCTTCGTCCCGCAGGGCATTCACACCTTCGGCAACCAGCTTCATCGCATCCACATCAAGGCCCGAGTCGGTTTCGTCCATGATGCACATCTTCGGTTCAAGCATAGCCATCTGCAGGATTTCGTTACGCTTTTTCTCACCGCCCGAAAAACCAACATTGACCGGGCGCTTAAGCATATCCGCGTCGATCTTTAGCGTCTTGGCCTTGGCACGCACTTCTTTCAGGAAGTCTGCGGCAGACAGTTCCTCTTCTCCACGGGCCTTGCGCTGCGCGTTTACTGCGGTGCGCAGGAAGGTCATGTTGCCAACTCCGGGGATTTCAACCGGGTATTGGAAGGCAAGGAAAACACCTGCTGCTGCGCGTTCCTCCGGTTCCATCTCCAGCAGGTCCTGACCGTCCAGAGTGGCCGAACCTTCGGTTACTTCGTACCCGTCGCGGCCCGACAGCACGTAGCTGAGTGTTGACTTGCCTGACCCGTTCGGCCCCATGATCGCGTGTACCTTGCCGGCTTCAACCGTCAGGTCCACACCCTTTAGGATCTGCTTGTCTTCTTCTTCAAGTTTCACGTGCAGATTCTTGATTTCCAGCATTTTTTGTCCTTTTGCGTATCGCAAGGGGCACTGTGACCCCGCATTGTTCTAGCCCAGCAATCTGCGGATCAGTCTGGCGAGAATCCAACCCAGGATTGCCCCGCCACCTACCGCCCAAACCGGGTTGATGAATTCCATGTAATGGGTGTTGACGTAGGCCACGCCAAGCAGACCGCCCAGAACCGGCAATGCGTACCCAAGCCAGGTCAGCACATTATCCTTACGGATGCGGGTTCCGGGTGACCGCGTCATCACCCAACCGAACCTTCAAGTGAGATGGCCACCAACTGCTGTGCTTCCATCGCAAACTCCATCGGAAGCGCCTGAAGCACGTCTTTGCAGAACCCGTTGACCACCAGAGCCACGGCTTCTTCCTCGTCCATGCCTCGCTGACGGCAGTAGAACAGCTGATCGTCATCCACTTTTGACGTCGTCGCCTCGTGCTCAACGCGGCTCGAGTTGTTCTTGACCTCGATATAGGGAACCGTATGTGCGCCGCATTTGTCGCCGATCAGCAGACTGTCACACTGCGTGTAGTTCCGGCTGTCCCTGGCTTTCGGGTGCATCGACACTAGCCCACGATAGGTGTTCTGGGCCTTGCCCGCGCTGATGCCCTTGGACACGATGCGCGACTTGGTGTTCCTGCCCAGATGAATCATCTTGGTGCCGGTGTCGGCCTGTTGATAATTGTTGGCAATCGCGATCGAATAGAATTCACCCTGGCTTTCATTGCCGCGCAGGATGCAGGACGGGTATTTCCATGTCACGGCCGATCCGGTTTCCACCTGCGTCCACATCACCTTGGACCGGTCACCCCGGCAGTCGGCGCGTTTGGTCACGAAGTTATAGATACCGCCCTTGCCGTTTTCGTCCCCCGGAAACCAGTTCTGAACGGTCGAGTATTTCACCTCGGCATCTTCTTCGACGATGATCTCGACCACGGCAGCATGCAGTTGTGCCGTGTCACGCTGGGGTGCAGTGCAGCCTTCCAGATATGAGACGTACGAGCCCTTGTCAGCAATGATCAGGGTGCGTTCGAACTGGCCCGTGTTCTCGGCGTTGATGCGGAAATACGTGCTTAGTTCCATCGGGCAGCGAACGCCCGGCGGGATGTAGACGAATGAGCCATCCGAGAATACAGCTGAATTCAATGTTGCATAGAAATTGTCCGATACGGGAACCACGGTTCCCAAGTACTTCTTGACCAGCTCAGGATGCTCTTTGATCGCCTCAGAGATCGAGCAGAAGATCACGCCTGCCTTTTTCAGTTCGGCCTGAAAAGTCGTGCCCACGGAAACCGAGTCAAACACTGCATCGACTGCCACCTTGCGGCCTTCGGCAGGTGCATCCTCAGCCCCTTCAACACCAGCCAGAATCATCTGTTCTTTCAGAGGGATACCAAGCTTCTCGTAAGTGGCGAGCAGCTTTGGATCAACCTCATCCAAAGATTTGGGTTTCTCTTCCATCGATTTGGGGCGGGCATAGTAATACTGGTTTTGAAAATCGATTGGCGGATAGTGAACCATCGCCCATTTGGGTTCTTCCATTTTGGTCCAACGCTCGAACGCGGCCAGACGCCATTCGGTCATCCACTCGGGCTCATCGTTTTTCCCCGAGATCAGACGGACGATATCCGGGTTCACGCCTTTGGGCGCGTATTCCATCTCGATATCGGTATCCCAGCCATATTTGTATGTGCCGACCTCGCGAACCGCGTCCACGGTTTCCTGATCGACACCTTCTTTTACCTGGGTCTGGTCCAAAGCGGCCATGACTTACCCTCCGTCAGATCACGCAGCCCGCGCGCGATGCTTTTTCTCTTTTTCAAGCCACGTTTCGGCGAAACGCAGCACATCTTCTTCAGTCGTCTCTGGCCCCAGCGATACGCGGATTGCGCATGACGCCACCGTCTCATCAAATCCCATTGCCGTCAGAACCCGACTGGTTTTGACCTTGCCGCTGGAACAGGCGGATCCCGCACTGATGGCAAAGCCAGACAAATCCATCTGCATCACCTGCGTTTCGCCTTTCCAGCCGGGCGTCGCGAAACACAGGGTATTCGGGAGTCGCTCCTGATCTTTCCCGACAAAAATAGTAGATATTGCACCAGCCTCAAGGGCGTTTTCTAGAATATTTCTAAGTTCTCTGACTTTTTCCCATACTCCATCCGCCAGATCGCGCTGAGCAGCCTCGGCAGCCGCGCCAAATCCGGCAATGCCCACCACATTTTCAGTACCAGATCTTCGGCCCATTTCCTGTCCGCCACCGCTGGCCAAAGGTTCGATATCGATACCTTGCCGCAGGATCAAAGCGCCAACACCTTTTGGCCCGCCAATCTTATGCGCCGACAGGATCGCCATATCAGCGCCGCTCCAGGCGAAGGAAAATGGAATGCGTCCGACAACCTGCGTAATATCCAGCAACAGCCAGTCCGCGCGCCGCGCGCCAAAGGGCCACTGGTTCTCAACTTTCTGTGGCGGCTGCGTGATGACTCCGGTTTCGGAGTTCGCAAGCCCCATCGCCAATATGTGCCCAGGGCCAAAGGGATGCTCGCTACAATGGGTCAGATCGAAATGCGACCACAGCGCATCGTGGGCAGTGCTGTCGACAAAGACGTCGCAGCCTTCGGGGCGATTTTGCAGAACCCGCGCCGCTTCAGTCGCGCCAGAGGTAAATATGACCTCTTGCGGACGGCAACCGACGGCCTCGGCGACCTGCGCCCGCGCGCGTTCGACCAGCGCTTTTGCGGCACGTCCTTCCACATGAACAGATGACGGGTTCCCGACCACATCCATCGCCGCGATCATTGCCTCGCGCGCTTCGCGTCGCAGCGGCGTAGTCGCGTTATGATCCAGATAAACACGTTTCATGGATACATCTTTTCCTGCACAGAACTCATATGCATGTTCGACTTACCCAGCTCATTCATCGACGACGGAAAACAGGCTTGGAACTGCCGGGCAAGGCGCAAGGTCGTTTCTGATCACATCCGACAGGCGCGTCTGGTGCAGGAAGACATAAACATGCGCGCTCAGGCTTTCCCACAAGCGGTTCGTCAGGGATTGCGCCCTGCTACCCGATGACGCACCGGATGCTCCGGCCCCTTTTTGCAGCGCATCAACTGTCTCATCCACAGCGGCCAGAACCTCGACCACGCGAATCTCGGACGCGGGGCGTGCAAGACGATACCCCCCTCCGGGCCCACGGACAGAAGCAACCAGTTCCGCGCGACGCAGCTTGACGAAAAGCTGCTCAAGATACGGCAGAGAAATGTCCTGCCGTTCCGAGATTTCGCCCAGGGTTACCAGCCGGTCTGTTGGCTGAAGCGCAATATCCGCCAAAGCGACCATCGCGTAACGCCCTTTGGTCGAAAGCTTCATGCCCTGCCCCCTTTTAGCCGGATCTGCGCGAAATCATTGACGCCGACGCTGCCAGTGCGTATCTCCGACTGACAGCGCGATTGCGCCAAGCAATGTAATTAGAACCGTTCTAAGGTGTCCGACGATTATAGTCAAGTATATCCGGATACCCGCACGAAAATGACAGGACCAAAGCACACATGCCCGAGGTGATTTTTCCCGGACCCGAAGGCCGCCTGGAAGGCCGTTACCACCCGCAAAAGGAAAAAGACGCACCGATCGCTATCGTGCTTCACCCGCATCCTCAGTTCGGCGGGACCATGAACAACAAGGTGGTCTATAACCTGCACTATGCCTTTTACAACATGGGCTTCACAGTGCTGCGCTTTAACTTCCGCGGCGTCGGTCGCAGCCAGGGCGAATATGATCAAGGTGTTGGCGAGCTGAGCGATGCGGCATCTGCGCTGGATTACCTTCAATCCATGAACAACAACTCGAAACACTGTTGGGTTGCGGGCTTTTCGTTTGGGGCGTGGATTGGAATGCAGTTGCTGATGCGCCGCCCCGAAATCACGGGTTTCATCAGCGTGTCGCCGCCTGCAAACATGTATGACTTTTCCTTCCTTGCGCCCTGCCCGTCTTCGGGCCTGATCATCAACGGATCGGCTGACCGTGTGGCACCACCAGCGGATACCACCGCGCTGGTCAACAAATTGCACGAGCAAAAAGGGATCACGATCACCCATAACGAGGTTGAGGGCGCGGATCATTTCTTCCAGGATCGCCACATGGACACGCTGATCACAGATGTCAGCGACTATGTGAAACGTCGGCTGACCGAGAACACCCGCTAATGTCCGACACCATCACATCGCTCGCGGCCAAACTGGCCGAAGATACGATGAAGGTCATGGACGAAACCGGCGAAGACCGGTTCTTTGTGGAAGTGGGTGAAGTTCTTGGTGCGGCGTCTCAATCTCTGGAAGAGGCTTTCCTGACGGAAATCCGCGTGCGACTGGCTGAACGCAAGGCCAGACAATTCGTGATCAAGCGCCTCGCTTCGCATCGCGCGAAACTCAAGGCGATTGAAAAGCAATGACCGATCGCCTGGTTGCGCAGGTCGCATTTCTGAAACGGGCCGACAATCTGAAACTGGTCGAGCGGGCAAATGTCCTGCTTGACCAGTCAAGGCCCGAAAACTCCGCCGAACACAGCTGGCACTTGGCATTGTGGGCAATGGTCATGGCACCACTGGCCGGGCCGGACATCTCGGTCGACCGGGTCATCCGCATGTTGCTGCTGCATGATCTGGTCGAGATCGTGACAGGTGATCACCCGATTCACCTCAACACGGATTGGGATACCGTGGCCGAGGCTGAACAGGCCGCAGCACAGGAATTGTTTGGCCTGTTGCCCGACGAACAGGCACAGGAATTTCTTTCTCTCTGGCACGAATTCGAGGCGGACCAGACCCCGGATGCCCGGTTCGCCAAGATTCTGGATCGCTGCCAGCCGCTGTTTCAGGTTCTGTGCGCCACCGACCCGCGACACGATCATGTGGAAATTGCGCGGTCGAACCTGGCGGGAGGGCGCGCAGCTTACCTGGCCCATGCGTTTCCACTGGCCCATCAGCATGCCACAAACCTCTTGACCAAGTCCGACCCTCAGGATGACGCATTCACGAAAAGATTGGCGTTTCTCACAGAAGCGGATCAGTTGAAATCCGTTTTGCGCGCGTCACGCCTGATGGCCAGTGACCGGTTCGAAAACTCGGCGGAACATTCGTGGCATGTCATGCTCTACGCCTGGGTATTGTCGGAATACGCGCATTCGGATGTTCAAGTGGACCGAATCCTCCAGATGTTGCTTTTGCACGATGTTGTCGAAATCGACGCGGGCGACCACCCGATCCACGGACATGTCGACCACGCGGAACAAGAAGCCAAGGAACAGGCCGCCGCCAAACGACTGTTTGGCCTTCTGCCTGACTGTCAACACAGGTCATTTACTGAACTATGGCGCGAGTTTGAGGCGGCTGAAACCCCGGAAGCCAGATTTGCAAAGGCTGTTGACCGGTTTCAAACACCCATAGCAAATCTGGAAACAGGTGGCGGATCATGGGTCGAATACAAAGTAAAATTCGATCAGATTGTAACACGTGTCCGACCAGCTATTGCAGCGGGAGCACCTCAGCTGTGGGACTGGCTGCAACCACAACTGGTTGTGCATTTTGAACATGTCGAAACACCCGATCCTCAAACATAAAAAAAGGAGCCTGAAGGCTCCTTTTTTCTTGCTTGGTTTCTAGCGGCGTTCAAAAAACACTACTACCATCAAACTGTTGAACCACGTTGGCTGCATTCACTTCGACGGACCCCCCGTCAGCAAGCCACCCAATCGCCACTATCAGACCCGAAGCAAATATGATTGATTTCGCAAATAACGTCATCGCTCAAAACTCATTAACAAAAATAAAAAATATAGGGCGAATATTACATTCATTCGATTGAAAAAACAGTCAGGTATACCTGACCCAAGGTAATCTTGCAGACTGCATGGCGGTCGACGTATTTCACTCACGAAAATCGCCACCAAGCCACCGGACCCACCCTTTTCGAGGTACTCAAATGCCCCAAGCCTATCTGTATCTGTTACTGGCGGTGCTGGCGGAAACCATTGGCACGACGGCCTTGCAAGCCAGCCAGCAGTTTTCGCGGTTCTGGCCATCCGTGATCGTTGTCGTTGGGTACGCGTTTGCGTTTTACCTCATGGCGCTAACGCTGAAATTCATGCCTGTCGGTATTGTTTATGCAATCTGGTCCGGTCTCGGTATATTCCTGATCGCCGTGATCGGATTCATCGTGTTCGGCCAAAGGCTGGACTGGCCTGCGATCCTGGGGTTGACGTTGATATTGTCCGGAATCCTGATCATTCACCTCTTTTCAAAGACTGCCGGGCACTGAAGGCCGGTTAGGGCTGGTATATTTTGCCGCGCCGCGTTATGCGCGCGGCAACTTCCCGTTCAAAGGCTGACCTCTCATGGACCTGCGCAACATCGCAATCATCGCTCACGTGGACCACGGCAAAACGACCCTGGTGGACGAGCTGCTTAAACAATCCGGTGCATTCCGGGAAAATCAGGCCGTCGCGGAACGCGCCATGGACAGTAACGACCTGGAGCGTGAACGCGGCATCACCATCCTGGCCAAGGCCACCTCGGTTGAGTGGAAAGACACACGCATCAATATTGTCGACACCCCTGGCCACGCCGATTTCGGCGGCGAGGTCGAGCGCATCCTCAGCATGGTCGACGGTGTTGTTCTTTTGGTGGACGCCGCAGAAGGCCCAATGCCCCAGACCAAGTTTGTAACGTCCAAGGCACTGGCGCTGGGCCTACGCCCGATCGTGGTTCTGAACAAGGTCGACAAGCCGGATGCCGAACCGGATCGCGCGCTGGACGAATGCTTTGACCTGTTCGCCAACCTCGGCGCGGATGACGACCAGTTGGATTTCCCTTCAATGTACGCCTCGGGCCGTTCGGGCTGGGCGGATATGGAGCTGGACGGCCCCCGCAAGGACTTGAGCGCGCTTTTCGACCTGATCGTCGATCATGTTCCTGCTCCGAAGCAGGTCGATCACAAAAATGAACCCTTCCGGATGCTGGCCACGACACTGGGCAGCGATCCCTTCATCGGCCGTATCCTGACCGGCCGTGTGGAAAGCGGTACGCTGAAGGCTGGCGACAGCCTCAAGGCGCTCAGCCGCGATGGTTCGGTCATCGAAAACTTCCGCGCCACGAAAATCCTGGCGTTCCGGGGACTGGCCCAGCAGCCCATCGATGTGGCCGAAGCAGGCGACATCGTGACCATCGCTGGCATGAGCAAAGCCACCGTAGCGGATTCGCTGGTTGCCCCTCAGGTCACTGAGGCCCTGCCCGCGCAGCCCATCGATCCGCCGACCATTACCGTGACCTTCGGTATCAATGATTCTCCACTAGCAGGCCGTGACGGCAAAAAAGTTCAATCTCGCGTCATACGTGACCGCCTGATGAAAGAAGCCGAGTCGAACGTCGCCATCCGTGTCACCGACACCCCCGGCGGCGAGGCGTTCGAAGTTGCGGGCCGCGGAGAGCTGCAAATGGGCGTTCTGATCGAGAACATGCGCCGAGAAGGCTTTGAGCTTAGCATCTCGCGCCCGCAGGTTCTGTTCCGTCAGGAAGACGGGCAGCGGCTTGAGCCCATCGAAGAAGTCACCATCGACGTGGATGACGAATATTCTGGTTCCGTTATCGAAAAGATCACCGGCGCCCGCAAAGGTGAACTGGTCGAGATGCGCCCGGCTGGTACCGGCAAGACGCGGATCATCGCCCATGTCCCGTCCCGTGGTCTGATTGGTTACCACGGCGAATTTCTGACCGACACGCGCGGTACCGGTGTACTGAACCGTGTGTTCCACGATTGGGCGCCACATAAGGGGCAAATTCCGGGCCGTCGCGCAGGCGTTCTGATCTCGATGGAGAAAGGTCAGGCTGTGGCTTATGCGCTGTGGAACCTGGAAGAACGTGGCCGTATGTTTGTTGGTCCGCAAACAGACGTATATCAGGGTATGGTGATCGGCGAACACTCGCGAGACAACGATCTGGAAGTGAACCCGCTCAAAGGCAAGAAGTTGACAAACGTGCGCGCCAGTGGATCCGACGACGCGGTCCGCCTGACGCCGCATATTCAGTTCTCACTGGAAGAGGCAATTGCCTATATCGACGATGATGAACTGGTGGAAGTTACACCAAACGCGGTGCGCCTGCGGAAGCGTTTTCTTGACCCGCACGAGCGTAAGCGGATGGCCAAATCTGCCTAGAACACCCTCAGGTTGCAAACTGACCAAACGGAAACAATGGCAATAGTGTGGCATATTTGCTTCCAATACGACAAAAGACGAAATCAGAAAAACCGGGCTCACTGCCCGGTTTTTATTTGAAAACTAACACCTTTCTCCGCATGGTTGAAAATTTCCGCCCCGGGCCTCACCAACAAGATATTGTAGGCGCCCTCGAATTATGGTCAAAACACGTCAGAAGTGTGACGTCCTTCACAAACACCGATATGGGAATGGTGCATAGAAGGACGTAGTTTAGTTATCGAGTTCCAAGGAGTTCAAAATGGGTAATAGAGCTCGCAAGTTTCCACTGTTTTTTATTGCGACAACTTTTCTGCTTTCACCTGCCGGTGAAACCTTTGCCGCTGGGACATGTACGGTTGCAACAGCACGGCAATCCGCTGCGTCCGCGCAGGTTTTGTGCGAATGCGATGCTGTGACATCCGGCATGATCCGCTACATTCAACGCCGTCATGACTTCGATCAGATTCTGGCGCGCGTCGGTGCAGAATGCGCCCCGCTGGCAGGTCTGCTAAGTGACTTCCCGACCGCATCGATCGGTGTCTCAGACCAGAGATCCGGCGACGGACCTTCCCAGGAAAATGGCACGCCCCCCAATGGTGGCGGCGGTAACCCAACCGGTGGCGAAGAACCTGGTGGTGAAGAACCCGGTGGTGAAGAGCCCGGTGGCGAAGAACCCGGTGGTGAAGAACCCGGTGGCGAAGAGCCCGGTGGAGAAGAACCCGGTGGCGAAGAGCCTGGTGGTGAAGAACCCGGTGGTGAAGAGCCCGGTGGTGAAGAACCCGGTGGTGAAGAACCCGGTGGCGAAGAACCCGGTGGCGAAGAACCCGGTGGAGAAGAACCCGGTGGGGAAGAACCCGGTGGTGAAGAGCCCGGTGGTGAAGAGCACGAAGAAGACTGATAAAGACGAAACCGAATACCAGCGAACCGGCCCTAGGAACGCGGAGCATATTCGATAGAAAAAACTCTGCTGGTCGAGGCTTCGGGGCTGGAATACGTCGATACGCAAAACGTTCGGATTAATCCGTCCAAGCGTAAGGTCAAAGACTACACTCTTGGGCGCAGACCAAATCTGCGTCCAAGGGTAAGATTTTGGGTAGGTAAATATACCGCTGAGGTCAGCTGCGCCCGTAAACGCCGACCCATTGACTGGGCCGCTTCGGATCTTGCATGCGCAGGAACAAATAGCGCGTAGCTGTCCAGGGTTTGATCCGGTTTGTGAGATTGTCCAAGATCAGGTCGCCCTGCGCCGAGCGGTAGACCAGAACCGCATGAGGCGTCCGGCGTGTGTCCAGAACGGTCGCAATCAAAAGCTTACTTGGATCAACCCCGGCATGGATCAGATCCCTCTTCTTCAACAATGCAAAGTCTTCACAATCACCGCCTCTGGGTGTTGGCAAGGCCCATCGCTCGCGCGTTTTGTACTGGGACTGATCCGTAACTTCCCGGGTCGACGCGTTTACGCGGCGATTCACTTGATTTACCACCGTCAGCTCTTGGTGGCTGGACAACGTGACCGAGCGTTTTGCAGTGCAAGCCCAGTTATATTGGTTGCATAGGTTGATTGCGCCTGAGGGCGGAGGCGAAGACGCAACGATAGGGATAAAGACGCCGTCGGATGCCTGCGCGACAGGTGCGGAGGCGATTACGCCGATACATACGGTGCAGATACCCACTGCGCGCGCCGCAGCCGATGCAAGAGCGGCAACACACCTCTTGGCTAAATTCGCGAATGAAATCATGCGAGTTCCCCGATCCGATGTTCTTCGAACGATTGCATGTCCAACTGCACCACATTCTGTTTCTTGAAACTATCTGTGATCAGGCGTTTCGCGCAATCTTTTGAGAACCTGCAAAGGAAACGGGGCGAAAATTCGTCCGAGAATCTGACAATTTCACGTAAGAATTTTGTTGGCGCGGCCACAATTCTGCCAGGACCCATTCGACAGAACAGGAGCATCAAAGGGTAAGTGATTGAATTAAATCAATTAAACAAAAAACAGCCCGCTGTCGCGTGCTAATCAGTATCAACCAAACATGACATAAGCCGAATCTTGCTTATTCACTGCCGGTTTTCTTGGAAATATCAGCGCCTTGGACGCAAGGCCCATATGTCACTCGGTGATTTCCACCACAACCAGTTCACGCTCACTTGCGCCGCGCGCGTGATTCAGGGCCTGCTGGTAGTCATCCGAGTTATAGCAATCAACCGCTGCCTCCAGCGTCGGGAAGCGCGCCACTACGTTTCGTGGACGTTCCTTGCCTTCCAGCTGAACGTACCGCGCAGCACGGGCGATAAACTCGCCTCCGTGCTTGGCGATGGCCGGTCCGGCCAGTTCAGCGTATTTGCCGTACGCCTCAGTGTCCGTCACCGTGACATGCGCAATCCAAAGAGCAGCCATGTTATCCTCCCAAAACCTGTTGTGCGGCCTTGATTGCCGCCTCTGCATTTGATGCATCCTTGCCGCCGCCCTGGGCCATGTCAGGACGGCCGCCGCCGCCTTTTCCGCCCAACTCGATCACGGCCGCTTTTACAAGATCCACCGCCGAAATTCGTCCGGTCAGATCTTCCGTCACACCAGCCGCAACGGCCGCCTTGCCGCCCGTATCCGCAATCAGCAGCACCGCACCCGATCCAAGACGGCTTTTGTGTTCGTCGATCAACGCAGGAAGGTCCTTGCCTGAAACACCGCTGAGGGCTTGCGCCAGGAATTTCACACCATTTACATCCCGCGCCTCGGCACCACCGCCCTGACCGGCCCCACCAGCCATAGCCAGATCCCGGCGCAACTGAGCCACTTCATTCTGCAAAGCCTTGCGTTCGTCCAGAAGGCTTTTCACGCGCGCCACAACGTCGTCCGGTTGCGCCTTCAGTTCTGATGCGACCTGAGCCAGACGTTGATCCTGTGCCGAAAGATAGCGGAAGGCTTCATCCCCGGTCAGCGCTTCGATCCGGCGCACACCTGCACTGCTGGCGCTGTCACCCAACACAACAAAGGTGCCGATATCTCCTGTCTGGCGCACATGTGTACCGCCACAGAGTTCTATCGACCACGTATCGCCGTCATGGCCTTTGCCTGTTGGTGCCTTGCCCATGGAGACGACACGAACCTCGTCACCATATTTCTCGCCGAACAGGGCCTGCGCGCCCAATGCGCGCGCGTCGTCGGGTGTCATGACCCGGGTTTCAACAGTCGAATTCTGGCGGATGAAATCGTTCACCTCGCGTTCGACTTTTTGGATTTCCTCCAGGCTCAGCGCTTTGGAATGACTGAAGTCGAACCGCAGACGATCCGCCGCGTTCAGCGAACCGCGTTGTGCTACGTGGTCGCCCAGTGTTTCGCGCAATGCTTCATGCAGCAGGTGCGTGGCCGAGTGATTGGCGCGAATGGCGGAACGGCGGGCGTGATCAACCTCAAGCTCTACCGCATCGCCTTTGCGAACAACTCCGCTTTGAACTGCTACCTTATGAGCATAGACCTTGCCGTCGGCAAACTTCCTCGTGTCCTCTACGCGGCTCAGGTGATCGCGATCCTCCAGCCTACGCAACGCGCCAGTATCGCCGACCTGACCGCCGGCCTCCCCGTAGAACGGGGTCTGGTTCACGACGACCCAACCGCTGCTGCCCGCGTCGATCTTGTCAACCAGTGCGCCATCAACAACCAGGGCGACAACCTGCGCTTCGGCTTTCTCGGTATCGTAGCCCAGAAAATCCGTCGCACCGGCGGTATCCAGCACATCAAACCATACAACCTGATCCGCTGCTTCACCTGACCCGGCCCATGCAGCACGTGCCTTGGCCTTCTGTTCAGCCATCGCGGTGTCAAAACCGTCCGTGTCGACGCTCAGGCCCTTTTCACGCAGCGCATCCTGCGTAAGATCCAGTGGGAAGCCATACGTGTCGTAAAGCTTAAAGGCCGCTTCACCTGACAGGGGTGCCCCCTCGGAAAGCCCTGAAACCTCATCATCCAGCAACTTCAGACCACGGTCCAGCGTCTGCTTGAACCGGGTTTCTTCCAGCAGCAGCGTCTCTTCGATAAGCGGTTGCGCCTGTTTCAGTTCAGAATAATGCCCGCCCATCTGCTGCACCAGCGTAGGCACCAGGCGATGCATGACAGGATCCTTGGCGCCCAGCAGGTGCGCATGGCGCATGGCGCGGCGCATGATCCGGCGCAGAACATATCCCCGGCCGTCATTGCTGGGCATCACACCGTCTGCAATCAGGAACGACGTCGACCGCAGGTGATCCGCGATCACCCTGTGATGCACGTTCTGGTCGCCATAGGGGTCGACACCGGTCGCATCCGCCGAAGCCTCGATCAGGGTTTTGAACAGATCCGTGTCGTAATTGTCATGGCTGCCCTGCAACAGCGCCCCAATCCGTTCAAGCCCCATACCTGTGTCGATCGACTGCATGTCAAGTTCGACCATCGAGCCATCTTCGAACTGCTCGTTTTGCATGAAAACGACGTTCCAGATTTCGATGAATCGGTCGCCATCCTCCTCGGGTGAACCCGGAGGGCCACCCCAGATGTGATCGCCGTGATCATAGAAGATCTCGGTGCACGGGCCGCAAGGTCCGGTCGGACCCATCTGCCAGAAATTGTCATTGGTGGCGATGCGAATGATCCGGTCCTCGGGCACACCGACCTTTTTCCAGATTTCAAAGGCTTCATCATCGGTATGATAGACGGTGGTCAACAGGCGGGTCTTGTCGATACCGAATTCCCTGGTGATCAGCTCCCAGGCAAATGGGATCGCTTCATGTTTGAAATAATCCCCGAATGAGAAGTTTCCCAGCATCTCAAAAAACGTATGGTGACGCGCCGTATAGCCAACATTGTCGAGGTCGTTGTGCTTGCCACCCGCACGCACACATTTCTGCGCCGTGGTGGCGCGTTTGTAATCGCGGGTTTCCAGACCGGTGAACAGGTTCTTGAACTGCACCATGCCTGAGTTCACGAACATCAGTGTCGGGTCATTGCGCGGCACCAGCGGGCTGGACGCGACGACCTCATGCCCTTGTTTTTCAAAGTAGTTCAGAAAAGTCGATCGGATGTCGTTCAGGGTTGGCATAGGGCTCTCTCGGCGCACGTATATCTTGGTCTCCGTTGGTTTAGCCCCCTGTCAGGTGAGTGTCCACAGCAGAGGCACACAGGAACGAAACAAGGCGACCCGATCAAGCCGCCTTGTTTCAAGTGTTACAGTCTTTGCGCAGATGTCAGGGTTACCCACCTCATGACATCAGGCCTCCAGAATATCGTCATCCTCGGCAACGCCTGGCGACATATCGAATTCCAGCCCATGCGCCGCGCGGATCTTGTCTTCGATGTCCAGCGCCACCCGGCTGTTTTCCCGCAGGTATTGTTTGGCGTTCTCACGCCCCTGCCCGATCCGCTCATCACCATAGCTGAACCAGGATCCTGACTTTTCAACAACACCGGCTTTGACACCCAAATCCAGCAATTCGCCCATCTTCGAGATGCCTTCGCCATACATGATATCGAACTCGACCTGCTTGAACGGCGGTGCGACCTTGTTCTTCACAACTTTGACGCGGGTCTGGTTCCCGACCACTTCATCCCGGTCCTTGATCGCGCCAATCCGGCGGATATCCAGCCGAACCGAGCTGTAGAATTTCAGCGCATTGCCACCGGTTGTGGTTTCCGGGCTGCCGAACATCACGCCGATCTTCATCCGGATCTGGTTGATGAAGATGACCATGCAGTTCGAACGGCTGATCGAGCCTGTCAGTTTGCGCATTGCCTGGCTCATCAGCCGGGCCTGAACACCCACGCTGCTGTCTCCCATGTCCCCTTCGAGTTCCGATTTCGGCGTCAGGGCAGCGACCGAGTCGACAACAACCATATTGACTGCGCCCGAGCGTACCAGAGTATCTGTGATTTCAAGCGCCTGCTCACCGGTGTCAGGCTGGGAGATCAAAAGCTCATCCAGATCAACGCCCAGCTTGCGGGCATATTGCGGGTCCAGAGCGTGTTCCGCATCTACGAACGCGCAAACTCCGCCGCGCTTTTGCTGCTCAGCAATGCAATGAAGGGTCAAAGTGGTTTTACCCGAGCTCTCAGGCCCGTAAATCTCAACGATACGCCCCATCGGCAGCCCGCCGATACCCAGCGCGATATCCAGACCCAGCGACCCGGTCGAGCTCGCCTCGATATCCTGCCGGGCATCTTCTCCCAGCTTCATGATCGACCCCTTGCCGAACTGCCGTTCGATCTGGGCCAGCGCACTGTCGAGCGCCTTTTGCTTGTCTGCGTTTTTCTTGTCGCTCATTGTCAGAAGATCCGCCATTGTCCTGTCGCCTTCCCTTTTGTCACACCCTTAATCGGGCGGCAATCGCTGCTTTGTTCGCCTCTTGTTCCTTATGAGATCAAAAAGAGAACATTTCAACTAAAACTTACAGAAATCAGTCTTCTGCAATTGTGTTAAAGAGTCGTTTACGACAATCTGCATAAGAAGCATGGCAACCTTGGGAACCGATAAATGCTTGTTTTTTATAAAGAACGACTTGCTTTTCTTTCAGTCCCCAAGACCGGAAGCACGGCTTATCACACGGCGTTGCGTGACCGGGCCGATCTCATCGTGACACATCCACCTGAGCTGAAACACGCCCCGGTGCGTCGGTATGACCGGTTTTTCCAGACCATGTTTCGAAAACTGTTTGATACCGAGATGGAAATTATGGCCGTTGTGCGCGAGCCGTTGGATTGGCTGGGCAGCTGGTACCGGTTTCGCAGTCGTGAAGACTTGATAGGTCAACCGCGCTCGACACGTGACATGAGTTTTGACGCATTCGTTCAAGCCTATTTGCTGGACACACGTCCCGAGTTCGCAAATGTCGGCAGCCAGGCGCAATTCTTCCGTACCCGCAACGACAGTGCTGGCGCTCGTCATATCTTCAAATACGAACATCAGGACAAGGTGTTGGACTTTCTGCAAACACGTCTGGACATGCAGATCGACCTGAAGCGCGAAAACGTATCGCCTCCGGGAGATTTGCATCTGTCACCTGCTACCGAACAGAAGTTTCGAAATGCCTGCCCGGAAGAATTTGCGCTGCACAAAGCCGCATTGTGATCCATCAGTTGAGTTGTTGAAACACGGCCTCTGTCAGTTGGGTGAGGGAAAACGGTTTGGGCAGAAAGGTTGAGTTGGCAATATCCGGACCGGTATCGCCGAAAACGCCTTCGGTATACCCGGACACGAAAATCACACGCGCATCCGGGCGCGTCTCCATGGCCTTGCGCACCCAAGTGGGCCCGTCCATTCTTGGCATGACAACATCTGTGACGAATACATCAACACTTAACGCGGAATCTTCAAGCAGTCGAAGCGCCTCTTCCGCCGAGTCCGCCTCGAGCACGGTGTAACCTTTCAGCCGCAGGGCGCGGGTCGCAAAGGCGCGAACAGGCGCCTCATCCTCGACCAGCAGCACCACGCCTTCGCCCTGCCTGGCGCTCTGGGCTTCGGGCTGGACTGGCGATTCAGTTTCGACCTCGGACGTCGTCGCGCAAACCGGAAGAAAGACAGTGAACTCGGTGCCCCGTCCAATTGCGCTGTCGACAAAGATAAACCCACCGGTTTGCTTTACGATCCCGTAGGCCGTTGACAACCCCAACCCGGTGCCCTCACCAGTTCGTTTCGTGGTGTAGAAGGGTTCGAAAATCTTCTGCAGCTTATCTGCTGGGATACCAACACCGCCATCCACAACCTTGACTGTCACATAGTCGCCCGGTTGTACGGTTGCCCTGTCCCGCATGAGAGGCTGCAAAAGGGTCAACACACTGGTTTCAATGCGAATTTCACCACCGTCCGGCATGGCATCTCGTGCGTTAACGACAAGGTTCATCAGCACCTGCTCAAGTTGACGCTTGTCCGCCCGCACGGGTTTGAGCACCGGATCGTGGCTCAGCGTCAATTGCACCTTCTCGCCAACCAAACGGTTCAGCAGGTGAATAAGGTCCGAGATCGTGTCACGCAGATCCAACACTTCCGGCCTGAGGGTCTGTTTTCGCGAAAACGCCAAAAGCTGACTGACCAGCGCGGCGGCCCGGTTGGCATTCTGATTGATCTGCACCAAATCCCCGTAGTCCGGGTCATTCTGGTCATGGCGCAACAGCAGCAGATCGCAGTGACCGGAAATGGCCGTCAGCAGGTTGTTGAAATCATGTGCAACACCTCCGGCCAATTGCCCTACGGCCTGCATCTTCTGGCCCTGAACGAATTGAGCTTCCAGAGTCTTCAGTTCAGTCGCATCGTTCAGAACCGCGATCAGGCATATCTTTCCATCGACAAACACACGGCTCAGGGTGACTTGAACAAAGATTTCCTTGTCGTCCCTAATGAACTGCAAAAACTCTGATCGCTGCGTTTCTTCATGCGCCTCGGTTCGTTTCAACCAATCCAGCACAGGGCCCCCTACGCCCCGCATGATGTCGCTGATGTTACTGCCTTCAAGCTGCTTCTTTCCCAACAGTTTCGCCGCCAGCCGATTACTGTCCAGAATGATGCCGTCCTCGGAAAGTCTGAGGATTGGAACCGGGAGGTCAGAGAAGGACATGACCGCATCCTGTGCGGGCATCTGCGTAATCGGTAACAAACAAAGGCTTCGTTCCGACCCGGATTGAGAAAATTCGGACACGGCTGCCAGAATATGACCATCGCGGGTCCTGACTGCGTTGACAGCCCCGGTCCGCGGTTCGGCTTCGCTGAAAATATCCTGCGCCCTGGCAGGGTGCGCACCAAACAAACGCTCGGCCGTGGCATTGACGCGCAATACGTCACCTGCGCGTCCAAGGGTTACGACCGGCAAGCCAAGGGTTTGCCAGCTATCCTGTTGAACACAGCTAAAGTTCCAGTAGAACAGTCCCGGCCGCAATCGGTGCACGGAAACCGAAATAGTCCGATCGCCACCGGGAAACTCGCTCTGGGCGCTTCCTGTGGATTGCGCCCGCGATTGTAGGCTCAACAAGATCGCCGAAGGGTTAGCAAACCTGGAGCGCAAACAGCGGGCTAGGTTTTCGCCTCGTATGGCCCCCAGCTTTTTGTCCGCCAGGACGTTCGCGGCCAATATGTCACCATACCCGTTTGAGATCACGACCGGAGCATCCTCGCGCTCTGCGAAAGCGGCCAAAAGGGCTGATATCTGTTGCAAATGCCTGTTCGTAATCGCCCCCTTGATCCCAAACAAGAGCGCCACAACCAAAAGGGAAATGCCTGTTGCCAGCAAACCTTTTGTCCAATCCGACGGCAGAAACCCAACCGCAGGTGCCAGGCTGATCAACAGCGCCACAAACACTAACGACCCGATCCGAAACACCGATGGAGTATTGGCGGCTGAAGGGGCTGGAACAAATTCAGTGATGTCAGGCATAAACGGCTCGGGCACAGGTTTTGCGGTAATAACAGGTAGAATTGGTTAACACTCGCCTAACGGCGTTAAAAAACAAGTTAGCTACCCAAGGTTGTATTTACCGAAAGATCAGCGCGTCAAGTGTGACGTAAAGAACCCGTCGGACCCGCGAGTTACCTGCCATGCCTGCCGGAAGGTTTCACGCCAGCCCGCATGTTTTGTCAGAAACCTGTCGACAACCGCATCGTTCTCGTCGGCAAGAACCGAACACGTTGCATAAGCCAGCACTCCACCTGCTTGGACCAATGGCGTGATATCTGCGAGAATGTCAGCCTGAATGACCGTGAGTTCTTGCAAACGGTCTTCAGTCAACGCCCATTTGCCTGCCGGTGCGCGCCGCCACGAACCGCTGCCAGAACACGGGGCGTCGGCCAAAACGACGTCAAAAGGCCCGTGACCAGCAAGTTCCGCGCTGTTCAGGATGGTTATTCTGGCCCCTGCCCGTTCTGCCCGCGCTGGAATATCCTTCATTCGGCGCGCATTCACATCATGAGCGTAAACCTCGACACCCTTGTAGGCAGCAATCGCAAGCGACTTGCCGCCGCCCCCAGCGCAATAGTCCAAAACGCGCATTCCAGGGCGCAGATCCAAGGAAGCAACAACCGCCTGACTTGCCGCATCCTGAAGCTCGACCAAACCCTGAGCGTATGCCTGGCTTTGCGCGATCCGACGCGCGCCCTCTGTCACCTCCAGAGCGGTTTCACATATCGGCGTTGGACGGGCTGAAATACCGTCGGTCGCCAAAGCATCAATCGCCCGGGTTACATCCGTTTTCAACAAGTTGACCCGCAGAATAACCGGAGCGCGTTCCTGCAATGCCAATGCGCAAGGAACGGCGGCATCGTTCAAGGATGAGACGAGCTTTGGCCACAGCCAGTCAGGAAAATCATATCTCTCGGCTTCGGATTCAAAATCCCTTGATACTTCTTCATTTTGTAGGGCTTCGGGCGCGTGGCGGTCGCCGGTAAACAACTCAACCGGATCTTCACCCGATGCGCGAAAGGCGCCGATCATCAGGCCGCGACCAGTTCCGGAACCACCCAACGCAGCAAATGAGCGTTTGCACCGCAAAGCGTCAAACACATGATCGCGAATAGCTGCCCGATCCTTGGAGCCCGCAAACCTGCTGCGCCGCGCCCAGCCGGTCAGCGCCTTTTCAACCGGGGCCCCGGCGAGAATTTCATCCAGAATTTCAATCGAGGCCTGAACGCGGGCAGCAGGTGTCATCACGGATTACCTTTGCTGAAAAAGGCCGTGACAGGCCAATCCAAAATCACTACGGCACCCCGTGCTAGGGTGCCGTATGTCATGCGCAACGGCTTACATCACCCGGTAGTTCGGGCTTTCACGTGTGATTTGAACATCGTGCACGTGGCTCTCTTTCAGACCTGCGCCCGTGATCTTCACGAATTGGCAGTTTCTGCGCATCTCTTCGACGGTCGCGCAGCCGGTGTATCCCATTGCAGCGCGCAAACCACCAACAAGCTGGTGGATCACTGCACTGGCTGATCCTTTGTAAGGAACCTGCCCTTCGATCCCTTCGGGTACCAGCTTGTCATTTGCCGCGTCCTTCTGGAAATACCGATCCGCCGATCCGCGCGCCATCGCACCAAGACTGCCCATACCGCGATAGGATTTGAACGACCGGCCCTGATACAGAATGACCTCACCCGGGCTTTCGTCTGTGCCCGCGATCATCGAACCCACCATGGCGCACGACGCACCGGCGGCAATTGCCTTGGCAAAATCGCCCGAAAACTTGATGCCACCATCCGCAATGACCGGAACATCCCCCGCCGCGGCGGCACAATCACTGATCGCGGTCAGCTGAGGGACACCAACGCCCGCCACCATGCGTGTTGTACAGATCGAGCCGGGGCCAATACCAACCTTGATGGCGTCAGCGCCTGCGTCGATCAGCGCCTTGGTCGCCTCGCCTGTAGCTACGTTTCCGGCAATGATCTGAACCTCGTTCGACAGGGTTTTGACCCGTCTCACCGCATCCAGCACGCCCTGAGAGTGACCATGCGCCGTATCGACAACAATGATATCCACGCCCGAAGCCACCAGTTGCTCGGACCGCTCAAATCCCGCGTCTCCAACCGAAGTCGCGGCAGCCACTCGCAGGCGGCCAAGCCGGTCTTTGCACGCAGTTGGGTTCAGAACGGCCTGTTCGGTGTCCTTCAGCGTCAGCAGACCTGTCAGTTTTCTCGTGCCATCAACGACAAGCAGTTTTTCGATACGACGGGCCCGCATCAGGCTTTTGGCCTCTTCCAGATCAGCGGGTTCTTTCAGCATTGCCAGGTTTTCCGAGGTCATCATCGCCTTGATCGGCGTGTCGTCTGAATTGGCAAAGCGCATATCCCGGTTGGTCACGATACCAACCACGCGACCATCTGCGTCAACCACCGGGAAACCGGTGAAATTATAGCGCTCGACCAGAGCCTTCGCATCGGCCAGGGTCTGATCCGCACGCAAGGTAACGGGGTTGTAGACGATACCCGATTCGAACCGTTTGACGCGGCGAACCTCGCGAGACTGCTCTTCTACGGAAAGGTTCTTGTGGATGACCCCGATACCTCCCGCCTGTGCCATGGCAATGGCCATGCGCGCCTCGGTCACAGTGTCCATGGCCGAGCTCAGCAGCGGGATGTTCATGGTAATCTCACGCGTGACACGCGTGGTGGTGTTCGCTGTTGCCGGCAGCACTGAAGATGCGGCCGGAACCAGAAGAACGTCGTCAAAGGTGAGTGCCTCACGAATCTGCATCTGAATACCCCATGCAAAAGCCCGTTTGGCGGTGACCCTATTGCATGGATTGAACCAAAGGAAAAGCCCTTGGGGGCAACTCTGTGGCTCCAGTTGCCTATACAGCCGAAGAAAACGACGCATGCCGCGCAAATCGTGCCGCTGATAGCCCTTTCCCTTTGCGCTCAAACCCATATCTTGCCGGGAAAACGCGCGAACACAAAAAGGCATGTCACTCATGACCACCGACCCACTTGTCGTCTTTACCCCGTCCGGCAAACGCGGGCATTTTCCTGTCGGAACGCCCATTCTGACCGCAGCCCGCCAATTGGGAGTGGATCTGGATTCGGTTTGCGGGGGCCGTGGTATCTGTTCAAAGTGTCAGATCACCCCAAGCTATGGCGAGTTTCCCAAGCACGGCGTCACGGTGGCCAAGGATGCGCTGAGCGAATGGAACGCTGTCGAGCAACGATACGACGACAAGCGCGGTCTGAAACCCGGTCGTCGACTGGGCTGTCAGGCTTCGGTTCAGGGCGATGTCGTGATCGACGTACCGCCAGAAAGCCAGGTACATCGTCAGGTCGTTCGCAAGGCCGCCACGGCACGCGCCATCACCATGGATTCAGCAACGCGTCTGTATTTCGTGGTGGTCGAAGAACCCGACATGCATTCGCCAACCGGCGATCTGGAGCGCCTTGAGCGCGCACTGCGCCAGCAGTGGAAAATTGACGCGGTCACAGCGGATCTGTCACTTTTGTCCAAGCTGCAACCGGTTCTGCGCAAAGGCAAATGGGAGGTCACTGTGGCCGTTCACAAAGGTCACAAGGACAGCGTCGCACGCATTGTCGAAATCTGGCCCGGCCTGCACGAAGGCGGGCTGTATGGGCTGGCCATCGACCTTGGCTCAACTACGATTGCGGCTCATCTGACCGACTTGGAAACCGGCGAGGTCAAGGCGTCATCGGGTCTGATGAACCCGCAAATCCGCTTTGGCGAAGATCTGATGAGCCGTGTTTCATATTCCATGATGAACCCCGGCGGGGATCAGGAAATGACAAAAGCCGTGCGCGAGGCGATCAATGATCTGACCACCTCAATCGCTGAAGAAGCTGGGATTGACACCGCGCTGATCGTTGAAACGGTGTTTGTCTGCAACCCGGTCATGCACCATCTGCTGCTGGGTCTGGACCCGGTCGAACTGGGTCAGGCGCCCTTTGCCTTGGCCACGTCCGAGTCAATGTCCCTGCCCGCACGCGAGATGGAACTGACCACCATGAACCCCCGCGCGCAGGTCTATATCCTGCCTTGCATCGCGGGCCACGTGGGCGCGGATTGTGCGGCAGTTGCCCTGTCCGAAGAACCCGGCAAGTCCGAGGATTTGGTTCTGATCGTGGATGTGGGCACCAATGCCGAAATCCTGCTGGGCAACACCAGCCGCGTTCTGGCCTGTTCCTCGCCCACAGGGCCTGCGTTTGAAGGCGCACAGATCAGTTCTGGCCAGCGCGCTGCACCCGGCGCGATCGAGCGGATCGAAATCGATCCCCTTACCAAGGAACCCCGCTTTCGCATCATCGGGTCCGAAAAATGGTCCGACGAAGACGGCTTTGACCTTGATGTCGCCACCACTGGTATCACCGGCATCTGCGGCTCGGGCATTATCGAAGCTGTGGCCGAGATGCGTATGGCTGGACTTCTGGACGAAAGCGGCCTGATCGGATCGGCCGAGCAGACTGGAACGGCCCGCTGCATTCCTGAAGGCCGCACACATGCTTACCTGATTCACGACGCCAGCGCCGAAGGCGGCCCCCGCATCACTGTCACGCAGGGCGACATCCGCGCCATCCAGCTGGCAAAATCCGCGCTTTATGCCGGTGCGCGCCTTCTGATGGACGAGATGGAAGTTGACAAGGTGGATCGTGTGGTTCTGGCCGGTGCCTTTGGCGCTCATATCTCGACCAAGCACGCCATGGTTCTGGGCATGATCCCTGATGCACCGCTTGACAAGGTCACCAGCGCGGGTAACGCCGCTGGTACAGGTGCACGGATTGCGCTGTGCAATATCGGATCACGCGCTGAAATCGAACGCGTCGTGCGCGAGATCACCAAGATCGAAACCGCCATTGAGCCGAAGTTCCAGGATCATTTCGTGGCCGCCAACGCGATCCCGCACAAAACCGATCCGTTTCCGGAACTGGCGCAGGTTGTCACGCTGCCCAATCCAAGCTTCAACACAGGTGGAGAGAGCGAAACAGGCGGTGGGCGCCGTCGCAGACGCCGCGGTTAAACCAGCATAGGAACGACTCGCAGGTACGCCTCGGGTCGTTCCCCAAACTGGTTTCAGGTTTCGAGACGCACCTCGCCCAGCGACGAAACGCCCATCTGCGCCATGGCAATACTCATTTCATCACTCAGCACAGACCACAGTTGCTCAAGCCCTTCTTCCCCTTCTGCCGCGATTGCAAATTGCAGGATGCGGCCGAAGAAGGCAAAATCTGCGCCGTTTGCCAAGGCTTTCAAAACATCCTCGCCCGAGCGCAAACCGCTGTCGTAAAACAGCGGATATTCCGGACCGACGGCGTTCCGAATTTCAGGCAATACGGCAATCGGCGCGGGCGCACTGTCCAACTGGCGGCCACCGTGGCTTGAGACCTGAATGGCATCGACACCTGCCGACTTGAGGTTCAGCGCGTCCTCTGCATCCAGAACGCCCTTGACCACCAGTTTCCCGGCCCACTGGTCGCGCAGACGGGCCAGTGTCTCCCAAGTCGCCTTGGCCCGGCTTTCCCGGCGATCAAAATCATATCCGTCCATCAGGAAATTCGCCATTTCGGGCTTGCCCCGCAGTAGCGTTGATAGCGACCACCGGGGGTGAAGCGCAAAATCAAGCACCTGTTTCGGGCCCATTTTGAATGGCATCCTAAACCCATGGCGCAATTCACGCGGTCGACGTCCCACTTCGGGCACGTCCACCGTCAGCACCAGCGTTTCGTACCCCGCAGCCTTTGCGCGCTCGACCAACTTGAAGGTGCCACTGCCATCGCCGCTGAAATACAGCTGAAACCAGGCATGTCCCTCTGCCTCGACAATCAGGTCTTCCATTGGCGTCGATGCGACGGTTGAGACCCCAAGCGGCACCTCGTACCGCGCCGCAAGGCGTGCCAGCATCAGATCTGCACCGGGGGCCGACAGGTTGCACATCCCCATCGGTGCGATGCCAAACGGGCGCTGAGTCGACCTGCCAAAGACGGAACAAGCAAGCGACCTTTCGCTGACATCATTCAGAATTCTAGGGCGAAGGGTCAGCGCATCCAGTGCAGCCCTGTTTCGGGCTGCGCCAACCTCGGACCCGGCGGAACCGTCGATATAGTCAAATACCATCCACGGCAGACGCCGCCGCGCGAGGCGGCGGGCGTCCTCGGAACTGTGGATAGCGCTGGATAACATCAGGCCTGTACGGCCTTCATGAACCGGTCGCGGATCACCACCGGATCCATCGTGATAACAGGCATCTTGGCATTTCCGCTTTCGCACTTAGCCACGATGATGGTCATCTGTTTCGAATCCAGCGCTTCTTGCAGCACGCGGCCGGTGTCTTCGGCCTGACATTCGATTACGCGCTCGCATCCTGCGGCTTCCGCCATTTTCGCCAGAGAGGTCTTCTGCCCGGCATACGTCGGCTGATCCCCAGTGGACCCGTACGACCCATTATCGACGATCAACAGGATATAGTTGTCCGCCACGTTGTTGGCGATGGTCGGCAAGGTACCCAGATTGGTCAGAACCGACCCGTCCCCATCGATCACGATAACCGGCTTGGGCTGCGACAAGGCCAGACCCAGACCGATGGATGAGGCCAGCCCCATCGTGCCCAGCATATAGAAATTGGTAGGCTGGTCGTCGATGGCATGCAGTTCCTGACTCGGAATGCCGATGTTGCAAACAACAAGCTGATCGCGCAGGATCGGAGCGATTTCTTTCAGAATTTCAGAACGGATCATTGGTCGCCATAGCCTCCCCAGAAACTGGCATCGGTCAGAATGGCGACCGGTTTATTGCACATAAAGGTGTATTTGAGGATCGTGTCGAGCTCCTCAACATCTGACTGATGGTGGAAATGATAAGTCGGGATATTCAGCTGAGCCAGCAGCGCTTTGGTATGCACGGCCATTTCAACCTGGCAGGCAACCGGTTCGCGCAGCTCTCCGCGATAGGAAATCAGCATCGGCAATGGCATGCGATAAAACTGGATCAGTGTCGCCAGTGTGTTGATCGTCACACCGATTGCGGTGTTTTGCATGATGATCGCGGGACGCTTGCCGCCCATCCATGCCCCGGCGCACAGGCCCATCCCCTCGTCTTCCTTGTTGGACGGGATGTGATGGATGTCCTCTCGCTGGTCGATTTCAGCGATGACACCTGCCAGTTGCTTGCACGGGACGGTGGTGACGAACGAGATATCGTTGGCCACCAGATCGTCGGTTATCTTCTTGTCTATGTTCATAGTCGGGCTGTTGGTCCTGTTGGGGCGCTTGGCGCGATTAAGGAAATCAGGTTCTTCGGTGCACATGTACAGCGCAGGGGGCATGACGAACAACGCGTGACGCTGTCGATCCCAGAAAGTAGTCGCTCAGGTCCGGTTTGTGCGAACCTATAACAATGCAGTCCACATTGTTGCTGGTAGCGTAGTCAATGATGGTGCGGGCGGTGTGTCCTTTGATAATTTCGGCTTTCACACCATCCAGCCCGTCAACTTTTTGCAACAATGCCCGCCTCGCGCGCTCGAACCCTTCGGCCACTGCGGATTTGTCGAGATAGGCGCTGACTGATCCCTGTGGCATTTCGTAGACATGCAAGCCGATGATCTCGGCCCCGTTTTCGGACAAGGCACGCGCGACTTCCAGCGTATGCTGTGAAATGCCGTGATCCAAAGCCATCGGGACCAGAATTTTCTTGTACATGGTGGCCTCCAGTTCTGTCAGGTTTATCCCCAGGGTCTCAGGATAATCTTCGGTGCGGCTACAGAGCCAGAGCGGATATCGCGAAACGCCTGCGCGCCATCGGCCAGTGCACGCTCATCAACCCAATTCAGGGCGCCAAGACGGCCGTCAAAGATCGCCTGAGCCGTGTCGCGGAAATCCTGCGCGGTGTAGGTGTAGGTTCCGATAAAGGTGATCTCCTGCAAGGTCATGCGACGCACGTCCAGACCTCTGGCATCTTCACCCAATCCGACATGCGCGATCACGCCACCCGGCGCGGCCAGGGCCGAAGCGACCGACCGTGTCGCGGCATATCCAACAGCATCAATGACCAACGGGAAAGACCCATTGGGCGCATCCACAAGTGCAAAACTTTCGATTTCCGCCAGATAAGTCCGGCGCAACGCGTTTGGTTCCGCGATTGTAACGTCTTCAATACCCTGCGCCCGCAGGGCCAAGGCCGCCGCAAGGCCAATAGCCCCTCCGCCAATCACCAAGGCGCGGCGGTCCATCGCTGAATGCAGAGCCTCGATCCCCAGTCTGACTGCGTGCCAGCTTACCGCCAGAGGTTCGGCCAGCGCAGCCTTGGCGAAAGGGACATCATCGGGCACGTCGACAAGATTTCTGCCTGGCATCGAGACATATTGCGCGAACGCCCCTTCGCGCGGTGGCATCGAGATGATCTGGCGGTCCGGGCACAGATTCTCGCGACCCGCCCGACATGCCGCGCATTGGCCACAGGTTACCAGCGGGTTGATCGTCACCCGGTCACCGGCGCGGATACCATCAGCTATGACACCGGCTGCCTCGTGCCCGAGGATCAGGGGCGCTGGGCGACGTGCATCATGGCCCAGATAGGCGTGCATGTCCGATCCGCAGATGCCAACCGCCTCGACCCGGATCAGGTGTTCCGATGCGCCCGGTTCGGCATTCGGCACATCGTCAAAAACCATGTGTTCAACACCTTTGTAAACCAGAGCCTTCATTTGGCAGTAAACCCTCCGTCAACCATCAGAACCTGTCCCGTGACATAGTCAGATGCCCGAGAGCATAAGAACAGGATCGGCCCGTCGATATCCTGCATCCGCCCATTGCGTCCGATACAGGTTTGCGCGGCGTTCCGTTCCGCGCGCTTGGGGTCGTCGAACACAGCCTGCGTCAGTTCGGTGGGAAAGAACCCCGGTCCGATGGCGTTGGCGTTTATGCCAAAGGGCGACCACGCCTCGGCCATGGCGCGTGTCAACTGCCCGATCCCCGCCTTGGACGCGCCATAGGCGATACCACCTGGAAAAGCGCGCGTTGTTTGCAGCGAGGCGAAATTGACAATTCGCCCCCACCCCTTTTCCTTCATCGCCGGAACCATCGCCTGGCTGAGGAAGAACGGTGCGCTGAGGTTCAGGGCAAGCGTGGCATCCCACCCCTCAGGAGTAACATCATCCGCAGCCTCACGCGTGTTCACCCCAGCCGCATGGACCAGTATGTCCGGAGGGCCAAACTTGGATGCGACGGCCTGTGTCAACGCATTTACCCCATCTCGATCTGCAACGTCTGCAACAACCGTTGCAGCGCGCGTGCCAATCTCGGCCTGCATCTGCGCCAATGCCTCGCTGCGCCGGGCTATACCGACAACACGCGCACCTGCTGCGGCAAGAGTCCGTGCCACTTGCCGCCCAAGTCCCGAGCTGGCACCGGTGATACACGCCACCCGGCCAGTCAGGTCAAACAATGAGCGCGGGTCATCCATCGGCGGTCAAGTCGAATTGCTCGTCCGGGAAATACTTTGCAAGACGCACATCTGCGGCACGGGCGTGACCTTCCATTCCTTCCAACCGCGATATCCGCGCGGTCGCTTCGGCAATGGGCTTCGACCCTTCGCGCGTGGCCCTCTGCCACGTCACAATCTTCATGTATTTATGGACACTCAGCCCGCCAGTATAGCTGGCCGCGCCCGAGGTTGGCAGAACATGGTTCGTACCGGTCGCTTTATCTCCGTATGACACGGTTGTTTCCTCGCCCAGAAACAGCGATCCGTAACAGGTCAGCCGTTCCAGCCACCAATCCAGATCCTCAGCCTGAACCGTTAGATGCTCAGGTGCGTATTCGTCGGAACAGGCGGCCATCTCTTCGCGGTTGGAACAGACGATAACCTCAGCATAATCGCGCCATGCGGCCGAGGCGTTTTCGCGGTTCAGTTCCGGCAGATCTGCGATCAGCGCAGGCACCAGTTCCATCACCTTTTGCGCAAGGTCGCGATCATCGGTGACCAGCCAGACCGGCGAGTTGTATCCGTGCTCGGCCTGACTGACCAAATCGGTGGCGACGACATGCGCATCGGCGGACTGATCGGCAAGGATCAAACTG
Organism: Ruegeria sp. O6; assembly: GCF_056535045.1. Classification (NCBI taxonomy): domain Bacteria; kingdom Pseudomonadati; phylum Pseudomonadota; class Alphaproteobacteria; order Rhodobacterales; family Roseobacteraceae; genus Ruegeria; species Ruegeria sp. O6. The sequence goes on along the minus strand of NZ_JBQERM010000001.1, from coordinate 290,066 downwards.
TCGGTCGGACCTGCGATCATGTCGATACCAACCTTGCCGTAAAGGATGCGCTTGGCTTCGGCCACGAACTGATTGCCGGGGCCCACAAGGATGTTGGCGCGCGGTAGACCAAACAGGCCGTAGGTCATGGCGGCAACACCCTGCACGCCCCCCATGGCCAGAATGCTGTCGGCCCCGCAGATATGCGCCGCATAAACGATGGCAGGCGCGACCCCTTCGCCGGGACGCGGGGGCGAGCAGGCCGTGATGTGGCGACATCCCGCAACTTTCGCGGTGGTCACTGTCATAATCGCACTGGCGATGTGGCTGTATCGCCCCCCTGGCACGTAACACCCTGCAGCATCCACTGGAATTGCCTTCTGCCCAGCAACGAAGCCCGGAACGATCTCGGTCTGAACGTCAGATACGGTCGCTTTCTGCGTCTCGGCAAAGCGCCGCACATTGTCGTGGGCGAAACGGATGTCGGCCTTCAGCTTTTCGGAAACTTTTGCACAGGCGGCCTCAATCTCAGCCGGGGTCAGCAAGACATTCCCTTCGTACTTGTCGAACTTGGCGGCGTATTCTCTTGCCTTTGCATCACCGCCCGCCTCGATATCGGTCAGAATTGTCTTCACCGTATCATGCACCTCTGAGGCGTGTGATTGAGCCGTTAAAGTTGCCTTTTTCAGATATTCACGAGGCATGTTCAGCAGGTCCTATTGGTAGATTTCAGGGAGCAATGTTGTCGACACGGCTGGCACGTAGGCGATCAGGATCACCACGATCAGCATGGTCAATACGAAAGGCACGGCTCGGGCGGCAATCTTCAGAATGGATTCACCGGTAATGCCAGATACGACGAACAGGTTCAGCCCCAGCGGCGGGGTGATAAAACCCACTCCCAGCGCGGTGATCATCATGATGCAGAACTGGATCTCATTCATGCCGATATTGTCCGCTAGTGGTTTCAGGATAGGTGCCAGGATGACGATATTCGGCGTCGTCTCCATGACGCAGCCCGCTGCGATCAGGATGCCGATCATCAACAGGATCAGCAGATATGGGTCGTCTGTCAGCGAGGTCACCGAAGTGACAAACCCCTGAGGTACACCCATGATCGCCAGCGCCTCGGCCAGCGGAGCGGAAAACGCGATGATCGGCAGGATCACCCCGTTCACCTTTGCAGAGCTGACCAGCATCGACGGAAAATCCGCCAATGTCAGCGTACGCAGGATGAAGCCCATGATGATGGTGACGACAACAGCCGTGGCACCAGCCTCAGTCGGCGTAAGTCGGCCCGAAAAGATGCCATAAAAGATAATCCCAGGCACGATAAAGGCATACCAGCCAGACCTGAGCGCCTTGCCCAGATTGGCCAACCACTCCCCCATGGTCATCATGCCGCCGCCTTCGTATGCATAAAGGCGGTTCATGATGATATTGGTGATCAGGATCGACACCAGGATAGCCAGACCCGGGATCAGGGCGGCCAGAAAAAGAGTCGATGCGGAAATACCCAGCACAAGGCCGATGATGATATAGGCAATCGAGGGCGGTATCAGGATGCCGGTGCAGGCACCGGCCGCGACCAGAGCACAGGCGTAGGGGCGCGGATACCCGCTTTCCACCAACCGGTTGATGGTCATCCTGCCAACCGCAGCAGCCCCGGCGGCGTCCGATCCCGAAATCGCGGCAAACATTCCGCAGACCAGCACCGTGGCCGATCCGAAGCCGCCCTTGGCGAAGCATGTCAAAGCCTCGGCAACATCCAGAAACTTGCGTGACAACCCCGTCCGAACCAGAACATCCCCGGTCAGGATAAACAGGGGCACGGCAGTCAGGGCAAAAGCGTCGATGCCGGTAAACAGGCTCTCTCCGACAAGGCTGAGTGGAAGGTCACCGGACATGATCAGCATTACGATCGCAGCCATTCCAATGGCCGCCCAAACCGGTACGGCCAAAGCGATCAGGGCAACAAACAGGATCACCGGCAGATAAAAATCCCAGCCCAGTTCAACGGTTTGATTGAGGGAGTTCCAAAGCATCCGGTCTCTCCTCAGTCAAACAGTTTGTCGCCTTCGAAGACGGGCGTGCCGTCGCGAAGACATTTCAGATCGCGCAACAGGGATTGGATCAGCCGCCAGATCATCAGGGCAAACCCGGTCGGCACGGCCATCAGGAACCAAACCTTGGAAATCCGCAATCCGTCCGTAACGGAACCAAACTTGGCTGAAACGTGCACGGCTTCATACGACCAATAGAGTGCGATGATCGCCACCAGGAACATCACCAGATCGCCGAAGATATAAAGCAGTGCCTTGGGGCGCGGCCCGACATAGTGCATGATCACATCGATCCGGATATGAGCGCGCTCTTTCACCGCGGCAGCAGCACCGATCCAAGCCAGATAGATAAAGGAATACCGCACGATTTCCTCGCCCCAGATCGAGGAATAGGCGAATATCTCGCGCCGCAGCACCTCGATGGCCATGGTGATCACCAGCATCACGTAGAACACCAGCAGCAACCAGCGTTCGGCGTTTCGGTCAATGTTCTGAAGAACGGTCATCTGATCCTCCGGCGATGGGACAGCCCAGTCCGTACCTGCCTTGACGGGCCACTGTCGGCCGCGCGGTACAAGAATCGTGGACGCCGACAGGCGCCCACGGGTTTCACCTTAGGCGTCGTGGACGTAGTATTTGCCCTGCGTACCAGCCGCTTCGACCAGCTTCTCAAAGTTGTCCATCGAACCGGCCAGTTCCGTCTTGAACGGATCCCATTCCGAACGCTGATACCCACCGGCATACTGCCATTCCGCCAGCTGATCATCGCTGAGCGAATGGAATTCAACACCAGCTTTGTTCAACTCGGCCATGGCATAGGCGCGGGCCGACGGAACCTTGGACAGGTTCTGATGACCAGTCATCTCGGCACCCCACATGATGCCTTCCTGCACGTCAGCAGGCATCGAGTTGAACCACTCCAGATTACAGGAATAAACCTGACTGTCCGGAACGGCCTGCGTGAAGGTCACATGGCTGAGGATGTCCTTGAAACCAAAGACATACAGTGCTCCAACTGACGGGTCGAGCGCGTCGGCAACACCCTGCTTGATCGCCGAAGGTGTTTCACCCCATGCCACAGGCGTCGGGTTGGCACCAACCATGCGATAGTATTGTTGCAGCATCTTCGAACCGGGAACGCGGAACTTGATCCCGCCCATGTCCCCCGGTGTTATGACCGCATTGCCACCCTGCCGGACTGCGACAACACGCGGATCGATATTCACGTAGAACAACGCCTTGAAGCCTGCCGCCTCGACCTTGGGGTGGACTTCGCTTTTCCACGTGTCCGAATGGACAAGGTTGGTGAAGCGCTGGTTCGACCCGCACAGATACGGCATGTTGATCAGGTCGACCGTGGACGCAAAAGGCGCAAAATTCGACAGCGAGTGCTGCGCGGCCTGAATGGTTCCACCCTGTACTTTCTGCACCAGCGCACCGCCCGCGCCAAGCTGACCACCGGGGGCCAATTTGACATAGACCTTGCCGTTGGTAGCATTCTGGATGTTTTCCTTCAGATCCAGCTGCATGATCGGATAGCTGCGCGACGCACCCAGCACATAGGCTGTGGCCACCGTCATAACGTGGTCTGCGGCCTTTTCGCGCTCACTCTCTTCTTTTGCGGTTTGCGCGGCAGCCTCGGAAGACCACAAAACACCCCCTGCCCCGGCAACCAATGCGGCCGTGAACGCGCCACTTGCGCTCAGCTTCAGAAAGTTGCGACGTTCTGTTGACGTCAGTTCAATCTCGTCGTTGTTCATGAATTGCCCTCCCAAGCAAAAGTTCAGCTGCCGTCTGTTGCGTTTCGGTCAGCTTCCTTTTTCAGAATCGCGACAACGAACAAAATCGACGCCGCGAACAGAACCAACATCTCTCCTACGTCACCAAGAAACGCGCGGCCTGCGAAAGCACCCAAAGCAACGTTGGCGAAATAGATCGCGAAAACGACGACAGATGCAGCAAGGACCATTTCCGGGACTCCCGTTCAGAATCGGCTCAACACCTTTGTAAGCGCTTACATCAATATTGCAAGCGCTTACATTGGTGCTTTCATCATTTGAAAAATGCGATTAACTTAAGCCAACTGGAATTGAGAGTTCGAGAATGTCAAAACATCGGTCTGCTCCGACACTGGATGACGTTGCCAAGGCCGCGGGTGTTTCGACCGCGACAGTGTCCCGGTGTCTGAACAACCCGCAACAAGTTGTTGAAGCAACGCGCAAGCGTGTCCTGTCGACGGTCGAGGAATTGGGGTACACGCCAAATTTCGCGGCCCGCGTGATGGCGGCCAAGCGGTCATTTACCATTGGCGCCATCATCCCCACCATGGAAAACGCGATATTCGCAAGGGGGTTGCAGGCGTTTCAGGAAGAGATACATCAGCGTGGTTACACGCTGCTGGTCTCCAGTTCAGCCTATGAGCCCGAAGCGGAAAAGGATCAGATCCGAACCCTGGTCGCACGGGGTGCGGATGGGCTGTTATTGATCGGTCATGACAGGGACGCAGATATTTACGATTATCTGGACAGACGGAAAGTGCCCGCGCTGGTTGCCTGGTCCTTTCTGCCGGATAAACCTGTGCCGTCAGTTGGGTTCGACAACCGCAAGGCCATGAAAGCGCTGGCAGACCAGATCATCAGACAGGGACATACGCGTCTTGCGACGATATCGGGTATCAGTTCGGGTAATGACCGGGCGCGGCTCAGGATCGCTGGGATAAAAAGCGCCATGGCTGAACACGGCCTGCAGCCGGATGACCTAATGGTGATCGAAACCACGTATGAATTCGAAAATGGCGCGACGGCATTCAGGGATCTCATGGCGACTGACATGCCGCCGACCGCAGTTTTGTGCGGAAACGATGTTCTGGCAGTCGGCGCATTGAGGCAGGCGCAGAAAATGGGGCTCCGAGTGCCCGAAGACGTGTCGATTACAGGCTTTGACGACATCGAAATCGCGCGCATTGTCAGCCCTGCCCTGACAACGGTTCACGTGCCCCACCGTGAAATGGGTCAAAAGGCTGCGCAGGAGTTGATACGAATGATCGAAACGAACTCTGCGGGCCAGTCTTTGGAGCTTTTGACCCATTTGGTCACCCGAGACTCCTTGCTTGACCGCATTCCTTAAGGCTCAGAAAGTTCGGCGGTTCATTGCGTGTAAAAGGCGCACCGGTCTACGATTCAGTGTGACGATCCGCTTTCATTGACCTGAGTCAAAGCACGCAAAGTGACCACATAGTGAAGTACGAATATATCAACGGGCCCGACGCTCACCTGCCTGACCCCAAGCAAATTTACCGGTGATCAGTACTTCAACGGCGCGAAGGTTTCACTCCACGGGCGCGGCAAATGCGAGGCGCGCTCTTCTGCCGACTACGCTCTGGCTTCTCGGGACCAACCGCACGTCAGTCACTCATATGATCGAGGCAACGGGACCAAGCAGAGAAACTTTAATGTCAAACCAAGACACGCAACGCATTCCAATTGGCGGATAGATGATGTCCATCGTTGAACAAAAGACACCAAAGCTGCGGCGGGCGCTGACGACCCCGCTGCTTACGCTCTATGGGCTTGGGGTAACCGTGGGCGCTGGAATTTACGTGCTTGTTGGTGCGACGGCCGGGATTGCGGGCCCGTATGCCGCGGTTTCGTTCCTGATTGCTGCGCTTGTTGTTGCGCTGACCGCCCTGTCATACGCAGAACTGGCAACCCGATATCCTGTGAGTGCGGGTGAGGCCGCCTATGTCGAAGCTGGGTTTCAGAAAAGCTGGATGGCCGTGCTGGTCGGTCTCGCGGTGGCCGCCTCGGGCATCATCTCGGCCTCGGCCGTGGCTATCGGGGCCGCGTCGTACCTTCAAACGCTTACAGGTTTAGGCATTTCAAGTCTGACAATCGGTGTAGTTCTGATCATGGGGCTGATCGCCCTATGGGGGATCACGCAGTCGGTAATGGTGGCGGCAGTCATTACCATCATAGAAATCAGCGGGCTACTTGTCGTTATTGGTTGGGGCCTGTCCCTTCCTGAGCCTCAGGGCTATGCGCTCACCCAGATGGTTCCCGGGCTGGACCCAACCGCCTGGAGAGGGATATTGGCCGCTTCGCTTCTGGCGTTTTTCGCCTTTGTCGGTTTCGAGGACATGGCGAATGTCGCTGAAGAAGTTAAAGACCCCGCCGGAACAATCCCGAAAGCGATCCTGTTGACGCTTATTCTGGCCACGGTCTTGTATCTTGGTACGTCCATGACTGTTCTGTATGTGGTGCCGATCGATGTCCTTTCGACGTCCGCCGCACCGCTGGCCCTGATTTTTACGGACGCGCCCGAGGTTATCCAGCAGGGGTTTTCGACCATTGCCATCGTAGCCACGATCAATGGTGTTCTGATCCAGATGATCATGGCATCCCGCGTGATTTACGGGCTCGCGGATCGGGATCATTTGCCTAAGTTTCTGGCTACGGTATCTCAGGTCACTCAGACGCCAACGGTAGCGACAATCATGGTCACGGCGATAATCCTGTTGCTGACCCAAACGCTTCCAATCGCCATTCTGGCCGAGCGCACGTCGCAAATTGTTCTGGGGGTCTTTGTGCTGGTCAATCTTTCACTGATCCTTTTGAAGACCCGGGCTGAAACCGATGAACCGCAGTTCCGCGTGCCTCTTGTTGTTCCCCTCTTTGGGGTGGTGACCAGTTTGTTGCTTTTTGCGTCCGCGTTTCTGTAAGCCTGTATCATTGGGTCAAGGAAATCCTGCGATGCGATTTACGTGAACATGACCACTGACCAGCCTTCTACAGGAGCGCCGCTTTCTGCATGGTGGCAAAGAACCTTTGTTGATCTGGCGCGACAGATGCGATGGTCCTACCTGCCACCGCTCATGGTCTACTTTGCCGCCGGGGTTTCTGGCCTGACATCGGTCGTCGGCGCTTTTTTTCTTAAGGACTATCTTAACCTATCCGCTTCCTTTGTAGCCGGGTTGGCGTTTTGGGCCGGGCTTCCCTGGATCTTGAAAATGCCACTGGGTCATATCGTTGATCTGTTTTGGCGGTGGAAGTCATTGCTGATCCTATTGGGGGCAACCCTGATCACCTTGTCCCTGCTCACCATGTACGGGCTTGTGGCCTTTCCCGGACATATGGTTGATGTCATACCGCTGGAACACTGGTATATCATTGCCCTGCTCTTGGCGCCTTCCGGCTATGCCATTCAGGATGTCGTCGCCGACGCGATGACGGTCGAGGCCGTTCCAAAGATCAATCCCCACGGGCAGCCGTTTTCGCCCGAGGAAACCCGTGCGCAGCATACAACAATGCAAACACTGGGCAGGATCGCCATTTTCTCGGGATTCGCAGCCGTAGCCGCGGTCAATATCTGGGTGTTCTCGGGAACCGAGGGCATGCAGAAATCAGACCGTCTTGCATTGTATGGCAACGTCTATCTGATCGCGCTTGTCATTCCCCTGTTGTCCGTCAGCGGTGTGGTTTTGCACGGTTTGATACAGCGTCAACATCTTCGCCTAGGTCATCCCCCGCATACTCCTGACGAAACCACCGAGGTCAAATGGCCAATCCTGCTGGGCGGTCTCGCCTTTGTTGTACTGAGTATCGTGTTGGGAACATCGAATTTCCAACTCGCCCAGGAAACTATTTTTGTAGTCTCACTGAGTGTGATCTTGTACCTGATGTCGCGCTTGGTGAAGGAACTGAACCCAAATCAGGCAAAGGCTCTGATTGGTACGGCGATAATCATTTTCGTGTTTCGTGCGGTTCCTTTGCCCGGGCCGGGGCTGACCTGGTTCGAAATCGACGAGTTGGGGTTTGACGAGCAGTTCCTGGCAATCCTGGCGCTTCTGACGTCCCTGCTTGCACTGGTCGGGCTCATCGTTCTGAGACCGTTTATGGCCAACCGCTCGATTGCGCAGGTCGTTATCATTCTGACCATCGCGTCGGGGGTCCTCGCCCTGCCCAACCTTGCGCTGTATTACGGCGTGCATGAATGGACATCTGCGCATACCGGCGGGATCGTAGACGCGAGGTTCATTGCAATCCTCGACACCGCAGTTGAATCCCCGCTGGGTCAAATCGCGATGGTTCCGATGCTGGCCTGGATCGCACGTAATGCTCCTGTGCATCTGAAGGCAACTTTCTTTGCCGTCATGGCGTCATTCACCAACATGGCCTTGTCGGCCAGCAGTTTGGCAACGAAATACATGAACCAGATTTTCGTGGTGTCGCGCGCGGTAACCGACCCGGAAACCGGTGTCGTCACATCGATTGCCGATTACGGCCAACTTGGACACCTGTTGATCGCCGTGGCCCTGATTTCTGTGATCGTTCCGTTGACGGTCGTATTCTTTGTTCAAAAATCGCCTTTCCAGACCAGTGATTGATCACTGGCTGACAGTTTCATTCAGCAAGGTTTTCAGGTGCAAAACCGGAACCCCGATGTTTGAACCCCCGAACTCTGGCAGGATCGCGGCGTTAATCGCGACCACCTCTCCCTTGCGGTTCAGGGCCGGCCCTCCGCTTCCTCCTGAGGTTGTTTCTGCGTCGTAAACGACTGCACCCGGGCTTGTCTGCGCCACGATTCCTCGGCTGGCGAGAGGTTGAACCTGGTTTTGCGCAGATAACCGTGCGGCGATCGTCCAGAAATTGACGGACCCGTCTTTCTCGAGCGTTTTCAGAAATTCCGGCCCCGCCTGCGCAATTAACGCTTTCAGGCCAGTAGGATACCCCAGAAGAAAGACTTCGTCACCGCTGCGAGGAAGGTCATCGGCCAGTCGTAATCCCAGCCCCTCGATACGGTTTGGATCAACCGACAAAAGCGCCAGATCAGCGGTCTCACTGAACCGGTCCAAAGTGGCCTCGATCGGGTCGGCCTGACCTGGCAGATAGGCCAGCAACCGCAGCATCTCGGCCTCAAGACCTGCGTTTTTCAGTGCCTGAGCCTTGTCGCCGGATGTCCAGGGCAAGGCAACGTGGCGGTTGGTGGCCAACCGCGGTGTACCCTCCAGCAGAAATCCGGTGCCTGTGAACTGGAACTCTGCGGGCTCACCTGTTGCCTCCGGTTCGATCCAGGGTTGACCGAAGGGTGTTTGCAACTTCTCTCCGTTTGGCCCCAACACATGGCGCAGCAGTTTACCGCTTTCGATATGACGTAATCCGTAGGCGCCCTGAATGAAAGCCACGGATTGAGTAGAGGCGGTGATAACCCGGGTGGACGCCCCCGCGCGCTGTTCAAGGGTACCCAACCGCTGCTCGGTTGATATCAGCTGGTTCTGAAAGGCATCCCTCAACGCCACAAGGTCTTCTGGAGTCAGCACATCTTCCCGCGTCTGGCTAAGCATGGCCGACACCGCTTCGATCTTGCGGGCTTCCTGTTGCAGGCTGTCGGCCAGTCTACGGTCGTTTTGATAAAGCAGGAACAGCAGACCTGCGATCAGCGCAATCGCTACAACCACCGTAATCCTGAAGAACATAGTGGTTTGAGAAACAAGCCTTCGCCCACTCTCACGCAGCGCACCCGACATTCTTTGGGCAAAGGGCCGGCGACTTGACCGCGCATAAGCATAGGCGTCACTCAGGATATCCTCGACCGTGTGACGAATGGGAAACCTCTGAGTACAAATGCGGTATCGGGAGATCGGCCCCAATTCGCCAAACTCGATCATGTCGCCGTGTTTCAGCGTTGCCGACACAATCTTGTGGCCATTGACCCAGATGTCTTGCCCCGCCAGCGCGTTGAGCACATAGCCCCCCTCGGACCACTGAAGCGTTGCGATATCTTCGTCATGGGGCGGTGTGTTGTCTTTCAGGCGCAGACCTAGAGCACGGCCTTCGCCAACAGAAACAGTCAATGCGCTGTCAACAAGCCAGGAAACCGTTCCACGGGACGGGCCGGTCAGGCTCTCCAGAAAGGCATGAACATCACCTGCGCAAGGCTCTTGGGGTGTACTCGTACCGGTCTGATCAATTTCCCGCATAGTTGGGCTCTGCTCAACAGTGATGGCGTCACTCTATCATAAGACGCCCGGAATCCTACCAATCGCGAGAGGGATGCCCAAAACCGGAAATATCCACTGGCACAAGTCAATTTGGTGGAACGTCCCGATACGACCCCCATGCCTGCCGGAGCAGGCCTTCACCGGAAATCGCCGTCTGACCTGAAAGTTCTGGAGCGGGTAGCGGGAATCGAACCCGCGCGTTCAGCTTGGGAAGCTGACAGGCTACCATTACATCATACCCGCCGCACCCCTGAGATATAACCAGAGTTCCCTGACACGCAAGCCGGATCGTTTCAGGTTGCCCGGAAAAAGTCACTCGGTCCGCGCACGAAGACTGTCGATCAGCGAGTCATCTACATCCAAAGCCTGGATGGCCGCCTCAAGCGTGCGGCTGTCCAGATGTTGCGGGTTCAGATCGACCCCGGCTGAAAACGCTTTGACAATGGCTTTCATGGCGCTGATGCGCGCGTATCTTTTGTTATTGGCCGGTATCACGTGCCACGGTGCCAGATCGGTCGACGTCCGGGCCAGCATTTCATCCACGGCGATCTCGGTAACATCCCATTTCTCGCGATTCCTGAAATCTTCGTATGTCAATTTCCAGCGCTTCAGCGGGTTTCTCAGCCGTTCAGTAAACCGCTGCATCTGTTCATCTTCAGAGATGTGGAAGAATAGCTTGACGATCCGGGCACCATCGTCGACCAGCATGCGTTCGAAATCATTGATTTCCTGATAAGCAGCGCGCCAGCGTATTTCCGGGGTCAGGTTCTCGATCCTCTCGACCAACACGCGCCCGTACCAGCTGCGGTCGAATGCGGATATTGCTCCGGACGGTGGCAAACGTTCCCAAAACCGCAGCAGGTAATGCCGGTTGAGGTAGTAGTTCCGGGGTGCCCCAATTGGCCAGACCTTAAAGCTGCGCGGGTCCAGAGCCTGGCTGATCCTGCGAATGGTTCCCCCCTTGCCTGCCGCATCCCAACCCTCGAACACCAGCACACCCTTGAGCCCGTGAAACAGATACGCTTGTTGAATCCTGGCCAGCTTGGCCTGAAGATCAATCAGTTGCTCGAAATACTCCTTTTTGCCCAACCTCTTGGTCAGATCCGCTTCTGAGAGTTTCGGGGGGTGATATTTACGCATGGTGCCACCTGATCGTTGCGTCCCGGATCAAGATATCCTGAACCCTTGCGCAAAATCGACATTGATCAGGGGCAAACGAAAAAGGCCGGGCACAGTGCCCGGCCTTTGCTGTTTTTTGTTGATGCAATCAGGCGCGGCGACGACGGCCACCGCCGCGACGACCACCGGCTGCGCCACCGGCCTCGTCAGGTGATTTGTTGAACCTGATCCACTCCCCACCATGCGGGTCGTTGTTGGTCAGCAGGTTGGCGGCGCGGATGGCCTCCATCTCCTTACCGGCGCGCGGCTTGGTGGAGCCCAGGCCGAACATCTGAACGAACGCCTCGTCATCCATGCCTTCGGGCAGGATGATGCCAGCTGCGGCAACGGCTTCTTTTTTCTCGGCAATTTTTGCCTGCGTCACTGGCAGAGCCACCGGGTTCATGATCGCCGAGGTCATGCCGGCACCCATTGCCATCGGCAGGAAGGCATTGTTGATGCCGTGTCGGTTCGGCAGACCGAACGAGATGTTGGACGCGCCACAGGTGGTGTTAACACCCAGCTCCTCGCGCAGGCGACGGACCAGAGCAAACACCTGCTGACCGGCAGTTGCCATCGCACCGATCGGCATGACCAGCGGATCAACAACGATGTCGTGCGCAGGGATGCCGAAATCAGCGGCACGTTCAACGATCTTTTTGGCCACTTCGAAACGGACATCGGGGTCTTCCGAGATGCCTGTGTCGTCGTTCGAGATTGCCACAACAGGAACATTGTATTTTTTGACCAGCGGCAGAACCAGTTCCAGGCGCTCTTCCTCACCTGTGACCGAGTTCAGCAGCGGGCGACCTTCCGCCGCCTCAAGACCCGCTTCCAGAGCACCGGGAACCGACGAGTCGATACACAGCGGAACTTCAACCAGCCCCTGCACCAGCTCAACGATCTTGCGCATAAGCGGCGGTTCGGTCTCGTTCGGGTTTGGGTTCGAGTTGTAGACGACGCCCGCATTGATATCCAGAACGGTTGCGCCCGCCATCACCTGTGCCAGCGCATCTTTCTCGACGGTCGAGAAATCGCCTGCTTCCAGTTCGGCCGCCAGCTTTTTCCGACCGGTCGGGTTGATCCGCTCGCCGATCACGCAGAACGGTTCGTCAAAGCCCAGAACGGCGGTTTTTGTTTTTGATTCTACGACTGTACGGGTCATGTCCGTTCCTTAGGAGTTTGCAGGCTGCGCCGAGGCGCCGCCATTATTGATCGCCCAGTTGGCGTTGGTTTTGATCCCGCCCAGCGGGAAGAAGTGCACGTTGGTGATGTTGAAATCCGGGTTGGCCGCCTTGTGGTTGGCCAATTCAGTCACAACATCATTCGGCTCATAGGGCAGCAGAAGCTTCGACACATCCATGGCGCGCTTTTGCAGAACTTTCAGCGACGGGCCGACGCCGCAGGCAATTGCGAACTTGATCAGGGTCTGCAGTTTGGCCGGACCGGCGATACCGATGTGGATGGGCAGGTCGATACCCGCCTCTTTCAGACTATCTGCCCAGGCGATGATCGGTTTGGCATCGAAGGCAAACTGGGTTGCCAGCGCCATCTCGGCATCCGTGGTCTCGTTGAATTTCTGTTTCCAGCGCAGGGCGTCATCGACATTCTTGGTGGACCCATCGGGATCGATGTCCTTGTTCCCCTCGGGGTGACCGGCAACATGAAGACGTGTGAACCCTGCCTTGTCGAACAGACCGGTTTCCATCAGCTGCATGGAACTGTCGAAATCGCCATGCGGCTTTGTCACGCCACCGGCCAGCAACAGCGCCTGTTCGACGCCCGCCTCGCCCTGGTACATCGAGATCCAGTTTTCCAACGTCGCCGAATCCTTGATGATCCGCGCCGGGAAGTGGGGCATGACAGGATAGCCTTCGGCTGCAATCCGCTTGGCTGTCTTGACCATATCTTCAATCGGGGTGCCTTCGATATGGGCAATGTAGACGCGTGTGCCTTCGGGCAGCAGCGCGCGGAAATCCTCGACCTTTTCGGCGGTCCGCGGCATGACCTCGATCGAATAGCCTTGCAGGAAGGCTTCGACGGTCGGGTTCACAGGGCTGTTTTCGACCACATCACGTTTCTTGAAGTTCAGCAAAGCCATTGAGGCCTCCCATTAAGATCCGGGCTTATGCCCAACCGTCATTTGCGATCAGCGCTTTAATGCGGTCCTGATCGTATTCCTTTTCCAGACGCAGGGCCTCGGCCTCGGCTACTTCTGCCGGGTCGCCATCAACCGCAAAAGGCTCGGCCTTGCGCCATTCGGCCAGATAGGCATCACTGTCCTTGGCGTTTACCTTCATGGCGGCGCGGTCGATGGCTTGCTCGAACCGTTCTTCCAATTGCCGCTTCGCGCCGCGACGGCCTTTGCCGACGATGACCTGAGCGGGAATGTCGCGCCAGTACACGATGGTGACGTCAGGCATTACTGTGATTCCTCCTAACCCGATGGGCCGGTTCTAAACTTCAATGTGGGGATGGGTCGGTCGGTTTTCGACACCCGGCGCTTTTCAAGCGACGTTTTCGCCCACGGTGGCGTGGCGGGGTTTTAACCCGTCTCGCGACGAAAACGCATACCAAAATTCTCATTGTCACTATGAGAGCGCTGCATAATGAACAAAAAGCCCCGGACGGCATGACCCGCCCGAGGCTTGATTCAGCGCGTCTTGCCAGGGTTAACCGACCAGCCCGCCGTCTAGACGAGTAACCGCAATGATGGCTGAACGTGGAACCGAGTTACCACCGTCGGGCCAGTGGCTGTTGCCGTCTTCACCGGGGTGCTGAATACCAACAAACATGGTGCGGCGATCCGGCGACCAGCTGAGCCCAGTGATCTCACACTCGTTCGGTCCAACCAGAAAACGACGGATTTCACCGGTAACCGGGTCGCCTGCCAGCATCTGGTTGTTCCCCTGCCCTTCGAAGTCGCCCTCGTTGCTGTATTTGCCGTCGGTCTGGATCCACAGCAGGCCGTTGCTGTCAAACTTCAGCCCATCGGGCGAGTTGAACATGTTGTCGGCGTTGACATTATCCGAGCCGCCATAAGCATCCTGATGCACGGTCGGGTTTCCGGCCAGTACATACAGGTCCCATTCAAACCCCGATGCGCCATGATCACCGCCTTCAGGACGCCAGCGCACGATCTGACCGTATTTGTTCGCATCGCGCGGATTCGGCCCGTTGACCGAAGTGTCGTCGCCACCGGCATTCGGTTTCACACCGCGGTTCTTGTTGTTGGTCAGGCAGCAATAGACCTCGGGCGCGTTCGGATTGGCCGCAACCCATTCCGGGCGGTCCATAGTGGTCGCGCCCACGGCCGACGCTGCCTGTCGCGTATGGATGCAGATTTCGGCCTGCGACGTCATACCAGTTGTTTCGGGGGTCAGGTCCAGCCACTCACCAGTCCCGTCGTCGTTGAACTTTGCAACCGACAACGTACCGTTCTCAAGCAGCGCATTCGTATCCACACCAGCGGCATAAACACCTTCCGAGACGAAGCGATACAGGAACTCGCCCCGTTCATCATCGCCCATGTAGACGACGACGCGACCGTCATTGTTCACAATGGCCTCGGCGTTTTCATGCTTGAACCGACCAAGCGCGGTCAGCTTGCGAAGCGTCGAGGCCGGATCGGTTGGGTCGATTTCGACAACATAGCCTGCGCGGTTCGGCTCGTTGGGGTTTTTCGAGACATCGAAACGCTCGTCAATTCCGGCCCATCCGTATCCCCAGTCTTTGGACGAAACGCCATAGCGCTGAAGTTCGGCGCTGACTTCATGGTTTTCGTCTTCAGCCGAGAAGTAGCCGTTGAAATTCTCTTCACAGGCCAAATACGTCCCCCATGGGGTCATGCCGTTGCCACAGTTGTTCCAGGTGCCCTTAGAGGTGGTGCCTGTCGGATCAGCGGCAGTTTTCAACAGATCATGGCCCGCGGCAGGGCCCGTCAGTGACATGTCTGTCTGCGGCGTGATGCGGCGGTTATACGGGCTATCCTTAACAATGCCCCACTTGCCATCGGTAGCTGCAATCTCGACCACCGTCACACCATGCGCCATCATGCCTTTGGCAACATCGTCATCCGAGGCGGCCTTGGCGTCCGGGTTGTTTCCCCAAAGGATATCGCGATTGGTGTATTCGTTGTTTACGACCAGCAGAACGTGACCCTCGTGCAGAAACACATCCTGACCGTCGGTGTTATCACCGAATGCACGTTCCTGACTGGCGGCAGTTCCACGGGTGGCCGGATCGAATTCGGGCGCATCAGACCAAAGCGGATCACCCCAGCGCACCATCACCTCGGCCTGGTAGCCCGGCGGCACGATGACGTCATCGGCAGTTGACGCCGGAATCGCCTCGAACGCAAAGCGATCTGCGGCTGCACGTACACCAGTCGGAAGCAGCGCCCCACCCAACGCCGTGAAACTTCCCATCGCCAATACGCCGCCCAGAAACCCACGACGTGATAAGGCACGCTCAACGACGCGGTCAAACTCACATACCTCTGGGCGCGGATTCACCACTTCATCGAATTCGTCAAAGGTCAGGACACGTTCATCTTTCATGGCAGGCTCCGTCTGCGGCTAATTGCGATCAAGAATCCCTCAACCGGGATCAAAGTTCAAATCGCACCTCAGTATGAACGGCGTGTGACATCCAGACTAAATTCGAAATGGAAATCGCTTGCACGTCGGCGATGCGCCGCCTAGGGTCAAATCAACTCGAAAATCGGAGGGCGTTACGATGGCGCCCAAGCGTCCCAAAGGTGCGGGCGCGTTCCCGCAAGCGGTCGAAAGCCCCGCGCCGGCAAGACCCGATCCGGATGCCCTGTATGCGGCTCTGGATTTGGGAACAAATAGTTGCCGCATGTTGATAGCCCAGCCCAAGGGCAGCGGGTTTCATGTGGTTGACAGCTTCTCCAAGTCCGTGCAGCTGGGCGCGGGTCTGGAACGCACCGGACGTCTGTCGCGGGCGTCGATGGCACGCACCGTTCAAGCGCTGCGAATCTGTCAGCAAAAGCTGAAACGGAACAAAGTGAAACGGATGCGTCTGATCGCAACCGAGGCCTGCCGCCGCGCCAAGAATTCCCGCGAATTCATCCGACAGGTCAAACGCGAAACCGGGCTGACGCTTGAAATCATCCAACCCGAAGAAGAAGCCCGTTTGGCGGTGATTTCCTGCGCCCCGCTGGTGTCCACCAAGACCGAACAGCTGTTGGTTGTCGATATTGGCGGCGGTTCGACCGAGCTGGTCTGGATCGACATTTCGTCTGTCCCTCGCCGTGACCGCCCGGCTGCGATCATGCGTTTGCATAACGGATTTCACACGGTCGACAGCCCTTTTCCGGCTGCAAAAGTCGTGGACTGGATCAGCGTGCCGCTGGGTGTTGCCACGTTGCGGGATCAGTTCAATGACGTCGAAAACGACGCCGCGCGGTTTGCGTTAATGAGCTGGTTTTTCGAAGAAAACCTGGCCGATTTCGCACCTTACAAAGATGAACAAACCCGTGAAGGTTTTCAGATCGTCGGCACCAGCGGAACTGTCACTACGGTTGCGGCATCGCATCTGGGGCTCAAGCGGTATGACCGGACCAAAGTTGACGGGCTGCGTATGACCAGTGACCAGATTGACAAAGTGATACGCGGGTATTTAGAACTCGGCCCTCATGGGCGCCGCCGGGATCCTCGGATTGGGGAAGACCGGCAGGCCCTGATCATGTCCGGCTCGGCCATTTTGCAGGCATTGTTGCGCTGTTGGCCCACTGATCGCCTTTCCGTGGCAGATCGGGGGCTGCGCGAGGGCCTGCTTTATGCACAGATGAGCGCGGACGGGGTACTGGAAGACGGACCGTTCTGATGGCGAAGACACCAACTGGCAAAAACAACTCGGGGCGCGGGCAACGTGACCTGAAGGTAAAGGTAAAAACCGCTCGTGGTCGCAAGCTGAGTTCGACCCGCTGGCTCGAACGGCAATTGAACGACCCGTATGTCAAGCGCGCCCAGACCGAAGGATACCGTGGGCGGGCCGCGTATAAGATCATGGAACTTGACGACAAGTTCCGCTTTCTCGTACCCGGAGCACGGGTTGTTGATCTGGGATGCGCACCCGGTGGCTGGTGCCAGGTTGCAGTCAAACGGGTAAACGCGCTTGGTGAAAAATCGGGGAAACGGATCGGAACGGTGCTGGGCATCGACTTACAGGAAGTCGAACCGGTTGCGGGTGCCGATACCCATGTGCTGGACTTCATGGAGGATGACGCCGACCAGAAGGTCAAGGACTGGCTGGGTGGCAAGGCGGATGTTGTAATGTCGGACATGGCCGCAGCGTCCTCGGGTCACAAGCAGACCGACCATCTGCGGATCATCGCGCTGTGTGAAACTGCGGCCCATTTCGCCTTTGACGTGCTGGAAGAAGGTGGCACATTTGTAGCTAAGGTTCTTGCTGGCGGCGCCGAGGGCGATTTGCAAAAACTTCTGAAGCAGAAATTTCAGAAAGTGGCGCATGTGAAACCGCCCGCATCCCGTTCGGACAGCTCCGAGAAATTCGTTATAGCAACCGGGTTTCGCGGCTGAACTTAATCTTCCAAACGGATACGGTTTCCGGTCAGACGTTGTTCACGCAACGACGTGGCCGCCATACCCTGCAACATCAGAGTATCCCCGTGCGAAACATATACAGGCTCGCGATTGCGCAGCTCTTCAATGCGCTGCGCCAGCGTAGCAGGGTTCGGCCCGGTTGCTTTCTGTCTTGTTGACTCAGTGGACATGCATCACCTCAATACAACAGTTCTGAAATGCTGTTAGCGTAAAATCTTGCCGTGAAGATGGAACAAATCGGGCAAGCCTGTGCCGGATCAGGGGCCCAGTTGTTGCAACAATTGCAGCAAGGCCGGGTCATCGGGCAACCTGATCAAGGCTTCGTGTAAGGCGATACGTGCGGCTTCCGGGCCGCTGTTGATCTGAGCCAGCTGTACCACCATGGGCCACGCTTCGGCGCGCTGAGGGTCCAGCGCGACAACCTCGCGAAAGGCCCGTTCGGCGGCCGGGGCGTTGCGCAGCGTCAACGCCATGCCCCCCAGAACCAGATGCGTTTCAGGGGCATCCAGCCTGTTCGAGATCGCCGCCTGCCACTCGGCCATACCCTGCCCGGCCAGACCCTGTTGCTGAGGCGTCAGAGCTTGAGGAGGGATACTCAGATACTCCTTGGCGGCGGCAATGCGAACGTTGCGAAAAGGATCAGACAAAAGTGGCTCTAACCTTTGCGCACGATCCGTAGGGCTCGCCTGACGCTGCAAGGCTGCTGCATTTGCGCGTATCAGCGGATCGTCTTCCTGCAACAGTGGCGCTGTGCGCGCGGCAACTTCGGGCGAGCCAAAAGGTTGCAGCAAATACGCCGCTGTTGCGCGCACGATAGCGGGTTGCGAGGGATCCGTTGCGACAGAAATCAAACCCTCTGGCGTATTCAACTGACCATCGGCAGCAGCTTTGAATACCGTACCAAAATGTGCGCCCCGATTGGCTGTGTCAGGAAACCACCCTTTGATCCGGCTGGCAGCCCAGACCTGATCCTTATTCTGGTGGCAATCAGTGCAGGCATCAGCCCCTAATCCCAAATCCGGTCGCGGCACGCGAAAGCTGTGATCCCGGCGACCGTCCACTCCCATATAAGTGCGTTCGATCATGTGGCAGCTTTTGCACTGGGCACCCGCGCTATCCATAACGTGATGATGGTGACTGGGGGTATCGTATTCCTGTTTCGCTAGCGTCGGGAATTCAGGGTTTGCGGCCGTGGAATGACATTGCGTGCAAATACCGTTGCCTTCGGCCTTCAACTGCGCGCTGTGTGGCTCGTGGCAGTTCATACACCCGACCCCTCGGGCATACATTTTGGATTGCAGGAATGAGCCGTAAACGTAGACCTCATCAAGTATTTGCCCGTCCGGATGATACGAACCGGGCCGCAACACAGCCAGGTTATAGGCATCATGATACGGGGTTCCCGGCAAAGGATTTCCGTTGCCGTGCGCCTCGCGCCGCGAATGACATCCGGCGCATTGCTGGATCTCGGCCTCGGTCTGGCCCTTGCCCCAGCTCATCGAAAAGCCTCTATCACTCAGACCCCCGGCAACGCCCTGCCCTTTGGTCCAATCGATATGTGCCGACCCCGGTCCATGGCAAGCTTCGCAGCCAACTCCAATCTCAGCCTGTCGGGAAGAGTATGTTCTGGATTGCGCGTCGTAGTTCTTTTCAAACCCTGTGGCGTGACATTCGGCGCAGCGCGCGTTCCAGTTCTTGTAAGGGCCCGTCCAGTGCAGCCCGTCTTCTGGCGGCAGATCCTGATCGGGGTATAAGTGATACCAGCGCTTCTGCTCGGTATCCCAGACCACATCAAAACTTTGCAACCGCCCCGGTTCGGTTTCAAACAGAAATTGTTGCAGAGGCGTAATCCCAACGACGGAATGCACATCATATGCCGTCGTCGCACCGTCTTTTTCAGTTACACGAGCTGTGAACCTGTCTGCCTGTTTAGTGAATTCAACCGTCATCCCGTTCTGCACGAACCGGGTTCCATCGAAATCGGCGACCAGATGGCCGTCGCCAACTTCCGTCCAGGCCAAGGCATGATGAGACGAAGCCCATGCCTCGGCCTCGCGTTGATGGCAGTCCGAACATTGATCCGACCCGACATATTCCAGTGACTGCGCCTGCCCTTCACTTGCGAGGGTTAAGCAAGCCGCCAGAATGGCAAATCTCATGCCATATCTCCTTCAGCGGCGTTCCGAAGGTCGATTAATGCGCCGTTGTATTCAGCGCCAAGGATCAGCATCGCAGAACACAGATACAGGAAGATCAGCGCAGCCATTGCCCCGGCCAAACCCGCATATGTGGCACTGTAGGTGGCGAACTGGCTGATATAGACTGAAAATGCCCATCCGCCAGCTGCCCACAAAACCAATGTCAGTATGACGCCGGGCAGGATCTGGGTCAGGCTGTGCCTGCGGGTTGGCAGGATTAGATGAGCCAGCAGGACGGTGCCTGCCGGAACGGCCACGGTAAACGTCCACCGCAGGCGATCTACGGACAGCCAGTCCGCTACCGGAGCTTCGGTATGCTCTGCCACCAGTTTCGTGTAGACCGGCAAGACCACCTCGACCGTTGCAATAACAAGGATTGCCGAACCGCCAAGGATAACCAGAACCAGACACAAAAGCCGGGTCTTCCAAAAAGGCCAACTGTCCTGATCGTGATAGGCCTGATTCATCGCAGCGCGAACTGCGGCAACCCCGTTGGAGGCAAAGTAGATCGCAAGTAAGCCACCCAGCGTAATCACACCCGACCCTGCCCCGGCCAGAACGGCACGCAATTCGGCCACGATAGGGTCCGCAACATCCTTGGGCCATGCCCCGAACAGCAGATCAATCAACTCATCAGTGACATAGTCCTGCGACAATGCCCCGGCCAGCGCCACGGTGAACAACACAAAGGGAAACAGGGCCATCATCAGCGACATGGCGACGTGGCTGCTCATGACAGGTCCGTTTTTCCTGACGAACCGGCGAAGTGCCAGCCACAGTGCCTGAAGCGGGCGGCCAAACGGGGGAATCGTGGGCTTTGTCATCCTGCAACCCTAACCTGCCGAAATAAAACACAGAACCCGTCATCGGTATCAAAGTGACAAATGCCGATCTGCAAACGGCTGACTGCATTGCTAAAAACGGATTGCAGGTGCAGGATTGGAAAAAGCGGGGCGATCACCAGCCTGCGTAAGAACAGATAAACAGGATACTGAATGATCCCGGATCAGGAAGATTTCACGGCTCGCCCCAGGCTAAAACTGTCTGTTGTCCGCGACACCTGCATTATCGCGACGCTGATAGTGTTGGGGCTTTATGCGGGGGCGAACTTCCTGATCCCTCTTGCCATGGCGCTGCTGGTCAACGTTCTGATCATTGCGCTGAGCGACCGCGTTACCGCGCTGACCCGTGCTCCGGTCTGGTTGGCCAATATCGCCGGAGTGACCGTGGTTCTGGTGGGATTGTTCATGATCATGTACGTGCTGGGCAGTCAGGCAACGCAGTTTGCTCGGTCCGTCAGCACCTACGAAAACCAGTTCGACGGGGCGGTTGAGCGCATAACCGGTCTTGTCGGCAACGATGTCACCACTTTCATCCGCGACAATCTGGTCAGCATCGACATGACCTATGTCGCACGCCTGTTGCTGGGCAGCGCTACGTCCCTGC
Organism: Ruegeria sp. O6; assembly: GCF_056535045.1. NCBI lineage: Bacteria > Pseudomonadati > Pseudomonadota > Alphaproteobacteria > Rhodobacterales > Roseobacteraceae > Ruegeria > Ruegeria sp. O6. The sequence goes on along the minus strand of NZ_JBQERM010000001.1, from coordinate 268,636 downwards.
TAAACCAGTTCTTTCTGATCAGCCTCTATGTCGCGTTCCTGATGGCCGAGCGTCTGGCCTTTCGCAAGAAAATTCAACTTGCGGCTGGTGACCCCCAAACCGGCGCAGATTTTGCGACCATGCTTGATGCCATATCGATCAGCCTGCAACGATATGTTGGGGTAAAGACGCTGATCAGCCTGATCACAGCGGGCATCAGCTATTTTGTATTCAGGGTTCTTGGCTTGGAATATGCGGAAACCTGGGCCGTTTTGACCTTTGCTCTGAACTTCATACCCTCGATCGGGTCGATCATAGCGGTGTTTTTCCCAGCCATGATCGCGCTTGTTCAGTTTGATACGATCGTTCCGTTTTTGATTATCTTATTTGGGTGCGGCACCCTTCAATTCCTGATCGGTAACTTCCTTGATCCGGCCATGCTGGGACGTTCGCTGAACATGTCGACATTCCTAGTTATTCTGGCATTGACCTTTTGGACAACTGTCTGGGGCCTGATCGGTGCTTTCCTGAGCGTGCCACTGACGGTCTGCATCCTGATCGTGTTCAGCCACATCCCTGCTTTACGCCCGGTCGCAATCATGATGTCTCTGGACGGCCAATTGGGCGAGGAGGACAGTCAGGCGCGTGCGAAAAACTGAACCACGGCGTGGCGTAGGCTTAAGTTCGTCGGGTACCGTACACAGCGGCCAGCCTGTCCGCGTATATTGAACCGCATGCCGGTGTCGCTACCCGAAACCTCAGGTCTGACAACTGGCTATCAATGCGCCCCGATCCAGCAGTCGAACCCGGCCATATCCCAGTTCGATTAACCCCAAATCCACAAGCCGGTGAAGGTTCCTGTGCAAAGTCGGCTGCGATACAGCAATCATCGCTGCCAGATCGTCTTGCGAAACATCAATCCAGCCTTCGGTTTTCGAGGTCCCTTCGTCCAAGTGAAGCAACCTCAAGACCAGCCGCTTCTCCGTTCCCGTCACAGCCAGATTTGCCATGATGCGCAAAGCGGTCCGCATATTCTCATGCGTCAACGCATAGAAATCCCGGATGTAGTCAGGATTGTTCTGAATCAACCGCGAGATGCTCAGGTTAGGGAAAAATAAGGCTTGAGTGGCTTGCGTCGTGACAACACTGACCAGACGCAGTGCACCAGCAAACAACGCAAGATCGCCGATCCAGAACCCAGCGCCATCGCGGTGCAAAACGAACTCCTGACCATCGTCCGCTGGGGCCGTTATCTGCACACCACCGCTGAGAATCGCGTAGATTCCATTTGCCGGATCACCGTAGTGGTACAGCGTCTCTCCCGCCTCTACCGATTTCGGTATGCCAAGGGCTGCCAAATCGGCCTGAAACTCTGACGAGCGTTCACTGAACCATCCGGTGTTTCGTAATAGCTTCAGATTATTCATTTTGTCTCACATTTGTACTTTGCGATATAATCATATGATGAGTTTCCGACGCAAGAAGTAACCTATGCTAATGGTGTTCGATTCCTGCTACCAAAGATTTTCAATATGGGAATCAACACTTTGCTGCCGCGTTGTTCATGCATTTGAACGCCGGGTGATTCATTTCCTTTGGGGTCGCCAAGATCCTCTCAGATCAGGAGCAAACCATGTTACCTCCACGTTCGCTATCCGGCACCTGGCGCAGTAACTTGCGCCGACTTGCCGTGGTAACCGCCACGTTGACACTGGCCATACCCGCCTGGGCGCAGAACCAGAAACCGAATATCCTTGTGATCTGGGGCGACGATGTTGGTCAGTCCAACATCTCGGCCTACACGCGGGGGTTGATGGGGTATCAGACACCCAATATCGACCGTATCGCCGAAGAAGGTATGATGTTCACGGATTACTACGGTGAACAGTCGTGCACGGCTGGGCGATCATCTTTCATCATGGGGCAATCCGTTTTCCGCACGGGCCTGTCCAAAGTTGGCCTGCCGGGCGCTGAGGAAGGCATGCAGATCGAAGACCCGACCATTGCGGGCCTTCTGAAAGCGGAAGGCTACGCCACGGGTCAGTTCGGAAAAAACCACCTGGGCGACCGGGATGAACATCTGCCGACAAACCACGGTTTTGACGAATTTTTTGGCAACCTCTACCATCTCAACGCCGAGGAAGAGCCGGAAAACATCGACTATCCCAATGATGCTGTTCTGCCCGATGGCAGAACCTTCCGACAAGCTTTTGGCCCGCGCGGTGTAATCAAGTCGACAGCGGGTGGTGAGATCGAGGATACCGGCCCGCTGACCAAGAAGCGTATGGAAACGGTCGACGATGAAACCGCGGCAGCTGCGATTGAATTCATCCGCAAACAAGAGGAAAGCGGCACGCCGTGGTTCGTCTGGTGGTCAGGCACCCGGATGCATTTCCGCACGCATGTTTCCGAAGAGAAATGGGCAAAGGCCAATGAAATCGTCGGCAAGCAGGTAGATGAGTATACGGCTGGCATGATCGAACATGATATGCATATTGGCGACTTCCTGACTGCGCTGGATGAGCTGGGCATCGCCGACAAGACCATCGTGTTTTACTCGACCGACAATGGTCCGCACATGAATACCTGGCCAGATGCCGCGATGACCCCGTTCTGGGGTGAAAAGAATACCCAATGGGAGGGCGCATGGCGCGTACCTGCCATGGTTCGGTGGCCCGGCAAGATTACCGAAGGTGCTGTGTCGAACGAGATCGTGCATCATATGGATTGGTTACCGACATTCCTGGCTGCAGCTGGCAACGAAACCGTGAAAGAAGATCTTCTGGAAGGTGTCACCGTGGCCGAAGTTGGCGGCGGGCGCGACTATCGCGTGCATCTGGATGGCTACAACATCTTGCCGTTGCTGACCGGCGAAACAGACAAGAGTCCGCGCAGGGAAATCTTCTATTTCACGGACGATGGTGACCTTGCGGCACTGCGCTTCGGTGATTGGAAAATCACCTTCCTGGAACAGAAGGCATGGGCAACTTTGCGCGCCTGGATGGAGCCACTGACCCCTCTGCGCGTGCCATTGATCACCAACCTGCGACGCGACCCGTACGAGCGTGGCTACCGCACATCGAACACCTACTATGACTGGATGCTCGACCGTGCCTACATGCTGGTACCTGCGCAGGCCTATGTCGCGCAGTTCCTTGAAACCTTCAAGGAATACCCACCCCGACAGGAAGCGGCGAGCTTCAGCCTCGACAAGGTGATGGAGAAGTTGACGTCACCTCCGGGCGCACCGTGAACCTGACTGTTTGATCCAAGACACAGCAAAGCCGGAGTCCCGATACCGGGGCCCCGGCCCTTCTCATTAGCGGTTGAAAATTGAGGAATAATCCGTGCGTCTATTTTTGATATTGTGCAGTGTGCTAGGAGCGACGGTCGCCATCGCTGACCCCTTGCCGTCATGGAACAATTTAGAATCTAAAGCGAAAATCGTTTCGTTTGTTGACGAGGTAACCGACCCTGCCTCAGCTCATTACGTGACGCCTGATGATCGGATCGCCGTATTCGACAATGACGGAACGCTTTGGGCCGAACAGCCGGTGTATTTTCAGTTCCTTTTCGCCATGGATCGTCTGGCCGATCTGGCCAAGCGGGACCCGTCGATCCTGACAACTCCTGCTCTGGAAGCTGCTGCAAAGGGTGATCTAGCGACCGTTCTTGAAGGCGGGCATGAGGCGCTGATCGAAGTTGTCAACGCATCGCATTCTGGCACCAGCGTCGAAGAATTTCAGGCAGCTGTTGCGCAGTGGCTGGAAACCGAACGCCACCCCAACACCGGCCTTCGTTATGACCAGATGACCTATCAGCCGATGGTCGAGTTGCTGCGTTATCTACGTGACGAAGGTTTCAAGACCTACATCGTATCCGGCGGTGGCATTCATTTCATGCGCGTCTTTGCCGAGGATGCATATGGTATCCCGCCGGAACAGATATTGGGGAGCTATGCAGACAGCACCTATAAGGTGATCGACGGCAACCCGACGATCATCAAGGCACCGGGGCTAGCCTTCATCGATGACAAGGAAGGCAAGCCGATCAATATCGAACGCACGATTGGCAGACGCCCGATTCTGGCCGCAGGCAACTCGGACGGAGATTTCGCTATGCTGGATTGGACAACGTCGGGTGATGGCCCGCGTTTGGGAATTCTGATCCACCACACGGACGCCGAACGCGAATGGGCCTATGACCGCGAAAGCCCAATAGGAAAGCTGGCAGACGGGCTGGATCAGGGTTCTGACAAGGGATGGATCATTGTCGATATGGCGCAAGACTGGTCACGCATCTACACTGGGGCAAACTGAACGGCCCGAAAGATGTAAGACCCCATGTGGACAGCGCTGGTATCTATCTTTGTATTCACGTTGTACGTGGCTGCATTTGTGTTTTCGATCCGAGCAGCACAAACCGCGCGAACACCGCAAGGTGCAGTTGGGTGGGTGGTCTTTCTGGTATCAGCACCTTTCCTGGCGGTGCCGTTGTATCTTTTTCTGGGACACCATCGCTTTCACGGATATCGCATCGCGCGCCAGAAAAGTGAGCGGGTTGTTGAAGGGATCAAAACCTTTGCCGATTACTCAAGGCCCGATCCCTCGTCTATGTCGATCAATCCGCGCCCATTCGAGTTTCTGGCGCATCTTCCTGTGTCCAGCGGAAACGGTGCCCGGCTGCTGGTTGACGGGCACGCCACATTCGACGCCATTTTCGACGCCATCGACAAGGCCAAGAACTATATCCTCATTCAGTTCTACATCATCAGAGACGACGCACTGGGCCGCAAACTGCAATCCAAGCTGATCGAGGCGACGAAACGTGGGGTTCACGTCCGTTTCATGACCGATGCAGTCGGCAGTTATGGTTTGCCGCGCGCGTATCTGGATACCATGCGTGAAGCCGGGATTGATGTCGCCGACCCTCGTCAACAACGCGGCCCGAATTTTCGGTTTCAGCTGAATTACCGAAACCACCGCAAAACCGTCATTATCGATGGCGAGACAGGCTTTATCGGTGGGCACAATGTAGGCGAGGAATATCTGGGCAAACACCCGCATTTCGGCCACTGGCGCGACACTCACATCATGATGTCCGGTCATGTCGTCCGGCAATTGCAGCTTATCTTCACCGAAGACTGGCATTGGGCACATAACGAAGACCTGATCGATGAACTTGACTGGGCGGGCAGTGAATCCGAACAGAACATGAATGCCCTGCTGGTTGCGACCGGGCCCGGAGACGAAACCGAAACTGGCGCCATGATGTTCTTTGCGGCAATCGCCGAGGCAAAAGAACGGTTGTGGATTGCGTCGCCTTACTTCGTACCCGACATCGATGTCATGACAGCCCTGCAACATGCCGCGATGCGCGGTGTGGATGTACGCATCCTTGTTCCTGACATGATCGACCATCGCCTGCCCTGGCTGGCCGCGTTTGCCTATTTCGATGAAATCCGCGACTGCGGCGTACGCGTGTTCCGCTATACCGGTGGGTTCATGCATCAAAAGGCGTTCGTTGTTGACGAGACGCTGGCCGCTGTTGGAACAACAAACCTCGACAACCGATCCTTCCGCCTCAACTTCGAAGCAATGGCGCTGTTCTTTGATGCCCGGGCTGCGCAGGCCGTCGACCAGATGCTACAACAAGATTTCGAATCTAGTTACGAACTGACCCGCAGGTTGCGTCAACAACCGGCCCACATCCGCTTTGGTGCGCCACTGGCGCGGTTGTTTGCACCGATCCTTTAGGAAAAGAACTTCTCCTGAAAAACGCGGGTCATCAATGCGACCAGATACGCGGTCGACAATCCAAACGCCAACAGCCCGGTGACCGAAGCAAACGAGCCGAAGATGCGCAGCCCTTCACCCAGAACGATGTCGCCGTATCCGAGCGTCGTAAACGTCACCAACGAGAAATAGATGGCCGAGTTCCAGTCCGGCAGCACATTCAGCAATACCCAGACGATAGCCCAAATCCAGACCTGTATGGTGTGCGTCGCGATAATGAACCCCAAGGCAACAGCAATCGGCCCCGCGGTTGCCACAAACACCCCGCGTGTGACCCATTTTTTATCCATCTTGATTATGGACATCGTGCACCAGGTCAGAAAGAGAATCTCGATCAGGATGCAAATACCCAGAAAGGTACTGCCCCAAACGATCTGATGCAGCAACGTCATGTATTCTCACCCTGAATTTCGACCATGGATTGCCTGGGCACAATGACCTTTAGAACCACAAGGCACAACCCCGCCGCCAGATGAAGTAGCCTGCGGCGAAAGGAACCGGAGTAAGGTCTGCACTGGACAGTTGGGAAGTCCAACGCACATCCTGTGCAAAAAAGGGCGCTTCATGCTGTTGATCATCGACCGAGTTCAGAAAACCTACCCCGGCGGGCGGCCCGTTCTGCGCGATGTGTCTCTGACACTGGATCAGGGACAAACGCTTGCTCTGACCGGTGAAAGCGGCAGCGGTAAGAGCACCTTGCTGAATCTGGCCGCCGCCCTGGACAGTTTCGACAGAGGCGAGATTACGCTGGATGGCACGCCCCTGTCCCCTTTGGATGATGCGGGCCGGGCCGGGTTGCGGCGCAGAAAGGTTTCGCTTGTGTTCCAGCAGTTCAACCTGATCCCATCGCTGACCGTGGGGCAAAACCTGTCCTTTCATGCCCGCCTTGCAGGTACCGAAAATGCCCAATGGTCCGGGCAATTGGCAGACCGGCTTGGGCTTTCGGATCTGCTGGACCGCTACCCCGAAAGCTTGTCGGGCGGCCAGCAGCAGCGGGTGGCCATAGGACGGGCCATGGCCGCGCGCCCGAAACTGTTGCTGGCGGACGAGCCGACAGGCAATCTTGACGAAACCGCCAGCGCCAAAGTGCTGGACCTGATGCTGTCACTTGTTTCTGATACTGGCGCGGCTTTACTACTGGTGACGCATTCCCCGCAGATCGCGGCCCGTCTGGACACGCACCTACGGCTGAGCGGCGGGTGCATCCAATGACATTGGCCGTCGTCCAGGCCCTGCTGTCCCATTGGCGGGTGCACCGGTTGCAACTGGCAACACTGCTAATCGGTATCGCCCTGGCAACTGGTTTGTGGTCCGCTGTTCAGGCCATCAATGCCGAAGCCCGCGCCAGCTATTCCCGTGCCAACGCCCAGCTGGCACTTGGGCAGTTTGACGAGTTGCGAGATCCAGCCGGTTTCATCCCCATGTCCCGCTATGTCGATCTGCGTCGCGCGGGATGGCAGGTGGCCGCCGTACTGGAAGGCCCTTATCGGGTCGCTGGACGTACGTTGCGTTTGATGGGCGTGGATATGGTGGCCTATCCCGCCTTGCCCGCAATTACCGAGGCCCAGCAAAGCGGTGCGCCGCCCGACCCGGCGGACATATTGACTGCTCCGGGCCGCCTGCTGGTTTCGACAGAATTGGAGCCCTTGTTGCGCGATCAGGACACTCTGCCCCCGGTTCTCAGTACTTCTGCGCTGCCGCCGGATGTGATCCTGACGGATATCGGCGTTGCCGAACGTCTTCTGAATCAGCCCGGTGCAATCTCGCGGCTCATTATTCTGCCCGATCAGCCGCGCGGGCTTCAGTCCCTAACCACGATCACGCCTGAGCTGGAACGTACCAGCCCTTCACAAAAGATCGACACTGCTCGGCTGACCGACAGTTTTCATTTGAACCTGTCAGCCTTTGGATTGCTGTCCTTTGCGGTCGGCCTTTTTATCGTGAACGGCACGGTCGGGCTGGCCTTTGCACAACGCAGAGGCATCATCCGTTCGCTGCGGGCACTGGGTGTCTCGATGCGATTACTGGTCTGGCTGATCCTTGCTGAACTGACTTTTCTGGCCCTGATCGGTGGGCTCGTCGGGTTGCTTTTGGGCTTCTTTCTGGCCGGAGCACTTCTGCCCGATGTCGCGGCCACGTTGCGTGGCCTTTACGGCGCACCAGTAACAGGGCAACTGACGCTGCAACTGGAATGGTTTTTGGCTGGGATTGCCATGGCAGTCTTTGGCACATTGCTGGCCAGCGGCCACGCATTGTGGCGCCTGTCGCGTATGCCCCTGCTGACAAGTTCGGGCGTTCAAGCGTGGCGGGGCGACCCCCGTGCGCGCCATCTTGCAGCGGCATTCGGATTGGTGATGATCCTGGGTGGCGGTTTGGCCTATGTCAGTTTCGGGGGGCTGATCGCCGGGTTTACCCTGTTGGCTGGCTTGCTGACCGGTGCAGCGCTGATGCTGCCTGCGCTTTTGTCAGTAGTGCTTTCATTCTGCGCCAACACAGCGCGGGGGCCTGTTGCCCAATGGGTCTGGGCGGATATGCGGGCACAACTGCCCGGATTGTCACTTGCCCTGATGGCCCTGTTGCTGGCTTTGGCGGCGAATGTCGGCGTAGGCACGATGGTGTCCAGCTTCCGGCTGACATTCGTCGGGTGGCTTGACCAGCGCCTGACGTCAGAACTCTACCTGACTGCCAGCGACGACGATCAGGGGCAGGAGATTACCGACTGGCTGCGCCCTCAGGTCGAAGCCATTCTGCCAATCCGAAATGTGGAATTGTCGCACGAAACGGGGCCTCTGTTTCTTTACGGTGTCGTGGATGATCCGGTCTATCGGCAGAACTGGCCGGTGATCACCTCAAGCCCGAATGCATGGGATGACGTCATGGCCGGACGTGCGGTTCTGATCAACGAGCAACTGGCCCGGCGTGCCGATCTCTGGCCCGGCGGTGCTTTGGCCTTATCGCGGGACCACATCCTGACCATCGCCGGGGTCTATTCGGATTATGGGAATCCTACCGGGCAAGCCATCGTATCGATGGACCAACTGAACCGGATCGCTCCGGGTACGGAGGCCCGCCGCTTTGGCATTCGTCTAAACCCCGAAAACGCAACCGAAATGGTGCAAACCTTAAGGGAACGGTTCAATCTTCCACGTCAGTCTGTCGTACAGCAAGCTGCAATGAAGGCGCAGTCGTTGTCGATATTTGAGAAGACTTTTGTCGTGACCTCGGCCTTGAATGTGCTGACCCTCGGCGTGGCAGGATTTGCCATTCTCACCAGTCTACTGACCCTGTGGACCCAGCGCCTGCCACAGATCGCACCGGTCTGGGCGCTGGGGCTAAACAGGGCGCAACTTGCAGGGCTGGAACTGTTGCGCAGCTTATTGCTGGCGGCATTGACCGCCTGTCTGGCGTTGCCACTTGGGCTTGTTCTGGCATGGGTTCTGCTGACGGTGATCAACGTTCAGGCTTTTGGTTGGCGCCTGCCGATGTTCGTCTTCCCCTGGGATTGGCTGTGGCTGTTTCTACTGACCCTTCTTGCTGCCCTGCTTGCCGCCGCCCTGCCCGCGCTACGGATGCTGCGCCTGCCACCCGCCGATCTGCTGAGAGTGTTCGCCAATGAACGTTAGGACCCTCCTGTTCCTTCTTATGTGGCTCTACCCGATACCGCTTTGGGCGCAGGGCTACGCAGGTCTCGGCGGGTCGGCCGAAGGCTTTGACGTGCCAGTAGCCGGGTATGAGTTTGATTTCCCAAGAGACTACGGCCCCCACCCGGCCTACCGCATCGAATGGTGGTATCTGACCGCCAATCTCCAAGGGGACGACGGTCTGGACTATGGCATTCAATGGACCCTGTTCCGGTCAGCCCTGAAACCCTATGACAATGACGGATGGCAAAGCCCGCAACTTTGGATGGGTCATGCTGCCGTGACGACCCCCAAGGCTCATTTCTTTTCCGAGCGATTGTCACGCGGGGGGATTGGGCAGGCGGGTGTGACAGCACAACCGTTTGAGGCCTGGATTGATGAATGGCGCATGGCCGGATCGGATTTGGACAGCCTGTCGCTGACGGCAAATGGTAAAGACTTCGGCTATGACCTTTCGCTGACTGCGCAAGGGCCATTGGTTCTTCACGGAGACGCGGGCTATTCGGTCAAATCTTCTGATGGGCAGGCAAGTTACTATTACTCGCAACCCTTCTATACAGTCCAAGGCGTGCTGCATTTGCCGGATAGTGAAGTCCGTGTAAACGGTCAGGGCTGGCTGGATCGGGAATGGTCCTCACAACCTTTGGCGACGGATCAAAGGGGCTGGGATTGGTTCTCGCTCAGTTTTGAGGACGGCGACAAACTGATGGCTTTTCGCCTGCGCGGGGATCGTGGCGATTTCACCGCGGCCACCTGGATCAATTCAGACGGCAGTACTGAAGCCATCCCCAACGGCTCAATCAGCCTCTTGCCGCTGAGTACTGATGAGGTCGCCGGACGCAATATCCCGACACACTGGCAAATCAATCTTGCGGACCGGGGCATAAATATTCAGGTCTCAGCCCTGACACCTGATGCGTGGATGGGGACCAGTTTCGAATACTGGGAAGGTCCTGTCACTGTAACCGGCAGCCATGAAGGCGTTGGCTATCTTGAGATGACAGGCTACTGAACCCACCCGATATTTGTTCACGACCAGCGACGCGATCTTTTGCGTGCTGGAAAATCAGTCAGCGAACGACATACACCGAGACGTTGGAATGCCGCACCACTCGCGCTGCATTCGGACCAAGCAGATAGTCCTTAAAATCCGGCTTATGCGCGCCGATCACAATCAGGTCGGAACCGGCACTTTCGGCGGTTTTCAGAATTTCCTGATAGGCTGTGCCTGTCGCAACGACATGGCGGATGCTTTCATTGCGCTCGGCCCCCAATGCCGAAATACACAGCGCCGTCAGCTTGGCCTGCGCCTCGGCCAACGCCTTGTCGTGAAAATCGGATTCAAAGAACCCGGACACCCAGCTTTCCCCGAAATCGGGCAACACAGTCACAACATCCAACTGTGCCCCTTCCAGATCCGCCAAATCAGCGGCTTTTTGCAGGACCGGAGCATCAATCTCACCATTGCTGATATCAATGGCACACAGAACAGAACGTGTCATGCGGGCACCCCTTGTCTGGCGGCACGGCCGCGTTGCAGGAACGCGATGAGACCCAAAAGGATCATCGCTGGGATATACACCAGCTGCTTGGGCAGCTGTTCGGACGGTAAGCTGACCGAGGCCAGGCGTACGGGTTCATCGCTATAGTAGTCAAAGATGCCCAGATCGTCGGCCACTGGCGTGCCAAACAGCGGCTCGTCAAGCTTGACCAACCCGTCCTCGGGAACCAGCAGCAGGCCCATCGCCTCGACCCGTGCGACCCCTCCTTCTTCGTCGCCCACAGTGACAACAACAGTTGTATCCACCATCTCGAGCGTATCGAAATCGGGGCCCGCGACGACCAGGCGTACATCGGTTCCCGGTGGTGTCTGACCAATGGTTTCTTCGAATGCAGCGGGTTCAACCGATTTGAACGGAGGCGAGATACGATCCATGAAAAAGTCTGGTCGAAACAAAGCAAATGCCACCAGAACGAGCGCGACACTTTCATAGATACGGCTGCGGGTCAGGAAATACCCCATCGTACCCGCCGTGAAGACCAGAATCGCTATGGTCGCGAAAACGGCCACCGTGATCCCTTCAAGCCATGTAACGTCGATCAAAAGAAGATCAGTGTTGAAGATGAACACAAAAGGCAGTGCCACAGTGCGCAGGCTGTAGAAGAACGCCGTGAAACCGGTTTTGATCGCATCACCGCCCGACACAGCAGCCGCCGCGAAGCTTGCAAGCCCAACAGGCGGTGTAACATCGGCCATAATCCCGAAGTAAAACACAAACAGGTGCACAGCGATCAACGGTACAATCAGCCCGCTTTGCGCGCCCAGTTCAACGACGACCCCGGCCATCAACGAGCTGACAACGATATAATTCGCCGTGGTCGGCAGACCCATGCCCAGAATCAGGCTGAGCAGCCCAACCATGACCAGCATAAGGATAAGATTGCCGCCTGAAAGGAACTCGACCAGGTCAGCCATTACCTGACCAACACCCGTCAAAGTCACTGTGCCGACGATCACGCCCGCAGTGGCAGTTGCCAGCGCGATACCGATCATGTTCCGTGCACCATCAATCAACCCCTGCCACAGGTCAGCGACGCCATCGACAAAGGTGTTCTTGAGATTGCTCTGCCCCCGGAAAAGAGCCTTGAGCGGTTTCTGCGTCAGCAGGATTACGAACAGCAAAGCGGTCGCCCAGAACGCCGACAGTCCCGGCGATTTCTGTTCGATCATCAGGAAGTAAACCAGAACGATGATCGGCAGCAGGTAATGCAAACCTGCCTTATAAATATCAGCGATAACAGGAAGCGTGACCTCTTTTGCATTCGGATCGTCCGGCTCAAGGTCCGGCACCTGAGCGGCCAGATAGAGCAATCCGACATAAACCGCGCAGACGATCAAGCTCAGCACCAGGCCTGCCGCAGACGGTACCCAGCTTGTTACAGCATCGACCGGGAATTGCGAGCCGTAACAAAGCCCTGCAAACACCAGGAAGAAAGCCAACATACCCACAACGGTTCGCGCCAGATGCACGTCACGGTCGCCCAAAGTCGGCATGTTTCGCTTCACAGCTTCCAAATGCACGATATAGACCAGCGCGATGTAAGAAATCGCCGCAGGGAGGAAGGCGTGGGTGATCACCTCGACATATGAGATGCCCACATATTCCACCATCAGGAAGGCAGCCGCGCCCATCACAGGTGGCATGATCTGACCGTTGACCGATGAGGCCACTTCGACCGATCCGGCCTGTTCACTGCTAAAGCCCACTCGCTTCATCAGCGGAATGGTAAATGTTCCGGTTGTCACAACGTTGGCAATCGACGAGCCCGAGATCAGGCCGGTTGCGGCAGAACCAACAACGGCCGCCTTTGCCGGACCACCGCGCAGATGCCCGAGCGCACCAAAGGCCATCTTGATGAAATAGTTCCCTGCCCCGGCCTTATCCAGCAGCGCGCCAAACAGCACGAACAGGAACACGAATTTGGTGGAAACGCCCAATGCGATGCCAAACACGCCTTCTGACGTGATCCACATGTGGCTCATCGCCTTTTTGAGACTCGCACCTTTCCAGCGGATAACTTCCGGCACCCATTCAGATGCGCCAAAGAAGACATAGGCCAAAAAGATCGTCGCGATAATTGCCATGGCCGGGCCAAGCGCGCGTCGCGCGGCCTCGAACAGTAGCACCAAGCCAAGCAACGCGACCCATTTGTCCGTATCGTCGGCCAAACCGCCCGCATTTACGATCTTGTTATAGAAAAAATAGCCATACAGCGCGACGAACGCACCGACCAAGCCCATGATCCAATCCTGAGTCGGGATAAAGCCACGCGGGCTGGACTTTAGTGCCGGATAAGCTGCAAAGGCCAGAAACAGAGCGAAGGCAAGATGGAATTGCCGCGCATTGTTTACCACACTGCCCGGCAACACGTAGTTCGCGAGCGGCGACGCCAGGATAACCTGAAAAATCGACCAGATCGCGGCTACAATCGCCAGGAAGACACCTACATTCCCGACAGGATTACGCCCGCCCGCGTCGGATGATGCGACCAGATCCTGAAGCTCTTCTTCGGAAAGCGGACGATTGGATTGAGTGTCGGAATTCATCAAATGTCTCCCCGTCGCGGCCATTTTTGACCTTCTAACTCACCTGCTTGGTACAGGCGTTGTGCAGGGCGCCCTAAAAAGCGCCCTGCTTCAGGTCTGGTTTACTGAATCCAGCCTTTTTCTTTGTAATACTTCTCGGCCCCCGGATGCAGCGGCGCCGACAGGCCGTCCGCGATCATTTCTTCGGGCTTGAGGTTGGCAAACGCCGGGTGCAGTTTTTTGAAGTCTTCGAAGTTTTCAAAGACCGAGCTGACCACCGCATATACCGCGTCGTCCGACACATCTGCCGAAGTCACAAAAGTCGCACCTACGCCAAATGTCTGGGTGTCGCCGTCAGAACCACGGTACATGCCACCGGGGATGGTTGCAGTACGGTAGAACGAATTGTCGTTGACCAGCTTGTCCACGGCTTCACCGCTGACATTCACCAGAACCGAGTCACAGGCTGTGGTGGCTTCCTGGATCGAACCAGACGGGTGACCAACGGTATAAACCATAGCATCGATCTGGTTGTCGCACAGGGCAGCCGATTGTTCAGCCGCTTTCAGCTCTGTCGCCAGTTCGAAATCATCGGTCGTCCAGCCCATTTCGCCCAGAAGAACTTCCATGGTGCCGCGCTGACCGGAACCGGGGTTCCCGATGTTCACGCGCTTGCCTTTCAGGTCTTCAAAGTTTGTGATGCCTGCATCGGCGCGGGCCACAACGGTAAAGGGCTCGGGGTGGACCGAGAAGACGGCGCGCAGATTTTCGAAAGGACCGGCCTCTTCAAATTTCGAGGTGCCGTTATACGCGTGATACTGCCAGTCGGACTGGGCAACACCGAATTCCAGCTCGCCTTCGCGAATTGTGTTGATGTTGTAGACCGAGCCACCGGTCGATTCGACCGAGCAGCGGACACCGTGTTCTTTCCGGCCTTTGTTCACCAGACGGCAGATCGCGCCACCTGTCGGATAGTAAACACCGGTCACGCCGCCGGTACCGATTGTAATGAACTCTTCGGCATAAGCCGCCGGAGCCAACATGGCTGCGGTTACAAACGCGCCGAGGCTCAATTTGCTGCTGTTTCTCATTTCAATACTCCCACATTTTTGTCTGGCAGTTGGAATTCAAATCGATCATCTGCCCATAAAACTGTGCCGATAACGATGATCGGCCCGCCTTACAGCAGGTGCAACCTGTTGAATTTTCCAGTTTCTCCCAACCCCTTTGAGGGTTCATTCAGATACTTTCAATGTCAAGGCCAGCGCCAGCCTGACTCGCATCAATCCGCATATATGAGCGCAAATTTCGAATTTTCCCCTCTGGCACACAGGAATACCCGCCAGATCGGTCTTCCTGATCTTTGCTCCCAAATTTGTTCAGGTCGGTTCAACAGCGGGTCGTATATGGTGCCATTTCGCAGGGAGAAGTTGATACCAGAGGACTGAAAGGAACCAGACCAGATCGAAAAGTAAGAATTAAGTGTGCGAACACGCAAGTGGCCCGAAAAGAAAAAACAGGAAGCAGGTTCCCCTAACTCCCTGTTTTTACTTTGGTACCCAAGGCCGGACTCGAACCGGCACGGTATCACTACCGGGGGATTTTGAATCCCCTGCGTCTACCATTCCGCCACTTGGGCCACGGACACTGGATTAGCGCCCATCAAAGGGAAGGTCCAGAGGCAAAAATCATCCAATAATCCATTTGTTTCCACTGCGATGGTTGACGGGCCGTCAGGTGCGTGGTTTGGCTTTCCCGGGTCGAGAACGGGATTTGAGTGCTAAATGTTGCGATCGCTTTATGACTGGACAATTCGTCTGGCGGAACACCCTCATGCGCTGTGGGCGCTGGCCGTAGTGGCTTTTGTCGAAAGCTCGTTCTTTCCAATCCCCCCCGACGTTCTGATGATTCCGATGATCCTTGCGCGCCCGTCGCGCGCCTGGCTGATTGCAACTGTTGCTCTGGTGGCTTCGGTTCTGGGAGGGATGCTGGGCTATGCGATTGGTGCGTTTTTCTATGAAAGTCTGGGGCAGCCCATTCTTGAATCCATGGGCAAGGCCCATGCGATGGAAGAATTCAACACCCGCTTCAACGATTTCGGGTTCTGGGCGGTCCTGGCCGCCGGAGTGACGCCTTTCCCGTACAAGGTCATCACCATCATGTCCGGCTGGACAGGAATGCCGCTTGGGACATTCATCGCAACGTCGATACTGGCACGAGCGCTCAGGTTCTTCCTTGTTGCGGCCTTGCTTTGGGGCTTTGGCGAGCCGATCCGTGAATTTATTGAAAAACGCTTGGGGCTGATGTTCACCTTGTTCATCGTCCTCCTGTTCGGCGGCTTCCTGGTGGTGAAATACCTATGACGAGACGTTCACAACTTATCGCACTGGCAAGTCTTGGGTCCCTGGCCCTTCTGCTGGCAGCTTTCGGCTTTCAATATCTGGGCGGCCTTGCCCCCTGTAAAATGTGTATCTGGCAGCGCTACCCGCATGGGGTCGCAATCGCGATTGGCGTTTTGGCGTTGGCCTTACCAAGGCTAAGTTTCCTGCCCCTCTGTGGCGCAATGGCCGCCGCCGCCACTTCGGGCATCGGGTTCTATCACGCCGGCGTTGAGCAGGGGTGGTGGGAAGGTCCGACCAGTTGCACATCCGGCAGCATCACTGGGATGTCGAATGACGATCTGTTCGATCAGATTATGTCCGCGCCTTTGGTTCGCTGCGACGATATTCCGTGGGAAATGTTCAACATCTCGATGGCTGGGTGGAATGCCATTGCCTCGGCTGTTCTGGTGCTGATCTGGCTCGCGGCGTGGAAGTCAGAGCGGGCCTAGAATTCGTCCAGCTCCGCGTCCCAATACAGAAAATCGATCCAGCTTTCGTGCAAGTGATTGGGGGGGAATTTCCGACCAACATTGCGCAGTGCTTCGGCGTCAGGCTGGCGCGGCGGCTTACGCAGGTTCATTCCTGCCTGACGCAGTGATTTCGACCCTTTGCGCAGGTTGCAAGGGCTGCACGCCGCCACAACGTTCTGCCAACTGGTCACCCCGCCAGCGGCGCGTGGCACCACATGATCAAAGGTAAGATCACCGCGACTGCCACAGTACTGGCATCGGAACTCGTCCCTCAGAAATAAATTAAAGCGCGTGAAGGCCACGCGCTTTCTGGGTTTTACATAGTCTTTCAAAACAACGACCGAAGGTATTCGGATCTGCGTACTCGGGCTGCGAACCACTTCGTCGTATTCGGCCACGATGTCGACCCGATCCAGCCAAGCGGCCTTGATCGCCTCTTGCCAGGGCCACAGGGACAACGGGTAATAAGACAGGGGGCGATAATCGGCGTTCAAAACCAATGCGGGATGATGCTTCAGCGCACCAGGCTCCCTGACAAATTCGGTCCTGAAGTCTCCGTCCATATCAGAATCGCTCCTCGCTCTGCTCTGCCTGTTTTTGACATCAGAGCGGGGAACACCCGCCCCGGCCTTAGTATAACTATATATCGTGTTAATACTCTGACAAGCCCTGATTTTCCACAATATGTCGCAAACTGGGTAATGCGAATCCGTAACAAGCGCATGACAGTTATCCACAGCTTGCGCGGGGTGCACTCTTCGGGGTATGCGCACGTCATGTCCTGGTTCATTCGCTTCAACAAACCTTATGATGTGCTGCCGCAGTTCACCGACCGCGACAATGCGGATACTCCGCGCAGTACACTGTCCGATTTCATCGATCTGCCCGGGGTTTATCCCGCCGGTCGACTGGACCGTGACAGCGAAGGTTTGATGCTGCTGACTGACCACGGCAAGTTGCAGGCGCAGATCTCGGACCCCAAGCACAAGATGGCAAAAACCTATTGGGTTCAGGTCGAAGGTATTCCGGACGAAACCGCCCTGAAAGCGCTGCGAAACGGCGTCGAGTTGAAAGACGGCCTGACCCGTCCGGCGAAGGTGCGGCAGATCGACGAGCCAGACAACCTGTGGCCCCGCACCCCGCCAATCCGCGAACGCGAGACTGTACCAGACAGTTGGATAGAACTGTCCATACGCGAGGGCAAAAACCGTCAGGTGCGTCGAATGACGGCCGCCGTGGGCCTGCCGACCCTGCGCCTGATCCGCTGCCGCATCGGTGACTGGACATTGGACGACCTGGAACCGGGCCAGTGGGACAGCCTGCCCATGCCGTCCCTGAACTCCACACCGCAACGAAAACGCGACCGTCGACCGCGCCGGTGACATACCCTGCCCTGATCTGCTAAACTCGGGTCATGAAACTAACCCCCGGAATACCGGCCCCTTCGGCGATTCTGGAAGCGTCGCTTTATGTCGATGATCTGGACGCAGCGGAACAGTTTTACGGCGAAGTACTGGGCCTGGAACGCATTCAGCGTGTCGCCGACCGCCACGTGTTTTACCGAATTGGCGGATCGGTCCTGTTGATCTTTAACCCGGAACAGACGGAACAGCCGCCCCTGAACCCGGACATGCCTGTTCCGTCCCACGGCGCCCGTGGTGCAGGACACGTGTGTCTTGTACTGACCCGAGATGAAATCGCGGTAATGCGCAAGCACCTTTTGGACTGGAATGTCCCCGTAGATGCAGAATTCGACTGGCCCGGAGGCGCACGTTCCTTGTACGTGCGCGACCCGGCCGGAAACTCAATCGAATTTGCGGAAGCCCATCTTTGGTCTTGAACCCATACAAAACGACCGTGTTCCGCTGAACTGACCTTACTGGCTAAAGGCTCAGCTTGTCGCGCATGAAGGCCAGAGCCACACTCAGCCCGTCCGGGGCGATTCCGTGCCCGGTGCCCTTCATGACATGGGCATAGACCTCTTTGAAACCGGCGGATTGCAGGGCCTCTGCCGCTTCGGGCAAGGATTGCGGCGGGACGACGTCGTCGGCATCGCCATGCACCAGCAGTACAGGCATCCGGCTGACGGTTTCGTCTGCCAGAAGGTCCGCCTCTAGCAAACGGCCTGAGAAAGCGACAATTCCGGCCACGGGGTCTTCGCGGCGGGGCGCGACATACAGGCTCATCATCGTGCCCTGGCTGAAACCAAACAGGACAACCTGTTCTGGCAACAGGTCTTCATCCACCATCAGAGCATCCAGAAAGGCGTTGAAATCCTCGACCGCCATTTCCATGCCCCTGCGCGCCTCTTCTTCGGACGACCCGTCAATCCAGGGAATCGGAAACCACTGAAAACCATTGGGCATTCCGGGGATCTGCTCGGGCGCGTCCGGGGCCACGAACAATGTGTCGGGCAGATGTTCACCCAGCGGGTCGGCCAAACCCAGCAGATCGGCACCGTTTGCGCCATAGCCGTGCACGAACACCACAACCGAGCGCGTGTCGCCCGAAACAGGCTCTTTCCGGAGCGCATTCAAAACCCGTGTCATCTGATCCCTTCTCTTTGCTTTGCAACCCGGTAATAGGCCCACAGCACCCGCGCCGCAACCGAGCGCCAGGGCGACCAGGCCTCGGCCATCTTGCGCAGTTCTTTATCCGTTGGGCGGTTGGGCAGGTCATAAAGGATGCGCGCGGCTTCTTGCAGCGCCAGATCACCAGGTGCGATCACATCAGCGCGACCAAGCGAGAACATGGCGTATATCTCCGCAGTCCAGACGCCAATGCCTGACACTTGCGTCAGCGTGGCCACAATTTCTGCATCAGAGGCATCACGTAACGCTTTGTAATCTATACGCGCTTCTGCCAGAGCCTTTGCATAGCGGATCTTCTGACGGCTTAACCCTACGGCCCGCAGATCGTCATCCGTTGCCCACATGATCTTTCGCGGACCCGTCAATTTGGCATCTTGCAGGCGTTTCCATATTGCATTGGCCGAAGCCACGCTGACTTGTTGGCTGACAATGGCACTCAGCAGTTGCGCGAACCCGTCGGGACGGCGACGTAACGGCAATGGGCCAGTCTGTTCCATTGCATAGGCCATGCGCGGACAGCTCTGGGCCAGCCAGTCGGCCCCTTCCGCCACACAATCCGGCGTTTCGATGATGCGGCCAACGGGCATCTGTTCTCCTTGCTCGGTTGTCACTGGCACGTTAGGCGCATGTGCCGCAGATGCAACCGGCTTGTGCCGCAAACACTTAGCCGATAACCATTCCGCCATGACCATGATCTCGACCCTTCCCGATGACCGTCAGGCCAAACGCAACGTTGCCGTCTTGGTGGCGGCGCAGGCCATTCTGGGCGCACAGATGCCAATGATGTTCATCGTCGGAGGGCTGGCGGGTCAGTCGCTGGCGACCAATCCCTGCCTGGCAACATTGCCCATTTCGCTGATTGTTCTGGGATCGATGCTGGCAGCCACGCCGATCTCGGCCATCATGCAAAAATGGGGGCGTCGGGTCGGGTTCCTTGTTGGCGCAACATCCGGTGCGTTGGGCGGGCTGATCGGAGCCTATGGCCTGTTTCTTGGCTCTTTCCCCGTCTTCCTTGTCGGCAGCCTGTTAACAGGCATCTACATGAGCGCCCACGGATTCTACCGGTTCGCCGCAGCGGACACCGCATCGGACGAGTTCCGCCCCAAAGCGATTTCCTATGTCATGGCTGGTGGATTGGCAGCTGCCATCATTGGCCCGCAGATCGTAAAGCTCACGTCCGAAGCCTACGTCATCCCGTTTCTGGGCACCTATCTGGCTGTTATTGGGATCAATGTTCTGGGGTCCGCCCTGTTCTTCTTCCTTGATATCCCAACACCTGCAAAACCCACCGGCACCGAGCCCAAGGGGCGGTCGCGACTGGAATTGCTGAAAACACCCCGCATCGCCGTGGCCATCATATGTGCCATGGTATCTTACGCGCTGATGAATCTTGTGATGACTTCGACGCCGTTGGCCGTGGTAGGTTGTGGTTACTCGGCCAATGACGCGGCTGACATCGTCACCAGCCACGTGCTGGCTATGTATGTGCCCAGTTTCTTTACGGGTCACCTGATCGCCCGGTTTGGCATCGAAAGGATTGTGGCGCTGGGTCTGGCAATTCTTGCAGCCGCTGGACTGGTCGCCTTGCAGGGCGTTGATTTAGGGAACTTTTTCGTCGCTCTCATTCTTCTTGGTGTTGGGTGGAACTTTGGCTTTATCGGCGCGACCACGATGCTGGCCGCATCGCATGAGCCGCAGGAGCGCGGCCGGATGCAGGGCCTCAACGACCTGCTGGTGTTTGGCGGAGTGACTATGGCCTCGCTGGCTTCGGGTGGATTGATGAACTGCTCGGGCGGTTCCCCGGTCGAAGGGTGGACAGCAGTCAATCTTGCTATGATCCCATTGCTGACACTGGCAGGCGGCGCCCTGTTGTGGCTGGTTCTGCGACCGGCCGACCCGGAACGGGCCTGATCACCAGCGCCCGCTGCCCGCAGTCCACATCAAGGACAGCCGTTGCTGTATTTCTCCCGGAACAAGATCACCGGAGGCAACACGTTCTGGGCTAGCTATTGCTTGCTTCAAAATCCGTTCGGCCAACCACCCGGAAAATAATGCTGGCCGTGCCTCGGCCGAAATCTCAGCCCGATGCGATCTGGCTTTTTGCAGGCGATTTAATGCGGTTCCGGCCAAGGCACGCACCCCTTCAGGGGTACCGTCCAAAAGCGGTATCCGCCCGCGTTGTTCCAGTTCAGGAATAGCCCTGAGCCAGTTCGCCACCCCAACCGCATATCCAAAGTCACGCAACACAGTTTCATCGGCCACCCCCAGCGCCTGGGCTGATGCAACAACCAATGAGCCCGTGCTGTGATCGATGTAGGCGTCAAAGTGCTCCTGATCCTCGAACGGATCACGATATATATCCCAACGCCTTACGGCCACATATTCATCCAAAACACCAGCCAGATGGGGCGAAAGAACCTGTGACAAGGGTGTTACTACCTCGTGCCGCCGTACGGTTGCCCCTTCAGCAATTTCCTGTAGCGCGTCACGCCACCATTGCAGCCGCATCTCGGCGATCATCGGCTCTTGCGTCACCCAGGGCGCGCGGGCAACTTCGACGTTTAACGCGTAAATCGGGAATAGGACTGCACGGTCTGCCACCGGTGCAGCCATCGCAGCGCGGAAACGATCTGGATCAGCCCGTTGCACAAGTTCCGCGCAGGCCTTGACGTCTTGGTCAAAGACCACGCTCACTCGGCTGCTGCCTTTTTCGGATCACAATCGCGCACCAGTTTCCATTGAATCGCATCCAGAAGCGCCTCGAAAGACGCATCGACTATATTCGCGCTGACGCCCACGGTGGACCAGCGCCGCCCCTGCCCGTCTTCGCTGTCGATGATGACACGCGTGACCGCTTCGGTGCCGCCTTGCGTAATCCGCACCTTGAAGTCGACCAGACGCATATCTGACAACACCTGTGAATACTGGCCCAGATCCTTGGCCAAGGCTTTGGCTAAGGCGTTCACCGGCCCCCTGTCGCTGCCTGACTCGTCCATGGATTCGCTGACAGACAGCTTCTTTTCACCATCCACTCTTACTACAACAACGGCCTCGGACAGGCTGACCATCTTGTTGTATTTGTTCTTACGCCGTTCAACGGTGACTTTGTAACGCTTGACCTCGAAGAACTCAGGCAATTGACCCAGCTCTTCCCGCGCCAGCAGTTCAAAACTGGCCTGAGCGGTGTCATAGGAATATCCATCCGCCTCGCGGGCCTTTATCTGGTCAAGGATGCGGCCAAGTGCGGGGTCACCTGCCTCAACACGCAAACCAGCCTCGGTCAAACGCTTGCGCAGGTTTGACTGACCAGCTTGGTTCGACATCGGAATGATGCGGGCGTTCCCGACGCTTGCGGGGTCCACATGCTCATATGTCGATGGGTCCTTGAGGATCGCGCTGGCGTGCAGTCCGGCCTTATGTGCAAAAGCCGACGCCCCGACATAAGCCGCCTGCTTGCTGGGCACCCGATTCAGGACATCATCCAGCATCCGGCTGATCCGGGTCAAACCAGCCAAAGCCTCACGGCTGACACCAATATCAAACTGCGACGCATAGGGTTCCTTCAACAACAGCGTCGGGATCAAAGCGGTCAGGTTCGCATTGCCGCAACGTTCGCCCAAACCATTCAATGTACCCTGAATTTGCCGTGCACCGGCCTCAACAGCAGCCAGAGAACAGGCAACGGCATTTTCGGTATCGTTATGGGTGTGAATGCCCAGCCGATCACCGGGCAGCCCGGCTGCGATCACCTCGGATACAATCCGCCCGACCTCGGACGGCAAAGCGCCACCATTTGTGTCGCACAGGACAACCCACCGCGCGCCAGCCTCAAGCGCTGCGCGACAAACATCCACGGCATATTCCGGATTGTCCTTGTAGCCGTCAAAGAAATGTTCCGCATCAAACAGCGCTTCTCGCCCCTGCGCGACGATATGCGCGACCGAGGCGCGCACGTTTTCTGTGTTCTCTTCCAGTGAAATACCAAGCGCGTGGGTGACGTGATAATCATGCGACTTGCCGACCAGACAAACAGCCTGCGTTCCCGCATTCATCACGGCTGCCAGCACATCGTCATTCTCGGCTGATCGTCCTGCGCGTTTGGTCATGCCGAACGCCGTCAACCGGGCCGCGGTCTTTGGGGCCACCTCGAAAAACGCGCTATCGGTCGGGTTGGCGCCGGGCCAACCGCCTTCGATGTAATCCACGCCCAAAGTGTCCAGCGCCTGCGCGATCTGCACTTTTTCTGCGGTCGAAAACTGCACGCCCTGCGTTTGCTGCCCATCGCGCAGGGTTGTGTCGTAGAGGTAGAGGCGTTCCTTAGTCATCAGACCTCCTCCAGCTTGGCAGCATCAAAACCAGCGCCAGGCACCAGTTCGACACTGTCCTTGCTCATTCGAACCTCAAGCCCCGCCGCAATATATGCTGCCTTCAAGCGATCAACTTCTGAGAAGTCCTTGCTTTGCATCGCGATTTCGCGTGCCTTCGCTAAACGGTCCGCATGAGAGGTCAAATCGACAGATGCGGTATCTGCCCAGTCGCTCATCTCAGGTAAAAGCAAACCCAGCAGTTGCGCACTGGCCAGCAGACCTGCGGCGTCACCGTCTGAAGCCAGACGATAAAGCTCGCTCATGGCACCTGCCGTATTCAGATCGTCACTTAGTGCTGCGATGACTTCAGGTGCCGCGCTGGCTGCGGGCTCGATGCCCGCTGTCAGCGCCCGCCACTTGCGCAGCGTCGCCTCGGCCTCACGCGCCTTTTTCTCGGTCCAGTCCATCGGCTTGCGATAGTGCGTCTGCAGAAAGACGAAGCGGATTACCTCGCCCGGCACACCCTGCTCCAACAGATCATGCACGGTAAAGAAATTGCCCAGCGATTTGGACATCTTCTTGCCCTCAACCTGCAACATCTCGTTGTGCATCCAGACCCGCGCAAACTCCCCATGCGGGTGAGCGCATTTGCTCTGGGCGATCTCGTTTTCATGATGCGGGAACATCAGGTCATTGCCACCCCCGTGGATATCAAAGCTCTCGCCCAGCAGTTCATAGCTCATGGCCGAGCATTCGATGTGCCAGCCCGGACGTCCCCGGCCCCACGGGCTGTCCCAGCCCGGCAGATCATCAGTCGAAGGCTTCCACAACACGAAATCCATCGGGTTTTTCTTGTATGGAGCCACCTCGACCCGCGCGCCCGCAATCATGTCATCGACCGACCGGCCAGACAGTTTGCCATAGCTTTCTTTCCAGCTGTCGACCGCGAACAGAACATGACCTTCGGCGGCATAGGCGTGACCCTTGGCAATCAGGTCTTCGATCATCGCGATCATCTGGGCGATATACTGGGTCGCGCGTGGCATCTGGTTGGGTTCCAACGCTCCCAACGCGCCCATGTCGTGCAAGTACCAATCGATGGTCTCGTCCGACCGCTCCTGCACCAATTGCTCAAGCGTGCCTTCTGCGCCCGCCTGTTTGCGCGCCAATGCCGTTGCGTTGATCTTGTCGTCCACGTCGGTGAAGTTGCGCACATAGGTCACGTGCTCTGTGCCATAGACATGGCGCAACACGCGGTAGAGCACATCGAACACAACCACCGGGCGGGCATTACCCAAATGGGCACGATCATAGACCGTTGGGCCACAGACATACATCCGCACGTTTTCAGGATCGATCGGTACGAAGTCTTCCTTCGTCCGCGTCCGTGTGTTGTGCAGCTTGATCGTCGTCATCGGTCGGGCTCCTAAGAAACAGTAAAGGCTTACGCGTTGGCGCGGGCTTAGCAACTTGTCTCAGGGATGAAAACGAAAGAAACCGGCCCGCTTGATAAATCAGCAGGTAATGCAGCAGATAATAATGATGCAGGTCACCGGGTTCATGGGACATCGGTTAGCATGGGATCATTCCCAAGCCAAGTGTTGAGTTTGCCATCCCCGTTCGGCACAGTGCCGAACATGGACCGAGATTTCGTCAATTCCATCTGCAAAACGCTGCCCGGCGCTGAACTGTCCGATCCCTGGGGCGGTGGCCATGACGCCTGGAAAATTGGTGGCAAAATGTTCGCCTGTATCGGGATCGCAAATGACGGTGTTTCCGTAAAAACGCCCGATATCGAAACGGCGCAGATGCTGATAGACACCGGGATCGGCGTAAAAGCCCCCTATTTCCACCGCAGCTGGGTGCGTCTTCCGTTTGACACCGGTGCAGACGAAATGCGCCATCGTTTGACTGTGTCCTATGACCTTGTCCGCGCATCATTGACCAAAAAACTTCAGGCCTCGATAGCGCCGCGAAGCTGATTGACAAACGTCCGCCGCTCTGCCCCATTCAGCGCAGAGTAACCGGGGCCCTTGTCATGGAATTGTCCAAGCGCATCACGCAGATCACCGGCGGCAGCGACGGGTGGGAGGTGTTCAATCGGGCCCGACGGATGCTGAATGAAGGGCATGCCGTGACAGAATTGACAATCGGCGAGCATGACGTTCGTACCGACCCGTCGATCCGGCACGCTATGGACCTGTCGGCCCGCAACGGTCACACCGGTTATGCCACGGTGCCCGGAACAGATTTGCTGCGCGATACGGTTGCTGCCCGGGTTCAGTCCCGCACAGGTATCCCAACGACGCGTAACAATGTACTGATCACGCCCGGTGGGCAGTCCGCCCTTTTCGCCGCGCATATGGCGGTGTGCGATCCCGGCGACACCGGGCTGTATCTGGACCCGTATTATGCCACCTACCCCGGAACGATTCGCGGTGCCGGGGCCATTGCCCGCGCTGTTCGAACCACCGCAGAAGATGCATTTCAACCGCGCGCAGATTTGATTGATGCAGCGGCGGAAGGCGCGGTTTCGCTGTTGATCAACACGCCGAACAACCCGACCGGAGTGGTGTATTCCCGTCAGTCACTTGAATCCATTGCCGATGTTTGCCAACGCCGTGACCTGTGGCTGATATCAGACGAAGTCTATGACACCCAGATCTGGGAGGGCGAGCACCTGTCTGCCCGCGCGCTGCCCGGAATGGCCGACTGTACCTTAGTGGTTGGATCAATGTCCAAATCACATGCCATGACCGGGTCCCGATGCGGGTGGATCGTTGGTCCGGAATACGTGATCCGCCACCTGATAGATCTGGCTACTCATACAACTTATGGCGTTCCGGGGTTCATTCAGGACGCGGCCAGCTTTGCACTGACCGCAGGACACGAACTTGAAAACAAGATCGCCGCGCCATTCCGTCGCCGCCGTTCATTGGCGATCGACATATTGGCGGCGCAGAACACAGTGGGGCTCGTCCCGGCGCAGGGTTCTATGTATCTGATGCTGGATATACGGGCGACCGGGCTGACGGGCGAAGGGTTTGCGAACGCCCTGCTGGACACTCATGCGATTGCCGTCATGCCGGGCGAAAGCTTTGGCAAAGCCGCAGCGGGTCACATTCGGGTTGCCATGACCGTGGATGATGAGAAATTTGTCAGTGCCTTGAGAACCCTGTGCGCGTTTTCAGCGCAGCTCGCCAAGCGACACGCGGCTGAATAGCCGCATCTAAAACCGAAATGTCGTACGCAGGTTGAAAACATTGGTGTCCAGACTGCCGCTGGATCGGGTGACATCGTCGAAATTCTGCCGCAGCGCTTCACCGCTGATAACGAAATTCTCGCCAATCGGATAGGCCAATCCGATTCCGTAAACCGCTGCCGTGTCACTGTCGATCGACGTATCAGCCCGCGCCGCGCCTACGACCACGTATCCCAGAGCGTTACCGAATTCATATCCGCCACGCAGTTTCAAGCTGGTCATGCTGTCGAGACTGCCCTGAGACTGGCCAAGGTTCAGGGACAGCCGGTTATATTCCAACTCACCGCCCAGAACGAAATTCCCAAAGTCCTGATCATAGCCCAGATGCGCACCAAAGGCCGTATCATCGCCATTCGCACCGCCCGGACCGTCGGCATCTGCAAATCCAAAACTGAAGCCTGCATACCCGCCAGTCCAATCCTCAGCCGCAACAGGGCTAGCTCCGGCGATCAATATCGCAACAACAAGGACGGAAAAAGGGTTCATAGTCGGGCTCAATGCAACACCGCTCTGGTTTCGATCAGAGGCATGACTTCAATTCAATCTGTGACCTGCTGGTCATAATTCAACTCCGCTCAGCAGACCTTGGAAGTAAGTGAATGCAGTATAACAGATTTCTTCCAAAACGTGTGAAAATCTCGGCGTTTGGTTCTCTGACCCCAAAAGCCGTGAGAATTGTCCATGTGAATAATTATCAAAGGTCGCAAATAGAACAGATTGTGTCGCCGCGTTTTGGAATGGTCGCGCAAGACGTTGAGGGGCAAAATGGCAGACGACGACTGGAAAATCAGCCTGATCAGCCGCACCATTGGGGCAGATCGCGGTCGTGCCGCACGAGGACGGCCGTAAAGGTGTGCTTGCTGACACCTTAAGACATCACTCAACGACCGGATTCTTGAAATGAACGACCAACCCCGCAATTCATCGCGCAGTGGCGGCCGCGCCGCGCGCCGTGCTGCCCGTGCAACCGCGCTGCCCGAACACCTGCGACCAGTCCGCCCCGGAATGGAAGGCGGCGTCCTGAATGTACTGACGCAGGCGCAGATCGAACGCATCCACGAAGCAGCACTGACCGCGCTTGAAACCATTGGCCTGGCGGACGCCCCGCAAAGTGGCATTGACTATCTGGTCGGTGCGGGCTGCACCTTGGGCGACGATGGCCGTATCCGTTTCCCGCGCGCCCTTGTCGAGGACACGATTGCAAAGGCGAACCGCTCGGTCACTTTGTACAGCCGGGATGGAAACACCGATCTGGAATTGTCCGGCACCAAAGTGCACTACGGTACGGCCGGAGCCGCCGTGTCCATGGTTGACGTGCACGGTCGGGAATATCGCCATTCCACCGTGCAAGATCTGCACGATGCCGCACGTATCTGCCAACAGCTTGATAACATTCACTTTGTGCAACGGCCAATGGTCTGTCGTGACATCGCCGACAACCTCGAAATGGACCTCAACACGATTTACGCCTGCTGTTCGGGGTCCTTCAAACATGTCGGGACATCCTTCACCGAGCCAAGCCACGTCGCTCCGGCGATGGAGATGATCTATATGATTGCGGGCGGTGAAGACAAATTTCGCGAGCGACCCTTCATTTCGAACTCGAACTGCTTTGTTGTTCCTCCAATGAAATTCGCAACCGAAAGCTGCGAAGTGATGGAAGCATGCATCAAGGCCGGTATGCCTGTCTTGTTGCTATCTGCCGGTATGGCCGGTGCCACAGCGCCGTCGACCATCGCCGGTGCGATCACGCAAGCAACTGCGGAATGCCTGGCGGGATTGGTTTATGTTAATGCCGTAAGTCCCGGTGCCCCGGCGATTTTTGGCACCTGGCCATTTGGTCTGGACCTGCGGACCGGTGCCATGTCGATCGGGTCAGGGGAACAGGCCCTTCTGACTGCCGGATGTGCCCAGATGCACCGGTTCTATGACCTTCCGGGCGGTGCTGCGGCTGGCGCATCGGATTCGAAACTGCCCGATATGCAGGCCGGCTGGGAACAGATGTGTTCGAATGTCATGGCAGGTCTGTCCGGTCTGAACATGGTATATGAGGCGGCCGGGATGCATGCCTCGTTGCTGGGGTTCTGCCTGGAAAGCCTGATCCTCAGCGACGATCTGATCGGACAGGCGCTACGCTGTGTACGCGGGATCGAGGTGACGGATGACACGCTGGCACTGGATCAAATGGCGGCGGTATGCATGGGCGGCCCAGGCCACTATCTGGGAACTGACGCAACGCTGAGCCGGATGCAGTCAGATTACGTCTATCCAACATTCGGAGATCGCTCCTCGCCGAAAGAGTGGGTGGAGCTTGGCAAGCCCGATCTGGTGGAAAAAGCCGTAGCCCGGAAAGAGGAAATCCTTTCCACCCCTTCCCCTGCAAGGTTCGACCCGGTTCTGGACGCCGAGATTCGGAAAAAATTCAAAATCCATCTTCCCGCCTAAGGTGATGGAAAAGGCGGCCCGAAATGGATCGGGCCGCCTGTTCACTCGATGCCTACCCGTCGCTGGGCGGCAGCAATCCTGCCTCCTGCGCGATCGCGACCTCGTCTGCATCCAACGCTCCGTCACCATTGGCATCCATGGCCGAGAAAGTGTCAGCGTTGATTTCCGGTACGACTGCCTGAATTTCCTCGATGGTCAAAAGACCATCACCGTTGGTATCGGCTGAGGATTGGGCCGAAGCAACGCCGGGCAAGCCCAGAACGGCCACGGAAAGCCCGATCAAATAATGCGATTTCATTTCAGTGCCTCCTGAAAGGTGTGTTTGTGTTTACGTCCGGACAGCGCCCAGAAGCACATGGACACCCCGGCGCGTCACGCGCTTTGGTAGAGTTTCGTGATTTCACGCCAATCTTCGCGTGTTTGCCCGAGTCGGGTTTGCGGCCCTCCGCCTGAAGAAGGCGGCAAAACCTGTATCGGCGGCTCTTGCCCGACAGGACCACCTCAATCCGGCAATGTGGCGCTTATTCGGGACGACTCGGCGGGTAAAAAGAAAGGGGGCCGAAGCCCCCTGTCAGTTTCGCCTTCCAGGCTCATTTCGTTGACCGCCCGGTGTTTTTTTGCCTGCGGCCTGGACTGCGCATGGGGCGAGCGCACCCGCCCCGTGAAAGAGTGGGAAGGAGCAAATATTCCGCCCCACCCTGTTCCCGGCCAACACGGGCATGTCGGCCGAGTGGAGAATGGTCAGTCGGTAAGTCTCAGACCTGTTCTCCGTATTCGTCGGGGTCGGTTACTTAGGGCAGCGTCCGACCCCTACGCCCCGGGGTGCCGGGGCGTTATTACTAGAACTGCTTCATTGCAATTCGAATTGTGATTTCGGAAACGCCAAAATGCTTCGACAGTTTCTTTAGATTATTTCCGTACAACCCCATTGCTGCCGCCAACGCTCCATCTCCGAAGAGCAAAACAGCGGCAAATTCGTTAGCTTCTACTTCTTGGCGCGTATCCACATAAAATGCGTATCCGGAACGATCCAAATACAATGGATCAGCAAGAGGGTCGTTATGAGTAGCGTGAAGGAAAAAGTGGCCCATCTCGTGGAGCACCGACCAACGCTGGCTTTCAACGGAATGTGCTTCATTTACTTCAATGCAATACCCGTTGTCCGAAAACGGGTCCTGCACCAAACGCCCGGCCATTCCAGCAGGTAGCCTTCTTCGCTCCACCGCGAACCCAAGACTCTCTGCAAGTTCCTTAACCGACTTCGCTTTGCCATTCACCTTGGGTGCCAAATTGAATTTTCGAAGCGCGTCTCTTACGGCTCCATTTGTAGGCAGTCGTTTAAAAAGCTCTCGTAGAGTTTTCATCGTCCTTACCTCCAGTTTCTCAGCTGCACCCGCTTGTCGCGCCGCAGGTGTTGCACTTCATGCAAGTGCCGTTACGCACCAGCGTGTAGTTTCCGCATTCGCCACAGGGGTCGCCCTCATAGCCCTGCATCTTGGCTTTGGTGCGGGCGTCCATTCCGGTTGCCACTGCCGTTTCGGTGGCAGGCGCTTCGAACACAGTTGCTGTTTCCGACATTCCGGCCACGTCGCCATAACTGCCGTTGAACATCATCAAATCCTGCGGCAGACGCTTGCGCAGATACCCGGTCGAGCTGATTTGTTTCAACACTTCCAATGACTTGGACGCCGCAGTTTCACTGATTTCCGAGACGTTGGAAACGCCTTCCTCTTCTCCGCGGCCAAGATCATCAAAGGTAGCACCCTCGGGTTTCACATGGGCGAGATCGGTACGGTCCAGATAAGACACGGCCAGTTCGCGGAAGATGTAATCCAGGATCGAGGTTGCGTTCTTGATCGAGTCGTTGCCTTGCACCATCCCTGCCGGTTCGAACTTGGTAAAGGTGAAGGCGTCGACAAACTCTTCCAGCGGCACGCCATATTGCAGGCCGACCGACACGGCGATGGCAAAGTTGTTCATCATCGCCCGGAAGCCAGCGCCTTCCTTGTGCATGTCGATGAAAATCTCGCCCAATTGACCGTCTTCAAACTCACCCGTGCGCAAGTACACCTTGTGGCCGCCAACGATTGCCTTCTGAGTATACCCCTTGCGGCGATGCGGCAGTTTCTCGCGATGGCTGCGGATGATTTCCTTGACCACAACCTTCTCGATCACCTTCTCGGCGAGAACGACGGCTTTTTCCTGTGCTGAGCCGCTTTCCAGCACCTCGGCCGCCTCGTCATCATCCTCAACCAGCGCAGCCGCAAGGGGCTGAGACAGTTTCGAGCCGTCTCGGTACAGCGCATTGGCCTTCACACCCAGCGACCAACTGAGTTCATAGGCTTTCTGGCAATCCTCGATGGTCGCGTCATTTGGCATGTTGATCGTTTTGCTGATCGCGCCCGAAATAAAGCTTTGCGCTGCGGCCATCATGGTGATGTGGCTGTCAACCCCAAGGAAACGCTTGCCTTTCTTACCGCACGGGTTGGCGCAGTCGAAGATCGCGTAGTGTTCTTCCTTCAGATGCGGTGCACCTTCCAATGTCATGGTTCCGCAGACATGGTCGTTGGCCGCATCGATATCCGCGCGGGTGAACCCCAGATGGCGCAGCAAATCGAAGGTCGGGTCATTCAGCTTTGTCGCCGGAATACCCAGAACGCCGGTACAGAAATCTTCACCCAAGGTCCACTGGTTGAACACGAACCGGATGTCAAAGGCGCTTTCCAACGCGGCGTCCACCTTGGCCAACTCGTTCGGGCCAAAGCCATGACCCGTCAGTGAGGTGTGGTTGATCCCCGGCGCGTTGCCGATGGTGCCGTGGCCGACCGCATAGGATACAATCTCTTCGATCTGCGACGAGGAATAGCCAAGCTTTTCCAGCGCAGAAGGTACCGAGCGGTTGATGATCTTGAAGTAACCGCCGCCTGCCAGCTTCTTGAACTTCACCAGCGCAAAATCGGGCTCGATTCCCGTGGTGTCGCAGTCCATCACCAGACCGATGGTGCCGGTGGGGGCAATCACAGTAGCCTGTGCGTTGCGGTAACCGTTCTGCTCGCCAAGGCTCAGCGCTTCGTCCCACGCCGACATGGCCAGATCGACCAAACGCTTGTCGGGGCAGTTACCATGGTCCAGAGGCACCGGCTTGACGGCCAGCTTCTCATACCCCTCGGTCACACCCTGCGCCGCGCGGCGATGGTTGCGGATAACGCGCAGCATATGGTCGGCATTGCGCTTGTATCCCTTGAACGGGCCAAGTTCACCGGCAATTTCAGCTGAAGTGGCATATGCCACACCGGTCATGATCGCGGTCAGGGCACCGCAGATCGCCCGGCCCTCGTCCGAGTCATAGCTGTAGCCCATGTTCATCAGCAGGCCGCCAATGTTTGCGTAACCCAGGCCCAGAGTGCGGAAGTCGTACGACAGCTGCGCGATTTCCTTTGACGGGAATTGCGCCATGGTTACCGAGATTTCCAGCGTCAGGGTCCAAAGGCGTGAGGCATGCATGTAATCGGCTGCCTTGAACTCACCATCCTTGAGGAAGGTCAGCAGGTTCATCGAGGCCAGGTTACAGGCCGTGTCATCCAGGAACATGTATTCCGAACACGGATTCGATCCGCGAATTTCACCATCTTCGGGGCATGTGTGCCATTCGTTGACAGTGTCGTGGAACTGGATACCCGGATCAGCACAGGCCCATGCAGCGTGGCCGACTTTCTCCCACAGGTCCCTCGCCTTAACCGTCTTAGCAACCTTGCCATCGGTGCGGTTGATCAGCTCCCAATCGGCGTCTTTCTCAACAGCGGTCAGAAACGCATTGGTGACGCGGATGGAGTTGTTCGAGTTCTGGCCCGAAACCGAGCTATAGGCTTCCGAGTCCCAGTCCGTGTCATATGTCGGGAATTCGATGCTGTCGTGACCCTGCTTGGCATAATCCAGCACACGCTTTACGTAAGCCTCTGGTATTGCTACCTTTTTCGCCTCGCGGATCGCCTTTTTCAACGCTTCGTTCTTGTTGGGATCATAGGCATCCTCGGCAGCACCGTCCCAAGAGCGAATGGCCTCGAAAATACCGTTCAGCATCTTCTCGTGCATCTTCGATCCGGCAACGATCGAGGCCACTTTCTGCTCTTCGATTACCTTCCATTCGATGAATTGTTCGATATCGGGGTGATCCGCATCGACAATAACCATCTTTGCTGCCCGACGGGTTGTCCCGCCTGATTTGATCGCGCCGGCGGCGCGGTCGCCGATCTTGAGAAAGCCCATCAGGCCCGAGGATTTGCCGCCACCTGACAGTGCCTCGCCTTCCGCACGCAGATGGCTGAAGTTGGTCCCGGTGCCCGAGCCGTATTTGAACAACCGTGCTTCGCGCACCCACAGATCCATGATGCCGCCTTCGTTCACCAGATCATCATCGACGGACTGGATGAAGCAGGCATGTGGCTGCGGATGTTCGTAGGCGGATTTGGATTTGGTCAGTTTGCCGGTCTTGTAGTCGACATAGTGGTGCCCTTGCGCCGGACCGTCGATTCCATAAGCCCAGTGCAGGCCAGTATTGAACCATTGCGGGCTGTTTGGGGCGGCGCGCTGAGTCGCCAGCATGTACCGCATTTCGTCGAAATAGGCGCGTGCATCCTCTTCGGTCGAAAAGTAGCCACCTTTCCACCCCCAGTATGCCCACGCACCGGCCAGCCGGTCAAAGACCTGCTTGGAGGAAATTTCGCCTTCGAATTCAGCATCTTCAGCGGGAACCGACCGCCACAGGAATTCAGGAACGTCTTTTTCCTTAACTTTGGTCAGTTTGGACGGGACACCAGCCTTGCGAAAGTACTTCTGGGCAATCACATCGCTTGCCACCTGCGACCAGGTTGACGGAACTTCGATCCCTTCCAGGCGGAACACAATGGTTCCATCGGGGTTTCGGATTTCAGATGTCGCAGACACAAAATCCAGTTCCGAATAGGCATCCTGATCTGGTTTGGTGAATTTTCTTTCAATCTTCATGTCCGCAGCCCTAGTTAAATTCCGCTTAATTTTCGGTTCACGGCACTACATTTTGAGTTGCGGAGCACCACCCGCAACGCCGACAGAAGCGCACAAAGGTACTGGTCGCTGTTTTGGACAGCGAAAAAGCCGTTACAACGGCTGCACGTTAATAGACTGTGCTTATCCGACCCTCGCCTGTTGCCGTCCCGGCTTGAACACCAGATATTGTGGCAATCTCTTCGGCTCATACAATTTGACGTATATTGCCATAGAAGGTCAACGCCCTTTTTCAGCCAAATTTGAAATCTTTTTTGTTGACCAGACCCAGACACGAGGAGTGTGAAACTCAAGGTCCGATTCCTCCACAGGCTCGCCTTCGGTAAATTTTCGGTCACAACTCGAAGTCTCAAATCGAATTACCGTTTTTACCAGCATAGTTATCTGTATTTGATCAACCAACGCCGCGCTGGTTAGGCTGTAAAGGAATCATCTTCGCCGGGTCTGTCGAACCCACGCTGA
This sequence comes from Ruegeria sp. O6, assembly GCF_056535045.1. Classification (NCBI taxonomy): domain Bacteria; kingdom Pseudomonadati; phylum Pseudomonadota; class Alphaproteobacteria; order Rhodobacterales; family Roseobacteraceae; genus Ruegeria; species Ruegeria sp. O6. The sequence goes on along the minus strand of NZ_JBQERM010000001.1, from coordinate 234,173 downwards.
ACGACCAAAGGTTCACTTCGGAATGAGAAAGGCCAAATGAATGAAGTTGCTTCGCTTTATCCCCGCGTTGGCCTGTATCGTGGCCTGCACGCCACAAGAAACGCCCACCCCGTCACGTAGCGCGCTGTTCGAAACGCAGCCTCAAAGGTTGTTTGAGGCATTTGAATCCAGTTGTTCTGGACCCGGCAAGGTATTTGAGAAAATCGGCAAACAGGCTTTTGAGTGCAGCGAATACCTGCCCCCAAAAGCGGCAGCCTATTTGATTCTGAACTATGACGGGTTTCCGCAGGACCTGCCCCAAAGTGTCATGCGCCTGACATCGTCAAAAACAGGTTCCGGCTATCGCGTCGACGCACGATCGTACTATAAAGTGCCGCAGAAAACCGGAGCAATCGTTGAGGTTCCACTGGAAAGTGACGCGCTGGATCAGGCGATCAGCTCGTTGTATCTGGCGATGGGCGGAACGCCCACATGAGAATGTGAAGGAAGTGGTCGGGGCGGCAGGATTCGAACCTACGACCCCCTGTACCCAAAACAGGTGCGCTACCAGACTGCGCCACGCCCCGGACCGTGCGCCTTCCTAACGATGACAATCTGATTTGAAAAGCCCTAACAGGGCCAAATCGCAGGACCTTGCGAAAAAATTTCGTGCTGCATCTGAGTGCCGACGCCGATAGAGTAGCGCGCGGACAATCCGGCATTGATTTCCAGCACCGCAAAAACGGCATCCCCACCTTCAATCGGTGTCAGATCGCCGGGAATCGCACGCTCATGCACGTGTGACACTGTGCCCGTACGGTCCAAAAATATCATGTCGAGCGGAATCAGTGTGTTCTTCATCCAGAACGCGACAGGTTGCGGTGGATCGAACACGAACAGCATACCGGATCGATTCGGCAACGACTCGCGAAACATCAACCCCTTTGACCGTTCCTGAGGCGTAACCGCAATTTCCACGTCAAATCGGATTGTCGCGCTGTCGTTTCGGAGAGTGATATGATCAACGCTGCACGCAGCAAACGCCCCCCCTGTCCACAGTGTGATCAGAAGTGTCCAGAATACCAGAAAACGAGTCATCGAAGTGTCAGCCGTCCAGCGCGGCTTCCCAGGCGAGAACCTGCGCCGCCATTCGGCCGCGCTTGCCATCAATTACGCGCATCGCAAGCGCCTCTCCGGGCTGGAGGTCAGCAAGCCCCGAGCGCCGCAACACTTCGATATGCAAGAACACGTCTTCACCGCGCCCAAAAACATTTGCGAACCCGAAGCCCTTGCCTTTGTCGAACCACTTCACCCGCGCGGCCTCCAGAGGGGCTTCTGCAATAGCGTCCGGATCCAACTCGGCGAAATCGGCCAACATCATCGACTCGGCGCGCGCTGGCGGGTCAATTGCAACAACCTCAACCGCCTGAACACCTCTGTCCGTGCGGTGTGTCATGATCTCGATACCCGCTCCGTCCGCGACGGAACTTTGGCCGAAATTGCGCAATACGTTCACATGCAACAGAATATCCGGGCCGCCTTCGTCAGACACAACAAAGCCGTATCCCTTGGCGGGATCGAACCATTTCACGTGTCCACGGACGCGATACATGTTGTTCAGGTCTTCTGGCACGGTTTTCCCATCGCGAATTTTAGCAGTTCGTTAAGGGTCTGTTGTTTATGGGATTGGCGGGCAAATTCAAGCTGAAAAAATCGTTTACTTTCTGCCTGTTGCATTTCACGACACGTGAACGTCATGGATTCAACCTTTCAACATGCCATGCCGATCCCGGCTCAATTCGTTTCCATCTGAACCGGTCATGCAAGCGAAATGCTCCATCAGCCCAGAACTCAATCTCTGTCGGCGTTAATCGGTACCCGCCCCAGAATGGAGGACGAGGTGGATTCGGCCCAAGTTTAGCGGTCACTTTCGCGACCTCTGCCATCAAAGCTGTCCGACTTGAAAGCGGTTGTGACTGCTTTGAAGCCCAGGCACCCAACCGGCTTTTCAATGACCTTGATGCATAATACGCATCAGCCTGGGGCCCGTTTTCACGACATACTGTACCACGAACACGAAGTTGACGCCGCAAAGATTTCCAATGCATTACAAATGCAGCTTTTTCCGACGTATCCAGCTCATTCGCTTTGACGCTTTCGTAGTTTGTATAGAATACAAATGAATCCGCTTCGATTTCTTTCAGCAAAACCATGCGTGCATTTGGCAAACCATCCGGGTCAACGGTTGCAAGCGCAATCGCATTCGGATCATTCAATTCAGTTTCTTCAGCCTCAGCTAACCACCGGGCCGCAATTTTAAACGGATCGGAGCCAGCAAAGATGCCATCACGCTCGGTCATTTCCATCCCCTGGAAAGTATTAATGACGAGCCTAAGGCGAGAACCCGCTGCGAGCAAGAGCGCACGGCCTTGATGCAGCGCTACCAATGGCATAAACCATGCCAATCTAACGCGAAGACAGGCGGAGAACCAAACATGTCAAATCAGTTGATGGCCGGCAAACGTGGCCTCATCATGGGACTGGCCAATGACAAATCAATCGCATGGGGAATCGCCCGCGCCTTGTCCGAAGCCGGAGCTGAACTTGCCTTTTCTTATCAGGGTGACGCTTTAAAAAAACGTGTGGACCCGCTGGCTGCGCAATTGGGCAGCGAAATCGTTCTGCCCTGCGACGTGAGCGATGAGGCTTCAATTGATGGGCTTTTCTCGGCGCTGGAAGAGAAATGGGGCAAGCTGGACTTTATCGTTCACGCCATCGGTTTTTCTGACAAGAACGAATTGCGTGGACGTTATGTGGATACCAGCCGGGCCAATTTCACGCTGACGATGGATGTCTCCGTCTATTCGTTCACCGCGGTTATGCAGCGCGCGGAAAAGATGATGTCCGAAGGCGGCAGTGCCATAACACTGACCTATTACGGAGCCGAGCAGGTGATGCCCCACTATAACGTGATGGGTGTTGCCAAGGCCGCTCTGGAAGCGTCGGTCAAATACCTGGCCGAGGACCTGGGCAAGGACGGTATTCGCGTGAACGCGATCTCGGCCGGCCCGATCAAAACCCTGGCTGCCAGCGGCATTGGCGATTTTCGCTACATCATGAAATGGAACGAGTACAACTCTCCGCTGCGCCGCAACGTGACCATTGACGATGTCGGCAAGTCGGCCCTGTACCTGCTGTCGGACCTCAGCAGCGGCGTCACCGGAGAGAATCTGCACGTGGATTCGGGTTACCATATTGTCGGAATGAAGGCCGTTGACGCCCCTGACGTGGAAAAAGGTTAAGAACATGAGCGCTAAGGACCGCCTGCCGCACGAAAAAGGATTTCACATCAGCTGGGACCAGATCCACCGCGACTCGCGCGCATTGGCGTGGCGTCTGGACGGGCAAGGCCCCGATGATGGCAGCTGGCGTGCTGTTGTGGCGATCACCCGTGGCGGCATGGCCCCTGCTATGATCGTCAGCCGGGAACTGGATATTCGTACCGTCGATACGGTCAGCGTCAAATCCTACCACCATCAAGCTCAGGGTGAGGCGGAAGTTCTGAAAGCACCCGATGCCAAGTTAATGGGCGACGGAACCGGAATTTTGATCATCGACGATCTTGTGGACAGCGGGAAAACCCTGGAACTGGTTCGAGAGATGTATCCGAACGCGCATTTTGCGACGGTTTATGCCAAGCCCAAGGGACGCCCTATGGTGGATACGTTCATCACCGAAGTCAGTCAGGACACATGGATCTTTTTCCCGTGGGATATGGCCCTTCAATATGTCGAGCCCTATCGGGGCACCGATTGAATTCAGATCAGTAGGCAGCACATGACGCTCAGCCGGACCGCCGCAACATTCGCGCCGCCAGTGATGGAAGCGCGCCGATGGCTCGAGGGCGTTACGTTCCCACCCGAACGCCCGCTGATCAACGTCAGCCAGGCGGCACCGGTTGACCCGCCGCCGCTGGCGTTGCGCGAGGCTATGGCCGAATTTACCGTGCGCGAAGACCATGCGCATCTTTATGGCCCTGTGCTGGGAAATAATGATCTTCGCGCAGAACTGGCTGCGCAGATCAGCGCGCATTACGCAGCAAGTGTTGAGGCATCTGAGGTTGCAATTACCTCAGGCTGCAATCAGGCGTTTTCAGCAGTGATTTCGGCCATCACCGGCGAAGGGGATGAGGTTATTCTTCCAACCCCATGGTATTTCAATCATAAAATGTGGTTGGATATGTCCGGTGTCCATGCAGTTGGCCTGAAGACCGGCGACGACTTACTGCCCGACCCTGAGCGCGCACGCGCGCTGATCACGGACAAAACACGTTCCATCGCTCTGGTCACGCCCAACAATCCCGGCGGCGTTGAATACCCGGCGGACCTTGTCCGCGCCTTCTTTGAGCTGGCGCGCGAAACCGGGATTCACCTAATCGTCGACGAAACCTACCGTGACTTCGACAGCCGCAGCGGGCCGCCACATGACCTGTTCCAACAACCAGACTGGGATCAGACGCTGATCCACCTTTATTCCTTCTCTAAGGCCTACAGGCTGACGGGTCACAGGGTCGGCGCCATTGCAACGGGCCCTTCCCTTTTGGCTGAGGTCGAAAAGTTTCTTGACACCGTTGCCATTTGCCCTGGTCAGATCGGACAGTTCGCCGCGCTGTGGGGTATGCAAAACTTGTCGCAATGGTTGGCAGGGGAACGCGACGAAATACTCGACCGTCGTGCTGCCATCCTTGAGGGTATGCCCGCGCTGGAATCCGAAGGTTGGCGCCTTTTGGGACTTGGGGCGTATTTCGCCTATCTGGAGCATCCGTTTGACATTCCGTCTGACGAGCTTGCCCGGCGTTTGGTGCGTGAAGCCGGTGTTCTGTTATTGCCCGGTACCATGTTCATGCCCGCTCACCACCCGGACGGGAAACGGCAAGTGCGCATTGCCTTCGCCAACCTCGACCGCACAGGTTTGGGCCAATTGTTCAAACGATTGCAGGGCCTGTCCTTCTAAGCTTGCCCCCCGGCGGTGTGCGTCGTATTCAAGGCAGCAACCGACAGGGCAGAACGCTGCCGTAATAACAAGAGGGCACCATGGCCGCAGGCGCTAAAAGTCTTTCGAAAACCTTTGTCTGGATTCTGATGGGCATGCTGATGCTGGGGCTTGCGGGGTTCGGCGCGGTCAACCTGAGCGGCACAGTCCGTACAGTGGCGCAAGTTGGTGATGAAAGCATCTCGATCGATGATTTTGTCCGCGAGTTGCAGCGCGAGATCCGAGCGGTTGAAACGCAATCGGGTCAGCCCCTGCAAATGTCGCAGGCACGCGATCTGGGGCTGGACCGAAACGCGCTTGCCCGCCTGACGGCCTTGGCGTCGCTGGACAACGAGGTGAGCCAGCTTGGGATTTCCATAGGGGATGAAAACCTGCAAAAAGAGATCGTGTCTGTCCCGGCCTTTCAGGGCGTAGACGGCAATTTCGACCGCGAGGCATACCGCTTTCAGCTTGAACAGGTCGGCATGACGGATTCCGAGTTCGAGTCGGACCTGCGCAAAGAATCTGCCCGTACGATCGTTCAAGGTGCGATCATGGGGGGTGTGGAAATGCCCTCAACCGTGACAGACACAATGGCCAACTATATCGGCGCCCGTCGCAGCTTTACCGTTGCGACGGCAGGGGCCGAGGCATTGGAAACCCCCATGGCCGAACCGACTGACGCGCAGATTCAGACCTTCTATGACGAAAACGCTGAACAGTTCACCCTGCCCCGTACCAAACAGCTGACTTATGCGATTCTGTCTCCGGCCATGTTGGTGGACACGGTTGAGGTTGACGAAGAATCCCTTCGCAAGCTTTTTGAAGAGCGGTCGGACGAATATAATCAACCGGAACGCCGTCTGGTCGAGCGCCTGAATTTCCCGGATGAACAAGCAGCCAACGACGCCAAGGCGCAACTTGAGGTCGGCGGAACGACCTTTGAACAACTGGTTCGCGATCGTGATCTGGAACTTTCCGATATCGATCTAGGCGACCTGACACGTGAGGATCTGGGCGAGGCCGCCGACGCCGTGTTCGCGGCAGAGCTTGACGCCGTTGTTGGCCCTCTGCCTTCGGTATTTGGCCCAGCCCTGTTCCGTGTCAACGGATCCCTGGCTGCAAACAGCGTTCCCTTTGAGGAGGCCGAACCGGCCCTGCGCGAAGAACTGGCGACAGAACGCGCCCGCCGCCTGATCGAGTCTCAGTCCGAAGACATAAACGACATGCTGGCTGGCGGTGCGACCCTGGAAGAACTGGCAAGTGAAACCGAAATGGAACTGGGTCAGATCGACTGGACCCGAGACAGCGCCGAGGACATAGCGGCCTATGACGGGTTCCGCGCGGCCGCCGAAGCCGTGCAAGAAGGAGATTTCCCTGAAATCGCATTTCTCGAAGATGGATCGATCTTTGCCTTGCGCCTGAACGACGTTCTGCCGCGTCGCCCTGAACCGCTGGAAAGCGCACGCGACCGTGTCGCCGCTGCCTGGGTACAGGCAGAGACCAACAAAGCCTTGCTGGACAAAGCAAACGCCGCACTGAGCCAACTGGCCACTGATGGTGACTTCGCTGCGACTGGCCTGCCCTTCCGCGTTGAAAACGCACTGACGCGTACCGCGTTTCTTGATGACGTCCCCGCCAGTTTCATGAATGAAGTGTTTCAGATGGAACTCGGTGAGTTGCGCGTCATTGGTGGAAATGGTGCAGCCTTGCTGGTGCGTCTGGACGAGGTTCTGCCCCCCGAGGATTCCGACGAGCTGCGCCGGTTGCGCGACGCACTGGCAACGCAGATGGATCAGGCGCTGTCGCAGAATATTTTTGACGCATACGTACGGGACGCTCAGACCCGCGCCCGCCCGGTCGTGGATCAGCAGGCGCTAAACGCCGTGCAGGCGAGCTTTTAAGCGAGACCAAGATGGCCCTGACACCCGATTTCGATACCTTCGCACGCGCCTATGAAGCGGGCGAAAACCAGGTGGTTTACACACGTCTCGCCGCCGATCTGGACACACCCGTATCGTTGATGCTCAAACTGACGGGAGCGCAGAAAGATGCGTTCATGCTGGAGTCGGTTACGGGCGGTGAGGTGCGTGGCCGCTATTCGATCATCGGCATGAAACCGGACCTGATCTGGCGCTGTCACGGTGAAACGTGCGAGTTGAACCGCTCGGCGCGGTTCGACGCCGACGCCTTTGCTGCGCAGGACGGCAATCCGATGGACAATCTGCGCGCCTTGCTGGCCGAAAGCCGTATTGAACTGCCAGACGACCTGCCTCAGGCTGCCGCCGGATTGTTTGGATATCTGGGCTATGACATGGTCCGGCTGGTCGAATACCTGCCGAACGTGAACCCCGATCCGCTGGGACTGCCAGATGCGATCATGTTGCGCCCGTCTGTTGTCGCAGTATTGGATGGCGTCAAAGGCGAGGTGACGGTGGTTTCACCCGCCTGGGCCAGCGACGGTCAATCTGCCAAATCTGCCTATGCGCAGGCGGCCGAGCGTGTGATGGATGCGGTCCGCGATCTGGAACGTGCGATGCCCGCCGAAACCCGTGATCTGGGCGACGCGCGCGAAATTGCGGCGCCGGTGTCGAACTTCACCAAATCCGGCTATTTGGAAGCGGTTGAAAAGGCCAAGGAATACATCCGTGCTGGCGATATCTTCCAGGTAGTTCCAGCGCAGCGTTGGACGCAGGAATTTCCGCTGCCGCCTTTTGCGCTTTATCGTTCGCTGCGGCGCACCAACCCCTCGCCGTTTATGTTCTACTTCAACTTCGGCGGTTTTCAGGTCGTTGGGGCCAGCCCCGAGATTCTGGTGCGGGTGTTCGGCAGCGAAGTCACCATTCGCCCGATTGCAGGCACACGTCCCCGTGGCGCGACCCCCGAGGAAGACAAAGCGAACGAGCTTGACCTGCTGGCCGATAAGAAAGAGCTAGCCGAACATCTCATGCTTCTGGACCTCGGGCGCAATGATACCGGCCGCGTGTCCAAAATCGGCACAGTTCGCCCGACCGAAGAGTTCATCATCGAACGCTACAGCCATGTGATGCACATCGTGTCGAACGTGGTGGGTGAGCTGGCGGAAGACAAAGATGCGCTGGACGCCTTCTTTGCCGGGATGCCTGCGGGCACCGTCTCGGGTGCGCCGAAAGTGCGGGCGATGGAGATCATTGACGAGCTTGAGCCGGAAAAACGCGGCGTCTATGGCGGTGGTGTTGGCTATTTCAGCGCAGGCGGTGACATGGACATGTGCATTGCCCTGCGCACGGCCATCGTGAAGGATCAGAAACTCTATATTCAGGCTGGCGGCGGTGTTGTCTATGACAGCGACCCCGAGGCCGAGTTTATGGAGACTGTCCATAAGTCAAACGCCATTCGGCGCGCGGCGGAAGATGCCGCTCGGTTCACCGGAAACGGCAACAGTTAAAAAAACAAGGGCGGCTGATCAATTGATCACCGCCCTGTTTCAAGCTGTCACTGTACCTGTTTCATCAAGACGGCCGAGATCGGCGCCATCGCTACCCGGCTGCCGCGATCCTCAAGACCCCACAGCAACAGGGCCGAGATTGTCTCGGGCCGTACCCGCCCCAGCATGACAACGGTTCCTTCCTGACCCGCCCGGAACGCGGCCTGATCCAGGAACCGGCGCATGATTCTGGGATCCTGTCGCGCCCCATCGATATCGCGGAACACTACGCTGGACGGAATGCCATTGCGAACCGCCAGCTTCTGGACAGTGTTCAGCCCATTGTCCTGTGTGATCAACCCGCGTCCGGTTCCGGCGGCAATCGCCGCGACCTGATCGGCCAGCTTGCGATTTCCTTGAATGCCGCTGTTCACGCCTTCCAGAATACCCACTGTTTCAGGCAATGTATCCAGCCATACGGACAGGGAAACTTCGGCATCCTGCGCGCTTGCTGCCTCGGGCAAGTCCGCAAGGGCCAGAACTTCGAACCCGGCCGCGCGGTGCCGTGCCATCTTTTCCGCCGCATCCGGATCAGACGGGTTTACGGCAAAGCTGATCGGGTAAGGGAAATCCTGCAACGCTTCGGCACCGAATGCGCCTTCGTCATCAATCAGAATGATCGACATCAGCGGCTTAGCTTCCGGGTTCTCGAACTTGGCGGCAAAACGTTCAATCGGTTTTTCCGCAGATGGCTGTTCGGAAATCGCCTGTTCTGCAACAGGCTCATCATCTCGTTCCGTCAACGGCAGGATACGTTTTCCGACGATCGAACTGGTACTTTCTTCCTGTTCTCCCCCGATCTGAGGCAGCGCAGCAATGCGCGGAAGCTCGCGGGGCAAGGTGTCTTCATCCCCTTCCACCGCAATCGGACTGCTTTCAAATGAATTATCAGTCGTGGCGTCATTTGTTTGTGGATCAGCCTCGACCTGTGGCAACGGATTTGGTTCGGGCTCAAGAACTGCGACCTCGGTTGTGTCGGACTCGATCGGCGGTGTGGGGGTTTCATCAATTACAACCGGCAACGACTGTTCCTGCTGAACTGCGGGCACCTGGCTGGGCTCGGGCGGCGCAGCGGGGGCTTCGGTCATGACAGACACTTCGGTCGCCACCGTTGCAGTGGGCTCGTTCGGGGCCTCAGCCGCTTTACCAACCTCGGGCTGCGGCTCGGATGACGCTTCCAGCCCGGACAGGTCGGCCAGATCTTCGCTGGCATTATCGGCGGCTTCTGGCGCACGCGGGGCCAGTTCCACCAGATCGGCATCAGAAACGTCCTCGGCAAGTTCACTAGGCGCCTCTGGTGTTTCTGAAATCGTCGGCGCTGGTGCTTCGGTCGCAACAACCGGCGTATTGACCATCGGCGTGTTGAGCGACACGACCGCACCCAAGATCAAAACAACGATCGCCCCTGCGACCATTCCTCCGAAAAATCCGCCCATATTTCCTGCCTTTCGCCTCTTTTCCCTGCCTCGCCCTGCTCTGCGCCATCTGGTGTGGCGCTCGGTCAATTGGAGGCGTCAGAAACCGTATGTCCTCTTGACGCTGCCGCCCAAGCCTGAGCATGTATGTGCGGACATTATACCGTGGCCCGGGGTTGCATCGCCAGCCCGAAATGCCCAAGCGAAGATAAGTGCCCATATGCTGCTGCTGATCGACAACTACGACTCGTTTACCTACAATTTGGTACATTATTTGGGCGAACTTGGTGCCGAAATGGTCATTCGCCGCAATGATGCGCTGGATGTACAGGAAGCAATGGCCATGAACCCGGCTGGCATCTTGCTAAGCCCCGGCCCCTGCGACCCGGATCAGGCGGGCATCTGTCTGGCTCTGACCGAAGCGGCGGCCGAGACCAAAACACCCCTTTTGGGGGTTTGTCTTGGGCATCAGACCATTGGACAGGCGTTCGGTGGCAAGGTGGTTCGGTGCCACGAAATTGTGCACGGCAAAATGGGCATCATGCACCACACCGGAAAAGGCGTCTTTGCTGGCCTTCCATCGCCCTTTGAAGCCACACGCTACCATTCGCTGGTGGTCGAGCGTGAGACGCTGCCCGACTGTCTTGAGATCACAGCCGAGCTGGAAGACGGCACGATCATGGGGCTGCAACACAAGGAACTGCCTATTCACGGTGTTCAGTTCCACCCTGAATCGATTGCTTCCGAGCATGGTCACGCCCTTCTCAAGAACTTCCTGCAAGAACTGAAAGTCCCCGCATGAGCGACGCGCTGAAACCGTTGATCGGAGCAGCCGCCGATCGTCCGCTGACCCGTAAAGAGGCCGAGACCGCCTTTGGCATCCTGTTCAACGGCGAAGCCACGCCAAGCCAGATTGGCGGGCTGTTGATGGCCATGCGTACAAGGGGGGAAACGGTTGATGAATATGCCGCGGCCGCGGCTGTGATGCGCGCCAAGTGCAATGCCGTGCGGGCGCCCGAAGGGGCGATCGACATCGTTGGCACGGGCGGAGACGGGAAAGGCACCCTGAACATCTCGACCGCGACTGCATTTGTCGTCGCAGGTGCTGGCGTGACAGTCGCAAAACACGGCAACCGCAACCTAAGCTCCAAATCCGGCGCAGCGGATGCACTGGGGCAAATGGGTATCAACGTTATGGTTGGACCACAAGTTGTTGAAAGTGCTCTGAAAGATGTCGGTATCGGTTTCATGATGGCACCGATGCATCACCCGGCTATTGCGCATGTTATGCCCTCGCGGCAGGAACTGGGAACGCGCACGATTTTCAATATCCTGGGCCCGCTGACCAACCCTGCCGGTGTCAAACGGCAACTGACGGGTGCCTTTAGCCGCGAGCTGATCCGCCCCATGGCTGAAACACTAGGCTTGCTGGGGTCAGACCGCGCGTGGCTGGTACACGGATCGGACGGGACAGACGAGTTGACGATCACCGGTATCAGCTGGGTCGCCGCTTTGGAAGATGACGTGATCAAAGAGGTCGAGCTGCACCCCGAGGATGCTGGCCTGCCTGTGCACCCTTTCGAAGACATCCTCGGCGGAACCCCTGAAGAGAACGCCATCGCATTTCGTGCGCTGCTGGACGGCGCCCCGTCCGCGTATCGTGACGCAGTGTTGCTGAACTCTGCCGCGGCATTGGTTGTCGCTGATGCGGCAAGTGATCTGCGCGAAGGTGTGGCCATGGCCGCCGAGAGCATCGACTGCGGTGAAGCCAAAAACAAAATTACGGCCTTGGCCGCCAAGACTCAGGAGGCCGCATGACCGAAACCGTTCTGGACAAGATCAAAGCCTACAAACTGGAAGAAATCGCAGCAGACAAGGCTCAGAAGTCCTTGGAAACGCTGGAAAGTGAAGCACGTGCCGCTTCGGAAACCCGCGGGTTTGCCGCAGCGCTTCAAGCTGCGTCCCGGCAAGGTTACGGCCTGATCGCTGAGGTCAAGAAAGCCAGTCCCTCCAAGGGTTTGATCCGGCTTGATTTTGATCCGCCTGCCTTGGCTAAGGCATATGAAGAAGGCGGTGCTGCGTGTTTATCCGTGCTCACCGACACGCCCAGCTTTCAGGGTGCCAAGGAATATCTGACACAAGCGCGTAACGCGACATCTCTGCCCGCTTTGCGCAAAGATTTCATTTATGACCCTTATCAGGTGGTTGAGGCACGTGCTTTGGAAGCCGACTGTATTCTGATCATCATGGCATCCGTCAGCGATGATCAGGCAGCCGAGTTGGAACAAACCGCTTTCGATTGGGAGATGGATGTTCTGATTGAGGTGCACGACGAAGCCGAGCTTGAACGCGCAGCCCAACTGAAAAGCCCATTGATTGGCATAAATAACCGCAATCTCAAAACCTTCGAGACCACTCTTGATACAACACGACGCCTGTCCAAACTGGTACCGGCAGACCGTACTATCGTGTGTGAAAGCGGGTTGGGCAACCCGGAAGATTTGCGGGATATTGCGCGCTATGGCGCCCGGTGCTTTTTGATCGGCGAAAGCCTGATGCGCCAGGACGATGTCGAAGCGGCCACCCGCCACATCCTGTCCAATCCGCTTATCCCCGGAGTGATGTGATGCCGCTGACCCATTTCGATGCTCAAGGTCAGGCGCACATGGTCGACGTCTCGGGCAAAGAGGTCACAGATCGCATAGCCGTAGCTGTAGGTCACGTGAAAATGGCGCCGGAAACCTATGGAATCATTTCAGAACAACGCGCAGCAAAGGGCGATGTTTTGGGCGTTGCCCGCCTGGCCGGTATCATGGGTGCAAAGAAGACGCCGGATCTGATCCCGCTCTGCCATCCTTTGCCAGTGACCAAGGTTGCCGTTGAACTGACCCTCGACCCGGATCTGCCGGGTGTTCAGATCGAAGCGACAGTCAAGACGTCAGGTCAAACCGGAGTTGAAATGGAGGCCCTGACCGCCGTTTCCACCGCAGCCTTGACTGTGTACGATATGACCAAAGCCGTCGACAAAGCGATGGAAATTGGCGGCATTCATGTAAGCCTCAAAGACGGCGGAAAATCAGGGCGTTACGAGGCGAAATGATTACCGTCGAAGAAGCGCGCGCCCTGCTGTTCGATCTTGTCGGCCCTCTACCTTCGGAACAGGTTCCACTGGCCCAGTCCGCGGGACGTGTTCTGTCGCACGCGGTTGTGGCAACGCGCGACCAACCTCCTTTCGCCGCATCTTCGATGGATGGCTATGCCGTCAAAGCCGACGAAGTCGAGCTTCATGCCATGTTCAAAGTGGTGGGCGAATCCGCTGCGGGTCGTCGTTTCGACGGCTCGGTGGGCCCCGGTCAGGCCGTGCGTATATTTACCGGCGCTCCGGTTCCCGATGGCGCGGATTTCGTTGTGATTCAGGAAGATACCGACCGGCGTGGCGATCTGATCACGATCACAGACCACCCCGGCCCCAAAACGAACATCCGCCCTGCCGGTGTGGATTTTATGGCAGGCACGCCCATCACGGCACCGCGTTTGATCCGCGCCGAAGACGTTGCCCTGATGGCTGCGATGAATATCGCGTGGGTCCCGGTCTCTCGAAAACCCGTCATTGCTCTGATCTCGACCGGCGACGAACTTGTTATGCCCGGCGAAGAACCGGGACCGGACCAGATTATCGCGTCTAACACGTTTGGATTGCGGGCATTACTTGAAGGGCTCGGTGCTGTGGTTCGTGTCCTTCCGATTGCACGGGACACGGTTTCATCGCTTGAGACTGCGTTTGATCTGGCGCGAGGGGCCGATCTCGTCGTGACAATTGGCGGCGCGTCGGTTGGTGACTACGACCTTGTGTCTGATGTATCGCAGGGCTTGGGGATGGATCGGTCTTTCTACAAGATCCGAATGCGCCCCGGAAAACCCCTGATGGCTGGTCGCATTGGTGGCACCGCGATGGTCGGACTTCCGGGAAACCCGGTCAGCGCGATGGTCTGTGGCTACCTGTTCCTTGCCCCGATGGTGCGCCGGATGTTGGGGCTGGAAATGGTTCTGCCGCCGTTTCGGTCTGCCCGCTTGACCGAACCACTGACAGAAAATGGCCCGCGCGAGCATTACATGCGCGCGGTTCTGGGCGAAACGGGTATCCGGGCCTGTGCAGATCAGGACAGCTCTCTCCTTAGCGTTCTGGCGCAGGCGAACGCCCTTTTGGTCCGTCCCCCGAACGATCCCGCCCGCAAGACCGGGGAAACGGTTCAGTACCTGCCGATCTGAACTTCGCCCAAATTTATTGACACAAAACGTGAACATGCGTAGAACAAAAGAAAACGCATGAGCGACGAGGTATGAGCGATGCTGACCAAGAAGCAATTGGATTTGTTGAAATTCATCCAAAAACGCGTGCAGGCGGACGGTGTTCCACCCAGTTTTGATGAAATGAAGGCCGCGCTTGATCTTCGGTCGAAATCCGGCATTCACAGGCTGATCACTGCGCTGGAAGAACGCGGCTTTATCCGTCGCCTCGCGCATCGTGCCCGCGCGATTGAAATCGTAAAGCTTCCCGAAAGCCTAGGCGGTGAACCAACTACCGGATTTTCACCCCGCGTGATCGAAGGCGACCGACCCAAAGGCCCCCGCCCGACCAATATTGAGCCGGTTGCTGTGGACGCGCTGGAATTGCCGGTGATGGGCCGGATCGCGGCGGGTGTCCCCATTGAGGCGATCAGCCACGTGTCGCATCACGTGGCGGTCCCCGGCCCCATGGTGTCCGGGAAGGGCCAGCACTATGCGCTTGAGGTTCGCGGCGACTCGATGATCGACGCGGGCATCAATGATGGGGATGTGGTTGTCATCCGCGAAACCGCGACTGCTGATAACGGTGATATCGTGGTTGCACTGGTAGAAGATCAGGAAGCAACGCTGAAACGATTTTTCCGCCGCGGCAACGCTATCGCTCTCGAAGCGGCCAACCCGGCTTATGAGACGCGCGTTCTTCCCGAAGAAATGGTCAAGGTTCAGGGTCGCCTAGTCGGTCTGATCCGGACCTATTAATCTTGCTTCAAACGACGGTCCCCGGCGGGCTTCGGGGACCAGAGCCGTTGGCCTGTCAGTTCTGCGCTGGAAGTCAGCTTTCCGTCCGACAATGACAGGCTGCCGGTTTCGCTCAGGTGATCCGGATCGAAGATGGCGCACGCGCCCGCAAGGGGCAGCGCGACCGTCGAAACAATGATCTGGTTGTGTTTGCATTCGTCGAACGCGCGCGCAGCCTTTTTGCCCGAAATATGGATGATTTCCATATCCTGATAAGGGTATCGCTGAACGGTGCTGCTATCCGGCCATCGGCCTGCTGCCGCAATCTGATCAACACCGTCACCGTCATTCTCCAGCCAGACGCTGGCGACAAACCCACTGCCTTTGCTTTTACTCAGGGCCCGACCCTGAGAGGTCATCACGCCGACCAACCCCCCGTTTTCTGCAATCAGAACATCTGGCCTGTGGCCCGAATTCCAAAGCAAAAATGAAAGAATGACGGGCCCGACCCCGTACCAACGCGCGCGCCCTTGCCACAAGGCCAGCCACAAAGCCCCAACAGCAACAAGTGGCAATACATACCAGGGCGGACTGACTACAAAACCCTGAGCACCGCCGAGATGCGACACCCAGTTTGACACCCACAGGATCCAACGCAGAGCCCAGCCCATAACGGTCAGCGGGACAGCCTCCAACCCAAATGGGGCCGCCAGTGCGGCGACAACTGCCGCAGGTACAACAACAAGGCCCATCACGGGCACGGACAGCAGATTCGCCAGCAATCCATAGTGAGACATCGTATTGAAATGCGCAGCGCCAATTGGGGCCGTGGCAAGCCCGGCCATCGCCGAGGACATAACCACGCCAGCAATCGGCTTTAACCAATTCGGGCCCGGTAACGGACCCACCTTTTGCAATGCGCCGAAGACGGCGACCAAGGCTGTCGTTGCTGCAAAGGACATCTGAAACCCCGGGCTCAGCAGCGACTCGGGCCAAAGAACCAGAACGATCAGCGCAGCAACAGAAACCGCACGCAACGAGATCGCACGCCTGTCGATCAACACGGCCCCCAGCATGACACTGACCATGACATAGGCGCGTTCGGTTGCGATATTCCCGCCGGACAACAGTAAATAAAGCGTTGCCGCGATCAGCGCGAACACAGCCGCAACTTTTCGAACAGGTAGCCTCAATGCCACGTAGGGGATCAGTGACAAACCAATGCGACAGGCCACAAAAACAAAACCCGTCAGTAACCCCATGTGAAGCCCGGAAATGGCAAGCAAATGCGCCAGGTTCGACGCGCGCAGGGACAAGAGCGTCTCTTGCCCCATACCACTGCGATCACCTGTGGTGACGGCAGCAGCAAACCCACCGATTTCTCCGGGCAGGATTTGTTTCACTCGCCGCGATATCGCCATTCGGATTGCGGTAATCCGAACACCGCCAATACCGTCTTTGGCTGGCGCAATCGTCAAAACAGGAACGCGGGTATACCCGACTGCACCCAGCCCCTGAAACCAGGCATGGCGACGAAAATCGAACCCTCCAGGTTCAACCGGGCCCTGCGGCGGCGAAAGATGCGCTGTGGTCATGATCCGTTGCCCAGGCGCAAATGGGTCTGTCGCGCCATGAACAGAAAGACGGATGCGTCGCGGCCTGCGCTCATTCGGTACGTCCCCTACGCGCACCTGATCGAGCGTCAACCGCAACGCATCCGAGGCAGACCGATCCATGGCGACGACCCTCCCCTCGACAGGGCCATAGTACCGCCAGGACAGAACCGGTTCTGCCACCATATGGGCGCGAGTACCTGCCAGTATGACACCGACCGCAATCAGCGCCCCCCCGGTCGCTAACGTTCCCACCCCCGGTGGCAGCCGGCGGCTTAAGGCAAAAAGAGCCAGGAACAAGCAAAACAGACCTGCGTATACCGGCCAGCCGGGCTCGCTCCGGGCACCGAAATAGAGACCGATCCCCGTTGCCAGCATGACTGGCGTCCACGGAAACAGGTACCCTGTCTGGTGCAGCAGCGCGGCCTCGACCCGTGCAAGAACACGCATGGTTGCCCCCGTCCTTCGGGCTCGTTAGACAGGCGTCAAACTATGCCAGATACGGTTACCAAAAGGTTAATCCTCAACATGTCCGAACAGGTCGTCACACGTTTTGCCCCCTCGCCCACAGGTTTTCTGCACATCGGTGGCGCGCGCACCGCATTGTTCAACTGGCTTTACGCCCGCGGACGTGGTGGAAAGTTCCTGCTGCGGATCGAAGACACCGACCGGGAACGCTCGACCCCCGAGGCGACCGCCGCGATCCTTCAGGGCATGGAATGGCTTGGACTGGATCATGATGGCGATGTAATCAGCCAGTTCGAAGGAGCTGCCCGGCATGCTGAAGTCGCGCACCAGCTTCTGGCCGAGGGAAAGGCATATAAATGCTTCTCGACGCAGCACGAAATTGCCGCCTTTCGGGAACAGGCACGGGCCGAGGGCAAGTCGACCCTGTTCCGCAGCCCCTGGCGTGACGCTGATCCTTCAGCACATCCCGACCTGCCATTTGTCGTTCGCATCAAGGCTCCGCAGGACGGCACAACAGTGATCCGCGATCAGGTTCAGGGCAACGTGACCATTCGCAACGACCAACTGGATGACATGGTTTTGCTGCGTTCCGACGGGACACCGGTCTACATGCTGGCGGTGGTGGTCGACGATCATGATATGGGTGTTACCCATGTCATTCGCGGCGACGATCACCTCAATAACGCGGCGCGCCAGATGATGATTTACGAGGCGATGGGCTGGGATGTTCCGGTCTGGGCCCATATTCCGCTGATCCACGGGCCAGACGGTAAGAAACTGTCCAAACGCCATGGCGCGCTTGGCGCGCAGGAATACCAGGCCATGGGCTATCCCGCCGCTGGAATGCGCAACTATCTGGCCCGCTTGGGCTGGAGTCATGGTGACGATGAATTCTTTACGGATGCACAGGCAAAGGACTGGTTTGATCTGAACGGCATCGGCAAAAGCCCTGCCCGGTTTGATCTGAAAAAATTGGAAAACCTGTGTGGTCAACACATCGCCATCTCTGATGATGCTGCGCTGCGGCGTGAAATCGAAGCGTACTTGGCCGCAGCCGCTTTACCGCCCCTGACAGATTCACAATCCAGTGATTTGGAACGTGCGATGTATTGCCTCAAGGATCGGGCACGGACTTTTCCTGAACTCCTTGAAAAGGCTCATTTTGTTCTGGCAGGTCGCCCGATTGTTCCCGACGGGAAAGCGGCAAAGGCGCTGGCATCTGTATCCGACGGTATACTGGGAGAATTGACGCCGCAGCTGCAAAATGCTAGCTGGTCTCGGAACGAACTGGAGGAGACCCTGAATTCCTTTGCCGAGTCAAAGGAGCTCACGTTCGGCAAGCTGGCTGGCCCGCTCAGGGCCGCGTTGGCTGGTCGGGCCGTCACGCCTTCGGTTTTTGACATGATGCTTGTGCTGGGACGGGATGAAACCCTGGCGCGGCTTTCAGAAGCAGCGAAGTAACCCGAATTTCATAAACGGGTAACGCTGCTCCGCTAACACCCGGACTGCGCGAAAGCGCGCAGTCGTTGCCCGCACTGCCCGAGGTTTCTTTGGCATGCGTATGAATGAAGAAGGGATAACCATGACAGACAGCAACAAAACAGCCACTCTGACCGTTCACGGCAAAGAGTATGAGTTGCCGGTTCATACCCCGACCGCCGGTCCGGATGTCATTGATATTCGAAAGCTTTACGGTCAGGCAGGTGTATTCACCTATGACCCCGGTTTCACTTCGACAGCAAGCTGCGACAGCACCATAACCTTTATCGATGGTGAAAAAGGCGAGTTGCTGCACCGCGGCTATCCAATCGACCAACTGGCCGAAAAATCGCACTTTCTTGAGGTCTGCTACCTGCTGCTCTACGGAGAGCTGCCGGTCGCAAAAGATCTGGAGAAATTCGAAACCACAATCACACGCCACACCATGCTGCATGAGCAGATGCAGTATTTCTACCGTGGTTTCCGCCGCGACGCGCACCCGATGGCCATCATGGTCGGTGTTGTCGGCGCAATGTCGGCCTTCTATCACGATTCGACCGATATCGCGGACCCGCACCAGCGCGAGGTCGCCTCGCATCGCCTGATCGCCAAAATGCCGACAATCGCAGCATGGGCTTTCAAATACCACACAGGGCAGCCTTTCGTGTATCCGCGCAACGATTTGGATTATGCGTCGAACTTCCTGCGCATGTGTTTCAGCGTTCCCGCCGAAGAATATGAGGTCAACCCGATCCTCAGCCGCGCGATGGACCGTATCTTCACGCTTCACGCGGACCACGAGCAGAATGCGTCAACGTCTACCGTGCGTTTGGCATCGTCATCGGGCGCAAATCCGTTTGCATGTATCGCCGCTGGTATTGCCTGCTTGTGGGGGCCGTCCCACGGCGGCGCCAACCAGGCATGTCTGGAAATGTTGGAAGAGATCGGTACCGTAGATCGCATTCCCGAATTCATCGCCCGTGCCAAAGACAAAAACGACCCGTTCCGCCTGATGGGCTTTGGCCACCGCGTGTACAAAAACTTTGACCCACGCGCAAAGGTGATGAAGCAGTCGGCCGACGAGGTTCTGGATCTCCTGGGCATTGAAGACAACCCGAAACTGCAGGTCGCTAAAGAGCTGGAACGCGAAGCGCTGGAAGACCCGTATTTCGCCGACAAAAAGCTGTTCCCGAACGTTGACTTCTATTCGGGTATCATCCTCGAGGCGATGGGGTTCCCGACCTCAATGTTCACACCAATCTTCGCACTTTCGCGGACTGTTGGCTGGGTAAGCCAGTGGAAAGAAATGATTGAAGATCCACAGAACAAGATCGGCCGTCCGCGTCAGCTGTATCTGGGTGAGACGCTGCGCGACTACGTAGACATCGAAAACCGCTGAGCCGTTTGAGTTCGCAATCAATCCAGAAGGCCCCGGTTAAACCGGGGTCTTTTGCTTTCGTTACTGAAGCAGCGGACGGTTCGGCGTTTGGTTTCAGAACAAGCTCATTTGATCCCCGGGTTGCGGCGGAACTGCAAACCGGTCGCATCGTAACGGAGCGGATTTGATCGAAAGCCCCAGTCTTTTGCAGGTTTTAGCAAACCTCAGGGCGATGAGCTCGGCGTATTCCCCCTCACCCCGCATCCTGTGCCCCCAGCGTGGATCATAGTCGCGCCCGCCATGCATTTCACGCAGCTTGGACATGACCTTTTCTGCACGGGCGGGTTCATGCTCTGCCAGCCAGTCCTGCCAAAGCTGAGATACTTCGCGGGGCAATCGCAACATGATCCAGCTTGCCGCATCTGCGCCCGCCTCTTTTCCAGAGTCCAACAGGTTCTCCAACTCATGATCTGTCAGCCCAGGCACAATAGGCGAGGTCATTACGCGAACCGGAACGCCCGCATCGGTCAACGCTTTGATCGTCTGCAACCGACGCGCCGGAGACGGTGCGCGAGGCTCCATCCGCCGGGACAGACCTGCATCCAGCGTGGTGAGCGATATACCAACCCGCGCCAATCCCCGGCTAGCCATGTCAGCCAGAATATCCAGATCACGCTCAATCAATGCTCCTTTGGTCACGATTGCGACCGGGTGGTTGAATTCTTGCAAGACCTCAAGGCACGACCTTGTAATCAGGCGGTTTTTTTCGATGGGCTGGTAAGGGTCGGTGTTTGTCCCGATCGCGAGCGTGGCGACCTTGTAGGACTTCGCCGACAGTTCCTTGCGCAGAACAACGCTCATGTTGGGGCGCGCAACAAGGCGGGTTTCGAAATCCAGTCCTGCGGACAAGCCCAGATAGGCGTGGCTTGGTCTGGCGAAACAATAGACACAGCCATGCTCACACCCCCGATATGGGTTGATCGAACGATCAAAAGGCAAATCAGGTGAACGGTTAAAGGTGATGGCACTGCGCGCCACCTCATCCCGCGTCTCGGTTCGCAAGGGCGGCAACTCTTCATCGATGTCCCACCCGTCATCAACAGCCTGCGTTGCAAACCGTTCAAAACGCCCGGTCGTATTGGACGTCACCCCCCTTGCTTTGATGATATGCCCGATGCTCACGGCACATGTGTTCCCTTTTTGTTCCTACCGCACGATAAGCCTGAAACGAATCCTGTGCAAGCCAGCCCCGCGAAGAAGCCGGGAAGCATTGATGAAAAATAAACAGGATAATATTGCAGACTTTTCAATCGAGCCGGTGCCATTTTTGGCATATAGGTCGGTCCCGAAACGACCAACGTCGCAATCGTCACAGTCAGAATGCGACGTTTTGGCCAAAACGGAAAAAATGCCACCACGGGCCGATGGCCCGCCCAGCACAGGGAATACCCCATGTCCGACGAAGAAGATATCGTCCTGTCCGAACTGAATGATGACGAACTGGTCGATCAGATGTTCGACGATCTCTATGACGGATTGAAAGAAGAGATCGAAGAAGGCACCAATATCCTGCTGGAACGCGGATGGACGCCGTATGACATCCTGACCAAAGCTCTGGTTGGCGGCATGACCATTGTGGGCCATGACTTCCGCGACGGCATTCTGTTCGTTCCCGAGGTTCTGCTGGCAGCCAACGCGATGAAAGGCGGTATGTCGATCCTCAAGCCGCTGCTGGCCGAAACCGGTGCTCCGCGTGTTGGCAAGATGGTCATCGGCACCGTGAAGGGTGACATCCACGATATCGGCAAGAACCTTGTGTCGATGATGATGGAAGGTGCAGGATTCGAGGTTGTAGATCTGGGAATCAACAACCCGGTCGAGAATTACCTGGAAGCACTGGAAACGGAACAGCCCGACATTCTGGGCATGTCCGCCCTGCTGACCACCACGATGCCCTACATGAAAGTCGTTATCGACACCCTGGTCGAACAGGGCGTGCGCGACGATTACATTGTTCTGGTCGGTGGCGCGCCGCTGAACGAAGAGTTCGGCAAAGCCATCGGTGCAGACGCCTACTGCCGTGACGCTGCGGTTGCAGTGGAAACCGCCAAGGATTTCGTGGGCCGCAAGCACAACCAACTGGCTGGCTAAGACCTTTAAGGTTTTTCTTAAAAGACCGCCCATTTCGGGCGGTCTTTTTCGTTTTAGCGCTCCGCCCCTTCATGAGGTGTATCGTTTATCCGTTTGTAAACGAAAGTGCGGTTAAAAAACCGAAACGTCCAAGTTTCGGGGGTTCCGTGCCGCAGTCTTTCACAGCCATTTCGTTGGGCAAACTTGCCGATATCGATATCGCCGAGGGCAACAATGTCGCCGAAAACGCCTCTGCCCTGGTTGGGCAAACCTTCGGTCACGCGGACGCGCCGTTGGCGCATAACAGCGTGACGTGGAACGTGGTTGGAAACTCCGGCTCTGCCTATGACATGAACAACATATCTGCCAATGATCGGTTTTCGATCGACGGCGGCGCGCCGCAAACCTTTGATGGCACATCAGTGTACCACGCCACCGTCACTTATTTTGACGGCACAAGTGCAAACATTACTGCCGTTGTCGCGCAGGATGTGGATGGCAACACATATTTGGTGCCTGAGTTCTCGGCCAATGCAGATCAAGCCGCTCTGGAAGCGGGGCCTATACATTCGATCACCTTCAACAGCCTTGCTGGCAATCGATATTCAGGCATGGTGTCCAGCCGTGAAGACTGGGACCTGGTCCCCTGCTTTACCTCTGGCACGCTGATCAGAACCCGCAAAGGGGAACGCCCAGTGGAAACGCTGCGCCCCGGCGACTGGGTGGAAACCCTTGATCACGGGTTTCAAACGGTGCGCTGGGTCGGGCAGCGGCGGGTTCAGGCGGTTGGCGTGTTCGCGCCGGTCCTGTTCAAGGCAGGCGCGCTTGGGAACACCCGCGATCTGCTGGTGTCGCAGCAACACAGGATGCTGATCCAGAGCTGGCGCCTGGAACTGCATACCGGCCAAAACGAAGCACTGGCCCCCGCCAAACACCTGATCAACGGACATGACATCATCCTCAAACCCGGCGGGGTCGTAACCTACATTCACATTCTGTTTGATCAGCATGAGCTGCTCTGGTCGGAAGGCTGCCTGAGCGAGAGCTTTCATCCCGGTGCCCAAAGCTGGAACGCCCTTGAACAGTCAGCCCGACAAGAGATCCTGTCCTTGTTCCCCGAGATATCAAAGCAAGGTACTGTCGCCTACGGCCCGCCCGCTCGGCCTCTGTTATCGGCATTCGAAACACGAACGTCGGCAGCCTGACACGAGATGTCGGAAGAAGGCTTGCCTGCAAGCTGTTTTCATTCTCTTGTGCTATGAGCCCATAAGGATGCCGATCCATGCCAAGCGATACGTTACCAGATGATGCAAGCCTGACGACCAAAGGCTATGACGGCGTGGAAAACGCAAGCATCCTGCTGATCGCCTGCGGGGCGCTTGCGCGCGAAATTCTGGATATCAAAACGCGCAACGGCTGGGATCACATGGCGCTGACCTGCCTGCCTGCAATCCTGCATGTTCATCCGGAACGGATCACCCAAGCAGTTGAAGACAGCGTGGCCAAACACCGCGACAGGTTCGAAAAAATCTATGTGGTTTACGCCGATTGCGGAACCGGAGGTCTGCTGCAATCCGCTTGTGAAAAACTGGGCGTCGAGATGGTAAAAGGCCCTCATTGCTATTCGTTCTTCGAAGGCAATCAGGCCTTTCAGGAACGCGGCGAGGACGAAACAACTGCCTTCTACCTGACTGATTTTCTGGCCCGCCAGTTCGACGCATTTGTCTGGAAACCACTGGGTCTGGATCGCCACCCGGAACTGCGGGACATGTATTTCGGCAATTACACCAAACTGATTTATCAGGCCCAGATCGACGATCCGAAACTGACCGAACGCGCACGGGAATGCGCGGACCGCATGGGATTGGCGTTCGAACGGCGTTTCACCGGCTACGGCGATCTGGAAACCACTTTGTCAGACTGGGCAAACCGCCCTGAGTGACCTCAGGCGTTTTCCTGCGCGACCTGGCGGATGCGTTCAATCATGGCCCGCAGACCATTGGACCGCTGCGCTGACAGATGATCGTTCAAGCCCAATCGGGCCAGTTCCGCTGCCGCATCGACCTGCGGCACCTCGGACACCGGCAGACCGTTGTATAGGGACCGAAGCACGGCGATCAGCCCGCGAACGATCAGCGCGTCACTGTCACCATCAAACTTGAACACACCTGCTTCGATCATCGGGTGCAGCCAGACCTGACTGGCGCAGCCGTGAACCTTTGTCGCCGGAACCTTCAACGCGTCATCCAAAGGCTCCATCGCCTTGCCCTGTTCGATGACATGGCGATACCGGTCTTCCCAGTCTTCGAGAAACTCGAAATCCTCGACAATGTCTTCAAAGGCAGGCGTGGCCATGGCGCAGTGATCCTTTCGTTGAAATCACAATGTGACCTATGCCGACGACCACCTGCTGTCCAGCCCCAGCTGTGGCTTTTCAACGCGAAGAATATACGCTAACCCATTGTCTGAATTCGTGTGAAAAGCAGTGGGTCTATGCAAAAGTCTCTGTTCGTTCTTATCATCGCCATGCTGACCCTGACTGCCTGCGGCAGCTGGCGCGACTCGCGGGTGAATCCGTCAAACTGGTTTGGCTCCAGCAAGTCTGTGAAGTCTGAAACACCGCCGGACCCAAATGCCGCCGATGCGTTGGTTCCCAAGGCAAGAGAGGGAAGCGGCCTGTTTTCGCGCCCAGATGCCGAAGACACCAGTGTTCCAATCGCCAAAATCGATGAGCTGCGGATCGAGCCAATACCGTCAGGCGCGATCATTTATTCCTCTGGCACCGCGCTTCGGCAGGGTGCCTATAACGCACGCTTGGTTTCGGTTAATTCAGAAGAAAACAAAGAAAAGGGAATTCTGGAATTTGTATTCCGCGTGAACTACCCCAACTCAGAGACCCCGCAAGGATCTGAACGAACAAGAATGGTGTCTGATGCCATAAATGTTTCGACTCAGGATCTTGAAGGCATTCGCCTGATCCGTGTCGTCGGGCAACAGAACACCTTGGAATCGCGGCGGCGGTAATCGCCGTTAAAGTGAGACGACCTTGACCGCCTGCCCTTTGGCCGCCAGCGCGATTTTCCCCTCGCACAGTTTCAGCGCGTCTTCACCAAAGACTTCGTAACGCCAACCTGACATCGCGGGCAATTCTCGCTCGCCCGCGGCAATCTGGTCCAACTCGGAACTTGTTGCGATCAGCTTGGCCGCAACGCCCGAACTTTCGGTTTTGGATTTCAGCAGAACCCGAAGCAAGTCGGCCAAAGCCGGGTTGACCTTCAGGTTGTCACGGGAATTGTCGATCTTCGGCAGATTTTCCTGCGGACAATTTGTGCCCTTCGTCACCGCAGCAAGAATACCTTCGGCAATCGGTCCTTTTCGCGCCTCGCGCAACAAAAGGCGCGATCCACCGAGATCGGCGATTGTCTTGGGCTTGGTCGACGCCAGTTCGATCAAGGCGTCATCCTTGAAGACCCGGTTGCGCGGTACATTATGTTCCTGCGCATACCTTTCGCGGAACTGCGCCAGCTCGCGCACAACAGCCAAGAACTTGGCCGAGTTGGTTCGCGTTTTGACCCGCTTCCACGCCTCTTCGGGGCGAATGTCATACGTGGCAGGCTGTGTCAGCGTCCGCAGCTCTTCAGCCACCCAGTGGCTGCGCATCGTCTTTTTGAGTTCCGCAGCAAGATATTCGTAGATCTTGCGAAGATGCGTCACATCCGCCAATGCATATGTTTTCTGGGCTTCCGTCAAAGGACGACGGGACCAATCGGTGAACCGCGACGTCTTGTCGACGCCCTGTTTGCAGATTTTCCGCACCAGCGTCTCATAGCCGACCTGCTCGCCAAACCCGCAGACCATTGCGGCGACCTGTGTGTCGAACAACGGGTTGGGAAAAACACCGGCCTCGACCCAGAAAATCTCAAGATCCTGACGCGCGGCGTGAAACACCTTGACCACGTTCTCGTTTCGGAAAAGCTCATACAGCGGTTCGAGAGACAGGCCATCAACCAGCGGATCAACCAGAACCGCGCTGTCTTCATCATCAGAGGGAAGCGCCAGTTGCACGAGGCACAGTTTCGAATAATAGGTCCGCTCGCGCAGAAACTCGGTATCGACTGTGATGTATGGATAGCTTGCGGCCGCCTTGCAGAAATCAGCCAGTTCTTGCGTCGTCGTCAGAGTTTTCATGCGCCGTACTAGTTTTGCTCTTGCTCTTGTGAGTGCCCGTAATTTCCCTCGCCCCCAAGCGATACCGACGACCATAGGACGATTTTCAGGCGAGTGTAAATCACCCTCGGAACCTCACTGCATGAGAACGGGTGACCTGTTGCCTTCGGCAATGCGGCGCAGCACCGCTGGATAAAGTTCATGTTCCCGGATCAGAACTTTTGAAGCCAGAGTTTCCGGGGTATCCGCTGGTTCGATATCCACCCGTGCCTGACCCAGAATTGGGCCATCATCCAGAGCCGCCGTCACCTCATGGACCGAGCAGCCATGCTCCGTATCGCCCGCTTCAATTGCGCGGGCGTGGGTATGTAACCCCTTGTATTTGGGCAGCAATGAGGGGTGGATGTTCAGCATTCGCCCCTGAAAGCGCGTTACGAAATCCGCGGTCAGGACCCGCATGAACCCGGCCAGACAGACAATATCCGGCCGCGCGTCTTCCAAAGGCTTTAGCAACTCAGCCTCAAAGGCTGCGCGATTGCCCTTGAATGGCCGGTGATCGACCACTGCGGTCGGAATGCCACGGTCCGCAGCTTTTTTCAGCCCCCCCGCCTGCGCATCGTTGGACAGGACTAAACAGGGCCGCGCCGGATGATCACCGGTCATGCTGTCGACAAGCGACACCATGTTGGACCCGCCCCCGGAAATCAGGATCGCGACGCGCTTGTGGTTCACAGCAGTTTGCCCGAATAGGCAACTCCGGGCGTTTCGGTGACCGTACCGATCCGCGACACCGTCTCGCCAGCCTCGGCCAGCAAGGTCGAAAGCTGATCGGCCTTATCTGGATCGCACACCATGATCAGACCGATGCCACAGTTGAAGGTCTTGAGCATCTCAGCTTCCGCGATACCGCCAATCTGCGCCATCCAGCTGAAAACAGACGGCAATTGCCAGCTGTCCAGATCAATCTGGGCCCCCAACCCTTCCGGCAGTACGCGCGGCAGGTTCTCGGTCAGACCGCCACCGGTGATATGGGCCAGTGCATGAACTCCACCTTCGCGGATCGCGGACAGGGCCGGTTTGACATAAAGGCGCGTTGGCGTAAGCAGCGCCTCGCCCAGCGAACCTTCACCAAAGGGGCACGGTGCATCCCAGCCCAGACCAGACAGTTCGACGAGTTTACGTACCAGTGAATACCCGTTGGAATGCACTCCGTTCGAGGCCAGACCAAGCAGCACGTCCCCCGCCTGCACTCCGGAAGGCAGGTCAGCGCCGCGTTCCATTGCCCCGACCGAAAAGCCGGCCAGATCGAAATCGCCATCAGGGTACATGCCTGGCATCTCGGCAGTTTCGCCACCAATCAGAGCGCAGCCGGATTGTGCACACCCTTCGGCAATTCCTTCAATGATCCGTGCGGCTGTATCCGTGTCCAGCTTGCCTGTCGCGAAATAGTCGAGAAAAAACAGGGGCTCGGCCCCCTGACAGATCAGGTCATTGACACACATGGCCACCAGATCGATGCCAACCCCGTCCACGACGCCGGTATCGATCGCAATTCGCAGTTTTGTACCAACCCCGTCCGTGGCACCAACCAGAATGGGATCCTGATACCCGGCAGCCTTCAGATCGAACAGTGCGCCGAAACCGCCCAGACCGCTCATCACGCCGGGGCGGTTGGTTCGCTTTGCTGCGGGCTTGATCCGGTCAACCAGAGCATTGCCCGCGTCAATATCCACGCCTGCATCGGCATAGGTGATTCCGTTCTTGCCCGCTGTCATGGCCAGTTCCTTTTGAATGCTTTGCGGGCGGGTTATTCGATTGTGGCGTTTGTTGCAACGGTCAGGCTTGACGCGGCTGTTCACCGTGATACGCAATGCGCCTAGGCGGGCCTGTAGCTCAATTGGTTAGAGCAGAGCGCTCATAACGCTTTGGTTGGGGGTTCGAGTCCCTCCGGGCCTACCAAATCACCGCCACGTGCCTTGAACACCTCGCACATCCCACTGTTTTTGTTTGCGTTTTTGAAAATAAGCATTCATCCTGACCTGTGCAACCAGTCCATATGCGGTTCGAATTCAAAGGCATTGGTTCAGTTCGCAGATTTCCAGTTTCGATTTAATCGCCGTGGGATGACAGGTCTTGCGGAATAACTCTGAAATCTTTTCGCGAGAATTGAAGCCCCTCGGCTCAGAATATCGTCATGTTGGCGCGACTTTGAACCGTTGAAGGTGTCAGTTTACCGGCCGATTATGATATCGGCGCACAATCCACCCAAGCGTTCACTTTTGGCCAGTCGCAGAGTGCCACCATGGGCGCGCGCAACGTCCGCCACGATCGCCAACCCCAAACCCACGCCACTACCCTGATTCTGATTGCGCGCTGGGTCGAGCCGCGTAAAGGGTTTGACCGCCTCTGTGCGCTGCTCTGCGGGAATTCCAGGGCCATCATCTTCAACACGGATGCGCAATGACTTGGTGTTCAGTGACAGGCTGACCTCGGCCCGGCTGCCGTAGCGCACGGAATTGCCGATGAGGTTTTCAACGGCCCGACGAACAGCCATGGGGCGCAGCATTGCCGTTCCCTGCCCCTCGACAGCGACCAGTTCGGCTTGATGCCCGGCTCGTGTCGCGTCATCTACAATCTGTCGAACAAACTCAGCCGGATTGATTTCCTCCGGCGATCCTTCGGACGCCCCGCGTGAGAATTCGAGGAATGCATCAACCAAGGACTGCATTTCCGCAACGTCCTTTAGCAAAGGTCGTGCCTCATCCTCGGGTAACATTGCCAGTCCAAGTTTCAGGCGCGTCAGAGGCGTGCGCAGGTCATGACTGACGCCGGATAACATCAGCGTCCGTTGTTCGATCTGACGTTCGATCCGTGATCGCATATCCAGAAACGCATTCCCCGCCGCGCGTACTTCGATGGCACCGCCCGGCGAGTATGGTACGCTCCGCCCTCGTCCAAACGCCTGCGCCGCATCGGCCAGCCGTGTGATAGGGCGCAACTGGTTTCTCATGTACAAAAATGAAATCGAAGTCATGATGATCGCGAAAAACAGCATCGTCACGATCAACTGATGCGGCGCCGCTGGCGACAATCTACGCCGGTCGAAGGTCAGTTCCAGCACCCCTAGATGCGAATCCAGGTACAGACGCGCTTCGCGGCTGCTTGGCAACGCAACAGCACTCAGCTCTGGCAACCTTGCGCGAAGCTCGGCCTCGACCTGCGGCGCTATGAAGTCGTACCACCGTGGACGATCTAATTTGGGAGTTTCGTTGGGGGGCAGAAATCTGGCCTGCATTTCCAGCGCCAGAAGATCCGGGCGCACTTCGGCCAAGGCCTGGTGCTGCGTCTCGGCCCTGTCCATCATGGTGGTGATCAGCATCACTTCCCTTGAGGCTGCGCGCGTCATCTGGTCAGTGACATCTTCCAGATGCTTTTGAAGAAAGGCAACTCCTACAACCAGCAGCAACGCGATCACAGGAAGAACCAGAATCAGCGCTGCTCGGGCATAAAGGCTGCGTGGCATATATGGTTTGAGCCAGTGCGTGGACATGCGCTAAACCTAGCGGGCTGCACGGACAAGAGAAAGAGCACAGAATGCAGGCACCAGACGAATTCAATCCACCCGCTGGTGTTGCGACAGAATTGCAACCGGGTCTTCGGCGCATTCTGGCCCCCAACCCGTCACCGATGACCTATCGCGGCACCAACACCTATCTGCTGGGCGATCGTGACATTGCCGTCATTGATCCCGGCCCCGCAAGCGAAGAGCATTTGAACGCGATCCTGAATGAACTGCGACCTGGCCAGAGAATCAGCCACATACTCGTCACGCACACACATCTGGATCACTCACCCTTGGCAGCACCCCTTGCTGCGCGAACAGGGGCTGCGATCTATGCGTTTGGTGGTCCCGAATCCGGTCGCAGCGCTGTTATGGCGACCCTTGCAGCGCGTGGATTGGCCGGAGGTGGCGAAGGCATCGACACCGCGTTTCGTCCGGATATCGAGGTTGCGGATGGTGAGGTCATCTTTGGCGATGACTGGCAGCTTGAGGTTATTCACACTCCGGGGCATCTGGGAAACCACATTGCCCTGGCATGGCAGGATACCTGTTTCACCGCCGACCATGTGATGGGATGGGCCAGTTCGCTGGTGTCACCACCGGACGGAGACCTGACCGATTTCATGACAGCCTGCCACCGCCTGCGCGCGCGCGACTGGTCGGTTTTTCACGCGGGCCACGGTGCGCCAATTTCAGACCCTGCCGCGCGATTGGACTGGCTGATCCGACACAGGCAAAACCGCGAAGCTCAGATTCTGACTGCCTTGGAGGATGCAGACGGAACGGCGCGGCAATTGGCCAAGCGTATCTACACCGACACACCCGCAACCCTGCTGCCAGCCGCGGAGCGGAACGTTTTTGCCCACCTCGTTGATCTGACTGGAAAAAAACAGGTGTCACCACACGGCGAACTATCTGCCACCGCAATTTTTCGCAGAGATCCTTGACGCCCGAAAAAAAATTTAAGTTCGCGTGCTTAACCTCTGGACGCCGGGAATCCGGATTGCTATACGCCCCTCAGTTCCGGCGTAGCTCAGCGGTAGAGCAGTTGACTGTTAATCAATTGGTCGTAGGTTCGATCCCTACCGCCGGAGCCAAAACTTCCCAATATTCAACCTTTTGTCAGGGTCAGAAACCACATCGGTATTCTGGGGCTTTTTCGTTGAAAAAATAATATCCGCCCTCTGGACGCCGGATACTCCGGTTGCTATACGGCGCGGACCGTTCCGGCGTAGCTCAGCGGTAGAGCAGTTGACTGTTAATCAATTGGTCGTAGGTTCGATCCCTACCGCCGGAGCCAATTCAGCCCGCTAAATCAAGTCTCATCCCACAAGGGCATCCTTGAAATCCGCACGCAGGTTGCGTTTCAGCACCTTTCCGGTTGCGTTCAGCGGCAGCGCGTCAACAAAAACAACCTTTTCCGGAATCTGCCATTTGGCAATTTTCCCTTCGAAGAAGGCCAGAAGTTCCTTTTCGCTTGGGTTTTCGCCCTCGGCCCTTACTGCAACTAGCAAGGGGCGTTCGTCCCATTTCGGATGCGGAACACCGACCACGGCGGCAGTTGCCAGTTTCGGATGCGCAACAGCGATATTTTCAAGTTCGACCGAGCTGATCCACTCCCCTCCGGACTTGATGATGTCCTTGGATCGATCCCGTATGGTCATGTAACCATCGGCGTCCAGCGTTGCGACATCGCCTGTGGCGAACCAACCGTCTTGCAACAGATCCTGATCCTGCATCAGGAAATAGCTGTCCAGTACCCAATGCCCTCGCACCATCAGATCGCCCTGCGTTTCACCGTCATGTGGCAGATCTTTGCCGTCATCATCCACGATTTTCAGTTCAACCCCAAACGGTGGCCGACCCTGACTCAGACGGATAAGGTGTTGTTCTTCAAGCGGCAGCACCAGATGTTTGGCCAATGGGTAGTTGGCCGTACCAAGTGGGCTCATCTCGCTCATTCCCCACGCATGTACCGTATCTACGTCATATTTATTCCGGAAAGTCTCCATCATCGAAGGTGGGCAAGCGGCACCTCCAATCACGGTCCGTTCGAGGCTATTCAAACTCGTCCCGCATTTGGCCGCATGCGCCAACAGTCCCTGCCAGATGGTTGGCACCCCCATGGCCAGCGTCACGCCATAGGTGTCGATCAGATTGACCAGCGCCTCGCCATGCAAATCCGGGCCGGGTAAAACCAGTCGCGATCCGGACATGGCGCAGGCATAAGGCGAGCCCCATGCATTAACGTGGAACATAGGAACGACGGGCATCACGACATCCATCGCCGAAAAGCCGATCACATCGCGCGTATTCGACGCGAAACTGTGCAGGACCGTCGATCTGTGGGAATAAAGAACCCCCTTGGGATGGCCGGTTGTACCCGACGTGTAACACAGCCCTGACGCGGTGTTTTCATCCAGTTCAGGCCAATCAAAGGCCGCATCACCGTTTTCGATCAGCTCATCATAAAATTTCAGGTCGGGTATCTTTGCTGCAGCGTCATCATTGCGGGGGCCCATCAGAACAAAATGGCGAACATCCGTCAGCGCACCGTGCAAGGTGGCAACCAGCGGGACGAAGGTTGCATCAAAGAACAACACCCGATCCTGAGCATGGTTGATGATATACGTCAGTTGTTCAGGAAAAAGCCTCGGATTGACCGTGTGACAGACATATCCCGCACCCGAGGTGGCATAATAGATCTCCAGATGCCGACGATTATTCCAGGCCAGCGTCCCGACCCTGTCCTGCGGCTCCAGACCCAGCTGCGTCAGTGCCGACGCCAAACGCCGGGCGTTCACGGCTATCTCGGACCAATTGGTTTCGGTCACCGTTCCATCCGTTTCGACCGAGATGATCTCGGTCTGACCGTGGTAACGCTGTGCGTGATCAATCAGCGACGAAATCAGCAAAGGCTGCGTCATCATCTGTCCCAGCATGGACATCCTCCCGTCATGGGCGGGGCCTTGCCTGGCCCCTGCCTGTTCTGTCTGGCACTGACAAGCAGGGGTGTCTCCCGTACCGTCAGTTCAGCCGTTTCCTAAGACGGAACCCTGCCAATCATTTAATTGTCTGACAATAGAAGAATGCAGCCCACACCGATAGCGGACTACATTCCCACCGCTTAATCCCGGTGTTTCAGCGCGTAGGCGACCAATGCTGCGGTCGACCCATCCTTGCCCTCGGCGCTTTCTTCACCGTCCACGATGGGACCAAGCGAGTTGGCCAGCTCCTTGCCCAGCTCAACCCCCCATTGGTCGAAAGAGTTGATGCCCAGCAACACGCCTTCGACAAACACCCGGTGTTCGTAAAGCGCAATAATCTGACCCAACACAAACGGTGTGAGTTTGGGGTAAATCAATGTTGTCGAGGGACGATTGCCGGGGAAAACCCGGTGCCGGGCCTGCCGGTCCAGTTCATCACCCAGATACCCCTGCTGCGTCATGCGTTGGCGCGCTTCTTCGAACGAACGGCCACGCATCAGGGCCTCGGACTGCGCCAGACAATTGGCCAAAAGCAGACGGTGGTGATGGGTCAGTTCGGGTTCATGCCCCTCGGCCGCAACCATGAATTCGCAGGGAATGACATCAGTACCCTGATGGATCAGCTGATAAAACGCGTGTTGTCCATTGGTGCCCGGCTCACCCCAGACGACAGGACCTGAAGGCATGGCGAGGGTTGAGCCATCCATCGCCACGGATTTGCCATTCGATTCCATTTCCAACTGCTGGAAATATGCGGGCAGGCGCAAAAGCCGCTGGTCATAAGGCAGCACCGCACGGCTGGTATGCCCCAGAACCTGACGATGCCAGATGCCAACCAATGCCAGCATCACAGGCATGTTTTCATCCCAGTCAGCCGAGCGGAAATGCAGGTCCATCGCCTGCCCGCCGCGTAATAACGCGTCAAATGCGTTTGAACCAACTGCAATCATGACCGGCAAGCCGACCGGACCCCAAACCGAATAACGCCCACCGACCCAATCGGCGAATCCGAAGACATGCGCCTCGGGAATACCGAAGGCTTTCGTCTTGTCCAAAGCGCTGGAAACGGCGGCAAACTGGCGCGACGGATCGCCCCCGCCTTCGGACATCCACGCGCGGGCGGTGCGTGCATTGGTCATCGTTTCGATTGTGGTGAAGGTTTTTGAGGCGACAATGACCAGCGTACGCATCGGGTCAAGCTGCCGCAACGTGTCCGCGATATGCGCCCCATCCACGTTCGAGACGTAATGCACCCGTGGTCCATCGTGATAAGGTGCCAGCGCCAAAGTGGCCATGACAGGGCCGAGGTCTGACCCGCCGATGCCGATATTGACCACATCGGTAAAGTTGCCCCCCGCCCCAGCGATAGCGCCGCCGCGCACCTCTTCCGCGAACACGCGCATCCGTTGCAGCGTATCCAGAACCTCGGGCATAACGTCCTGACCGTCCACTTCAACCGGCCCGCCATCAAGGTTGCGCAAGGCCGTGTGCAACACCGCGCGCCCTTCGGTCTCGTTGATCTTCTCGCCCGCGAACATCGCATCACGCCGAGACGCAAGACCAGCCTCTGCACACAATTGAATGAGCGCGGATCGCACCACATCATCGATCTGCGTTTTTGAATAGTCGAAAACCATATCCCCGGTTGAGGCTGAAAATACTTCGGCCCGGTTTGCATCTGCCGCAAACAGGTCAAGGATACGACGGTCACTTGTCGTCTGAGCCAGTGTTCTCAAAGCATCCAGATGCATTGCCTTACTCCGCCCAGTGTACGGTCATGCCACCAAGAACTGCGGCGATCGGTGCCTCTTCCGGTGGTAGCGACATGGCTTTTTCAAGAACGGCGCGTTTTGCCTGTCCATAGATGATCAGATGTTTCGACAGCGCCCCGTCCAGGACCGGAGCGGTCAGGGAAATTCGCGCCTCTGGCTGCGTTTCGGTCCGGGCGACGATCAACGTAGGTGCATCACTGCGCAATGCCTCGTCCAGCCCCTCCATCCCCGGAAACAATGAGGCCGTGTGCATGTCTTCGCCCATTCCCAGTACCAGCACCGACAATGGCAATACCGGCGCAATCAGCGATTCGATTTCGGGCAACGCTGCCTCAGGTTCTGAACCAGGGACATAAAGCGGAATGTATTGCGCCACTGAAGCCCGGCTGGTCAGCAACCTTTCGCGGATCAAACGTTCGTTCGAGCGGTCATGATCTGCTGGCACACAGCGTTCATCCGTCGGCAACACACGCACACGATCCCACTCAAGATCGGCAGCACACAGGCTGTCAAAAACGGGGCCCGGAGTTGTTCCCCCAGGAACGGCCATTGCAACGGTATCATGGTGCAGCAATGCGGCCTCAAGGTCGCCCGCCAGCACGTTGGCCACGTCGATGGCAAGCATTTCGCGATCAGCATATTCCTGAATTTTCATGGCTTTATCCCTTGCCAGTGACGTCCGTCACGTTTCATCAGAAGTTCGGCGTCGCCCGGCCCCGTGCTGCCGCTGTCATAAGGCTTGGGCACATCCCCACGTGCCAACCATCCGGCGATGATCGGATCGGTCCAGGCCCAGGCGGCCTCGACCTCATCCCCGCGCATGAACAGGGTCTGGTTTCCGCGGATCACGTCCATCACCAGGCGTTCATACGCATCTGGCGGGTCCTGATTTTCGGGGCCCAGGGCTTCGGCAAAGCTCATGTCCAAGGGAACGTCGATCAGTCGCATCCCCCCCTGCCCGGGTTCCTTGATCGTCACCTTCAGCGTGATCCCCTCGTTCGGCTGCAACCGGATCGACAACGTATTTGCATGGCGCCCCGCCTCTTCCCCGAATATCGAATGCGGCGCGTCCTTGAACATCACGTTGATCACCGACGAGCGCGCCACCAGACGCTTACCGGTGCGCAGGTAGAACGGCGTACCTGCCCAACGCCAATTGCTGATATGGGCCTTCAACGCCACATAGCTTTCGGTGGTTGATCGCGGATTGCCAACGCAGTCCCGGTACCCCGGCCCGTCTGGACCGACCGCAAACTGCCCCCGCACGATGTGGTGCGGTTCAACCGGATCAAGCGCCCGGATCACTTTAAGCTTTTCATCCCGAACTGCGTCAGGATCAAACTTGGCCGGAGGTTCCATCGCAATCAGGCAGAGCAGCTGCATCAAGTGGTTCTGCACCATGTCCCGCATCGCACCCGCCCGCTCATAATAGTCTTCGCGCCCTGCGACACCAACAGTTTCCGCAACCGTTATCTGGATATGGTCGACATACTGGCTGTTCCACAGCGGTTCGAACAGCATATTGCCAAACCGGACCGCCATCAGATTCTGGACGGTTTCCTTGCCCAGATAATGGTCGATACGGTAAATCTGATTTTCATCAAAATGCGCGGCCAGTGTTGCATTCAACTCCCGTGCGCTCGCCAAATCATGTCCAAACGGCTTTTCGACCACAATACGGGTTTCTTCTGTCACCAGATCATACGCCCTAACCCGCTGGGCCAATGGTCCGAACAGGCTGGGACCGACTGAGAAATAGAAAGCGCGAACCCGGTCGGGCGATAGTTTTTCACTCAGTACATCCCAACCATCCGTCGTCAGGGCATCCAGCGACACATAGTCGACCCGTTGCAGGAAATGGTTCAGGGCTTGCGAATCCTGCGCCCGTTCCGAAGCGTGCCGATGCAGCGACGCAGCTACCATGTTTCGAAAATCATCCGCCGAATGACCGGCACGCGCGGCTGCTATTATCCGGGCATCCTCGTGCCACTGACCCGCACAATACCGACGGTAAAGCGCAGGCAGGATTTTGCGCTGCGCCAGATCACCGGTGCCGCCGAAAATGATCAGATCAAATGGATCAACAGGGATGACACGTGAAACCATGAGTTGTCCTTACCCTGACACTTCCAGCATGTCCAATGTTAGCGCAACCAAAATTCAATAAATCTCGCTGTTCAAAACTCTGTCAGAACCCCTGTGCCAGACTTACCAAACCCGCGACAAAGGGCTAGATCAGTTCGACAACTTCAACGAACCGGATGTGGGAATGAAAGACAACGCCCCTCAGCTTGCCAATGTCGGCAAGTTTCAGCGTAAGCGGGTGACAGCCGATGGCCAGACCCGTGCAAAAGTTTCCCTAACCAACCCTCAGACCCTGTGGTTCAACACCGGCACGCTGTGCAATATTGAATGCGTAAACTGTTATATTGCCAGCAGCCCGACCAATGACGCACTGGTTTATATCACTGCGGACGAGGTTCGTGACTACCTGGATCAAATCAAAGCCCGCAATTGGCCGGTGCGTGAAATCGGTTTTACAGGCGGCGAGCCTTTCCTGAACCCCGAGATGATCGACATGACACGTGCCGCGCTGGAGCGTGGATACGAAGTTCTGATCCTCACCAACGCGATGGCCCCGATGATGCGCCGCAAGATGCGTGACGGGCTGCTGGCATTGCAACGGAAATTCAATGACAAGCTGACCCTGCGCGTTTCCGTCGATCATTACCGCGCAGAACTGCACGACCTTGAACGCGGCAAGGGGAGCTTTGAAAAAACCCTGACGGGTATGAAGTGGCTGCGCGATCACGGCTTTAACTTGGCTGTCGCCGGACGCACCGTTTGGGATGAGTCTGACACGGAAAGTCGCGCGGGTTATGCCGCATTCTTTACAGAGCACGGCTTTGACATTGACCCGCATAACCCGGCACAGACCGTCCTGTTTCCCGAGATGGACGAAACTGTCGAAGTACCCGAGATTACAACGGCTTGCTGGGGAGTACTGAACAAGTCACCCGACGCATTGATGTGCGCCAGCGCCCGCATGGTGGTGAAACGGAAAGGCGCTGACCGGCCCGCCGTGTTGGCCTGCACGCTGCTGCCCTACGAGCCGGAATTCGAGATGGGTCATTCTCTGGCCGAATCCGAGGCTGACGTTCACCTGAACCACCCCCATTGTGCCAAATTCTGCGTGCTGGGCGGCGCCAGTTGTTCTGGCTGATTGGGTCAGGAAGTTCCTGATTTCATTTCAGACGCATCATCAGGCACGCGCCGACCGCTTCGGTTCATTGTTTGAAGAGCATGCACCAACGGAAACTGCGCCTGCGCCTCGCTCAGTTCACACGAAACTCGCCTACCATGTTGCGCCACTCACCCGGTGCGATCATTTTGCGATGGGTGAATTTGACGGAATGCAGCGGGCCTTCGATTTCGCGCTGCCAGAAGTCGATG
Organism: Ruegeria sp. O6; assembly: GCF_056535045.1. NCBI lineage: Bacteria > Pseudomonadati > Pseudomonadota > Alphaproteobacteria > Rhodobacterales > Roseobacteraceae > Ruegeria > Ruegeria sp. O6. Next base: position 196,248 of record NZ_JBQERM010000001.1, on the reverse strand, counting down.
AATTTGAACAATTTCGGATGATCCGGCGCAAGGTCGTAATCCTGCCAGATGAACGTGTTCAAGACGTGGATATAGTCTGGCATATGATAGAAAAACTCCGCCGTCGTCAGCCCGTACCCCTTGAGCATCAATTCGGTTTCGCTTGGATTCATGCAGACCTCCTGTTTGATACAAGGCCTGTTCAAGATACCACGAAAACCTTCTAATACTTATATAACAATATGTTACTTGAGTATTACCGGGGAATTTCCCCGTAAAGGCGCTGCTTGCTTGCACCTTATGTGCCGGGTCTGATAAGATACACCCACAAGATATAGACCCAGAACAAGACACGGGCAGTTTACGTGAGCGATACGCCAGAAATTCCTGAAAACATGGATGAAACCCCGCCCGAGCGCCCAGTCTATGACGGCCCGACGGTTTCCATCGAATCCGAAATGCGCACGTCCTATCTGGACTATGCCATGTCGGTCATCGTCAGCCGCGCGATCCCTGATTTGCGCGACGGGCTGAAACCTGTTCACCGGCGTATCCTTTATGCAATGCACGAGACGGGGAACACGCACGATAAGGCGTACCGCAAATCGGCACGCCCGGTGGGCGACGTGATGGGTAAGTATCACCCGCATGGTGACAGTGCGATCTATGACGCACTGGTGCGGATGGCGCAGGATTTCTCGATGTCGCTGCCGCTGCTGGATGGTCAGGGCAACTTTGGCTCGATGGACGGCGATAACCCGGCGGCTATGCGGTATACCGAAGTGCGGATGGACAAGCCCGCCGCTTCCCTGTTGGCTGATATCGAAAAAGAAACGGTCGATTTTCAGGACAACTATGACGGCAAGGACCGGGAACCGACAGTTCTGCCGGCCCGTTTCCCGAACATGCTGGTCAATGGTGCAGGAGGTATCGCCGTGGGGATGGCGACAAACATTCCGCCGCACAACCTTGGCGAAGTGGTCGATGCGACTCTGGCGCTGATCGACGATCCCGACCTTACATCAGAACAGTTGATCGAATACGTCCCCGGCCCCGACTTTCCAACCGGCGGTGTGATGCTTGGGCGCTCAGGTGCGCGTAAGGCCTATCTGGAGGGCCGCGGCAGCGTCATCATCCGCGCCAAGACCCGGGTGGAAGAAATTCGCAAGGACCGCTATGCCATCGTTGTCGACGAGATTCCCTATCAGGTGAACAAGGCCGCGATGATCGAAAAGATCGCCGAGGCGGTTCGCGAGAAGCGGATCGAAGGCGTGGCCCATGTACAGGACGAATCCGACCGCAACGGCGTGCGCGTTGTGGTTGAGCTCAAGCGCGATGCGACGCCCGAGGTGGTGCTGAACCAGCTCTACCGCTTTTCGCCGATGCAGACCTCCTTTGGCTGCAATATGCTGGCGCTGAATGGTGGCCGCCCCGAACAGCTGACCCTGCGCCGGTTCCTGACCTCGTTCATCGACTTCCGTGAAGATGTCGTTGCCCGCCGTACGGCCTATGACCTGCGCAAGGCGCGTGAACGCAGCCACATCCTGTGTGGTCTGGCTGTGGCGGTGTCCAATGTCGATGAAGTGGTCGCAACGATCCGGTCGTCTGCAGACGCCGCCGAGGCCCGCGAAAAACTGATGACCCGCCGTTGGCCTGCCTCCGACATCGAAGGCTATTTGCGCCTGATCGATGATCCTCTGTCCAAGATGAATGACGATGGCACCTATAATCTGACCGAGGTTCAGGCCCGTGCCATTCTGGAGTTGCGCTTGCAACGCCTGACCCAACTGGGCGTCAAAGAGGTCACGGACGAGCTGGAAGAACTGGCGGCCAAGATCAAGGAATACCTTGATATTCTGTCCTCACGCGAACGGATCATGGGCATCATCGCTGATGAGCTGCGCAGCGTGCGTGAACAGTTCGCGGTCGACCGCCGCACTGAGATCGTCGACTGGTCCGGTGACATGGAAGACGAAGACCTGATCGAGCGTGAAGACATGGTCGTGACCGTCACTTCGGGCGGGTACATCAAACGCACACCGCTGGCAGATTTCCGCGCCCAGAAACGCGGTGGCAAGGGCCTGTCGGGGATGCAAACCAAGGAAGAGGATGTTGTGACCAACCTCTTCGTTGCGAACACCCATACACAGCTGCTGTTCTTCACGACGGACGGGATGGTCTACAAGCTCAAGACCTGGCGCTTGCCCCAATCCGGACGCACCGGCAAAGGTAAGGCCATCGTCAACATCCTTCCGATCCCAACTGGCGTTTCCATCGCCGCGATAATGCCCGTGGATGTACCGGACGAGGAATGGGAAAACCTCCAGATCGTCTTTGCCACCAGCGCAGGTGACGTGCGTCGTAACCGGTTGTCGGACTTCACCAATGTCCGGCGCAACGGCAAGATTGCCATGAAGCTGCCCGACGGCATTGAACTGGTGAATGCGCGCATCTGTTCGGAAGACGAAGACGTGATGCTGGTCACCAATTCCGGCCGCGCGATCCGCTTCCGGACAACTGACGTGCGTGTCTTCAACTCGCGCGAATCCACAGGTGTCCGGGGGATCAGGCTGACCAACGGTGACCGCGTCGTTTCGATGTCCGTGATCCGTCATTTCGAGGCGACACCCGAAGATCGTGTGGCCTATCTCAAGATGCGGCGTGCGGTTGCGGGGCTTACCGAAGAAGACGCTGGTGAAGACGAGGAAGCCGCAGCAAGCAGCGATTTCAGTCAGGAGAAATACGCCGAGATGTCGGCTGCCGAAAACCTTATCCTCACTATCACCGCTGGTGGTGCAGGCAAGTTGAGTTCAAGCCACGACTACCCCGTGCGCGGACGTGGCGGCATGGGCGTAGCCGCGATGGACAAGGCGATGCGCGGTGGGGATTTGGTTGCATCATTCCCGGTCGAGATCGACGATCAGATCATGCTGGCCACATCGAAAGGCCAATCTATCCGGGTGCCGGTCGATGGCATCTCTTTCCGCTCACGTTCCGCAGGTGGCGTGAAAGTGTTCAATACCGGCAAGGGCGAAGAAGTCGTCAGCGTCGCCTGGATCGCCGACCAAGCCGACGAGGAAGAATGACAGTAACCCCGGGCACCGGTTCGACGGTTCCCGGAGTTCACTTCATGTCAGGTAGGCATTGAAAAAAGCGATGGTCCGGCTCCATGCCAGATATGCCGCAGCTTCGTCATACCTGGGCGTCGTATCGTTGTGAAAACCGTGATTGACGTCCGGATAGAAGTGCACGCTGAATTTCTTTTGATTGGCTTTCAACGCCTCTGAATATGCAGGCCATCCAGCGTTGATACGCTCGTCCAGACCGGCATAGTGAATCATAAGAGGTGCTTCGATGGACGGAACATCTTCGGCTGGTGGTTGCCGACCGTAGAATGGCACCGAGGCAGCAAGGTCCGGATAGGCTACGGCCAACGCGTTGCAAACACCTCCGCCATAGCAGAAGCCGACAGCACCAACTTTGCCTGTCGAAAGTTCATGATCACGAAGGAATTCAAAGGCGGCGAAGAAATCCGCCATCAGTTTTTCCAGGTCCATCGAGCGCTGCATCTCGCGCCCTTCTTCATCAGTACCGGGATAGCCGCCAAGGGGCGACAACCCATCAGGTCCAAAAGCCAGGAAACCGGCCTTGGCCGCGCGGCGCACAACGTCCTCGATATAAGGGTTTAGACCCCGGTTCTCGTGCACGACCAACACCGCAGGCAGTTTACCTTCGGCATTTGCCGGCATCGCCATCAGGCCGCTGGTTTCGCTATGCCCATCCGGGCTGTCATATGCGACCACCATGGTTTGGATCGCGGGATCGTCCGGGGCCACCTGTTGCGCCCAGGCGTAATTGGGTTGCAACTGGTCCAGGATCATTGCGCCTGTCATTCCGGCAGCCGTGTATTTACCGGCTTTTGAGATGAACTCACGCTTGGACATCGTGCCGTGCACATATCCGTCGAATATCTCGAGGATACGCGGATCAAAATCACTGGCTTTCTTGCGGGCGTTTCCGGTCATCGTTGCCTCCCAGGCGATGGTATCGGTGCACCGATTCTAACGCCTGAGCTGCAATTCGGAAACTCACAAATCGTAGAGCGCGCCGAACTTGGTCTCGAGATAGCTTAGCAATGGGTCCGGTCCGGGCTCGATGCCGCTTGCACGGGCAATCACCTCGCGCGGTGCATAAAGGCCGCCATGCTGCTGCACATGCTCGCGCAACCAGCCGGTTGCACCGGTGGTGTCGCCGCGAGCCAGTTGCGCATCAAGATCGGGCTCTGAACCGCGCAAAGCCTGATAGAGGCACCCAGCATAGACATTGCCCAGCGAGTATGTCGGGAAGTAACCGAACAACCCAACCGACCAATGCACATCCTGCAAACAACCGTTCGAGGGCTTGTCGACCGCATAACCGAAATCTGCCTTGAACCGATCATTCCAGGCGGCTTCCAGATCGCCGACCTGCAAGTCTCCGGCCATCAGCGCGCGTTCCAGATCAAACCGCAGCATGATGTGCAGATTGTATTGAACCTCATCCGCCTCGGTGCGGATATAGCCGTTATGGACGCGGTTGACCGTCGCATAAAACGCATCCGGATCGGCAATGCCGAACTCGCCGAACGCCTCTTTCATTTGTTCGAACAACCAACCGGTAAAGGCCCGCGACCGACCCAACTGGTTTTCGTAGATCCGGCTTTGACTTTCATGCACGCCCATCGACACACCAGACCCGAGCGGTGTCAGCAGGTATTTCCTGTCGATCCCCTGTTCATAGGCGGCGTGGCCCACCTCGTGAATGGTGGAATAGAAACAATTGAACGGGTCCGTTTCGCTGGTTCGCGTGGTGATGCGGACATCAAGACCACTGCCTGAACTGAACGGGTGAACCGCCTTGTCCACGCGGCCATTGTTCAGGTCATAGCCAAAGGCGACCGCCAGTTTTTGTGTCAGACGCATCTGGGTCTGCTCATCAAAACTGCGGTTCAGGGCAGCGGGCTCGGGCCGCTCCAGCACAGCGGCGCGCAGGGCCACCAGTCGTGGGCGCATCTGGTCGAAGATATCCGCAATCTGTGCGCTGGTCGTGTAAGGCTCGTAATCTTCGACCATGGCGTCGTATACGTCGCCCCCTTGCGCCAGCGCCTCGCCTTCCTGTCGTTTCAGCGATACGACCTCTTCCAGAACCGGAAGAAAGGCCGAGACATCTTCGTCCGCGCGCGCCTGCGCCCACTTTCCCTGCGCAGCGGATGTCACACGGGCAATCGCCGTCGCCAGATCGGCAGGCACCTTCACCGCGCGATCATATGCGCGCCGGATTTCACGCATCTGCGCCTTGCCGACCTCATCCTGAGGCGCGGCCTGATCCAGCCATTCGGCAACACGAGGATCAGAACGACGTGCGTGCAGGACAGATTCGATAGCTGCCATTTCTTCGGCGCGCTGTGGCGCAGCGCCGCGCGGCATGACGGTTTCCTGGTCCCAGCCAAGCCGACCGGCGATCTGGCCCAAAGCCGAAGTTTCCCGCTGAAAGGTCATCAGTTCATTGAAAGCGGTCATAATTTCAAACTCCGCGCACAGATGTTGCGATTGGATAAGCCGTGAGGAACCGCGCGCGCAGGATCAGCGTCCAAACGATGACGGCCATAAACTGGTGGAAGATAGCGACCTGCCATGGCGCGCCGTAAACCACGGTCACGATGCCGACGACGACCTGTAACGAAAGCGCGGCGAAAGCAGCGTTGAAGGCAAAACGCGTCTGCGGATGCGCGCTGCCGCTGCCACGTCGCCAGACGACAACGGCGAAGATGAACAGCAGATACCCTGCACATCGGTGGATGAACTGTACCAGACCGGGGCTTTCAAAGAAGTTTCGCCACATCGGCTCCAACATAGTCGCATCCGGTGGAAGCAACTGCCCTCCCATCAGCGGCCAGTCGGTGTAAGACCGCCCGGCGTCGATCCCGGCGACAAGCGCGCCAATGAGTATTTGTAAAAAGGCGAAGTGCATCAGCCCTGTGGACAATGAAAACAGCCTGACCTCTTTGGCCCGGCGCGCCTGCATCAGGTCACGTTCTTCCCGGCCGAGTTCAAAGATGTACCAGGCCAGGACTCCCAGGATCACAAAAGCCAGCCCCAAATGCGTTGCCAGACGGTAACTTGCAACAGCCGTCATGCCTTCACCCTGGGTGACGCCCGAGGCCACCATCCACCAACCAACAGCGCCCTGCAGACCGCCAAGAAGACCCGGAACGATCAGCTTTCCCATCCACCCTGTCGGGATCTTGCGGGTGAGAAGAAAGGTCAGAAATCCAACGGCCCAGACCAAACCGATCATGCGGCCCAACTGACGATGGCCCCATTCCCACCAATAGATGGATTTGAAATCACCCAGTTCCATCCACTGGTTCTGGATGCGCCATTGGTCAATCTGCTTGTACTTGTCGAACTCTGCCTGCCAGTCCGCTTCGGTCATCGGCGGCAAAGCTCCGGTGATCGGGCGCCATTCGGTGATCGAGAGGCCGCTGTCAGTCAGGCGCGTCAAGCCGCCAACCGCGATCATCACAACGACCAGAGCAAACAGGATCATCAGCCAGACGCGGATCGCATTGCGCGCGCCGCCGCGCCCCCGGTCGATCATACCGGGTTGAACCGCCTGTTGTTTTTTGGTGTCCGTGACCTCTTCGAAGATGCTGCGCTTACCGCTCATGCTGTCCTCATGTCCTGATTTTGTCGCAAGCTAGGGCTTGGGTGAAGATAGGTCCAGCCTCAGCCTTTATCCTTCCAGCGGACCATCTGACGCATGATCCCGTGCAACATCTGCACATCGGCCCGTGTCATTCGCATCCGCGACCACAGGTTGCGCAGGTTAACCTTCATCCCTTCGGCCTTTTCGGGAGGGTAGAAGAACCCCGCCTCCTCCAGCCTATCCTCGTAATGCTCGACAAGTTTTTCGACCTCGATCCCAGTGGCCCAGTCACCTTTGCCCAGGTCGGTCGATTCATGCACCACATCCCCGGTCTGGCGCATCCACTCATAGGCGGTCAGCAATACGCATTGACCAAGGTTCAGCGAGGCATATTCCGGGTTCACCGGCACCGAGATGATCGCGTTGGCCTTGGCGATGTCTTCATTCTCTAGCCCCGCGCGTTCAGGGCCGAACAGAACGGTAACCTTCTCGCCTGCCGCGATCTTTCCGGCGGCAATCTTCATTGCGTGTTCTGGGCTGTAGACAGGTTTGGTCAAGCCCCGCTGACGGGCTGTCGTGGCGAAGACAAACGTGCTGTCGGCCAGCGACCCGGCCAAGTCGTCAAACAGCTGCGCCTCATCCAGCAAGCGCCCTGCGCCGCTGGACATTGCCACCGCTTTGGGGTTCGGCCAGCCGTCACGCGGGGCCACGATACGCATCCGGTCAAGCCCAAAGTTCCACATCGCCCGCGCAGCAGCACCGATGTTTTCACCCATTTGCGGGCGCACAAGCACGAAGGAAGGCTGGGGTTTGTCGCTGGGCATGGCTCACCTTAAGAAAACTTGGCCTGCTGTAATTGGCAGGCTCTTGCAGGGCAAGGCGCAGGGGCGTTATTTGCAGGCTCTGATCCATAAAAGTTTGCTTCCCAGCCGCAATCCGCTAAACCGCGCCAAAGACTGAAAGCCGAAGGACGCGCCCATGGACACCCCCGAGCAGCCGCAGATTTACCTGATCACGCCTCCGACCATCGAGTTGAGCACGTTCACGAACAAGCTGGCGACTGTGCTGGACGGGGTCGAGATTGCCTGTATCCGCCTCGCGTTGGCCGGAAGCGACGAAGATACCATCGCCCGTGCAGCGGACGCTTGTCGCGAAGTCGCCCATTCGCGCGACGTGGCCATCGTGATCTCGAACCATGTATTGCTGGCGCAGCGTTTGGGGCTGGACGGGGTGCACCTGGATGATGCTGCACGCTCGGTCCGCACCGCGCGCAAGGAACTGGGCGCCGATGCAATCGTCGGAAGCTTTTGCGGCGCGTCCAGCCATGATGGCATGACTGCTGGTGAAAACGGGGCGGATTATGTGGCTTTCGGTCCTGTCGGCTCGGCCAAACTGAGGGATGGGACCCGCGCCGAAAAGGACCTGTTCCAATGGTGGTCCGAGATGATCGAGGTTCCGGTTGTGGCCGAAGGTGGGTTGACGCCCGAATTGATCCGCGATCTGGCCCCCTGCACCGATTTCTTTGGCATCGGCGATGAGATCTGGGGCAGTGACGATCCGCTTGGCGCACTGAAAACGCTGCTGGCCGCGTTGCCTTAACCCTGCACCCAAGGCTCGACTATCCAGTAGACCCCGGCACCTGCAATCAGCATCGAGGCCAGAACCGATACCCGGCCTCGTATACGGTGTGAGCCGCCAGAAAACAAAAGCGCCAGAGCAAGCCCGGCAAGGGCCACGGCAAAAAGCGGCAGAATATTCCCGGCGCCAAAGCCCAAGATGGCCGGGGGCAGATGATCTGGCGGCACTCCGATCCCGACCAGGGCCGAGGCAATTACCAGACCTTGAAGACCGCCAATGGCGAGAACCGCCAACAAACGCCAGACCTGCAATCGCCGGGCAACCAGGTTCCACAGCGCCAGAACGATGGTCGAAGCCACCAGAACCGGGGCCTCGCTCACTTTTCCTGCATCCAATACGCCATGCAAACCCAGCCCAAGCCCGATCAGAGCGCCCGCTGACAGGAACACCAGTTGAGATACCACTGGGCGCAATTTCAAAGACAGAAACACTAGCGCCAAAACAAGAATGGATGGCTTAATTGGGTTTCGGAGAAACTGATCGACCCCTTTTGTGAAATATGTCTGCAATGTTTGTTGCGTTGTCAGAGACGCCCCGCCTTGCAAGGGGATCAGCGGGCTGGCTTCACCGGCAGCCAAATACCCGGTGTATGGGGCCGCGACATTTTGCTGTCGCAGAACGATGGGTCCGCTTTCTGACGGCCAGGTCAGACGCAGGTTTGACGCCTGATCGGGCAAAGGAGCAGTCAGCAACAGTTTGGAAACCCGCACTTTCTCCGTTTCTCCTACAACAGGAATACGCACACCTTCATAAGACAAACTCAATCGCTCTGGTGCCTCCACGATAAGATTATGTTTCCAGAGCTGAACGAACTCTCTGATCTGGGGTTCCAGCTCAGAGGAAACCAGTCGCCGCAAGGATTTGTAGTTTGGATCGTCGGAAAACGCAGCGGGCTGCGCGGGATTGTTCCCGGTTAATATGGCCTCGGCATTCCATTTCAACTCTAGAAACAAAGTGTCGGACTTGACCCAGAAATCAACGACGGTCGGCGGGGCGGATTGCGCTCTGCCGGATCCGGGATGCAAAGCTACAAGAACAAAAAAACTCAGGGCACAGGTTTTGAGGGTTCGAAAGATGGCGCGGAAAACAGGGCCATTCATACGAAAAGCTCCAACAGGAAAATCAAATCACCAATCATTGCTATCGATTGTTCCCGCGAAGGCCGCAGATCGCAAGCCCAAAGGGCATATCGGACCTGTGCACCGTAAATCTCTGATTGCGGTAACGTTCTGACTTGCATGGGCATCACCGCTGCGGCATGACGTCCTTTATGACTCAGAACAGTAATATCCTGTGTATCGGTTCGGTCCTGTGGGACGTGATCGGACGATCGGCCAGTGCCATGCGGCAAGGCTCGGACGTGCCTGGCCGGATTACCCGCCTGCCGGGTGGTGTTGCTATGAACATAGCCATGACGCTGGTGCGTTTTGGTATGACGCCAACCCTGCTGACCGCCATTGGCCGCGACCCCGAGGGCGACGAGCTGATTCATGCCTGTTCCCGCCTCGGTATGATCACGGATCACATCTATCGCTCGCAGGACCTGCCGACCGACCGATATATGGCCGTCGAAGGTGCCAACGGGTTGATCGCGGCCATTGCCGACGCGCATTCGCTGGAAGCCGCTGGCGCTAAGATACTGCGTCCGCTGATGCACGGCCCGCTTGGCTATGAAAACACGCCCTTTGAGGGGCCCATTGCGCTTGACGGCAACCTGACCCTGAACCTGCTGGAAGAAATCGCCCAAAGCCCTGCATTTGCCCGTGCCGATCTGCGTGTTGCCCCGGCCTCGCCAGGTAAGGCCGAGCGCCTGTTGCCCTTCCTGAAACATGCCCGCGCCACGCTTTATGTGAACCTCGAAGAAGCAGGAATATTGTGCCAGCGTGAATTCACCGATTCTGAATCTGCCGCAAAGGGCCTTCTGGATCGTGGCGCACTGCGCGTGCTGGTCACCGATGGCGGCAGCTCGGCCACGATCGGCAGTTCGGACGAAATTCTGACCCAAACACCCCCCTCCGTTCTGGTCACCCGTGTGACCGGCGCCGGGGATACCTTCATGGCGGCTCATATCGCCTCAGAATCCGGCGGCGCATCGAGTGATGAGGCTCTGACCCGCGCTCTGCATGCCGCAGCAACCTACGTTTCCGGAGAAACCCCACTGTGATCGACATTCAATATTCAGCCGAGGTCCGCGCTGCCAAGGACGCAGGTCATCCCATCGTTGCGCTGGAAAGCACCATCATCACCCATGGCATGCCCTACCCGCAAAACGTCGAAGTTGCGGCGCAGGTCGAACAGGACATCCGCGATGCGGGGGCGGTTCCGGCGACCATGGCGGTGATTGAAGGCAAATTGCATGTGGGGCTCGAGCCTGGCCAGTTGCAATGGCTGGGTCAGGCGCAAGGCGTTGCCAAAATCTCGCGCGCAGATATGGCGGCCTGCATCTCGACCGGTGGTACCGGAGCCACAACCGTCGCCGCCACCATGATCGCCGCGCATTATGCCGGGATCGAGGTATTTGCCACCGGCGGCATCGGGGGTGTGCATCAGGGCGCTGAAACCACGTTCGACATCTCGGCTGATCTGCACGAACTTGGCCATACACCAGTCACCGTCGTCGCAGCCGGGGCCAAGGCCATCCTTGATCTGGCCAAAACTCTTGAAGTTCTGGAAACGCTGGGGGTGCCTGTCATCGCCCATGGCCAGGATGCGTTTCCTGCCTTCTGGTCTGCAAAATCACCCTATGCTGCCCCCCTGCGCATGGACACTCCTGAGGCTATCGCCAAGGCCCATGCAACGCGTCGCGCGTTGGGCCTGCCCGGCGGGCAGCTTGTGGCGAACCCGATCCCGATCGCGGATCAGATCCCTTCCGAAATACTGGCCCCCATCATCGCCGAGGCACAGGCTGATGCAGATGCGCATCGGATCACCGGAAAAGATGTGACGCCCTATCTGCTGCAACGTATCTTTGAAAAGACCGAAGGACGTTCGCTTACCGCCAACATTGCCCTCGTGCGCAACAATGCGCGCCTTGCTGCGGCGATTGCACGGGCACTGGCAGAATAGGGATAACGCAAGCCTATTGTGCCATGGCTACCGATTGACTACCTAAATCCCGATAACCACTCGGAACCAAGATGAATACACCGTTCGACGAAGAACCGCATCATCGCCGTCCTGGCATGCTGGCACGGCTGCGCGCATCTTTCCTGACCGGCCTCGTTGTCATTGCACCGGTCTGGCTGACGGTTTGGCTGATCTGGTCGGTAGTCGGCTGGATCGACAGTGCCGTTTTGCCACTGGTGCCTCATCAGTTCCAACCGGAACAATACGTTGGTATCAACCTGCGCGGTGTGGGCGTCGTGATCTTCCTGATCTTTACCGTGATTGTAGGGTGGATCGCCAAAGGCATTCTGGGCCGGTCCCTGATCCTGTTCGCCGAAAGCGTGGTAGATCGGATGCCGGTCGTCCGCTCGATCTATTCCGGGATCAAACAAATCTCGGAAACCGTATTTGCCCAAACCGAACGCTCTTTTGAAAAGGCTTGCCTGATCCAGTACCCCCGCCGCGGGATCTGGGCCATTGGGTTCGTCTCGACAACCGCCAGGGGCGAAATCAGCAAACGCGCAGAGACCGGAGGAGAGCTGCTAAGCGTCTTTGTTCCGACCACCCCCAACCCGACCTCGGGCTTTTTGCTGTTTTTCCCGGCGGAAGACGTAATTTTGCTGGACATGACAATTGAGGATGCCGCGAAACTGGTGATCTCGGCCGGGCTCGTTTATCCTAACGAAAAAGACCCTACGCAACCACCCGAGTGATTAACCGAACATGGTCGGCAGATCGACTGTACTGGTCTGGCCCAGATCACTCTTGTGCTTGGCCAGAAAACGATCCGCTGCCGCCCGCCCCGCCTGTTTCAGCTTGTGCAAAATAACCGGGTTGGGCACGGTTTTGGTGGCAACAGACAGGCTGCTCATCAACTCGTTATCCGCAATCATATGCACCAGAACGCGGCTCATGTCCCCGGCCTTCAGCTTGCCCTCTTTCAGAAGCCGCTGAACAAAGCTGATTGCCCGCAATTCGCGAAACAGGGAGGAATTGAAGCTGATCTCGTTGATCCGGTTCTGGATCTGCTGCGGTGTGACCGGTACCGCGTCGCGCTCCAACGGGTTGATATTCACGATCACTACGTCATCCGGCAGGTCATTGTTGAACAGCGGATAGAGCGCCGGATTACCAGTATAACCGCCATCCCAGTAGGCTTCGACCCGGTTAGTATTTGGATCAAATATCTCGACTGCCTTGAACAGGGTCGGCAGGCAAGCTGAAGCCAGAATGGCATCTGTCGAGACCTCCTCGCCAGTAAAGACGCGGATTTTCCCACTTCTCACGCAGGTGGCGCACACAAACAGGCGGGGTCCCGCATCGGCGCATACTTCCGCAAAATTGAACCTGTCCACCACCGGCTCCAGCGGATTGCTGTAGAATGGACCATAGGCATAAGGCGACACCATCCGCGACCAGGCATCACCGATTGAAAACGGCACCGAATATTCCATCGCCTGCGCGATTGCGGCCGGTTCCAACCCGCGAAACCAATTGGCTATACGCATGTCTCCAATCGCACCCATACGCCTCCAAAGCCCGTCCAGCTGCGCACGCGCACCCTCACGTCCTGAATGAACCATCCCCGATTTGAACGCCGCACCGTTCAACGCACCGGCGGATGTACCGGTGATCGCGGCAACCTCGATGTCTTCCTCATCCAGCAGTCGGTCAAGCACACCCCAGGTGAACGCCCCATGCGCACCGCCGCCCTGCAAAGCCAGATTGATCCGTACCACCGCCTTCACCCTTCATCTTTTCAGAAATACTCCGGGGGTTTGGGGGCAGCGCCCCCAAGGCCAATCACAAGGCGGTCCAGCCGCCATCGACAGAAATCGTGGTTCCCGTGATCTGCGCCGCTGCGTCCGAGCACAGGAAAATGGTTGTCCCGCCCAGTTGCTCAACCGTGGCGAATTCCTTGGAAGGTTGCCGTTCCAGAAGCACGTTTTTTACAACCTCCTCGCGGCTCATATTGTATTCTTTCATCGTGTTCGGGATTTGGGCCTCAACCAGGGGTGTCAGCACATAGCCCGGGCAAATGGCGTTGCAGGTGATAGGTTCTTGCGCGGTTTCCAACGCAACGGTCTTGGTCATCCCCACCACCCCGTGCTTGGCGGCAACATAGGCTGCCTTGAATGGCGACGCCGTCAGGCCGTGGGCCGAGGCGATATTCACGATACGACCCCAACCCGCCTTGCGCATCATCGGCAGTGCGGCAGCGGTCGTGTGAAAGACCGAGTTCATGTTGATCGCAATAATCGCATCCCATTTTTCCGCCGGAAACTGATCGATCGGGGACACAAACTGAATGCCCGCGTTGTTCACAAGTATGTCGCAAGCTCCGGCCTGCTTAATCAGCGCCCGGCACTCTTCGCCTTTTGACATGTCCGCCTTGATGTAACGCGCTTTGGTTCCGGTCTCTTTGGCAATCTCAGCGGCCAGCGCGTGATCTTCGTCTCGGTCCGTAAAGGAATTCAGGACAACATCTGCTCCGGCCTTCGCCAGCTCGCGCGCGACCCCCAGACCGATGCCAGAATTAGACCCCGTGATGATTGCTGTTTTGCCGGAAAGGCTCATGACCGTTCTCCCTGAAGCGATGATTTGGTGCACAATGCCATGCTGCACCTGCAAAGAAAACGGGGAAACACAACTGCCTGAAATCCCAGCCTGACACTTCTCAAGCAGCCAAAAAAAACGCCCGCACGAAGCGGGCGTTAAGTTATTGAGGCAGGTTTCATACAGGCAAGAAACCTATCGAGCAGTGCATCCTTTATAAGCAATTCCACGCCTTCGTCCAAGCTAAAAGTTTGATAATATGAAAAATCATCACTACGGTGAATCCCAACAAAATAAGGCCAGAGCAGGATTGTTTCCAAAATGAGCCCGGATTTTCTCCGACCGTTTCGACCACTTGCGGCGGGAATCGCAAGCATTTTCATGATCTCTGTCGCCCATGCAGAATCGTCACATGGCATAGCTATGTATGGGGACCCGGCCCTACCACCGGATTTTGTGTCCCTACCCTATGCCAACCCCGATGCCCCCAAAGGAGGCAAAGTCGTTTTCGGAAATACCGGCGGCTATAACAGCCTGAACCCGTTTTTGCAAAAAGGCACCTCGCCTTGGCAATTGCCATTTTGGACCCATGAAAGTCTGATGGGGCGATCCTGGGACGAACCTTTCACACTTTACGGGCTGTTAGCCGAATCAGTTGAGACGGCGCCGGACCGGTCGTGGGTTGAATTTACCCTGCGGGAAGAGGCCCGGTTTTCTGACGGCAGCCCGGTCACGATTGACGACGTGATTTGGTCATATGAGACGCTCGGCACTCAGGGGCATCTGCGCTATCGCGGTTTTTGGGACAAAGTCGACAGGATCGAACAGACCGGCCCGCGTTCGGTTCGGATTACTTTCAACGTGCCTGATCGCGAACTTGCCCTGCTCGCAGGGATGCGTCCGATCCTGCAAAAGGCGCAGTGGCAGGACAAAGATTTTGCCGACGCCGCCTTGCAAGATGTCCCAATCGGCACCGGCCCCTATGTGATCGATAGCTACGAGGCGGGGCGCTATGTGAACCTTCGTCGCAACCCCGAATATTGGGGGCAGGATATCCCGTTCCGCCGCGGCACCATGAATCTGGACGAAATGCGGATCGAGTTCTACGGCGACGGCAGCGTCCTGTTCGAAGCCTTCAAAGCCGGTGAACTATCAGCGGTGCGTGAGTTCAACGGCGACAAATGGGACACGCAATACAGCTTCCCCGCCGTTCAGCGCGGTGATGTCATCAAGACCGAGATACCGCATGGCAAACCGTCAGGCATGACCGGGTTCGTGATGAACACCCGCAAAGCCCCGTTTAACGACTGGCGCGTTCGCGAGGCCCTGACGCTGGCCTTCAATTTCGAATTCATCAACGACACGATCACTGGTGGGACGCAGCCAAGGATCACGTCCTACTTCTCGGGCTCAGACCTGGCCATGCAGCCCGGACCGGCCCAAGGGCAGGTAAAAGCCCTGCTGGAACCCTTTGCCTCGGATCTGATCCCCGGCACGCTGGAAGGGTATGAACTGCCGAAGGGCGACGGTTCAGCCCGCAACCGCGCAAACATCCGCAAAGCCACCAAACTGCTGACCGAATCGGGCTGGACCGTTCAGGACGGGGTTTTGCGCAACACGAATGGTGACCCGTTCAAAATGACGGTCTTGCTACAGCAGGGGGATAGCGAGATGGCGTCGGTGGTCGAGATTTATTCCCGCGCGCTGGAACGACTTGGCATTCAGATCACAGCGGAACAGGTCGACAACGCGCAGTATGTCGGGCGCA
Organism: Ruegeria sp. O6; assembly: GCF_056535045.1. Classification (NCBI taxonomy): domain Bacteria; kingdom Pseudomonadati; phylum Pseudomonadota; class Alphaproteobacteria; order Rhodobacterales; family Roseobacteraceae; genus Ruegeria; species Ruegeria sp. O6. The sequence goes on along the minus strand of NZ_JBQERM010000001.1, from coordinate 180,515 downwards.
CCGGAGAGCTGGATTTTGATGTTACGCCTTTCCGGCGTGCTCTTTCACTGTCTCCCGGCAACGAACAGCGTTTGTATTGGGGAAGCGAGAATGCGGACACACCCGGTACACGCAACCTGATGGGCGTGGCCTCGCCCGCTGTTGATGCGATGATTGACGCCATGCTTGCCTCGGAAACACCTGAAGATTTCACCGCGGCAACCCGCGCGCTTGACCGGGTTCTGACGGCCGGTCGTTATGTCATCCCGATCTGGAGTTTTGATGTCGGGCGGATTGCCCATATCCGCGAGCTCAAGTTCCCTGAGACTGTGCCAATCTATGGCGACGGACCGCAATACATGCCGGAAGTGTGGTGGTACGACGCCGGGTAATCACTTGAACATCAGGGCAGCCGGGCTTTGCACGACACCGGCTGTTCTCCGCACGGTGTTGGCGGACCCCTTGAAAAACGCGATTCCTTCGCGCTTCCAGCACGATTGGCCCCGGAAAACCACGCCTGTCGGCGGAATTCAGCACATGGCCGTCACACTAGGGATACGTTTCGCGACAGCAGGTCGCAGCATCAGATGCAGGCCATATCGGATGCCGGATGATCCCATGAGACGCACCTTCAGCCTGCTTCGGTCAACGTTAAAAGCTGCATTGAATTGCGGTAGTTAGACATTGCCCAAAGATGGAGGTCGCCTTTGCAACCTGCGCGCCGGGAATACCCGGTTCCGCACCAAACAGGTCTCCTGATCCGCAGGTACTTTCAACAGTTTCGAGCCTGCCGCCCTGTTGCCGCAGGTATTGCAGAGGCACAATCTTGTAAAAGGAATGCCGAGACATGCTGCGACATTTTGTCATGTCTTCCCTTACGGCACCCATTACGTACCCTAAAGAGGGGGAGAGCAGTCCTAATCGCTACATAAGGAAAGCTCATACATGATGAACTGGACGGATCTGACACAAGACTGGAATGCGGCCTACGCACGTGCAAAGCGGCGTTTTCCGAATTTGCGTGACCAAGACATGATGCGCGTATCAAAAGACCGTAAAGGGTTCGAAGCCTATCTGGCAGAGCGTCACCAGTTGACCATGAACGAAGCTCATGAAGAGGTCGAAGATTTCCTGTTCACCGAAGGTCTGAACAGAGAATTCTGCCGCGCGTCGCTAAGCAAGTGATGTGACCCAAAGGATTGTCGCGTCTTCGTCGCTGACGGAGATCACGTTGTGGCCCATGCTGCCATCGTAATAGGCGCTGTCACCCCTGCGCATTTCAACCGGCTCATAGAATTCGGTATAAAGCCGGACAACACCGGTCAGAACATACATGAACTCTTCGCCATCGTGGCGCACCCAGCCGTCGAATTCGTCCATGGATCGCGCCCGAACCCGCGCACGGTAGGGCAGCATGTGCTTCTTGGTCAGGGTTTCGGCCAGCAACTCATGCTCGTAGGTCGTTGTCGCGTGGGCCGCCCCTTCGCCCATCCGGGTAATCGCCATCCGTCCGATGACCTGGTCCCGCTGCGGCGGTGTGAAAAGCTGAGGCACCGAGATTTCCAACCCAACCGCAAGCTTTTTGAGCGCGTCATAGGTAGGTGACATCTGCCCGTTCTCGATCTTGCTGAGCGTCGAACGGGCCAAACCGGCCTGACTGGCGGCCTGCTCCAGCGTCCATTTCCGCGCTTTTCGCAATTCGCGCACGCGCGCGCCAAGGTCCAGCGGTTCAACTTCGGTGTGATCGCCGGAATCGCGGGCAATTCGGATCAGGGATTTGGGATCTTGGGTGCTCATGCCATTCTCTATAGGCTTGGCCAGCCGCGCTTGCAACGCGCCAGACACCGCGTTAGCCAATGGCCATGTTATCTGTCTTCGATCAGGGGGCGCCCGCGCCCTGCCCCGCACCGTTCAATCTGGCGGCGCATGTCCTTGGCCGTGCCGATCAGGTCCCTGACAAAGTGGCGTTGTCGGTACTAATGCCCCACGGCGCGCAGGACTGGACCTATCGCGACCTGCAATCTGCCGTGTTGGGCACAGGCGCGGGGTTGCTGCAATCAGGTCTGACACCCGGCGATACCGTTCTGATGCGGCTCGGCAATACGGTGGATTTCCCGATTGCCTATCTGGGCGCGATTTCAGTGGGTATCATTCCGGTGCCGACTTCGTCGCAACTGACGGAACCCGAAACCGCCAGAATGATCGACGATCTGTCCCCGGCTGCGGTTCTTCGTGATCCCGCTGTCTCATGCGCGCCTCATCCCAGACAGATCGAGTTGGATGCATTAAAGGCCATGCGCGAAATTCCACCCGCCAGCTATGACCTGGGCGACCCCGAGCGCATGGCATATGTCGTCTACACCTCGGGAACCTCGGGCAGTCCGCGTGCCGTGGCCCACGCCCATCGGGCAATCTGGGCGCGGCAGATGATGGTTGATGGTTGGTATGGTCTGCGCGCGTCCGATCGGCTGTGTCACGCCGGAGCGTTCAACTGGACCTATACACTTGGCACCGGTCTGATGGACCCGTGGACCATCGGCGCAACCGCCTTGATCCCGGAACCGGGCACGGACATCTCCGCCCTGCCCGCTCTGCTCCGCCAGCATCGCGCAACGATCTTTGCGGCGGCACCGGGGGTCTTTCGAAAATTGGTGCAAGAGTATGAGCAAATCAGCTTACCTGACCTGCGCCACGGTTTATGCGCGGGGGAAAAGCTGTCGCGCGCACTGCACGAGAAATGGCTAAGCGCCACCGGTACGGAATTGTTCGAAGCCTATGGTATGTCCGAATGCTCGACCTTCATATCCTCCAGCCCGGCCCACCCTGCGCGCGGCGACGCATTGGGGCACCCGCAACCGGGCCGTCGCGTGGCCATTCTGGGCCCGGACGGCCCGGTGCCGCAGGGGCAAGAAGGCACCATCGCCATTCATCAGTCTGACCCTGGATTGATGCTGACCTACCTCAATGCACCGGATGAAGTTGAAATCCGGATGCAAGGCGAATGGTTCCTGACCGGAGATCAAGGGGCAATGGCTGTGGACGGCCAGATCAGTTATCTGGGCCGGGACGACGACATGATGAATGCCGGAGGCTACCGCGTATCCCCGGTCGAGGTCGAAGCCGCCCTGTCCCGTTTTCCCGGTATCACGCAGGTCGGCGCGGCCGCGGTCGAGGTCAAACCGGACACATTTGTGATAGCAGCCTTCTATACCGGCCCGGAAAAGCTGGACGATGCGGCCCTGCGCGCCTATGTCGAGGCCAATCTGGCACGTTATAAACAACCGCGCGCCTTCATCCACCTGTCTGCGCTGCCCACCGGCGGCAACGGCAAACTCCTGCGCCGGGCGTTGCCGGCCTATTTCGAGGCACCAGCCACATGACCCAGACCGTCAAGCTCGACATCCTGTCTGATCCGATCTGCCCGTGGTGCTATATCGGCAAAACGCATCTGGACAAAGCATTGGCCAATGTGCCCCAGCACCCTTTTGTCATCGAATGGCATCCGTTTCAGTTGAACCCTGATATGCCGGACGCAGGTATGGATCGTCGCGAATATCTGGAACGCAAGTTCGGTGGCAAGGACGGTGCCCTACGTGCTTATGCGCCCGTGGTTGAACACGCTGAAAACGCCGGTCTGAAGATCGACTTCGAAGGCATGAAACGCACACCCAATACTCTGGATGCACATCGCCTGATCCATTGGGCCGGGATCGAAGGCAAACAGAATGCTGTCGTCGATGCGCTGTTCGATGCCTACTTCGTTCAGGCCCGCGATATCGGCGACCCCGAGGTCCTGTCCGACATCGCAGACAGTGCCGGAATGGATGCTGCGGTGGTCATGAAGCTGCTGAAATCCGACGCTGATCGCGAGGATATTCGCAACCGCGATACTCATTCTCGTGAAATGGGCGTCAGCTCGGTCCCGACCTACATAGTTGCCAATCAACATGCCGTTCCGGGTGCTCAACCGCCTGAAATGTGGGAGAAAGTGATCAGTGAGATTATATCTCAACTTGACACTTATCCTGCAGAATAGCACAGAGGTCTGTGCGAATTTCCAGTCTGGTCTAACCTGACCCGCCATGATAGCGCGAACAGGTTAGGAGTGCTTCATGGCCAACCGCATGTCGAAGGCGGAATTCATTGCGCTGATCGCAATGATGTTCGCCACTATCGCGTTTTCGATCGATTCAATGCTGCCCGCCCTGCCCGAAATCGGCGCGCAGCTCAGCCCTGATGACGTCAATCGCGCCCAACTGATCCTGACGTCCTTCGTTCTGGGAATGGGCATCGGTACATTCTTTACCGGCCCGCTATCGGATGCGCTGGGGCGTAAGCCGGTGATGTTTTGCGGAGCGCTTTTGTACATTGCGGCTTCGGCTGTTGCCTGGGCCAGTTCTTCGCTGGAACTGGTACTGATTGCGCGTGTTGTGCAGGGTCTGGGCGCTGCCGGGCCACGTGTCGTGGCGATGGCCATCACGCGTGACTTGTATTCGGGCCGGGAAATGGCACGCATCATCTCGATTGCCATGATGATCTTTACGTTGGTACCAGCAGCGGCTCCGATGCTGGGCGCTGGTGTTATCGTTCTCTTCGGTTGGCGCGGGATCTTCGTGTCCTTCATCCTGTTTGCTCTGATCGTCGTGTTGTGGATGAGCACACGACTTCCCGAATCTCTGGCTGTCGAGGACCGCCGCCCCTTCCGTCTGCATCTGATGATTGCGGCTGTGAACGAAATGTTTGCGCATCCCACTGTGCGTTTGTCTATCTTCGTGCAAACCTTGTGCATGGGGACCTTGTTCACCATGCTGACTATGGTGCAACCGGTCTATGATGTGGTCCATGATCGGGCCGACAGCTTTCCCTTCTGGTTCGGATTTGTCGCCCTGATGTCAGGTTCGGCCAGCCTTTTGAACGCAGCTTTGGTGGTGCGCGTCGGGATGCGCCGGATGGTCACATTCGCCTTCGGCGCGCAGATAGCCATCACGTCTGTCGTCATCATCCTGAACATGGCGAACCTTTCGCCCGCGATGTCATTTGCCCTGTTTGTCTTCTGGCAGACGATGGTCTTTTTCATGGCTGGTGTAACCATCGGCAATCTGAATGCCATTGCCATGGAACCCATGGGCCACATCGCGGGCATGGCCGCGTCGGTTGTCGGGTCGATTTCAACCGTACTGGCCGCGGCAATCGCCGCGCCGATCGGGCTTCTGTTCAACGGGTCCATCGCGCCTTTGACAATTGGCATCCTGAGTATGTGCGTTCTGGCGTTTGGCCTGATGATCCACATGGGTCGCATCGAAGAACGGCTGCCAGCCTGACCTGTGAATCGCGGGTGAAACACGCTATCCTACCCAGAACTTAAGGGGAGGAACTGCGATGTGCGATTACTACGATCTGGGCAGCTATTCCTGCGCGATTTCCACATCCAGTCCCGAAGCTCAGCTGTGGTTTGACCGTGGCCTAAACTGGACATACGGTTACAATCACGAAGAGGCGCTGGTCTGTTTTCAACGCGCGGCCGAGCATGATCCGAATTGCGCGATGGCCTATTGGGGTGTCGCGTATGCCGCCGGACCAAACTACAACCTCCCGTGGGACCTGCTGGATGAGAGAGGTCGGGAAGAAGCGTTGGCACGGTCTTACGACGCGATGCAGAAAGCCCTTGGTCTGCTGGCAAGGTGCACTGCCGTCGAACAGGCCCTGATTCAGGCCCTACCTGCGCGTTACCCGCAACGTAGTCCGGTGGAGGACATGCACCAATGGGACCACGGTTTTGCCGACGCGATGCGCACGGCATTTGCGGCACACCCGGACCACCTCGACTTGCGTACCATTTATGTCGAAGCGCTGCTGAACCTGACACCATGGCAGATGTGGGATCTGAAAACGGGCCAACCCGCCCAGGGCGCGGCAACGAAGGAAGCGCAGGATGCGCTTGAATGGGCCATGGCAAACGATCCGTCTGCGATGTCTCACCCAGGCCTGCTGCACCTCTATGTTCATCTGATGGAAATGTCTCCAACACCAGAGAAAGCCCTGAAAGCAGGGGATGTCCTGCGCACATTGGTTCCGGATGCAGGCCACTTGGTACATATGCCGACGCATATCGATGTGCTTTGCGGACACTATCACAACGTTGTACACTGGAACGAAAAAGCCTCGGAAGCCGACCTGAAATATTACGAGCGCGAAGGCGCGTTCAACATCTACACAGGCTATCGCCAGCACAATTATCACTTTGCCATCTACGGTGCGCTTTTTCTTGGACAGATCGAACCCGCCCTACGTGCAAATCAGGGATTGTGGGATACAACGCCCGAAGAATTGCTGCGCGTCGAAAGTCCCCCGATGGCCGATTACTTCGAAAGCTACATGTCCATGGGCCCTCACATCCTGATCCGGTTTGGCCGCTGGGACGAGGCTAAGACACTGAAACTGCCCTCAGATCCTGACCTGTTCCGCACTCTGACCGCCACAACGCACTACGCGCGCGCCATCGCTCATGCAGCAACCGGTGATATCGCCAATGCCGAGGCCGAAGAAAATCTGTTCCTTGCTGCCAAGGAATGCGTTCCGGAAACACGCAGGCTGCACAACAACCGTGTGATTGACCTGCTGGAAATTGCGCGGGAAATGCTGCGCGGTGAGATCGAGTACCGCAAGGGCAACTTTGAAATCGCTTTTGCCCATCTGCGCCGCTCGGTCGAGTTGGACGATACCTTGCCCTATGACGAACCCTGGGGATGGATGCAGCCGACCCGCCACGCGCTTGGGGCGCTTCTTTTCGAACAAGGACGGCTGTCCGAAGCTGAAAACGTCTATCGTGAAGATCTGGGTTTGGGCGGCACGCTAAGTCGCGCCTCGATACATCCTGACAACGTATGGAGTTTGAAGGGCCTTTACGATTGCCTCAAGGCACGCAGCGAACAGGTCGAAGTCCTGCAGATCAAACAGCGGCTCGACCAGGCGTTGGCCCGCGCCGACCGAATGGTAGCTGCGTCCTGCTTCTGTGCGCAGGCGGCAATGCGTAGCTAAAATGTCTTGATCGTGCTGACACACGATGCCTCCGGCGGGGATATTTTTAGCCAGATGAAGCAGGGATCCGCTTCTTCATCTGGCCGTAAATATCCCGGGGGAGATGCGCGGAACGCGCAGCGGGGGCAGAGCCCCCTCCCACATCTCAACCTGCTTTAACCTTTTTCTGCGCGGCGACCACTTTTTCAGCAAGATCGCGGGCAATTGCAAAAGCCCCTTTAATCTTGTCGCTGTCTTTTTTCCAGTCCCGGCGCACGACGATCTTGTTGTCTTTGACCTTGGCCATACCGCGTTGATTTTGAATGAACTCAACCAGTCCCTGCGGCGAAGCGAATTTGTCATTGTGAAACTGGATGGTCGCGCCTTTCGGTCCGCCGTCGAGCTTTGCGATCCCTGCGCGTTTACACATGGCCTTGATCCGCACAACCAGCATCAAGGTATTCACCTCCTTCGGCAATTTGCCAAAACGGTCAATCAATTCCGCAGCAAAGCCTTCCAGTTCGACCTTTGTCGACAGCGATGACAGGCGGCGATAGAGCCCCAGGCGCACATCCAGATCTGGCACATAGTTCTCGGGGATCAGAACCGGCACACCCAGATTGATCTGCGGGGCCCATTGATCGTCTGCATCCGACAGCCCCTCCATCTCGCCGGCTTTGATCTTGGCAATCGCCTCTTCCAGCATGGATTGGTAAAGCTCATAGCCGACATCGCGCATCTGGCCGGATTGTTCTTCACCCAACAGGTTGCCCGCACCACGTATGTCCAGATCCTGCGAGGCCAAAGTAAAGCCGGCACCCAACGTGTCCAGCGAGCCCAGAACACGCAGGCGTTTTTCGGCGGCAGCAGTCAGTTTCTGGCGCGGTTTGGTGGTCAGGTAAGCATAAGCACGGGTTTTCGAGCGCCCAACGCGCCCCCGGATCTGATAGAGCTGGGCAAGGCCAAACATGTCCGCACGGTGCACGACCATCGTGTTTGCGGTCGGGATGTCCAACCCGCTTTCGACGATTGTTGTGGCCAGCAGCACATCGTACTTGCCGTCATAAAACGCGTTCATCCGATCATCGAGCTCACCCGCTGCCATCTGGCCATGGGCAACCACGTAAGTGAGCTCAGGCAGTTGATCTTTCAGAAATTCTTCGATCTCAGGCAGGTCCGAGATGCGCGGTACAACATAGAAACTTTGCCCCCCACGATAGTGTTCACGCAGCAGCGCTTCTCGGATTGTGACTGCATCAAACTCGCTGACATAGGTGCGGATTGCCAGTCGGTCGATTGGAGGTGTTCCGATAATCGACAGGTCGCGCACGCCGGTCAACGACAGTTGCAGCGTTCGCGGGATCGGTGTCGCGGTCAGGGTCAGCACGTGAATGTCTGAGCGCAGCTGTTTCAGCCGTTCCTTATGACCCACGCCAAAATGCTGTTCCTCGTCAATGATCAGAAGCCCCAGATTGTTGAACCGTATGTTCTTGGCCAAAAGCGCGTGCGTTCCGATCACGATGTCCACTGTCCCGCGGGCCAGCCCGTCACGGGTTTTTTGGGCTTCTTTCGCCGAAACAAAGCGTGACAATTGCCGCACCTCCAGCGGGAACCCCCGAAAGCGTTCCCTGAAACTCGCGGCATGCTGGCGGGCCAGCAGGGTGGTGGGCGCTACAACCGCAACCTGAACGCCCGACATGGCTGCGACAAATGCGGCACGCATGGCAACCTCGGTCTTGCCAAAGCCGACGTCACCGCAGATCAGACGATCCATTGGTGCGCCGGAATGGATATCTTCCATTACATCCGAGATCGCCCGCAACTGGTCTTCGGTTTCCTGATACGGGAATCGCGCGCTGAATTCCTCCCACGCGTGGGGCGGCGGATCCATGACCGGGGCTTTGCGCAGCGCGCGTTCAGCGGCGATGAGGATCAGCTTATCGGCCATCTCGCGGATGCGCTCTTTCAGCTTGGCCTTCTTTGCCTGCCACGCGCCGCCGCCCAAACGGTCCAGCAGACCTTCGTCATGTCCGTATTTCGACAGCAATTCTATGTTTTCGACCGGCAGGTACAGCTTTGCCCGCTCGGCATATTCCAGCAACAGGCATTCATGGGCAGCACCGGCTGCGGTGACGACCTCCATGCCCATGTAACGACCTATGCCGTGATCCACGTGTACAACCAGATCACCGGGGCTGAGCGATTGGGTTTCGGTCAGAAAGTTCTCGGCCTTGCGGCGTTTTTTGGGCTGACGGATCAGCCTGTCGCCCAGCACATCCTGTTCAGCGATCACCGCTAAATCAGGAGTTTCGAACCCATGCTCCAACGCCCAGACGGCAAGGTGCAAGCCGCGTTTTCCAATGCGGGTGCCATTGGCCACATGTATCGCCTCGGCCAACCCTTCGTCTTCGATCAGGCCGGTCAGGCGTTCCCGCGCGCCATCGGAATATGAGGCGATCAGCACCGGTCCTTTGTCGAGCTTTGCAGTGATGTGACTGGCCAAAGCACCGAACAAGCTGATGCTTTCCTGCTGGCGTTCCGGTGCAAAGTTGCGTCCGATACGTCCGCCCGCGTCTATGACACCGGGGCCAGAGGCTTGCGGCAGCGGGCTGAACTGCAAAACCCGACGATCCGCGACCGCCGCCTCCCAGGCGGTATCGTCAAGATACAACAACCCCGGAGGTGTGGGTTTATAGACCGTGTCCATACGGGATCGGTTTTCCAGCGCCAGTCGCCGGGTTTCGTACTGATCGGCAATCGTATCCCAACGCGCCAGACGCGCGGGCGTCACCTGATCATCGACAGTGATCACCGCATCCGGCAAATAGTCGAATAACGTCTCAAGTTTTTCGTGGAAGAACGGCAGCCAATGTTCGATCCCCTGATGTTTGCGGCCCGCGCTTACGGCCTCATACAATGGGTCATCTGTACCGGCGGCACCAAACTCGATGCGATAGTTCTGACGGAACCGGGTTATGGCGGCCTCGTCCAGGATGACTTCGGACACCGGTGCAAGTTCAACGATGTCCAGCTTTTCGGTTGTTCGCTGGGACGCCGGATCAAAGCGTCGCGCACCGTCCAGAACGTCACCGAACAGGTCCAGCCGAACCGGGCCCGTCTCTCCCGGAGGGAAGATGTCGATAATGCCGCCACGGATGGCGTAATCGCCGGGTTCCATCACCGTTGGACTTTGTGTGAACCCCATACGCACCAGAAAGTTTCGCAGAGCGGTTTCATCTATGCGATGGCCAACTCGGGCAGTAAACGCCGCCTCTCGCAAAACCTCTCGTGCCGGGACGCGTTGGGTCGCGGCGTTCAGCGTGGTCAGCAATACATACTGTTGGGGCATCTGGTGAACCAGCGCCGCCAGTGTGGCGACGCGCGCCGCCGAGATATCCGCATTGGGCGAGACCCGATCATAAGGAAGGCAATCCCAGCCCGGAAACACAAAGACAGGCATCTGAGGCGCAAAGAACGCCAGTGCGGAACGCATCGCTTCCATCCGCTTGTCATCGCGTGCGACATGGGCCACCGGCCCCTTGCTGCGGGCAATCTCGTTCAGCACCAGCTGCGCGTCAAACCCTTCGGGGGCGCCGCCAACTGTCACGTGGTTCGGAGCCTTCATCGCCTCGCCTTTCAGAATCTTCTATCCCAGAACGCCAATCGAAAGGTTCTGATACATGCCCCAGAACGAAGTGACCAGTATCGAGATCATGCCAATGATCTGGGTATACAGTCGGCAGCGGGAAATTGTTTTTGAGACAGTTTCAAGCGTCAATTCCTGCCGCCGAAGACGCCTTGCATGCACGATATTGATCAAAAGCACCAAGGTCATTGGGAACAAAAGTAAAAACAGGGCCTGCGCGAATTCGACGTCATAATAGAACCCAAGCGTGGCCATCCCGGTAAACAGAAAACACCCAAACGCCAAAAGGATGGTGCCAGACATCTCGACAATCAGCAGAATCCGATTTGTATGGATGCGAACGATGTCGAGCAGATCGGTTTCGACCTGACCTCCGATCCGGCGGGCACGGACAACCAGATCATATGGGATGCCCATCACCCAGTGGCTGGCCGACGACCAGAGTACCGCCAGTACGATCCAGAACCACAGATTCGAAAAGCTGCGCATGTCGATGAGTTCAAAGATCGAAGAGTACCAGTCCAAACCCAACCCTTTATTCACACTACTCAGGGGGGTTCCATCTAGGCGCGCGTCCATTGATACCCTTGAGACCTTTGTGAATTCATGCCACCCAATGCACGAATGTTCAAGGAGAACGCGCCATGAAACCGACCATTGCCCCATTTCCCATGACCCGCTTTCGCCGCGCCCGTCAATCACAGGCAATTCGTGCGCTGGTGCGTGAGAACACTCTGACAACGGATGACCTGATCTGGCCGGTTTTCGTACGCGATGGCGAAGGCATTGAAGAGCCCGTGCCCTCGATGCCTGGTGTGGTTCGCAGATCGGTTGACCTGATTGCCAAAGCGGCGGTCGAGGCCAAGGCCCTTGGGATTCCTGCGATTTGCATCTTTCCCTACACCGACCCGGCACTGAAAACCGAAGACTGCGCCGAGGCATGGAACCCCGACAACCTGTCAAACCGGGCCATCCGGGCAATCAAGGCAGCGGCTCCGGACATTGCCGTAATGACGGATGTGGCGCTTGACCCGTATAACATCAACGGTCACGACGGATATGTCGTTGACGGCGAAATCGTCAACGACCAGACCGTCGAGGCACTGGTAAAGATGACGCTGGCACAGGCCGACGCCGGTGCGGATATCATCGGCCCGTCGGACATGATGGATGGCCGGATCGGGGAAATGCGTCGCGCGCTGGAAGGTGCAGGCTATCACAACGTGATGATCCTCAGCTATGCCGCAAAATATGCCAGTGCGTTTTACGGACCCTTCCGCGACGCGGTCGGCGCATCGGGGGCCCTGACGGGCGACAAGAAGACATACCAGATGGACCCTGCAAACTCGGACGAGGCTTTGCGCCTGATCGAACGCGATCTGACCGAAGGCGCGGATATGGTGATGATCAAGCCGGGCATGCCTTATCTGGATATCTGCCGCCGCGTGAAAGACAGTTTCGGTGCGCCGACATATGCCTATCAGGTATCGGGCGAATACGCGATGATCCAGGCCGCAGCCCAGAACGGCTGGATCGATGGCGAGAAGGTGATGCTGGAAAGCCTTCTGGCCTTCAAACGCGCCGGTTGCGATGGAATTCTGACCTATTTCTCTCCTCAGGTTGCGCGCATCCTGCAGGGATAAAGCCCGCAAGTTTCGCGATATTTCGCCGATAAGATTGCCCGATCGGGCAGCTTTCCCGTGACACATCGCCCTGATCGGCGTATCCTTGCCGCCAAGACCGGGATCACCCGGCATATCAGGCACAGTTACAGAGATATAAAACCATGAGCAGTTCCAACTCCCCCCGACTGAATCGTCGCGGCTTTGCCTTGGGCATGGCAGGTCTGAGCTTGACCGCCGCCTGCGGCAACGGTGTCGGCAATTCCAACGCAGCAACAATCGACGCCCGTGTCGACGCCACCCTGACCGAGATGTACAGCCGCTATCCCAATACGGTTGAGATTGCGAACAAGGCCAACGGCATGCTGGTCATGCCGCTGATTACCGAAGCCGGTTTCGTGTTCGGTGGCGGTTACGGTCGCGGCGCGCTGCGCATCAACGGTGCAACAGTTGACTTTTACTCGGCCGTCAAGGGCACGGCCGGGCTACAGATCGGTGCGCAGCAATATGCGCATGTTCTGTTTTTCATGACCGAAGACGCCCTGAACGACTTCCGTCGCTCCAGTGGTTGGACAGCCGGAGCGGATATTGGCTATGTGGTCAGCGATCAGGGCGATTCCCTGTCGACAGACACAACGACACTGCGCACGCCCGTTCTGGCTGCCATCTTCGGACAGGCTGGGCTTCAGATCGGTGCGACCGTGGAAGGCACGAAATATACCCGCATTATTCCATAATTCGGGCTTCCCACTTCTTCTGACAAACCCCATCACGGCGGAATGCTGCGGTGGGGTGTTTGTTTTCATCCTTTCCGCACAGGTTCTTGCCGCGTTCCTCTTTCGGTTGGACCCGCCATCCACTAATCTCCGCGCAACCTTCATGTACTAGAATTTGGGGCAGTAATGGGTCTTGTTTTCCGCTGGCTGGTGCGCATCGTGTCGGGTCTGATCATGCTGATCCTCGCTGCAATGGGCCTTGTCTATTTTCTGGCCAGCCAATCCCTGCCGGATTATGACCAGACGCTCGAAGTCAACGGGTTGACCGCTCCGGTCGAGATCGTGCGCGACACCGCCAATGTGCCGCACATTCTGGCCCAAAATGACCCGGATGTGTTTTTCGGTCTTGGATATGCCCACGCGCAGGATCGGTTGTGGCAGATGACGGTCATGCGCCGCACTGCACAGGGTCGCTTGTCCGAGATCTTTGGACCGCGCACCCTGCGCGTTGACAAGCTGCTGCGCCGGTTGGATCTGTACGGCCTTGCCCATCGCTCGGTTGAGGTACAGGACGACTATACTAAGGCCGCCCTTCGTGCTTATGCGGCCGGGGTCAACGCACGCCTGACCGAGATCAACGACGAGGCATTGGGGCGCGGCGCGCCTGAAATGTTCCTGTTCAATGCCCCCGTCTCACCCTGGCAACCGGGCGACAGTATTGCCGTGATCAAACTTATGGCACTGCAACTGTCCGGTCACCTGACAGACGAGGTTCTGCGCGCGCGTACGTCTTTGATGCTGAGCAATCCTGACAGACTGGCAGACATTCTGCCCGATGTTCCCGGCCCCGGCATTGCTGCGCTGCCTGAATACGCTTCGCTGTTTCCCAACCTTCCGCGCTATGCCGCTGGTACGAGTTTTCCTGAAACGCCTCTGTCACCCCTTCCCAAACGCGGGCTGGCGGGGGCATCAAACGCCTGGACTGCTGCGCCTTCGCGCTCGGCAAGCGGTGGGACGTTGCTGGCCAACGACCCACATCTGGGCTTCACAGCACCCGGCGTGTGGTATCTGGCGCATCTTGGTCTGGCAAAGGGAAGCGTCATTGGGGCCTCGATCCCAGGTATTCCCGCAATCATGACCGGCCGCAGTGACCGGTTGGGTTGGGGGGTGACGTCATCCTATCTTGACGATCAGGACATTCATATTGAGCAGCTGAACCCGGAAAACCCCGAAGAATACCTGACCCCGGATGGCTATAAGGAATTCCAGACCCGTCCTTCGATCATTGAAATCAAAGGGGAAGCTCCGGTTACACTGACGCTGCGCTGGACTGAAAACGGGCCAGTGTTGCCCGGTACGGATTACAAGCTGGAAACCATCACACCGCCGGGCCATGTTGCGTCTTTGTCCTGGACGGCGCTCAGCCCGCAAGACACTTCGATGACGGCGTCCATGGCCCTGATGAACGCGGACAACGTGCAGGACGCCGTAACCGTGGCCCGGCAATTCATTGCGCCCTCGCAAAACCTGTCACTGGTCGACAAAACGACAATAGGGATGAAACTGATTGGCGCCATGCCCCGGCGTGATCTGCAAAACCAAAGCCGCGGACGCATTCCGACACCCGGCTGGATCGAAGCAAACCGCTGGCAAGGCCGCCTGCCCTACGCCAACAACCCGGAATTCGTGGCCCCAGCCGGTGGCGTTCTGGGCAACACCAACAACAAGATCATCGACCGCCCGTTCCCGGATCATGTGTCCTACGAGTGGGGTGACACTCAGCGCGTACATCGCTGGGAACGCCTGATGCAATCGCGTGAGGTGCATACCCGCGACAGTTTCATTGAGGCGCAACTGGATACGGTCAGTTTCACCGCGCGCTCTCTGCTGCCGCTGATCGGTGCTGACCTTTGGTACACCGGTGCCTCGGCCCCTGAAGGGACGCCCGAACGACAGCGCCAGATTGCGCTGTCGCTGCTGGCGGACTGGAACGGCGAGATGAACGAGCACCTGCCCGAACCGCTGATCTATGCAGCCTGGGTGCGGGCGCTTCAGATCCGCCTGATTTCGGACGAGCTTGGGCCGCTGGCCAGCGAATTCAAACATGTCGAGCCCCTGTTCATCGAACGGGTCTATCGTGACATTGATGGCGCCGGTGTCTGGTGCGATGTACGACAAAGCGCGCCGGTTGAAACCTGCACCGAAATGGCTCGACTTGCGCTGGATGATGCGCTGATCTGGATCACTGAACGTTACGGTAGCGCACTGGAATCCTTACGCTGGGGTGATGCCCATCAGGCAACCCACGATCACCCGGTTCTGGGGAACGTGCCGATACTTCGGTATTTTGTGAACATTCGCCAATCGACCAGTGGCGGTGACAACACCTTGCTGCGCGGGCGCACGTCGGGCGAAGGGCTCGACCCGTTTCAGAACGTGCACGGGGCGGGGTATCGCGGTGTGTATGACTTTGCTGATCCCAACAGTTCGGTCTTTATCACGGCTACCGGCCAATCGGGCCATTTCCTGTCGCGCTATTACGACGATCAGGCGCAGCTGTGGCGGCGTGGCGAGTATATTCCCATGTCGCTGGACCTTGACCTTGCCCGCGCCGCTGCTGTCGGAGTGACCAATCTGATCCCACGTTAAGCATCAGGGTTTCGGCGACTCCCCGCCCCTTTTTGTCCGGACCGTGGACGCCATGCGGCAGTTTCGCCTACCATCACCGGGCGAACTGTTTCGGACCAGGGGGAAACTATGGCCAGCATTCGGGATACTCTGAACAACCTTGCCCGGGATTACGCAATTGCCTGGAGTTCAGGTGACGCAGATGCCGTCGCCAGCTTTTTCGCGCTGGACGGACGGATTACAATCAACAGAGGTGACCCGATCGAAGGGCGCGCAGCGATTGCCGATATGGCCCGGGGTTTCTACGCCGATTTTCCTGATCTGGAGGTGCGATGCGACATGATGCGATGGGCCGGATCTCATGCCCTATTTGTCTGGACGCTGGAAGGGCACCACTCACAGACTGGTAATCATGTCGTTGCGCGCGGTTGGGAAGAATGGGAATTGACACCCGACAATCTAGTTCAGTCATCCTTGGGTTGGTTCGACCCTGATGACTATCAGCGACAGATAGACGGGCGATAATCTAGTCCAGACGGTCGCTTGCGGTTTCAATTGTGTAACTTCGCGGTATTCCCTGTGTAATCAGAAACCACTCGGATGCCTTCGTCCGCTGCTGATGCGCATCAAAGGCCTGCTGATTCACAAAAACCTCTGAAACAGTGAACCGTCCGGGTGTGATCTGATCCTCGACAACGTCGAACGACAGGCAACCCTCTTCCGCCTTTGTGAGGGCAATATGCGTGGGCAGAGCGGCGCGCACATCTTCAAGGCGGTCCGCCGGGACATCAATAAATCCGGTCAGGAATACTCTTTGATCCATTGTATCAGCCATCTTCCGCAATTTCACTGTATCTATAGTGTGTCGAATTGGGCGGCCTGCTTATCTGTCCAAAGGACCGTGATACGGAACCCTTCTTCGGTCTGCTCTTCGGATTGTACAACATCCTGCCGGAACAACCACGCCCGCTTGTTCCCTTCCGCAAAGGTCAGGTTCAGAACAACCTCGTGCCGGGCCCCTTGCAGAATTGCTGCAATCTCGGACAGTAAAGGGGTCACGCCTTCGCCGGTAACTGCCGAAATGGCAAATATGGCCGGATCGCGATCCGCCCTCGCCAACACCGCGTCTTTTTCTTCCGTGCTCAGCAAGTCAGTCTTGTTCCAAACCTCAAGTCGGGGGCGTTCTTCGTCGACACCAAGCGAGGTCAGGATTGCTTCGACATCCTGCGCCTGTGCTTCGGTTTCTTCATGGCTGATATCGCGCACGTGAACAATCAGATCAGCACCCAACACCTCTTCAAGCGTGGCCCGAAAAGACGCCACAAGCTCGGTCGGCAGGTTCGAGATAAAACCCACCGTATCCGACAGGATCACTTCCGGGCCATCGGGCAGTTGCACGCGGCGCATGGTAGGGTCCAGCGTGGCAAACAGCATGTCCTTGGCCAACACTTCGGCCCCGGTCAGCCGATTGAACAGAGTAGATTTCCCGGCATTGGTATATCCAACCAACGCAACGATTGGATATGGCACCTTGGCCCGCGCGGCACGGTGCAACGTGCGGGTCTTGACCACTTTCTGCAGTTGGCGACGCAAACGCACCAGTTGTTCGTCAATGGCGCGGCGGTCGGCTTCGATCTGGGTCTCGCCGGGTCCGCCGACAAATCCCAAACCGCCACGCTGACGTTCAAGGTGGGTCCAGGCCCGCACCAGCCGTGTCCGCTGATAGCTGAGCGCAGCCATTTCGACCTGCAACACCCCTTCACGGGTACGTGCGCGGTCGCTGAAAATCTCAAGGATCAGCCCGGTCCGGTCGAGGATCTTGACCTTCCATGCCTTTTCCAGATTGCGCTGCTGAACCGGTGTTACCGGTCCATCGATCAGAACCAGCTCAACCTCGTTTTCACGAAGCCGCTCACCCAGTTCTTCGATCTTGCCACTGCCAAACAAATAGCCGGGTTGGGCGCGTTGCAGGCGTACGATTTCAGACCCGATCACATCCAGATCGGGCAAAGCGGCGGCCAGCGCAACCGCCTCGGCCAGCGCGGGTTCGGGAACGCGGCGCTGTTCATCTGATTTGATTTCGGGATGCAGCACCCAGGCCCGGGTGCGCGTCCGGTCATGTTCCATCAAGAGGCGTCTTCGCCCTCATACAGGTTGATCGGCTGTGATGGCATGATGGTTGAAATCGCGTGCTTGTACACCAGCTGCGACTGTCCGTCGCGGCGCAACAATACACAGAAATTGTCGAACCAGGTGATCACACCCTGCAATTTCACGCCATTGATCAGGAAAATTGTAACCGGAACCTTAGCTTTCCGTACATTGTTCAGGAAAGCATCCTGAAGATTCTGTCTGTCCGAAGCCATATTATGATAATCTCGCCATTGTTCTTGCTACGCGTTGCGGACCAACGCGCTCCCTCCCGGTGAGTATGGAGTGCCGCGGTAAGATATTCCAGACGAAAAATTAAGCACTAAAGACGACGGGATCCAACCGGTTCAATCCCGCCACAGCGAAGGGGTGATCAGGGCGATGATCGCAAGCGTCTCGAGCCGGCCAATGACCATCGCCGCGCACAGCGTCAGCTTGGCCCCTGCGGACAGGTCGATCAACCGGATTGGAACATCAGTGGCCAATTCAATCAGCGGACCCGTCGTGCTGAGCGTTGCGACGCTGAGCACCATGGCCTGTTCGAACCCAGCCCCCATTGCGGCCAGCAAAAGGTTGAACACCGCCAGTGTCAGCGCAAAGAGCATCAGAAAGATCCAGGCGATAAACGCGCCGTCCCTTTGAATGCGTCGGTTGCCACCTCCAACCCCGCTGACGGATGAGGGATAGATCAACCGGTCGATCTCGCGCGCACCGTTCAAGTACAGGGCAAAAACCCGCAGCAGTTTCACGCCGCCAGCCGTGGTCGCAACCCCTCCACCGATCAGGGCCAGCCCCATCAGCAACAATCCGGGCGTTCCCAGACCAGATAATTGCTGCGCATCATCCCAGTTTGCGCTTTCAAACCCGGCGGTTGTCAGAAAGGCCAGAACGGTGAACAGCATACCCCAAATGACCTGCAATGCCTGTAAAGGCTCGATTTGCCCACCGATTTCCGTAACACCAGCAATAACGCGAAAGAACAATAACGCCGCAACGGCCAGAACAATCATCAGGCCAATGCGAAACTCCGGGTCCGTATCCAGTCGGGAATAACCGGATGTCGCCGTGTCGGTCGAAAATGTCAGGCGCGAAAGGGCAAAGAATAGGAACAAAAACAAGATCGCCTCACCCGTGAAGCCCGCCTGCGCGCCTTCCATGCCGCCCACCGGAGAAATTCCGGACGTCGCCATGACCGACATTGCGTGGCAAACGGCTGTCAGTCCGGTTTCGCCTGCGATCAGAAGAAGGATCCAGATCACAGCCGTCAACCCGGCATAGACCGGGGTCAGTCCCTTTGCCACACGGATCAGTCGACCGCGCGGATCAACGCGTTCGCTTTGCGCAACACCCGATACCGGGCGACCCGGCTGACCGCGGGCCGTGACCTCGAACCCACCCAGCGACAAAGGCGCAAGGATTGCCGCGGCGGCAATCCACATCAGCAAACCGCCCATCCATCCAACCAAGGCGCGCCACAGGTGCAGCGGGGCCGTCAGGCGGTCTGGATCCGGAAACAGATCCGCCCCCGTGGTTGTCAGGGCACTGACCATGTCAAAATAGGCGTTCAGGAATGTGGTCGTTCCCAGCGCATCGTGAAATGGAATCGCAAGAAAGACAGGCAGAATGGTGAAACATGCAAGCATCACCGCCAATTGTCCCAAAGTTCCGCGCCTTGGCACACGGTTGGACGAGGCCAGTGCGACACTGACGACCAGAAACAACCCTATGATACCGGAGTACAAAAACGACCGCGATGTATCGTGATCATCCAGCGCCAGCGCGTAAACTGCCGGAATCCACATGGCCAGTGACGCAATAGCCCAGATCAGAAGAAACAGCGGCAACCGCCGCAATAGCCCGATCTGTTGTATCCCCGCATGCGCCATCAGAAGAAATCGATTGAAACCTGCATCAGGCGTTCGACCTCAGGCACGTCGTTGGCCATGGCAAAGATCGCGACGACATCCTTTTCATCGATCCTGAGGCTGCCCGTCGGTCGCATAACCTCATCTCCTTTGCGCACGGCCCCCACCAGTACGCCCTCGGGAAAATCGATATCGCGCAGCTTTTGACCCGCCATGGGAGAGGTTGAAAGAACCTCAGCCTCGATCACTTCGGCCTCAGCATCTCCGATCGAGTAGACCTGTCGCACCCGGCCATGACGGATGTGGCGCAAGATCGAACTGACGGTGGTTGCCCGCGGATTGATATACGCATCAATCCCCAAAGGTCCCATCAGGGCCACCATACTGGGATCATTGATCAAAGCGATCGCCAGGGCACAACCCTCGGCCTTGGCGCGTACAGCGGCCAGCATGTTCGTGCGGTCGTCATCCGTAACCGCCAGCATTGCATCCGCTCTGTCGATACCGGCTTCGCTCAACAAACTGGCATCAAGGCCATCACCGTGCAGCACAATCGTTCGTTCCAGCGCCTCGGCGGCGATCTCGGCGCATCGGCGATCCCGCTCGACGATTTTGGCGCGCACGCGGCTTTTTTGTTCTTCCAGAGTTCGCGCCACTTCAAGCCCGACATTGCCCCCGCCCACGATCACCACACGATCCTGACGCTTTTGGGTCTTGCCAAACACCTCCATAGTGCGATCCACGTCTTTTACATTGGTAAAGACGTAGCATTCGTCGCCCACAAACAGCTGATCCTCGGATTCTGGTGCAAACAGCGTGCCATCGCGACGCACCCCCACTACGATCGAACTGAGCGTTGAGAACAAATCGGTCAGTTGCCGCAAAGGTGTGTTCACGATCGGGCAGTCTTCATCCACGCGAATACCCAAAAGCTGCGCCTTGCCGTCCATGAAAATCTCGGTGTCAAAGGCGGACGGGGCCGACAGGCGGCGCATCGCAGCAGCGGCAACTTCGCGTTCGGGGCTGATCACCACATCAATCGGCAGATGATCGCGCCGGTAAAGGTCCGAGTGGATCGCCTCAAGATATGATTTCGACCGCAGTCGCGCGATCTTGCGCTGGATCGAAAAGACCGAATGCGCCATCTGGCAGGTGACCATGTTCACCTCATCCGAATGGGTCGCAGCGATGATCATGTCCGCATCGCGCGCGCCTGCCCTTTCAAGCACATCGGGGTAACTTGCAAACCCGGCGATCCCCTGCACATCCAGCGTTTCGGTCGCCCGCCGTACCAGATCGGGATTGTTGTCGACAATGGTGACGTCGTTCAATTCACCCGAAAGGTGCCGCGCAATCTGCCAACCGACCTGACCCGCGCCGCAAATAATGACCTTCATGTTTCTGGCCCTTCTGCCTGAAAGGATTGAATGACAGATGGCCCCAAAGCGGTCAATTGAATTGTCATCGCCGATCAGCTGCGGCAAGATAAGCATATGAAAACGCTGTTTCCTATGCTCGTGCCTCTGATGGTGCTGTCCTCGTGCGGGCCGCTCTCGCTTTACTATCGCGAGGGTGAAACCGTATCACGTCTGCAAAAAGAGACCACCCAGTGCCAGCTTAGGGCGGTTAAAGAGGTGCCGGTTGCCAATCAGATCCGCCAAAGCCCGCCGACTTATTGGCCCGGGCGCACATATTGTGACGGCAGAGGTCGTTGCTATCAATCCCCAGGCTGGTGGCAACCCGGCAGGGTATATACCGTCGATGTGAACCAGGGCCTGCGAAACACGGTCGAGGCGCAATGCATGGCCGAAAAGGGATTTCGCCCTGTCAGCTTGCCGCCCTGCAAGCAAAATGTGAAATCGCGAGTGCCACTGGCGCGAACAACGACGTTGCCGCCCCTCAACAGTGCCTCATGTTTTGTGAAGTTCGATGACGGGTCGTTTCAGATCATCACACCGGGGCAATCCGGATAAGAAGAACCACGGTACCGCGCGATTGATCATTCCAGTCCGGTTGAAGCGCGTTTGCGCCGCGCGGCAAGCCACAGATGAAGCGCCATGGCAACAGCATAGAACCCGACCACGGCAATCAACATGCCCGCTTCACTAGTACGCCACAGTATTGCAAGCAAAACAGGTGTGCCCAAAAGGTTACCCGCATTCCCCATCTGCGCCATGGCACCATAGCTCAGCGCCTGGTTTTCGGGTGTCGAGTTCAACTGCGGCACCGCCGCAAAGCTGCCGCCCTGAACAAGCCCCAGCACCGCAAAAAGCGCAACGCAGACAACGGGCAACGGGGCACCAAGAAACAGGGCGCCTATCGTAAGGATAGACAGCCCGAAACCGAGGTTAATAACAAAAACACCAGAACAAACGCTCAGCAAAACCGGGACGGTAAGCCAGGAAATCACGATCCCGGCCAACGGCATCAGACCAGCAATCATCGCACTGACATCGTCCGGCAATCTTCCCGGAAGAATGGCCAGCAACGAGACAAAGGTCAGCGTGTAAAAGAACCACCCGAGCGCCGGAGCGGACACAAACGCAGAGCGATAGGTCTGTACGTGTATGTCAATCAGTATTCGCACGCTCCAAAAGGGATTGTTTACCAAATCCGATGCACTGTTGGGACGGAAAGATACGATCAGGACGGCGATCAGAAACATCAGCGCGCCATGGGTAGCAAAATAAACCGGCAGCCCGACCTGAGCGATCAAGGGAAGCCCAAGCCATGCGTTCAGGGCAAAGGCGACACCAAAGAAACTGCTCCACAAAACCATTGCCGCGTTGCGCCATTTTCCAATCGTGATTTGCGCAATCAGTGTTGGTGCTGCGACAACGATAGCCAGATGAGAGACCCCTTCGACAACGCGGCTGACCAGCATCAGGCCCAAACCGGGGATACTGGCCTGAAACAGGGACACCGCCCCGCCAAGGGTCAAGCCAAACATCAGCAACCGGACAGGCCCAACCCGCCCGGCTATCGCGCCGGACAATGCACCAAGAATCGCGCCAATCAGGCTGATGACTGACAAAAGCCAGCCAATCTTGTCCGCGTGCGCAGGATAGAGGGCTGCGACCTGAGCAAAAGGAACCGCAATCTTGGCGAATTGGGTCGCCGCACCTAGCCCGGCAAGCCAAAGCAACAAAACCTGTAACAAGATGCGTAATGGATGGGGCATAAGCCGGTTCTACTGCACCCGACCGCACAGGAATACGCATAAATTATGCGCGTCCCGACCGTGCCCCACTGACCAGCCGGACCGGCGTTCCATCCGACAGGTACAACCGTTCCCAGGTGATCTGTCCGGCACTGATCCGGATACGGTCGTGCCGCGCTTCGGAGGTTACAAACGACTTGGGGTTGGGCGCTTGCAAATCCCACCATCCCTCGTCCTGTAGCTCGGCCTCAGCCTGACGGATTTCGTCCGTCGCAAATTGCCAGAGGGACACGCCAAGCAGTGCCCGTTGGGTGGTTTTCCAGTCCCGCGCCCGCCTGCGGGAATAGGCCAGGCACAGGTGGCTGGCCTCCTCAACCAGATGGATGCAGTCTGCCGAGTTCACGACAAGCCGTCTTAGCGCGTTGTCATCCGCCCTGAAAGGAGCCAGCGCAGCAAACACCGAGTGTTGTTGATCAGGCGTTGGAAGCTGAACCCCGTTCTCCCATCTGGAAACCGTGGTCTGATCGACCTGCAGAACCTCGGCCAGCGCAGCTTGTTTCAATCCGATCGACCGTCGAAGTCGCTTTAACCGCCTGCCAAAAGCCGGGTAGCCTTCGACGAACCGGCCAGACAGATCAGAGTTCACCGTTCTCGCCATCAGTTCCTCACATCCGTCTGCCCGTGAACTATGCCCCCAGACTCACTCTGCCGGTTCGGGTTCGTCGATTTGCGCGACCCGCGCACCAGATTTGTTCGAGGTCACAACACCCAGCGACTTTAACTTGCGATGCAGCGCACTGCGTTCCATGCCGACAAAGCTGGCGGTGCGGCTGATATTGCCGCCAAAGCGGTTGATCTGGGTCAGCAGATATTCCCGCTCGAACGCTTCGCGGGCCTCGCGCAGCGGCAAAGTGGCCAGCGCACCCGACAAGACAACGCGGCCCGACTCTTCGGCCTTGTCTTCTTCATTGGGCAGCTCGCGCGCCTCAATCGGGCCGGTGCCGTCGCCCAGAATCAAAACACGTTCGATCAGGTTCTTCAACTGGCGCACGTTACCCGGCCAGGTCATTGTCTGCAGCAAAGCGACCGCCTCGTCCGACAGCTCCCGCATAGGCAACCCTTGGGTTTCGTTGCACATTTCGATGAAGTGCTGGGCCAGTACCGGTATATCCTCGCGCCGGTCCTCGAGTGAGGGAACGGAGATCGGAACCACATTCAGACGGTGATACAGCTCTTCCCGGAAACGCTCGGCGGCGATTTCATCATCCAGATCCTTGTTGGTCGATGAGATCACCCGAAGATCCACGCGCACCTTGTCCGAGCCACCCACGCGCTGGAATTGCTGATCCACCAGCACCCGCAGGATTTTGGACTGTGTGCCCAAAGGCATGTCGGAAACTTCATCAAAATAGACCACGCCGCCATGGGCTTCTTCCAGCAATCCGGATTCCACACCGCGTTCGGCCGATTCCCGGCCAAACAGAACTTCTTCCACACGCTCAGGCTCAATCCCGGCACAGTTGACGGTCACGAACGGAGCGTTCGCACGGTTGGAGTGGGCATGGATATAACGCGCAGCAATTTCCTTGCCCGAACCCGCAGGTCCACGCAGCATGACGCGACCGTTTGATTTGGTCACCTTGTCCAACTGCCCCTGCATGGCCCGGAACGACGCGGATTTGCCGATCATGTCCGAGTTGTTGACCTCTTTCCGCTTCAGCGACGCGTTCTCGCGCCGCAGACGAGACGTCTCCATCGCGCGGCGGATCACCACCATCAACTGGTCAATGTTAAACGGTTTCTCGATAAAGTCGTAAGCACCCTGTTTGATAGCCGCTACAGCGATTTCGATATTGCCGTGGCCCGAAATAATCACCACCGGCACATCCGGGTTATCGCGCTTTACCGTCTTGAGGATATCAATCCCGTCCATGCGGCTGTCTTTCAGCCAGATATCCAGGATCAACAGACCCGGCGGTTCGGAATTGATCGACGCCATGCACTCGTCCGAGTTGGCTGCCAGCCGGGTTGAATAGCCTTCGTCCTCCAGAATGTCGGACACCAGCTCGCGAATATCGCGCTCGTCATCTACGATCAGAATGTCGCTCATCTTTGGCCTGCTTTCAGTTTGTTGGTTCTAATTGCCTGCTTCTGCGGCGCAACGGTTGGGGACATACTTGCCCCAGGCAAACGGATCACAGCCATTGCGCCAAAATGGTCCTGTCCGTCAAATACGGGCGCGTCCTCAAGGGTCAGCGCGCCGCCATGCTCTTCTATGATTTTCTTGACGATCGGAAGACCCAACCCGGTCCCTTCGTCGCGTGTCGTTACATAAGGTTCAAACAAACGCGCCCGGTCTTCCGGCAGACCTATCCCATTGTCTGCAATGGTGATGATTGTACCCGCATCATCGCTTGAAACCGCCACCTTGATCTGCGGCACCAGGTTTTCCGGGGCCCCTTTTTCTTTCAGAGTTGCAATGGCTTCTCCGGCATTCTTAATCAGGTTCGTCAACGCTTGATTAAGCATGGTCGCATCTACATCCGCCATGATCGGCTGCTGCGGCAGGTCGGCATCAATCTGTACGTCCGGCTGTCCCGCCTGTTGCAAAAGTACGGCTTCGCGCACCAGTTCGACAAGGTCTTCCTCCCGTCGAACGGGCTCGGGCATCCGCGCGAACTTGGAAAACTCATCCACGATACGCCGCAGGTCATTGGTTTGCCGCACGATGACGCCGGTCATCGATTCAAGGCTGCCGCTGTCTTCCTCATCCAGTTTGCGGGCGAACTTGCGCTTGATGCGCTCTGCGCTGAGCTGGATCGGCGTCAATGGGTTCTTGATTTCATGTGCAATGCGGCGGGCCACGTCACCCCACGCCGCCATTCGCTGCGCGCTGACCAGATCGGTTACATCGTCAAAGGCAACCACATAACCTTCCAGCCCGCCATCCTCTCCACGACGGATAGCCATGCGAACCAGCAGGTTTTCAAGCTGCCCCTTACGTGTGACCTTAACCTCACCCTGAACAGCTTCTTGCCCGCTGTCCTTGAGGCTCTCAAACAAAGGCAGAAACTCGGGAACCGCAATGCCGATAGCCAGGTGTTCTTCGCCCCGCGACCAGTCCAGCAAGCGTTCAGCCGAACGGTTGACGAAGGTAACGCATCCATCGGGATCCACGCCGACAACACCGGACGTGACCGAACTGAGCACGGAATCAAACAGGCGACGCCTGCTTTCGATTTGCTGGGTGTTTTCCAGCAGCGTGTCCCGCTGCCCCTTGAGTTGTCGGGTCATCTGGTTGAAATATCGGCCCAACATCGCGATTTCGTCGTCGCTGGCCTCTTCGATCACCTGAACGCTCAAGTCTCCGGCGCCGACCCGCTGCGCCGCCGTGGTCAAACGTCCTACCGGGCGCGACAGGCGTTCGGCAAACCACATCCCCAGCGACATCGCAGCCAGGATCAGGATCAGCGCAAAGCCGAGATACAGCAGGCCGAACTCGAACAGTACCCTGCCCCGTTCACTCTCTAATTGTTGATAAAACTGTGCCGTTTCCTTGGTGTCATCCAGCAGTGTCAACAACTGCCCATCCACCTCGCGGCTGACATACAGGTAACGGTCCAGATAAGCGGTAAGCGGCACCAGCGCACGGAATTCATTATTCGGCCAGTCGGCAATGATCAGCAGCCCCTTATCTGCCGCTTCGGTCATCTGTTCCGCTGTAGGCGCCTCGTAGTTGAACAGATAGGATCGATCCCCGCGCGACCGGATTTCGCCCGTGCCGTCGATGACATAGGCCTCGCGCAATCCGCGCTGAATCCGGGCCTGCCCCTGCGCCAGAACCTCGCGGAGTTCGGCATCAGAAATGTAGAACTCCACCGAACGTGCATTGTTCAGGAACCGCGCCAGAACCGTAGCGTCCTGCGTCAGACCGCTGCGATGTTCCTGCTCATAAGCCTCTGCTGCTGTCAGGGAAGACCCGACAACCTGGCGCACGCGATCCGAAAACCAGCCTTCCAGGCCGATATTCACGGTCAGGCCGGCAAAAATGGCGACCGTAACGGTCGGAACCAGCGCAAGCAGCGTAAACGCCCCAATCAGGCGCAAATGCAGGCGCGAGCCCGCCGACTTGGCCCGTCTGGCCGCAATCAGGCTGCCCAACTGACTGAGCACCAAAGCCGCAACGACCAAAACATAGACAAGATCGGCCAGCAGAATCAGCCGCAATGTCGGCGCGGTCGCACCTAGGTCAAAGGGACCAATGACAAGATATGTGGCAAGCGCCAGAACAGGCCCCAAGAGGACCAGCCCAAAGGTGCCGAAGTTGCGCAGTTTCCGTGATTTACGCCATCGACCAATCGATGGGATCATCCCGCTCTGTGCTCGGGTTGCCACCGTCTGCCCTCATCCTGATGTGCCGCATGTGCGGCTTACCGCCATATATCGTGATCTTTTCCCGACAGATGCCGGGATGCCACGGTTTGTGTGGCGATATTACATCAGTTTGCGGCGCCGTGTCACCTGTATATCGAGATCTGTAATCTTTTTTCGCAGCGTATTTCGGTTAATCCCAAGTAAATCAGCACATTTTGCCTGGTTCCCACCAGTTGCATCCAGTGCGATTTCGATCAGCGGGGCCTCAACCTCACGCAAAATCCGCTGATAGAGGCCCGGTGGCGGCAATATATTGCCGTGCAGATCGAAATACCGTCGCAGGTGACGCTCGACCGAGGTTGAAAGCTTCTCGCGTTCGCCGCCGCTCAGAACCGGTGCAGCTTCGGGCTGGCTGCCCAACACCATTTCCACCTCGGCCTTTGAAATCTCATCTGCCCGACTGGTCAGCCCCAAACGGCGAACGGCGTTTTCCAGTTGCCGCACATTCCCCGGCCATGAATAGCGCCGCACCAACTCAACCGCTTCCGGGCTGAGCCACCGCTTGTTGCCATTTTCCTTCTCCTCCCGGGCCAGAAAATGTTCGGCCAGCAGCGGTATATCGTCGACCCTTTCGCGCAATGAGGGCACGTGAATCGTCGCCCCGCACAAACGATAGTACAGGTCCTGACGGATACGGCCGTTTTCCATCCCATCGGTCAAGTTTGTCTGGCTGGTCGCCATGAAACGCGGAACATGATCACCGGGCGTATCCATCATACGCACCACGCGGGCTTGAATTTCATCGCCGATATCCGCGATTTCATCTATCAGCAGCGTACCGCCACGCACCCGCGCCATCACGCGGGCCGGGCCCTCCAGATCGCTTAGGTCGGCTGCGGTGACTGTGACAAATGGTAATGTACGCCGATCCGAAAAGTCGTGAATTGCCCGGGCAATCAGCGACTTACCCGTTCCGCTTTCACCCGAAATCATAACCGGCAGGTCGGTGTTCATCACGCGTGCGACCAACCGATACAAAGCCTGCATGACTGGCGTGCGGCCGACCAGAGGCAGCTCATCCGGGCGTTCACCACCTGCCTGTATGGGTTCCGGCTGTGCGCGCTGCTTCTGATCCAGCGCCCGCGCCGTGCGTTTCATCAAATCCGGCAGGTCAAACGGTTTGGGCAGATAGTCATATGCGTCGGCCTCAGCCGCCTGAATTGCGGTCATGATCGT
The DNA here is from genome assembly GCF_056535045.1 of Ruegeria sp. O6. Classification (NCBI taxonomy): domain Bacteria; kingdom Pseudomonadati; phylum Pseudomonadota; class Alphaproteobacteria; order Rhodobacterales; family Roseobacteraceae; genus Ruegeria; species Ruegeria sp. O6. The sequence goes on along the minus strand of NZ_JBQERM010000001.1, from coordinate 152,121 downwards.
GTTTTGCGCGGAAATCACGATAACCGGCAATCCAGGGCGATCTTTTGCTATCTTCGGCAGCATCTCCAGCCCGTTGCCATCGGGCATGACAACGTCCGAGATCACCACGTCGCCTTTGCCTTCGCCGACCCAACGCATCAGGGTGGTCAGCGAAGATGTTGCGTGCACCTTGCATCCGGCCCGCGTCAGCGCCTGAGTCAGAACGGTGCGGATTGTGCGATCGTCATCCGCAACCAGTACGGTGCCATCCATCAGGTGCTCTCCTTCTTGTGTTCGGTTGCATCTCGCGGCGCGCGGCGCAGCGACAGTTTGAATACGGTGCGGCCGGGCACGGAGTCGGCGGAAATCCAGCCGTCATGGTCGGAAACGATCTTGCTGACCAGCGCCAGCCCCAGACCAGTGCCGTTTTCCTTGCCCGACACGAACGGGTCAAAGATATCACCACGGATATCCTCGGGCAGGCCCGGACCGTCATCGATGATCTCGATCTGCAACGGCAGGGAATGACCCGATCCGTCGCTTCGGCGCAGGCGGAAGGAATGTTCGAAATAAGTGCGCAGACGGATCGTACCACCCTGCGGCCCCGCAGCCTCGGATGCGTTTTTCAGCAGGTTCAGAACCACCTGAAGAAACTGGTCCGGATCGCCATAGGCCAGCGGCAATGAAGGATCGTAATCCTCGATGATTGTCATATCCGCGCCAAATCCCAGCAGCGCGGACCGCCTTGCACGGTCCAGCACATCGTGGATGTTGACCGGCCTGAGGTCCGGTTTCTGCAAGTTGCCGAATTGCTCGACCTGCTCCAGAAGCTTCACGATCCTGCGGCTTTCGGCCACAATAAGGTCTGTAAGTTCAAGATCCTGTGACGAAATGTTCATGCTCAGCAGTTGCGCTGCACCGGTAATCCCTGCCAACGGGTTCTTAATCTCGTGCGCCAGCATCTCGGCCATGCCAATCGCCGACTGCGCCGCTGACTTGACCGTGTTGCCCAAGGTCATCCTGCCCGCCAGTTCACGAGGAGATATGATCATGATCATCGACCCCGGATGGCCGACCAGAGGCGCGATCTGCAACGCACATTGCAACGGCGCACGGTTCCCTGAACCCGCATCCACATCGTTTACGAACAGTGGCGTGCCTTGCGAGCGGGCGCGCAGGAATGCTTCCTCCAGCGGTGCGTCAACGGCGATCTGGTCCCATACCGGATGCCCGATTACCGACCGGCGCGAGGCATTCAAAAACCCCTCGCCCGCCGAATTCACATCTGCGATGCGGTCGTTTTCGTCAATAATGAAGGCCGGAACCGGCAATGAGTTCCAGATGTTGGCGTTGGAATTCATGCTGCCACCTCGCCCGTTTCGGCAAGTGCGTCCCCAAGCAGACGCAGGACATCATCCGTGCTGCGCGACGTCAGAACAGCCCGCCGCAGCGGCGCAGGGGTTGCGGCCTGATCCATATACCATCCCAGATGCTTGCGGGCGACACGCAGGCCCAGATCGGCATCGTAAAATCCCAGCATCGCCTGATAATGCGTGCGCACCATGTCGATAAGGTCATTCCCGACCGGAATATCCGGCGCATCCGCCCCGTAAAGGTCGTGACTGATCTGCGCCAGAAGCCAGGGTTTACCCTGTGCGCCACGCCCGACCATGACCCCATCTGCACCAGATTGTTCCAAAGCGGTTCTTGCGGCTGCTGTGTCTACAATATCTCCGTTCGCAATAACCGGAATCGACACAGCCTGTTTCACGGCCCGGATCGCGCTCCAGTCAGCGCGCCCCTTGTAGAACTGGCATCGCGTGCGTCCGTGGATCGTAACCATCTGAACGCCTGCCTCTTGTGCACGGCGCGCAACCTCGGGCGCATTCAGCAGGGTGTCATCCCACCCCAGACGGGTTTTCAATGTCACCGGAACGTCAACTGCACTGACAACGGCCTCGATCAGCCTCAGTGCGTGGTCCGGTGTTTTCAGCAGGGCCGAACCGGAATACCCATTTGTCACCTTCTTGGCGGGACACCCCATGTTGATGTCGATCACCCGCGCGCCCCGATCAGCAACCTGACGGGCGGCCTCGGCCATCCAATGCGCCTCGCGCCCTGCCAGTTGCACCGCCGTGTTTTCCACATCTGCAGACAGTTCGGCGCGCTCCCGCACTCCGGGTTTGGCCTGCACCATTTCCTGACTGGCGACCATTTCGCTGACGACCATGCCGGCGCCAAAGCGCATAACCAGATCCCGAAACGGGCGATCCGTGATTCCGGCCATCGGGGCCAGCAAAACCGGCGGTGTTACGAGTTTGTCAGCGAAGCGCAAAGTCAACGTGCTTAATCCTTGGGCAGTTGCAGTTCTGATATCGAATTCTACGCATATGAACAACAAAACGACGCGCAACAAGCCTGCAAAACCATCAAATGCCTATTTTTTAATCACAAGACCATAGGTGATTGCCTCTGCAATCACCGCCGCCTAAACAAACGCAACAAAATGGAGGGCGCCCGGCATGACCACAGCTGCCATCATAGTCGCCGCAGGCCGCGGCTTACGCGCCGGGGGCGACGTCCCAAAACAGTGGCGCAGCCTTGCAGGCCGCCGCGTGGCAGACTGGACAATCGATCGGTTCCGCGGACAGGTCGCCCATATCGTTCTGGTCTTATCCGACGAAGACACTCTGGCCTGGGAGGAGTTTCGTGGCACCGATCTGATCCTCGCCACGGGCGGCACGGATCGCGCGGGTTCTGTGCGCAACGGTTTGAAGGCCCTGGCGCACCTCGACGTGAAGCGCGTCCTGATTCATGACGTTGCCAGACCCTGCGTTTCGTCGCGCACCATTCAGGACGTCTTGAACGCATTGGATGCACATCAGGCCGCCGCCCCCGGACTGACGGTGACTGACGCCTTGTGGATAGGACAAGACGGGGCCGTGACTGGCACACAAGACCGCAGCAACCTGTTTGCGGCGCAAACACCGCAAGGCTTTCACTATGACACCATCACCGCCGCCCATGCGGCGCATCCGGGCGGTGCTGCTGATGATGTTGAGGTTGCACGCGCGGCGGGGGTAGATGTCTGCATCGTACCGGGCGATGCGGACAACCTGAAGATCACCCGCCCCGAGGATTTTGCCCGGGCGGAACGTATCATGGGAATGGATATGGATGTAAGACTTGGCAACGGCTATGACGTGCACCGATTTGGCGACGGGGATCATGTGGTCCTTTGCGGTGTGAAGGTTCCCCATGATCGCGGGTTGCAGGGGCATTCGGATGCGGATGTCGGGATGCATGCTGTAACCGACGCGATTTATGGCGCATTGGCGCAAGGGGATATCGGACAGCATTTTCCGCCCTCGGATCCGCAATGGAAAGGGGCCGCCAGCGAGATCTTTCTGCGTCACGCGGTCGAACTGGCTGGACAGATGGGGTATCGCATCTCGAACGTGGATTGTACGCTGGTCTGTGAATACCCGAAGATTGGCCCTCACGCCGCTGTTATGCGCGAAGAAATGTCCAAAATCATGGGCTTGCGTGCCGATCAGGTCTCGATCAAGGCCACCACGTCCGAGCGTCTGGGCTTCACCGGTCGCAGTGAAGGCATCGCATCGATTGCGACGGCCTGTCTGGTGAAATCATGAACGCGGCGCAGTTGATTGGCACCGTTGGCGGCGTCGGATATATACGCCCTGCCCCCGGCACCTGGGGTTCGCTGGCCGCGCTGCCGATGGCTTGGGTCCTGCACACGCTGGGCGGATTCCCATTGCTGGCAATCGCAACGCTCGTGGTGTTCGCAGGCGGCCTGTGGGCCACGCGCGTGATGACCGACGGCCAGGACGATCACGACCCGTCGGAAATCGTCATCGATGAGGTCGCGGGCCAGTTCATTGCCCTCTGGGCGATCTCATATCCGTCCTGGGCGCATGGGATCGACATTACCGCCCTCTGGCCCGGCTGGGTTGCCGGGTTCGCTCTGTTCCGCCTGTTCGACATCACCAAACCCGGCCCCGTCGGTTGGGCAGATCGTCGCGGCGATCCTATGGGAGTGATGCTGGACGACGTGATTGCGGGTATTTTCGCAGCCGTTGGCGTGATGGTTCTGGCTGGCATCACGCACGGGGTTCTGGGCCTATGAACGTGCCCGACCTGCTGAACCGCGCCAAAGCGCAGGGCGTTATGATCGCCACTGCGGAAAGCTGCACCGGCGGTATGGTCGCTGCGGCCCTGACGGATATACCCGGCAGCTCGGCCGTCGTGGATCGGGGTTTTGTTACCTATACCAACGGGGCCAAGCAGGACATGCTGGGTGTGCTGGCAGAAACCCTGCAGGCTTTCGGCGCAGTGTCCGAGCAGGTCGCTCGCGAAATGGCCGAAGGCGCATTGCGCAACTCACAAGCGCAGCTTGCCGTCGCGATTACCGGCATTGCCGGGCCGGGCGGGTCTGAATTCAAACCCGAAGGGCGCGTATGTTTCGGACTGGCCAGAGAAGGCCGGGAAACCCGAACAGAAACGATTGAGTTTGGCGCGCAAGGGCGGGATGCGGTGCGCCGCGCCGCGCGGGATCATGCGCTGGCGTTGCTTCTGACCGGGCTTTCATAACGCGCACCTTTTTTAGGCATTATCTGCCCATAGCCGCCAAAACTGTCATCACTTGAACAAAAGGCGACAAAATAGGCGACCAATTCGGGTATTGCCTCTTTTTTCCTCACCTGCCCTCCGCTTCAAGGCTCTGCACATACACTCACTCGATCCCGGGCGTTGTCAGATGACCTGCCCGGGAAACCATGCAGGGAAAAGGAGAGCGGCCCATGAATGGAGCCGATACAGCCTGGATCATAGTTGCTACAGCACTGGTCCTTTTCATGACATTACCGGGTCTGGCCTTGTTTTACGGCGGGCTTGTACGTGCCCGAAACGTGCTCAGCGTTTTTATGCATTGCTTTGCCATTGCCTGTTTGATGAGCATTCTGTGGCTGGTGGCCGGGTACTCCATCGCCTTTGGACCCGGTGAAAGTGGGCTTTGGGGTGGTTTGGGCAAGGCTTTCCTCAACGGTGTTGATGTGAACAGCCTTGCTGGCACTCTCCCAGAAATCCTGTTCTTTGCCTTTCAGATGACCTTTGCCATCATCACCCCGGCCCTGATCGTGGGCGCATATGTTGAACGGGTGGGCTTTGGCTTTGTGCTCACCTTCTCGGCGCTGTGGATGCTGCTGTGCTATGCGCCGGTGGTTCACTGGATCTGGGGCGGTGGAATGCTGTCCGATGGTGGTATTTTGGGTGACATTGGCGTGCGTGATTTCGCTGGCGGTATCGTGGTGCACGAAACCGCTGGTCTGGCAGCCCTGATCATCGCCGTCATCCTTGGCCCGCGCCGAAACCGAACGACCCCGCCGCATAATCCCGGCTATGTCATGGTCGGCGCCGCGATGCTGTGGGTCGGCTGGTTCGGCTTCAATGGCGGTTCGCAACTGGCCGCGGACGGTGGCGCTGCGATGGCGATGACCGTTACCCACCTGTCCGCCGCAACTGCGTCACTGACATGGGCGCTTTGGGAACGCATCCGCTTTGGCAAAGCCTCGATGGTGGGTCTTGTCACCGGGACAATTGCAGGTCTGGCCTCGATCACGCCCGCTTCGGGTTTTGTGGGTCCGGTTCAGGCCCTCATCATCGGTGCTGTCGCGGGCATTCTGTGTCAGGAAGCCGTCAGTCTAGTGCGCAACAAGCTGAATATCGACGATACATTGGACGTGTTCGCGGTACATGGCGTCGGAGGCATCTTCGGCACCATCATGATCGCCCTGTTCGGCCTTGGCACATGGACCGCACAGTTGGGCGGGCTGGTTATCGTGGGTGTCTTTGCGGCAGCTGTCACGTTTGTGTTGGTCAAACTGGTTGCACTGATCACACCACTTCGCGTAAACGCCGAGACCGAGACAAATGGCCTCGACCTCTCGGTACATGGTGAGCGGGCCTATGACATGAGCAGCTAAGCCCACCTTGGCTGCCTATCGCCCGCAAGGGCAAAAGCGGACCTGTCATGGGTCCGCTTTTCTTGTTTTGGCGCCTTGTCCACCTACGTCACACCCAAAGTACCCTAAACCTTCAGGGCAAATGATCAGCCCGTCGCAGGATGCGCATTGGTTCCCTTCGGAATTACGATCCGGCATTCCAGACCGCCAAGCGAGCTGGATGCACCCAGATCAAGTCGACTGTCATAGGCCTTTAACAAATCAACCGCGATGGCCAGCCCAAGGCCGCTGCCCGAAACAGAGGTATCCAGCCTCCCCCCCGATCGCAGCGCCTCGCGGTGAGCGTCCTGAGGAATTCCCGGACCATCGTCGTCAATCACAATTTCGATCCCGTTCGAGGTTCTCATGGCCGTCACGCGGACCTTATGTTTGCACCATTTGACCGCGTTATCCAGCAGGTTGCCCAAAACTTCTTCGATATCCTGCGCGTCCATACGCACCCAAAGACCCGGGTCGCGCTCAATTTTCAATGACTTTCCATCGCGCTCGGCCATGGTCGTGAACAGCCGCGCCAGTCGATCAATCGAATGAGACAGATCAGTACGAGAATGGGTCAAATCTGCAGTGTTCAGCGCCCGCATTCTGGCCAAAGACCGGCCCAGTTGCGCGTCAATACGGTCGAGAGCTTCCACAGCAGTATCCGTAGAACCTCCCGCTTCGGACAACAGCACCAGTTCATTGCGCATGATCGCAGTAGGTGTTTTCAGGGCATGAGCCAAATCTGCCGCCTGACGACGTGATCCTGATACGATTTCCCGATTTCGGCGCAAGAGCTGGTTCAAATCCTCGACCAGAGGAGACACCTCTTCTGGATAATCGCTTGGTCTAAGGTCTTCGTCCCGATCCCAACGGTGCGCCACATCCGTCCGCAGCTTTCTGAGTGGCGTCAGGATGATTGACGTCAGAAGTAGCGATCCAACGACACCGATCAGACCGACCAGCGCAAAAACCGGAAGCAGGTTTTGTTGTGCAGCGCGACGTTCCGCGACAAGCTGGGCCTGACTTTCGGCAACGCTTACCCCCCAGACCGTACCATCCTCATAAGTAATTTTCTGAAAGGCTCCTCGTAAAGCTTCGCTTTCCGGACCGGGCGTGTTCCAAAGCGTCGTTACATCAGGGTTCCCAGGGGGTTCGGCAATGACTTCGTCGAACAGGGAAGCCGAGGTAAAGATCTCGCCTTCGCTGTTGCTGACTTGCCAGTATCTGCCGGAATACGGTGTGCCATAGGCTGGATCGAACATCAGATCCCGCAGCGCATCCGGATCATGGGTCGTAACGCTCAACCCAACGACCAGTTGCGTGTGACGATCAAGTAGTGCGGTATCAAACCTGTCTGAAACGCGGGCATTGATGAACGAGAACACGGCCAGCGTACCAACACCCACTGAAAGGGCACCCGACGCGATCCCCCCCAGTAGAGCCCGTTGACGCAGGGATAACATCAGGCAGAGTCGATCATGTATCCGCGGCCCCGAATCGTTGTGATCAGATCAGGGCCAAGTTTTTTGCGCAGACGGGTTATGAAGACGGCAATGGTGTTCGAGTCCCTGTCTCCATCGTATTCGTAGATATGTTCCGACAACTCGGTCCTTGAGATCATACGCCCAACATTATGGGCCAGATATGTAAGAACAGCCAACTCCTGCGCGGTCAGGTCGATGGGCACGCCATCCGCCGTTACACGCCCGTTGCGGGTATCCAGCACAACATTTCCCATTTCGACGACGGGATTCAACTGACCGCTCTGCCGCCGCAGTATGGCACGGACCCGCGCTGCCAGTTCGGGCATATGGAATGGCTTGGTCATGTAGTCGTCCGCGCCTGCGTCCAATCCGTCGACCCTTTCGCTCCAGCCATCGCGGGCCGTGAGGATCAGCACCGGGGTCTTGATGCCCGCGCTGCGCCATTCCCGCAGAACTGAAATGCCATCGCGTTCCGGCAATCCAATATCGAGGATGATCATGTCATAGGGTTCTGTTGCACCCAGATGCAAAGCTTCCAGGCCGCTGTTCACAATGTCCACGACCCGACCTTCAGCGTTCAACAGTTTCTTGATCTGCTCGCAAAGGTGCGGTTCGTCTTCTGCCAGTAAAACTCTCATACTTGGGAATTATAGGCGTGCGAATGGCAGTTTAACCATTACTTTTTACCACCCCCGTTGCCGCCGCCGTTTCCGCCACCGTTACCACCCGAGTTGCCACCACCGTTACCACCGGAGTTGCCGCCACCGTTACCTCCGGAATTGCCGCCACCATTGCCGCGACCGCCACCGCTGTTCCCACGGTTGCCGCTTTGACCACCATTTGCGTTAGCAGAAGACTTGCCTTGAGATTTCGCATTGGCCGAGTTTCCGGGCGCAGATTTGGCCGCTTCTGAGATTTGTTTGCCGATCTTGGACCCGTTGGAAACGACAACGCCGGTTTTTGCGTTAACAATAACACTGACAATCTTCCCGTTCGGTTTTTTAACCAGCACGCGGTAGTAAACTTTGTCGGCCTGAAAAGCTCGCGCATCAATGGGCGTACCGCCAAAGACCTGTTCGACCCCTTTGATGACTTTCTGCAACCGGATTGCGTTGCCCGAGGTTGTTGCTTTGCGCAGTTCTGCCTGCTTCAGCTCACGAACGGCTGCATTGCCTTCTCCGGGCTGGAGAACGGCAACAAGAAACAAGATGGTTAAGAGCTTTCTCATCTTCAGCACTCTTTACTGCGCAACCACCTTAACAATCTATCGATTTCAACATGAACTGGCGATGAACGAACAGTTCGGCGTGGGTTCAATGATGATGGGTTTAGATAGCACCTGTCAGATATTGATTCCGGCAAGCGTTTTCTGTGTGTGCAAAGCGCGAAACACACTGCCGGCCCAAATGAAACCCGCGTTCGACCTACGAGGACCGCTATGAAAACCAATTTGACCGGCGTGCTGAAGGCCTCCGCTCTCGCAATCGCAATGTTGGGCTCCACCGCAATTGTGGCGGCAGTTGCCCTTCCTGATGTGGCCTATGCCAAAGACGGTAATGGCAACGGTGGGGGCAATGGTGGCGGTAAAGGAAACGGCGGCGGTAAAGGAAACAGCGACGGCGCCGGAAATGGCAAAGGCGGCGGTAATGGGGCGGCTAAAAGTGGTGGTTCAAAATCCGCCGGTAAGTCGGGGCGCACTACCTCTGGCGCAAAGGGTTCGAAGTCAAAATCTTCGAAGGGAAAATCGTTCTCTTTGAAAGAATTGTTTACCGGTAAGAAGTCCAAGAAAACTCAGACCAAGACCGCACCGTCAGCGCACGCGACAAAATCCAAGGTTCAAGTCGAGGAAACGGACCTGACCGATTCCCACAAGAAAGGGAACAAACTGGCTGCCGCGCTGGGCGTCCACCCTTCGGAACTGGGCGCACTGAACGCAGCCAACGCAAGTGAGAAGGCCCTTCAGAACGCTGCTCCGAATTCGCGCGTCGGTCGCATTGCAACCTATCGCGACACGGTTTTGGCTGGCGACAGCATCCGAGCTGAGCTTGCCGAAAAACAAGACCTTCTGGATGATATGACCCCGCCGGAGCGCTCCAGCGCTGAAATCAATGACGACCTTGAGGATGCGCTGGCCGATGTTCAGGAAAAGCAGGACATCGTCGATGATCTCGAACAGCAACTGGCAGATGCGGGAGGCACCAATCCTGATATCGAGGACGCACTTCAGGACGCAAACGATGATCTGCAAGCTTCCAAAGATGCCGCTGACAGCCTGAATGCCGAAAAACAGGCTGCCTTGGAGTACGAGGAAGCCGTGCAAGACGTCGAAGACCTGGCAGACGCCGTTGAGCAGCAGTCACTCGATGAGCGCGCAGCATTGGAAGACGCTGCGAACAAACCCGTCACCGACGAGGTCGAGGCTGCTGTAAAGGCAATGCTCGGATTGGATAGCTAATAGCTTTTGCCTTCATTCTCATGAAGTGGGCAGAAGACCGGGCCAGCTAAGTGATTACCAGCCGTTTGGCTGGCCCGACTTTCTCATTAAGATCCTGACCGCCAGGTTGTATTGCGCTTATGCCCGACGCAAGTTGGCAAAGGTTACTGAGAAAAAATTTAGCCCGCTCCAATTCGGAGCGGGCTTTATCTTTCCCTGATCAAGTTGATCCGGAAATCCATCGGACGTCTGATTTTCAGAAGTCCCGGTTCGCCTCTTCTAGTCGCTTGTTATTTACGATTTCTGTCAGTGCATTTTCGATAGGAGGGAAGCGACTGCTGCTCGAATTTGTATTACTTGAAACTTCGCCGTTCATGACGGGATTATGGGGTTGCATTGTCGCACATGCATACGGCGCAACCTCAATAGCAGTCTTGATCATGCTGTTCCCCTTCCATTCAACCGGACGTGGTTTGCCCGGCCTGTGCGATCAGTATGCCCCGAGCCAGTTGAACACTCAGAGAATACATTGTTCACATTATGTTAATGTTGTCGCGAAATCATGAACAACGACTAAGTAGCTAACAAAACAGGATATTTTTTCGTCAACAGATACAATCAAACTGGAAGAGCATAAAAATCTGACGCGCTCTCCCCACTCCGTAGGGTTGTTTCCTCCCCACGAAAGCGGCAGTTGGTCATGGCGAACGAGTCAGATTCCCTACATTGCTATAGAGAGCAAAATTGCGGCCGAAATTTAGAAACTTACAAGACAGCCGACGAAATTGCGACTAAGTTCAGCAGTTGTTCGACCGTCATGGAACAACAATGGGTAGGACCATGACGACAGATGGATCCTTAAAAGATCAAGAAAAGGTCTTCAGACCGTCCTGATAGCAATCCATTCGGTTCGCTAACCCGCGATCTGAGCAAAACCCCTGTCAGCATCAACGCTTCGGTTCAATAGATGCAAAAGCTCGACCTGGCTCGTCGCCCCTGTTTTGGAAAATATGGAACTTAGGTGCGAGCGAACTGTTGTCGGGCCAATGGACAGAGTCTCCGAAATCGTCTTCACTGTCATTCCCTCTTTCATCATCGCACATACCCGAAACTCGCATCTGCTGAGGTCGGCCGGATTATGTGGATCAAGGATCGGAACAAAGCGATTGTTGCTGTTGAACTTGGACCGGTGACTCCGAAGAACCTCGGAGTTGGCAGCAACTGTTCCAGGCAAGCGTTTGCTCCAGCCAGACGATAATGTTGGAGCCAGCGCACTTATCAGATCAAGTTCGAAGGTCTGCGGGTGAATACTGTAGTGAAGCTCAATGTAATCAACCTGCGCCCCGGTTACGTCCAGCGGAATCAGGATAACCTCCACCAGCCCCTCAGGCCTTTGGGGCCGACAATGGGAGATTGGTGATGCGTCGGATAACACCAAGTCTGATAGTTTCCAGACTGAACCCGGCCTTGCCGTTGATATACATTCTCCAATAACCAACTCTGCCTGCGTTTGCGGCTGTGAAGGCCAGATTTTCCCCTGCTGGACACAACAGCGCGCAATATGCTTTGCCTTCCAATCCTTTTTCTGCATTCTGACAATTAGAACCGCATCAGCATTTGCCAGGCGCATTAAACAATTTACGGATCGAGACACGGAGCCATTACCGCATAGGGCCTGAGTCCACTCCACTACAAAGTCCAGACTCTCCCTCGCCTGAGCGCTCTTTAAAAAACTCACACTCATAACAATTAACCATTCAACTAAACAGACCGACCAAACAAACAGGTTCGGGTTACTACAACAAATTTGTGTTCCTTTCGAAGTCACAGCAACCGGAATTATCGGCTTGTCTGCGCGGGAAGTTTTCAAACAAAGGCTTTTAAGAAACTTTATATATCTGTTTTTAATATGCTTTTCTAAGTCTTGTCATCACTGAACCGCACGATGCCAATCCGCAAACGCCAGACCGGTCAGTAAAAATCAACCACCATCCCGCTCACAATTGCGACCCGGCTCAATTCATTGTTTCCGAAAAAGGGCGATTCGCTGAACGTTAATACGTTGTTAACGCAGGGTTAAATGTATTCGCCCAAAAGGGTGATTTTCTTCAATTGATTCAACCAAAAGGTGTATTTCAATTACCTTTGAAGGAAGGCACGCATTTCCCCCGTTCCTATTCTGATTCCCGAGCTAATGCATTTTCGCCTGGCTTGCGCTCAAGAATACGGAGCGCTGATAACGTCTAACCTATTTGGGGGAAATAATGACTAAATTCATGAAGAAGTTTGTTAAGAATGAAAGCGGTGCAGCAATTGTCGAATATGGCCTGGCTCTTTTGGTCGTGGCGTCGATTGCAGTTGGCGCATTCTCGTATCTGGGCACCACTACCAACACAAACGTGACTGGTGCATGCGCTGCTCTGGGTAGCGCGACCTGCTGACCCAAACACACTTACCAAAATACAGAGCTCTGTGCCGCCGCGCCACTGTTGCGGCGCAGAGTTCACCGCCAGGAATTTCGCGAAAACAAGACGACCGAAGTTCCATATTTCAGAACGTAATTGTTGGAGAGAGTGATGCGTATCAGGCCAATCATTTCTACACTGTTTGGAATTGCGATAGCGTCCGGTTCCGTTTACCTGGCGAAAGATCACATTCAGTTTAAGACAAGCACTGCCGGTGTCTCGCCAGATGCCGATCTGGTTGAGATCTACGTGGCCCGATCAGAAATCGCGTTTGGTCAAACGATCGAAGCGCACGACGTCACAATTCACCCCTGGCCGCGCGAGGCGCTCCCGGCCGGAGTTTTCACGGACATTGATGTACTTGTTCCAAACAATCGCCGTCAGCTGCGGCGCGCCAAGGGCCGGTTCTATCCCGGCGAAGTAATGCTTCTTTCCAAGGTTTCGAACTTTGGAGAAAAAGTCACCCTTGTTCAGAAGTTGGGTGAAAACACACGCGCCATGGCGATCGAGGTCGATGCTGTAACAGCCGTGGGCGGTTTTGTTACCCCAGGCGATCACGTTGATATCGTCTTGACCCAAGGTGCCAAGCAGGACCTGCGCGCGGTCACCATCTTGCAGAATATTCGCGTCATTGGCGTGGACCAGCAGTCGGAAGAATTAAGCGATCAGCCGGAGGTCGCCCGCACGATTACGGTGGAAGTGACCCCGCAGCAAGGTCAACGTCTGGCCCTGGCTCAAAAGGCCGGAACCCTGAGCCTGACACTGCGCACCCTGGACAGCGTCGAGGATGAACCCATGGAGATGGTTCGCCTGCGCGATCTGTTGCAGGAGGAAGGACCGGTAGAAAAGGTGGATATTCAACCCACTGTAAAGCTGCGCCGGGGAACCGAGACTGAGGTTGTGACCATCCAGCGGCAACAGGAAGAAGCGGAACAGGCAACAGAAACTGCGCCCGCCGCCGAATTGCAACCTGATACCCAAAAAGATGCGCAGCTTGCGCCGGCGTCCGCGACTCCGCGCGTCAAACCCCGCATTCGCCCAATCAAAGTCAGTCAGACACCCGGTCAATAAGTTCAGCCATGCCAACTCGCGCTATCATATCCGCATTCGCCCAAGAGGAGAACGGCACCGTCGCGATCCTGTGGGGCACTGCTTTGGTCGCATTCCTTGGGTTCTTTGCAATCACACTGGACGTTGGCCGGTTGAATTCGACACATGCAGAGCTTCAGTCATTCGCCGACAACGTAGCTTTGGCCGCAGCGGGAGAGTTGGACGGCCAACCGGACGCGATTACGCGAGCCACAAATGCAGCAGCAAATCTTGTCAGCGACAGCCAGACATTCGCAAACGGGGCGACCACGCTTTCAGGATCTTCGGATTATACCCTCCTGTTTCACTCGGCGCTTCCGGCATCGGATCTGACCCCGCTTGGCGCAGATATTACAACCGATCCACGAAAGGCCAGGTTCGCGCAGATCGTGTTGACACCTAAATCCCTGACGATGAGCCTGGCTTCGGCGCTGGACAAAATGCTTGGTGGGGCTGGGTTTTCTGCTGCCAGCGTTTCAGCCGAGGCAGTGGCCGGATACTCGAAAGCGGCGTGCGATATCTCACCCCTAATGTTCTGCCTGCCCCCGAATTGGGAATCCACTTTGACCGTAGGCGACCAGATATTGCTGCGCAGTGGCGGCAACGGAACGGCTTGGGGTCCGGGCAATTTCGGCTTTATTGATCTGGCGAATTTCCAAGACAGCTCGGGTGTATGTGCCGACGAAGGGGGCAATAAGCTGGCCTGTCTGATCGCGGCGCAAAGCCAGATCACCCAATGTGTTCTGACCAATGGTCTGAACACCGAACCCGGCCAGAAAAACGGCATTACCAACGCTGCATTCAACGTCCGCTTTGACATCTACCGCTCGGTTCTCAACGGTGAGAAGAACAATATCGATTTCGCGCCCGCACCAAATGTGATCAAGGGGATTGAAAGCAACGGTGGCGGCGCTTGCATTCAGGGTAATGAACAGACGACCCCTGATACAACAGGTTTGGGGCGCGACCTGTGCATGACGGCGGGCACCTGCGGTGGAAACAACCGTTTCGGTGACGGCAACTGGGATCGAACCGGGTACCTTAATCGAAACCACGATCTGGCAGATGGGATTGCCGACGGCATCGGCAGCGACACACATCTGCCCGCGCTGTCCGGGTCGGATACCGTTTTCGCAGGAACGCGGTACGGAATGTATCTGAGGGAAATAGCCTACGGAAATTCAAACCCACACGCGCCGCCGAACGCAAGCTCCATTCTGGACCCTTCGCTTGCTGAAACCGGCCGCCCGATGTGTTCCAGCCAGATGTCCGAAGACCCGGCGCGGCGCGTTGTTACGGCTGCTGGTGTTGATTGCGCGCAAAACCCGGTATCCGGTTCGACCACCGGAGTTCCAGTCACAAAATTTGTTGCCGTGTTCCTGACTGAACCGGTGGGTGATGACGGCGGCTCGCCCCCCAGTTTCGACATCCACGGAGAGGTCGTCGGTTTCCCCGATGTGACCGGTGTTGGCAGCGGCGGCAACGGGTTCGGCGGCATCTTTCGCGACGTCGTACAGTTGTATCGATAGGGGCAGAGTGTTCATGTGTATTCGCCTCAGATCCCCTTTCAAACGCTTCGCCAAAAACGAAGATGGTGCGATCCTTGTCGAGTTTGGCCTTGTCATGCCGATTATGCTGCTGCTGTTGGCGGTGACATTGGAATCCGCACGCCTCATGTGGTCGTACCAGTCGGTCATTGCCGGGGTCCGTGATGCCAGCCGTTATATGTCGCGCGTCACGCCCTCGGATATCTGTTCGTCTGGCGGAACTGTCGCGGGGCTCAGCACAACTCTGAAAGGGATTGTCGAGCGTGACATTCATGGCAACAGCCTGTTTCCACCCAGTATAACCGTCAACTCAGTAACGCCCAGCTTGTCCTGCGTGTCGGGCACGTATCGCATAAACCCGGCACCCGTCGGTCAGGTAAGCGCCAATATCACCGTTCAGTTTCCGCTGGGGGGCATTCTGAAGCTTTTCGGCAGCGGCGCGTCATCGATAACCACCGACGTCGCTGACACATCGCGGATATTTGGCCAATGACACGGTTGCGAAATAACCGCGCCATCTTGCGCCAGGTCGCGGACCAGATGCTGCGCGACCAAAATGGTGGGGTTCTTGTTGAGTTTGCCTTGGTTGTGTCCCTGTTTTCCTTCCTGTTCCTGGCATTGCTGGACTTTGGCCGGCTATCATACAGCGGAGTGAACGCGCAAAAAGCCGCACAGTTGGCGGCGCGCATCGCTGTGGTGCGCCCTGCGGCCTGTCCGGGTGTGCCACAAACCCACACGCGGGGAACATCCGCGTTGTCCCCTCGCTTTGGCACCCCATGCAGTGCGTCGGCTGGCGTATGTGCCGACCCCGTAACGCCAGCTTGTGTGGGTGACGCCACCAACACCACAGCATCTGAAATCTGGGGGCGCATCAACCCGTTGCTGCCCCCCGGCACGACGATTGACGCCTTGCAGTTTTCCTATGACTTCAATTCCAATCTGGGCTTCCTGGGTGGCCCTTACACACCCATGGTCACGGTTGAGCTGAACCTGAATGATTTTCAGTTCGTGTCGCCGCTGGCCGCGCTTGCAAATGCCGCGGGCGCGACCAGCAGCACAATTCCTTCAACAGCCGGGTTTTCCAATTTCAGCGTTTCGCTGCCTGCCGAAGACCTGGCATCAGGAGAGTCAGGTTAATGGTTAAGAACGTTTCCAATCTCAATTCACATTCCGTCATGCTTGTATCTGAAAGCGAAACCGTCGCTCAGGTGGTCGCCAATGCCTTTCCCGCCGGTCAAAATAACGAAATCTCAGAGAATGCGGGTTCGTTCAAAGCGTTGAACGGCACGGCGCGCAATCTGGCATTCAAGCATGACCTGGTTATTTTTGAAATCGACCCCTGCGACGCGGGCGAGGTTCTGGCTGTCAAAGACCTGCTGACCCATCGACAAGACGACACCTTGTTTGTTGCGCTGACGCAGAATGACGTTTCGATCTCGGTCGCCCGCGAGTTGCGGAAAATCGGCATCGACGAGGTTCTGCCCCTGTCCATTGACGAGGATGGGCTGAAAGCCGCAGTAGCAGAAAAAATCTCCTCCCGTTCACTTCCGCAAGGGTACATTCAAAATGGCCCCTCTGCCCTTGGCACGGTGATCCCGGTTGCAAAATCCCGCGGTGGGATCGGAGCGTCGACGGTCGCCGTAAACCTTGCCTGCTCGCTGGCGGGCGGAAAAGGATCATTCCTTAGGAAAAAGGCGAAAAGCCGCGTCGCGCTTCTGGATTTCGATCTGCAATTTGGAAACGCGAACGTGTTTCTGGATCTTGAAGATAATGGAGGATGCCTCCAGCTCATCGAAAACCAGGAAGAGCCGGATGATCATTTCCTGACATCAATCCTTCAGAACCACACGCTCGGCATGGATGTGTTGTGCGCGCCCGCGCCGTTGGTTCCGCTTCAGTCCATACGACCGGGCTTGATCGAAGGGATGCTCGACCTGCTTCAGCGCCGGTACGATTATGTTGTCATCGACCTGCCCTGTGCCGTTGTGGAATGGGTCGAACCCATTTTCAAACGCGCGAACCAACTGGCGCTGGTTACTGACACGACGGTTCCATGCGTTCGCCAGACCCGGCGCCTGATCGATTTCTATCGCGAGGCGAACGTGGCCCTGCCCGTCGAGGTTGTCGTGAACCGCGAACGGAAGACGCTGATCAAACCCGCACACGTTCGCGAGGCCGAAAAAGTGCTGGAAACGAAACTGAAGCACTGGCTGCCGGACAATCCCAAGATTGCGCGAAACGCGGTCGATCTGGGACGACCGATTGTGGACATGAAGCCGCATTCGGATCTTGGCAAGGCCCTGACGAAACTGGCTGCGTCCATGTCCGAAGGCACCCGGCCAGCCACACAAAAAACTGCATAATGGGAGATCGCCGTGTTTAACGAGTACAAATCACGCCGGGCCGCGTCCAAGTCGAACGTGTTGGTTCTGGAACGGCCGATCGAGGTGCCAAAGTCCAAAGCAACACCAGAGCCGGTGGACGTTGACCTGCAAGCACATCTAGAGCTTAAAAGCCGCCTGCACAGTGAGCTTCTCGACCGTCTGAACCTGTCAGTGATCGACAAGGTCGAACGGTCCGAACTGAAACGTCAGATCGCCGCGCTGGTCACAGGGCTGATCGAGGCCGAACGCCTTCATTTACGGTCCGAGGCATTTACGGCCCTTGTTGATGAGCTCATTCACGAAGTGATGGGTCTGGGCCCGCTGGAACCCCTTTTGGAAGACCCGACCATCAACGACATTCTCGTCAACTCTTATGATCAGGTCTATGTGGAACGATTTGGCCTGCTGGAGCAATCCTCCGTGCGCTTTCGCGACGAACGCCATCTGCTTCGGATCATTGACAAGATCGTCAGCCGGGTCGGCCGCCGTATTGATGAATCCCAGCCATGGGTCGATGCGCGTCTGGAAGACGGAAGCCGGGTCAACGCGATTATCCGCCCGTGTTCAGTTGATGGGCCGGCGCTGTCGATCCGCAAATTCTCGCGCAATCCTCTGACCATCGACAAGTTGGTCCAGCGGGACAGCATGAACGAACAGGCAGCCAAGCTTCTGGCCGCGCTGGTCGAAGCCAGGCTGAACATTCTGATTTCTGGCGGCACCGGTTCGGGCAAGACAACAATGCTGAACGCCGTTTCATCCTATATCGACGGCAAGCAGCGTATCGTGACAATCGAAGATGCGGCCGAACTTCAGTTGCAGCAAAGCCATGTCGTCCGCTTGGAAACCCGTCCCCCCAACTCGGAAGGTCAAGGGGTGATTACGCAGCGGGATCTGGTGCGCAACGCGCTCAGGATGCGGCCTGACCGCATTATTGTCGGCGAGGTCCGTGGTGCCGAATGCTTTGACATGCTTCAGGCCATGAATACGGGGCATGACGGCTCCATGACGACCGTACATGCGAATTCGGCCCGCGATGCGCTCAGCCGGGTCGAACAGATGGTGACGATGCTGGGGGCGGACCTGCCCGTCAGAACCATCCGGTCTCAAATCGCCTCGGCCATTCAGATCGTCCTGCAACTCAGCCGTCTGAGCGACGGGACACGCAGGGTCGTCAGTATTTCCGAAATCACGGGCATGGAAGACGATACGATCACGATGCAGGACATCTTTGTCTTCAAGCGCCGTGGCAAGTCTGAAAACGGCGACGTTCTGGGAGAGTTCCTGCCAACCGGAATACGGCCAAAATGCTTCGACCAGCTGGTGGCGGCGGGTGTCGATGTGGACACCAACATGTTTATTCATGGGGTGACGACATCATGATTGACCTTCAGCCCAACATACTGAACATCCTGA
Organism: Ruegeria sp. O6; assembly: GCF_056535045.1. Lineage (NCBI taxonomy): Bacteria > Pseudomonadati > Pseudomonadota > Alphaproteobacteria > Rhodobacterales > Roseobacteraceae > Ruegeria > Ruegeria sp. O6. Next base: position 133,306 of record NZ_JBQERM010000001.1, on the reverse strand, counting down.
TCTATATTTCGATTTTTCTGGGTATTCTGCTTGCCTACGAAGGCGTTCACCAGCTTCTGGCGCGCAAGGAAACGCATGGCGAAGCCAGAAACCGCCGCATGAAACTGATCCAGAACGGGGCTTCGACGGATCAGGTGTTGCAGCTGCTTCGCGATCCCGCAATGCTGGCTGCTGGTGAAAAAGCCGGGCTGATTACGCGGTTTCGTCGTCTGATTGTGCAAGCCGGTTTGGCGGTCAACCCGGTTTGGGTGGTTCTCGCCGTCTCCCTTCTGGTTTTGATGATCTTTTTCGGGGCCTCCCGGTTCCTTGCACCGGAACTGGCAGTCATTCTGAGCGCTGTGTTCGGCCTCATCGGCCCGGTTATCGTGCTGGTCGCCATGAAAGACGCCCGCGCGAAGAAACTGACGAAACAACTGCCAGACGCGTTAGACCTGATGGCCCGGGGGCTGAAGGTGGGGCATCCCGTTGCAGTGACGGTTGGAAACGTTGCCTCTGATCTGCCGGATCCGATCGGGTCAGAGTTTGGCATCATCAAAGACCAGATCAACTATGGTGATGACGTCGCGACCGCCTTTCACGACTTTGCGCACCGCGTCGGAACAGAGGATGCAAAATACCTTGCTGTAAGTATCGGCATTCAGCATGGAACTGGCGGCAACCTGTCCCGCGTTCTAAGCATTCTGTCCCAGACCATCCGGGACCGGCACACGATGCAAAAGAAGATCAAGGCAATTTCCGCCGAAGGTCGCCTGAGCAGCCTTATCCTCACGATTTTGCCGGTCATCATTTATCTTTCGATCGAGGTCTCCTCCCCAACATTTTACGGCGACGTACGCAGCGATCCGCTGTTTCCGTATTTCGCCCAGGTGATCATTGGCCTGACAATTGCCCAGGGTTTCATCCTGAAGCGGCTGGTTAAATTCAGATTCTAAGGGGAATTGGGATATGGATATATTTCAGGACATTCTAAACGATCCGCGCATCACACCGCAGTTGATCCTGTTGGTCGGAATTGCCCTTAGTGTTTTCTTTGTCGTCATGGGCCTTTCCGGATTTACGGCAAGTGAAAACACGGCAGCACGCCGTATGCGCGTTGGGTCGGTTTCACAAGGGCATGGGCAGGATTTTGACCTTATCCAGGGTGACAATAGCGACCCGCACGGGCTGCTGAAGGCCTTCGTCCCGTCGTCAAAACGCGAACGCTCCAGGATCGGGAAGCTGTTGAAACAGGCCGGGATTCGGCAAAAGCACGCCATTCGCACCTATTATACCTTTCGGGTCGTCCTAGGATTTGTGTTGCCTGCCGCGTTCGTCGCAACCATGGCATTGCCGATCGAAACGCAAGTTCAGTTAGGGATCGCCGACCTTTTGCAGGGTGTTACCTGGATAAACACAATGCAGATCGTGACGGCACTGATGGTCCTGGGCTTTTATGGCCCGGCACTGTGGTTGCGGCGCCGCATAAAGAAACGCCGCCAGGCCATCGAACACAGCCTGCCGAACGCGCTCGACCTGTTGCAAGTCGCTATCGAGGCCGGGCTGGGCTTTGACGCGGCGATGATCCGGGTCTCGCATGAAATGGCCAAGGCAGCTCCGGAAATCTCGCAGGAGTTTTCGGTTCTTCAACTGGAGTTGCAAGCAGGCAAAGAACGTCAGGCCGCCTTTCTGGACATGGCGAACCGGGTCGGTATCGACGAGATGAACTCGTTCGCGAACGCCTTTTTGCAATCCAACCAGTACGGCACCAGCATATCCGCATCGTTACGCCGCTTCGCCACTGACATGCGGCTTGACCGAGAGCTTCGCGCCCAGGAAAAGGCAAACCGTCTGCCTGTGCAGATGTCTGCTGTGATGGCCATGTGCATGATGCCTGTCCTGTTGCTGATTTGTCTGGCACCAATGCTGATCCGGTGGGTCAACATGTTCGGGCAAGGGTAACGCAGCGACAATGGTGTTCGCATAGCTGACTACCCGGAAACAGCGGACCTTAGGGGGGTCCGCTTTTCTTTTGTTCCAACAGCTCTCGACTCCGGGCCAAGGGTCGGGCTATCAGCCCGAAACATCATTTCATCGCCGAGGTCCCGCCATGATCCCCAGTTCTTTTCCCGATAGCACTGAAATCGCTCGCCTGACGGCCCGGATGCTGCTGGAGATCAAGGCCGTCCACTTCAACGCGCGCGAGCCGTTCACGCTGGCAAGTGGCCTTCCCAGCCCGACCTATATCGATTGCCGCAAGCTGATCTCCTACCCGCGAATTCGTTCCACGCTGATGGATTTTCTGACCGTTACGGTGATGCGGGACGCAGGTTTTGAAGCCTTTGACAACATTGCGGGCGGCGAAACTGCGGGCATCCCCTTTGCCGCGATGGTGGCCGAACGTATGGCATTGCCGATGACCTACGTGCGCAAAAAACCCAAAGGGTACGGGCGCAACGCCCGTATTGAAGGCGCAATGAGCGAAAGTGAACGTGTGCTGCTGGTCGAGGACCTGACCACCGATGGCGGTTCGAAACTGTCCTTCGTCGATGCAATTCGCGAAACTGGTGCCACCTGCGGGCATACGGCTGTGATCTTCTACTACGGCATCTTCCCCGAAACCGAGAAGACGCTGGGCGACCATGGTGTAAAGCTGCATCACCTTTGCACGTGGTGGGATGTTCTGGCCGAGGCCAAGGCGCAAAAAGCCTTTGATCAGGAAACACTTGACGGGGTCGAGGCGTTTCTGAACGATCCGCGAGGCTGGCAGGACGCGCGAAAATCGTGATTTTCAGCCTGTGGATGGCTTGGGGATAGTTGATTTTCGAATCGCATCAAAGCGCGCCTATCTAGTCAAGATATCCAGCCAACACACCAAATGTTGCGGTAACGCTGCGCCCGTGTAAAACTAGGGCTAAGTTATCCCCATTGGGGTGGGCAGTTATCCCAAGGCGGGGGGCAGTTATACCAACTTACCCCCATTCATTTGCAGATAGCTTGAACCGGGGTGTGGCGTGTAGAACCTCGGAACGGGCAGCGGGGACATGATGAACGAGATCAGCAGTATCGAGCAGGCAGCGGCGCATATTCAGAACGCCGAAACCATGCCGCATTCCATTGAGGCTGAACAGCAGCTTCTGGGTGCAATTCTGACGAATAACGACCTTTACGACCGGGTCGCTTCGATCATTGGGTCCGAGCATTTCTATGACCCGGTTCATGCCCGCATCTATGAGGTCGCCGCCGCACGCATTGCAAAGAACGCGCTGGCCTCGCCTGTGACGCTGAAATCCTTCATGGCCGAGGATGAGGGCCTGAAGGAACTGGGCGGGCCAGCTTATCTGGTCAAGCTTGCCGGCGCGTCGATTAGTGCCTTTGCGGTACATGACTACGCCCAGATGATCTATGACCTCGCCATCCGGCGCGAGTTGATCCGCTTGGGCCGCGACATCTCCGACAAGGCCGCGCGGGTCGATGTAGCCAGCGAACCGAAAGAACAAATCGTCGAGGCCGAACAACAGCTTTATCAGCTTTCCGAGCAGGGCCAGACCGAACAGGGGTTTCAGTCCTTCCTCAAGGCGGTCACAGAAGCCGTCAATGTCACCAACGAAGCCTACCAACGCGGTGGCGGCATGGCTGGGATCTCGACCGGTCTGGTCGATCTCGACAAACAACTGGGTGGTCTTCACCCCTCGGACCTGATCATTCTCGCAGGTCGTCCGTCGATGGGGAAAACCTCGCTGGCGACCAACGTGGCCTTCAACGTGGCCAAAGCATACAAACGCGGTTTGAAACCGGATGGTTCCGAAGGCGCAATTGACGGCGGGGTCGTCGGATTTTTCTCACTTGGGCTGAGCGCTGAACAGCTGGCCGGGCGCGTTCTGGCCGAGGCGTCCGAAATCTCTAGCCACAAGATCCGTCAGGGCGACATGACCGAGGCCGAATTCCGCCGTTTCGTTGATGCGGCCAAAGAACTTGAAGCCTGCCCGCTTTTTATCGACGACACGCCCGCCCTTCCGATTTCTCAGCTTGCCGCACGCGCGCGACGGTTGAAACGCACACATGGGCTGGACCTGCTGGTGATCGACTATCTGCAACTGTGCCGCGGCATGTCCGACAACCGGGTTAACGAGATTGCCGAGATTTCAATGGGCATGAAAGCAATCGCCAAAGAACTGAACATTCCGGTGATTGCCCTGTCGCAGCTTTCCCGCCAGGTCGAAAACCGCGACGACAAACGTCCGCAACTTTCTGATCTGCGTGAATCAGGCTCGATCGAACAGGACGCCGATGTTGTGATGTTCGTGTTCCGCGAGGAATACTACAAAGAACGTGAAAAACCCGGCGATCACGAGCTTGAGAAGATGGAAGAATGGAAACAGGCCATGGAACGCCTGCACGGCAAGGCCGAGATTATCGTTGGCAAACAGCGCCACGGTCCAATCGGCACGGTCGAGCTATCGTTCGAGGCGCAATTCACCCGGTTCGGTAATCTTGTCAAACCTTGGCAGCAGGGTGGTGAAATCGAAGGTTATTGATCGCGAAAAGGACAGCCTTACTTGGGTTTTCCTGACTTTCTGTGATTGGTGACAAAGCAAAAAAGGTTCTGTGAACCTTTCGCGCGATTCAGGATCTGGTGCGCGAACCGAGAGTGGGGTCCGCCCGCCTATTCACTGACAGTTTGAACCTTGCACTCACCAAAGCGCCGGATTGTTCAACGCGGAAACACATAGCGACGGGCCGCTGAGTGGCGCAAGCGCCTGACCATCCAGCGACTGCCCCAGCCAGCCATGCGGATGGCTCAGCTTTAGCGGCGGTTGTGCAGTGGCCTCAGAAATCTGCTCAAAACCTGTTTTTCGATAGTAAGCGGGATCACCATAGGTGAGTGCCACGTTCACGCCTGATGCCCGCAGGCAATCCAGACCATAGGCAATCAAAGCCTGTCCAACCCCGGCTTTTTGCCTGTCTGTTCGGACAGCCATAGGCGACAGGATAAATACCCGGCGCGCATCCTGTGGAAACAGCATTCGGGAAAAGATGGCGCAGCCAAGCAGCACCTGATCGCGTCGCGCGGTGCACACCATCAGGTCCTGTGGTGGGGTGGTATCGATCATCTCTTGCACGAAAGCTTCGATAATCGCCCCCTCGTCCGGGCCTTCCGACGCCGAAAATACTTCTGCGAAAAACCGGGCTGTTTCGGACGGATCTGGCGTTTGATCGGTATAAAAATCCATGATTTCCTCGGGATATGCCGCAGCACCGTTTATTGCAGCGATGGGACGATCTTGTTCTCAACATCACTTTAACACCTATGTGAAGACAATCCCGAAAACGGCTTAATACAGCAGTAAGTCGCCAAAATGTCTGCTTTTTTGGGTGTTTTCCGCCGTATCTGTCGCTTGGTGGGCGCAATCTGTCGCGGAAAAAGCCCTTTCCCTCTTGACCTTGGACGGCGCAATGTCATGAACAGTCCCATGAGTACTGCACGTTTGACGATCAATCTTCAGGCCCTCGCCAGAAACTGGCGGGCACTCGACGCGAAAACCGGGGTCGAAACCGGCGCCGTGGTCAAGGCAGATGCCTATGGGCTGGGCGCAGGACCTGTCAGCGACACGTTGGCAGAAGAAGGTGTTCGCAAGTTTTTCGTGGCCGCCGCAGAAGAAGGCGCAACCGTTCGCGAGGCAGTTGGCCCCGGCCCGGTGATTTTCGTTTTTTCGGGACATATGGAAGGCGATGCCGACCTGCTGCGCGGCAACGACCTGATACCACTGATCAACTCGCCGGAACAGTTTCAACGCCACACAGAGGCCCTGCCCGACCACCCGTTTGGTATCCAACTGGACAGTGGCATGAACAGGCTTGGTCTTGAACCTGCTGACTGGGCTGAGTTGCGTTCCAAGGCCGAAGCCTTGAACCCGGCGTTCATCATGTCTCATCTGGCCTGCTCGGACGAGCCGGACCACCCGATGAACCAGCAACAACTGAAAACCTTCCGCGACATGACTGATGGGGTCGCCGCGCCGCGTTCTCTGGCGGCGACGGGCGGGATGCTTTTGGGGCCTGAGTTTCATTTTGATTTCTGCCGCCCGGGCATCGGCCTTTACGGCGGCATGCCCTTTGCCGGTGCAAAACCCGTTGTAACCGTCGACCTTCCTGTCATTCAGGTGCGCAAGTTGGCCGTGGGCGAGACCGTGGGTTATGGAAACACCTGGGTGGCGCGCCGGCCGTCCCGGATCGCCACCGTTGCTGCCGGCTATGCAGATGGCCTGCATCGCGCTATTGGCGGCGGCATCGACACATTTGCGGGCGACCAACCCTGCCCGGTTGTTGGACGAATCTCGATGGATCTGATCACCGTGGACGTCACAGACCTGCCGAAAGACCCGGAGCGTCTGCGCATTCTCAACGGTCACCAAACCGTTGATGATCTGGCCGAGGCCGCTGGTACAATTGGCTATGAAATCCTGACATCAATGGGCAATCGCTATTCGCGGGGCTACGTGGAATGAACCCAATCAGCGCGCTGGGGGGGCTGGGCCGTACCGTGCTGGGCCTGCTTGCGGCTTTTGGCCGGGTGGCCCTGTTCGCGCTCGATGCAGCGTCGCATATCCTGCGCCCACCCTTCTATCCGCGTGAATTCGGGATGGCCCTGCTGAATATCGGCTGGCTGTCTCTGCCCGTCGTCGGCCTGACCGCCATTTTCACCGGCGGCGCGCTGGCCTTACAAATCTATGCAGGCGGTGCACGGTTTAACGCCGAGGCTGTCGTGCCCCAGATCGTCGCCATCGGCATGGTGCGCGAACTTGGCCCGGTTCTGGTCGGCCTGATGATCGCCGCGCGCGTGACGTCGTCCATCGCGGCCGAGATCGCCACGATGAAAGTGACCGAACAAATCGACGCTCTGGTCACGCTGTCGACCCATCCGATGAAATACCTTACTGCTCCACGTGTGCTGGCCGCGCTGATCACCGTGCCTGCACTGGTCGCCGTAGGTGACGTTATCGGGATTGCGGGCGGGTACACTGTCGCTACGCAGAATCTGGGCTTCAACCCGGCGGCGTATCTGAAAAACACGGTCGATTTCCTTGAGATGCGCGACATTGTATCGTCTCTGGTCAAAGGCGCGGCCTTTGGCGTGATCGCGGCTATCATGGGTTGCTATTACGGCATGAACTCGGGCCGCGGCGCACAGGGTGTCGGTCGCGCTACCAAAGGGTCGGTCGAGGCCGCAGCTGTGTTGATCCTCGCCGCAAACTTTGTTCTCACAGGGGTGTTCTTCTCGCTATGATCCGGATGGAGAACGTACATAAAGCCTTTGGCGACAACCGTGTGTTGCAAGGCATGAACCTTGAGATTCCCAAAGGCACCTCAATGGTGATCATTGGCGGCTCGGGCACCGGCAAGTCGGTGGCATTGAAGTGCATTCTGGGTTTGATCCACCCTGACAGTGGCGTGATCTACGTGGACGGCAAAGATGCACAATCCGGTGACAGGGATGCGTTTCTGGCCAGGTTTGGAATGTTGTTTCAGGGCGGTGCGCTGTTCGACTCGCTGACCGTCTGGCAGAACGTCGCCTTCCGCCTGCTGCGCGGCTCGCTGAAACGTCCAACCGAGGAAGCGCGCGAGATCGCCATCGAAAAACTGCGCCGCGTGGGCCTGAAATCCGACGTGGCCGACCGTTTTCCGGCAGAACTGTCAGGCGGGATGCAAAAACGCGTGGGCCTTGCCCGCGCCATCGCCGCCGAGCCTGAGATTATCTTTTTTGACGAACCCACCACCGGCCTCGACCCGATCATGTCCGGCGTCATCAACGACCTGATCCGCGAGATCGTAACTGAGATGGGCGCCACCGCGATGACCATCACCCACGACATGAGCTCCGTCCGCGCGATTGCTGACAACGTGGCCATGCTGCACGGAGGGGTGATCCAGTGGACCGGCCCGGTCAGCCAGATGGATGCCTCAGGTGATCCCTATGTGGAGCAGTTCATCAGCGGGAGCGCTGAGGGGCCGATTGAGGCGGTGCGTTGATAGCAGTGATGCTGGACAAATAAATCAAAAATCATCGACGGAAATCTGACAGTTTTGCGTTAAACCAGCGCAACGTTAAAGTTTGTCGGAGCTTCCCCATGCCTACTTCGTATTCTCGCGCGCAAATCGCCCTTCACTGGGTCATTTTCGTTCTGATCGCAATTCAATTTCTCTTTCACGAGCCGATGTCTGAAGCCTGGGATCAATTCGAACGCGGATTGCCTGTCTCTTTTCAAGCACCAGTTGCTCTTCATGTATTCGGAGGATTGCTTGTCCTTGCGCTCGCGATTTGGCGGATTGCACTACGTCTGACCCGCGGCGCGCCGCCGCTACCGGAAAAAGAAACAGCCGCGATGAAGCTCGCCGCACATATCACGCACTTCTCACTCTATGCGTTGATGGTGCTGGTGCCCGCCTCAGGTGCCTTGGCCTGGTTTGGTGGGATAGCAGCGTCCGCCGAAGTGCATGAGATCCTGAAAACGCTAATGCTTGTTCTGATTGTCTTGCATTTTCTGGCTGCCTTGTTCCATCAGTTCATTCTCAAAACCAACCTGATGGCTCGTATGAAGCGCGCAGGATAAGCTTTTGAACAAGCATCCTTGAACCCACGATCCAACACCGTAATGTCAGGCGGTCACACTTAATAGCGTTGGCCGCCATGATATTGCGTTTCGCAACACTGTCACTTTTGGTTTTCTACCCCGTCGCGTGGTTCGCCCCGCTGATGCGCGCGGGGTTCCTGCCGATCTTTGGCCTTAGCGAAATCAGCGTCATCACCGGCCTCCAGTCGCTTTGGAAATCCGACATCTTCCTTGCGCTGGTCGTCACCATCTTTGCCCTCTTCGCGCCCTACATCAAAACCATTGGCACCGCGCTGATACAGTGGAACCTGCTAGATGCCCGTGTGCAGCCTGCGCTGAGTATCCTAGGCAAGCTGGCGATGGCGGATATCTTCCTGATCGCGCTTTACATCACATTGGCCAAGGGCATCTCTTACGCCACTGTTGAGACCGCATGGGGTCTCTACCTGTTCACGGCCTGCATCCTTGCCTCCATCGCTTTGGGCATTCTCACCGAACGCCACTGCAAATCCATCGCTCGGACATAGGGCGCTGACGACGAGGAAAGCCCAGCAAGGGCTTGAAGAACCGCCCGTCCTCGGGCACCAAGACGTCATGGCAAAACCAACCTTCTCCTGCTCCGCCTGCGGCGCATCCCACTCCCGCTGGTCGGGCCGCTGCGACGGATGCGGCGAGTGGAACTCGATCATCCAGGACGTACCTCTGTCGGCAGGCCCAGCCAAGAAATCGCTGGGCTCGAAACGCGGGCGGTCGATGACGCTCACCGACCTGTCGACCGAGGAAACCCCGCCACCCCGCACACTCTGCGGAGTGGAAGAGTTGGACCGGGTGCTTGGTGGCGGGCTTGTTCCCGCATCTGCCCTGTTGGTGGGCGGCGACCCCGGCATCGGTAAATCCACCCTGCTGCTGCAAGCGGCCGCCCGCTTTGCCCGTGCTGGCGTCAAGACAATCTATGTCTCGGGTGAAGAAGCCAGTGCGCAGGTTCGCATGCGGGCGCGCCGCCTTGGGCTGGAAAATGCGCCGGTGCAACTTGCTGCCGAAACCAACCTGCGCGACATTCTTACCACGCTTGAAGCCGAGAAACCCGGTCTGGCGATCATCGACTCGATCCAGACCATGTGGGCCGACAATGTCGACAGCGCGCCGGGGTCCGTGTCGCAAGTCCGGGCGGCTGCTCATGAACTGACCGCCTTTGCGAAACGGCACGGCGTGTCGATCATCATGGTCGGACACGTCACCAAGGAAGGCCAGATCGCAGGCCCCCGTGTTGTCGAACACATGGTCGATACGGTGCTGTATTTCGAGGGCGAGCGCGGCCACCAGTTTCGTATCCTGCGGGCGGTCAAGAACCGCTTTGGTCCCGCCGACGAAATTGGCGTGTTCGAGATGACAGGCAAAGGGCTGTCGCAGGTCACCAACCCCTCGGCCTTGTTCCTGTCCGAACGCGGTACGCCCAGCCCTGGCTCTGCGGTCTTTGCCGGGATTGAGGGCACACGGCCCGTTTTGGTCGAATTGCAGGCCCTTGTCGCCCCGTCCCCCCATTCGCAACCACGCCGGACAGTGGTGGGCTGGGACAGCGGGCGGCTGGCGATGATCCTTGCCGTGCTCGAAGCGCGTTGCGGCATTCCCTTTGCCGGTCTCGACGTCTATCTGAACGTGGCCGGCGGGTTGAAAGTCAGTGAACCCGCCGCCGATCTGGCCGTTGCTGCTGCATTGCTGAGCGCACGCGAAGACACGGCCCTGCCCTCAGACACCGTCGTTTTCGGGGAAATCTCGCTATCCGGGGCACTTAGACCGGCTCCGCAGACAGAAAACAGGTTGAAAGAAGCACAAAAACTTGGTTTCACAGCGGCAATAGCTCCGGCAGGTGGCAAAACCGGTACTGTGGCAGGTCTGACACTCACCCGACCCTCAGATTTGGTGGGGTTTGTTGGCGAAACCTTCGGAGCAGGTTAAAGTCGCGCCTTGAGGGGCAGAAGAAGAACAGGCGAGGGCCATGGAAGGTTTTACAATAATCGACGGGGTGGTTGCCCTGATCATCGTGCTGTCAGGCTTGCTGGCCTACTCGCGTGGGTTCATGCGCGAAGTTCTGGCCATCGCGGGTTGGGTTGCGGCGGCCGTTCTGGCGTTCATCTTCGCCCCGCAGGCTGTACCTCTGGTCAAGGAAATCCCGGTCGTCGGAGATTTCCTGCGTGACAGTTGCGAACTGTCCGTGATCACCGGGTTTGCAGCGGTCTTTGCGGTGGCGCTGATCGTGGTCAGTATCTTCACACCGCTGTTTTCATCACTGGTCCAGCGCTCGGCCCTTGGCGGTCTGGATCAGGCTCTGGGGCTGTTCTTCGGCATCGCTCGTGGCATTCTTCTGGTTGCGATCGCATTCTTCGTTTACGACACCGTGATGACCGGCCAGTCTTACACAATTGTTGATGAAAGCCGGTCGGCCAAGGTGTTTGAACAGTTCAGCGGCCAGATTGAGGAACAAAACCCCGAGGCGGCTCTGGGGTGGGTTACGACTCAGTATGAACAGCTGGTCGCCAGTTGCACGGCAGGAAACGCTGAACCGGCAACAACTGCACCTTCCAACGGCTGATAGAGGCAGATCACCAATTCATGAAAGCCCGGCCCTGCCGGGCTTTTTTGTTGCAGATCAGACAAACCCCTCGCCACCGCACACGGTACAGCGGATTGTTTTCAAACCAAAGCACCCGTCACATCGACTGAAGATCGGTTTTCCAAAGATATCTCTGCTTTTGGCGATCTCACCCGCTCCGTTACAGATCTGGCACGATGCGCGCCCCAATCCTCGGCACCGATGGCACCGCTGCCTGATCCGTTCCTGGTTCTTGTGAGGAGGTTTATGCTGCCACATTCAGGTCCCCCCGAGGTGCTGAGTTTTAGCAGTTAATGTATGCAATCAAATGCATGACAGCACATATGTTTGCGCATGTCACCATCTTCGTTTTTCTACGTCGACATACGCAAACTTGGCCTGCGGCATTTGGCTATTGTGATCCTTTGATGACAGCCACGCCAATAGGCATTATGTGGGGGCCAACCTGCCACGGAATCGGAGCCACCCATCTTGTACTTTCTGTATGAATGCGCGCTGATCGCAGTGATGGTCGCCCTAACGGCGTCTTGTTCCTGTGTAGCGAACATTTCCGCGCTGAAGATGCAGAAAGTTCGGTGCCGAACTGCGGTCAATCCTCGAATGATATCGTCATAGAAGTTGGAGCCCCTTGAATGTGTGGGATTTTAGGAATCGCAAGCCGGACACATGATGTCTTTGCTGAGATCTATGACGGGTTGCTGATGTTACAGCACCGGGGTCAGGATGCCTCTGGGATCGTGACCTACAACGGCGAATTCTTCCGGGAAAAGAAAGCCAATGGTTTGGTCAAGGACGTGTTCAACGCCCAGGATGCTGAAACCCTTCTGGGTCATGTCGGCATGGGGCATGTTCGTTATCCCACGGCCGGATCACTCAGCGCGGCTGAAGCGCAACCTTTCTTCGTGAACGCACCCTACGGTATCTATCTTGTTCACAACGGCAACATCACCAACACAGCGGAACAGCGCGAGAAGGTGACCGGGAAATACAGCCGCCACCTGCGCACCACATCGGATTCGGAAATCCTGCTGAACGTGCTGGCCGACAAAGTGGCTGACGCCATCAAGGTGAACGGCAATTCGGACCCGATCCGAAACATCTTTGCCGGTGTGAAGATGACGATGGAGCGGGTTCAGGGCGCCTATTCAGTCATCTGTCTGGTGGCAGGTGTTGGCATGCTGGCGTTCCGCGACCCATTTGGCATTCGGCCCCTTTCGGTCGCAAAACGCAATGTCGACGGTCAGGGGGACGATTATGCCTTTGCTTCGGAAGACGTAGCCTTTGGTATCAACAGTTTTGAAAAGCTGCGCGATCTGCGCCCGGGCGAGGCCATCCTGATCGACCTGAAAGGCAACATGCACGAGTTTCAGGCGGTCGAAGGCAAGCTGACGCCCTGTATCTTCGAGTATGTGTATCTGGCGCGCCCGGATTCACTGCTGGACGGTGTCTCGGTTTATAAAACCCAGATGCGTATGGGACAGACGCTGGCGAAACAAATTCAGGACTCCGGCCTGGAAATCGACCGGATCATTCCCGTACCCGACAGCGCCCGCCCCGTGGCACTGGAAGCGGCAAAAATCACCGGCATCCCCTATCGCGAGGGGTTGGTGAAGAACCGCTATGTCGGGCGTACCTTCATCATGCCGGGCCAGGCCGAGCGACAGAAATCCGTCCGCCGCAAGCTGAACGCCGTTCCGCTGGAATTCGAAGGCCACAGCGTTCTGTTGATCGACGATTCCATCGTGCGCGGCAACACCATCAAAAAGATCGTTCAGATGTGCCGCGATGCCGGGGCCAAGAAGGTTTATGTGGCCAGCGCCTCGCCGCCGGTCAAATACCCCAATGTCTATGGCATAGACATGCCGACCAAGGCCGAGCTGATCGCAAATGGCAAAGAGATCGAAGAGATCCGTGAAGAGCTGGGCGCCGATGCACTGTTCTATCAGCATCTGGAGGACCTGATCTGGGCGGCCCAGGAAGGAAACCCGGACATCCAGGGATTTGATTGTTCCTGCTTTGATGGCAATTACATTACAGGCAGCGTTAGCGCGGATTACCTGGACAGTCTGGAAAACAGCAGCCGTGTCAGCCAGAAACGCGCGGATATGCAGGTTCCGGGCGGGTCGTGGAATGCGGCTAAACTCGCCTCAGGCTGAAAGACTCCGCCCACCGAGTGCACGTCCAGCTTCTATTCAGACCGCGAATCAATCCGTTCGGCATGCAGATAGGACAACCCTATTCAGGGTGGCTCGCATCTATACTGTTCCACCGATGAGTGGAAATCTGCCACAACCCGGCGGCGATTCTTGCACGATCACAGGGACTAACAAATGGGTCGCTACGTCGTGAAGCGTGGAGTCTGTGTGGGTCTTTTGCTCACCTGATCGTTTTGATATCGGGCGGCAACCACTCACTCGAAATAAGGGGTTCGGAACTCATGCCGGGCCACGGACCATGTCAAACACCAATGTCAAAAGCGCGGCCACACAGCAGGGCGCGTTAAACAAGAACTCTGTTTCTGTTCTGGGGGTGTTCGGGCCCAAAACCGAACTGCACGCCTTGGTACGCCTGTCATCGGGCCGCGTGAAAGAGGTTGAACCCGGAAGCCGTGTCGCCTCGGGTACGGTGATAGCAATCGACGAACAGGGCATCATGCTGCGACAAAGCGGCCAGACCAAGCGGATCGCCATTCCCGGAAGCTAATCGCGACTTGACGCCCCTCGCGCAGGGGTTCAAACCGCAGCCATGACCGATCAGACAAAAATCGCCCTTATCACCGGGGCCTCTCGCGGGTTGGGCGCTGCGCTGGCCGAAGCGCTGGCACCTGAATACCATATCGTCGCCGTCGCCCGGACCACCGGCGGGCTGGAAGAGCTGGACGATCGTATCAAGGCGAAGGGCGGGTCAGCCACTCTGGCCCCCATGGACATCACCGATCCAAACGCCATGGCGACCCTGTGTCGTGGCATCCATGACCGTTGGGGCAAGGTTGACCTGTGGATGCACACAGCCATCCACACATCAGCACTGACGCCAGTGCATTTTGTTGACCCCAAGGAATGGGCCAAGGCGATCAACACAAATGCAAACGCGACCTCGGTTCTGATCCCCTATGTCTCACCCCTTCTGGGCGAGAGTGGCCATGCGGTGTTTTTTGACGATCCGAAAGCTGGCGAGAAGTTTTATGGCATCTACGGTGCCACCAAGGCCGCGCAGATGGCTCTGGCCCGCAGTTGGGCCGTCGAAACCGAACGCACCGGTCCTCGGGTTTCGGTTGTCGAACCCGCGCCGATGCCCACGGCCGTCCGTGCGCGTTTTCATCCCGGGGAAGACCGGAGCGTGTTGAACAGCACCAAGGATGAAGCTGCGCGGATTCTGGCACTGCTTTAGGAAATGGCCCTGACGGGCCATGCCTCTGGCGGGGATATTTGCAGCCAGGTGAAGCCTGGATCAGGCGATATGCACGCCGTTGCGCCCAGCCAGATCGACGAAGAATTGCCAGGCGACACGGCCAGAGCGCGACCCGCGCGTGGCTTGCCACTCAATTGCCTCGGCGCGCAAGATCTCTGCATCAACAGAAACGCCATAGGCGGCGCAATAGCGGTCGATCATCGCAAGATACTCGTCCTGATCACAGGGATGGAACCCAAGCCACAGGCCGAAGCGATCCGACAGCGAGACTTTTTCTTCGACCGCCTCGGAAGGATTGATGGCGCTGGAGCGTTCGTTTTCGATCATATCCCGCGGCATCAGATGGCGACGGTTTGAAGTGGCATAGAAGACCACATTCTCTGGCCTGCCTTCAATACCACCATCCAGAACAGCCTTGAGAGATTTGTAGTGCTGGTCATCGTGGCTGAACGACAGGTCATCGCAAAACAGTATGAACCTGTAGGGCGCTGCGCGCAGATGGTTCAGCAACCGCGCCACCGTTCCCATATCCTCGCGCTGCAATTCGACCAGCTTTAGATCGACGTAATCAGCGCTCAGTGAGCCGTGCACGGCCTTTACAAGGCTCGACTTTCCCATCCCCCGAGCCCCCCAGAGCAGCGCATTATTTGCCTTGTACCCTGCTGCAAACCGGCGCGTATTGTCCATCAATGTGTCGCGAGAGCGATTGATGCCGACCAGGAGATCCAGATCGACCCGGTTGACTTGCGTAACAGGTTCCAGTCGTTCCGGTTCGACATGCCACACAAATGCTGGAGCAACGGCAAAATCAGGCGCCACCAAAGGAGCCGGTGCCATGCGTTCCAACGCCTCGGCGATACGGTTCAGGGCTTGGTCGTCCATGTGGGCCTCCGGTTTTGTCTTGAGGGGTTCAAAGCACGTTCCAATTGGCACAACAAGAGTTTCCAATGGAAAAGGCGCGCCATTGGATGGCGCGCCCTTTTGGTTTCGTCGGCAGACTTACTTGTCGTCTTCGAACTCCTGCATCAGGTCATCATCCGCTTCCGCTTCATCATCGTAGTAACCGTCAGCGCGCAACTGGTCCTCGCGTTTCTTTTCAACTCGCGCGACCAGGAAGATCGAAATCTCGTACAGACCGTACACCACCACAAACAGTATGATCTGCGTAATGACATCCGGTGGTGTGACGACTGCGGCCAGAACCAGAATGCCGACCACCGCATATTTCCGAACAGCGCCCAGCCCCTCGGCACTGACCAGTCCTGCCTTCCCCATAAGAGTCAGGAGAACCGGCAACTGGAAACACAATCCAAAGGCCACGATGAACTTGATCGTCAGGTTCAGATATTCCTGGGCTGAGCCCTGGAACACCACACTCAGCGGTGCCGCGTTGACCCCGTCGGCCACGGCTTCACCCTCAGCCCCGAATTGCTGGAACCCGAGAAAAAAGTCATAGGCCAGAGGCGTGACGACGTAGAAGGCAAAGCTTGCGCCCAGGAGAAACATAAAGGGCGAAGCCAGCATGAAAGGCAGGAACGCGTTTTTCTCGGACTTGTAGAGGCCCGGTGCTACAAAGCGCCACATCTGCATCCCGATATAGGGAAATGCCAGAATGAACCCACCCAATAGGGAAACCTTGATCGCAACAAAGAACCCTTCCTGTGGCGAGATGAAGATCAGGCTACAATCCTGCCCGCGCTCAGCCAGAACGTCACACAGGGGATTGGTCAGGAAATTAAAGATCGGCGTCGCCACTGAAAAACAGATGATCATACCGACCAGAAACGCCACAACGCTATGGATCAGCCGTGTGCGCAGTTCGGCCAGATGTTCGATCAACGGGGCCGAAGAATCGTCAATCTCGTCGGTTTTGCTCATGTCTTGCTTTCAGTGTTCAGCGCGGCTTCGGCCTCTTCTGCCTTGGCCAGCGCATCGGCTGCTTCTTTGGCCTTGCGCTCGGCGGTGGCCCGGGCGGCTGACGCCTGAACCTTTTTGGCCTGCTCGGCCCGCTCGGCCGCCAGTTTCCCTGTTTCGCTGTCAGGATCGAACTTTGTGGGATCGATGCTTTTCGCCATCTCCTGCGCGGCTTGCTTGACACCGTCCATGGCCGATCCCACAGGGTTCACGGCAGCGTTGAGACCTTTCTTGATCTCATTCACCCCTGCCTGATCGGCGGCTTCGTTCATGGCGCTGCTGAACTCGCGCGCCATTCCGCGTGCCTTGCCGACAAAACGTCCGACATTGCGGAACAGCACCGGCAGGTCCTTTGGCCCCACAACGATCAGGGCAACGATGCCGATGACCAGAAGCTCGGTCCAGCCCAGATCAAACATCTGCGCTTACGCCTTGTCTTTCTCGGCTTCAGGTGTGACGTCCTTGGCCAGCTCAGAAGCGTCCTTTTCCAGCTCTTCCGAACCGTCCTTGACGCCCTTCTTGAACGCGGTGATGCCTTTGCCAACTTCGCCCATCAGCGAACTGATCTTGCCGCGCCCGAACAGAACCAGAACCACAACGGCGATCAGCAGCAGGCCAGGAAGGCCGATATTGTTGAGCATGTCTTCTCTCCTTTTTCGTCGGCACGTTTGCGCGCCGGGAACATGAACTGACTCAGTCTTTACGCCTCGATCGCTGGTCTCAAAAGGGATCTGCAACGGGTTGCGGGCAAAATTTGTGGAAAACGCGTGAAACCTAAGGGGTCGCAATTTTCAACTGACAGGTTTATGTCAGTTGTTATCCGTTAGGGCTTTGGCATCGAAACAAGGTCAATGGAGAATTAAATGACCCACGTTGCTGAAATCGTCACCTTCACGCTGGCCAATGGCACCACGCCGGAAGAGTTCGTGAAACTCAGTCAGGCTTCTGAGGCCTTTGTGCGCAGCGCGCCGGGCTTCGCCCATCGGCAGCTTAGCCAGGGCGAAGATGGTCGCTGGACCGATTATGTTGTCTGGACAGATTTGAAAGCGGCAGAGGACGCCGCTGCGCAGTTTCCGCAACAGGAATGTGCGGCAGGCATGATGGCGGTCATCAATCCCGATAGTATCCAGATGCGTCACGAGAAAGTCCTATGGAACATGACTGCCTAAACGCAGTCAGAACGGCGTGTCATGCGCCGCACTGACCGACTGTTCGATATCATCCAGATCCTGCGCGATGGCAAACTGCACCGCGCGCAGGACATTGCGGACCGGCTTGAAGTGTCGGTCCGCACCATCTATCGCGACATGGATACGCTTGTTGCCTCGGGCGTTCCGGTCGAGGGAGAGCGCGGTGTCGGCTACATGGTGCGCGAGCAGATCACCCTGCCCCCGTTGAACCTGACCACAGCCGAGCTTGAGGCGTTGAATCTTGGCATGGCCATCGTGGCCGAGGCCGCGGATACTGACCTGAAGGCTGCCGCACAGTCGCTTGCCGACAAGATCGACGCTGTTTTGCCAACGCAGGTCGTGGCCGAGGCGGACAGCTGGAAATTCGCGGTCTACCCATTTGCCGATGCCGCAAGGGGCCTTGCCCATATGGCCCCGATCCGTGCAGCCATCAAATCACGTCAGAAACTTCACCTGTCCTATCGCCGCATTGACGGCGTTTTGACCGAACGCACCATCCGCCCGCTCCATATGGAATACTGGGGGCGGGTCTGGACCCTTACCGCCTGGTGCGAGCTGCGCAATGGATTTCGTGTCTTTCGCATCGACCTGATCGAAGCAGTTTCACCCCTTCCGGAGATCTTCGCCGACGAACCCGGAAAACGCCTGAGTGATTATGACCCGTACGCCTGACAGGCTTCATCTTTTCAGAAATACTCTCGCCGAAGGCATGGCCCGGTACGGGCCATCCAGCTTCACTTCAGATAGGGCTCGGGGTCCACGGACTCGAACCCTTTGCGGACTTCGAAATGCACATAGGCATTGTCGCCGCCCCGCAGTTGAGCCAGCTTCTGGCCACGGCGTACCTTATCGCCTTTCTTGACAGTGATCTTGTCGACATTTGCATAGACAGTCAGAAGATCGTTGTTGTGCTTGACCACAATGATCGGCACCTGATCCGCGTCCGCTGTGATCGCCGCGACAGTACCAGCCTCGGCAGCTGTGACCGACGTACCCGGAGCGGCAGCGATGTCGATGCCCTCATTCTTGCCCTTGTCATAGCCGCGAATGATAGTGCCGCCAACCGGCAGGGACAGCGCGGATGTGCGCGTATTGGTTGGCGCTTCGGCGGTCACGTCGGGGGCCTCGGCCAAAGGCGCAACTTTTTCATCCGGCAAGGGCTGCGTAGCGCTGGGTGGCGTCGGCGTCGGTGATCCCTGTCCCGGTTCCGTCACCTCCGTGGCGGGAACGGGCGCGGCACTAGCCGCATTTTTCCTGGGCGCTGGCTGGTTCTTGACCGGAATCAACAAGTACTGACCTTCACGCACGGTAAAATCAGATCCCAGCCCGTTCCATTCCGCCAGAGATTCAACCGGCACCTGGTAGAGGCGCGAGATTGTATAGGCCGTCTCACCCCGCTTGACCTTGTGCCTGACCGGCTCCGGCCCAGCTGACACCGGCGCGGGTGTTGGTGCCGGTTTCGCGGGTTCCAGTGTTGTGGTCTGAACCGAACCCGACGACGGCACCTGATCAATTGCAGACCCGGCAACCGACGCGATGTCCACACCGCTGCCAGCACCAACAGTGCGTGGCAGTGCAAGAACCTCACCCTCTCTTAGCGTGTCCGTTGTCTGAAGGCCGTTGAAACGCGAAAGCTCGCCCTCGGGCAGGCCAACCCGCGCTGCCACGTCCCGCACCGTATCGCCGCGGCGCGCCACGACCACCTGGTAGTTCGGATAGGTAATGACACCCCTGCTGTCTGGTGCCGGGCGGGATGCCGTCGCGGATTGCGCTGCATTGGTGGTCGAAAATCCACCGATCTGCCCGCGAAGGTCATAATCCAGAGGCCCCTCGCACCCGGCCAGAATGGCCAGAGCGGCCACCCCGGTCGCACAGCGGCGCATTGCTGATTTGGATACTGCTCTCATAATTCTGTCCTCAACGCCTGCCCCTGTTACCCGGAGTTCCGGCGACCAATTCTTTAAGCCTATTACGCCTCGTCCTTTCCAAGCCCCTCCAGAAGGGGCACGAAACGGACAGACGTTAATTCGTCATAGTCCAGACCATCTTCGGTGCGCGTCACTTTGATCAACTGCTGCACCGCGTCCGACTGGCCCACGGGTAAAACCATAATACCCCCGATTTTCAGCTGCGCCAAGAGCGGGCCCGGAGGATCCTCAGCCGCGGCTGTGACAATGATCCGGTCAAAAGGGGCTTGTTCCGGCAGGCCAAATGACCCATCCGACAACATCGAAGTGATATTCGTCAGGCCCAGGTCGGCAAACAGCTTGCTTGTTTCGCTCACCAACCGCCTGTGGCGTTCCACTGTGTAGACCCGGCGGGCCAGTTTGGACAGTATAGCTGCCTGATAACCCGAACCTGTCCCAATCTCGAGCACCGTGTCCCGGGGCCTCACGTTCAGGGCCTGCGTCATCAGACCAACGACCGAGGGTTGACTGATCGTCTGGCCGCAGGAAATCGGCAGCGGCATGTCCTCGTAAGCGCGCCCTGCGAACAGGCCGGTGACAAAGCGACCGCGGTCCACCTGCTCCATCGCAGCCAACACGCGCGCATCCGTGACCCCCCGTTTGCGCAGGGCAAACAGGAATTGCATTACAGTTTCAGGGTCCAGTCCGCTCATTCGACCGCCTTCAATGCCTCCAGCATGTCATGTGCAGTCAGGTCAGCGCGCATCGGCGTGACCGAGATATAGCCTTCCAGATTAACAGCCGCATCCGTTCCGGGTGCGGTCGGATTGTGCTGATAGCCGCCCTTGATCCACAGGAACCTCCGCCCCGAAGGCGAACTGTGCGGTTCGACCGAAAAACGCGTATCGCGCCGAAACCCCTGCGCCGCAATCCGCGTGCCCAGAACATCGTCTGCCGGAACCGGTGGGAAATTCACATTGTAGAACAGCCGATAGTCACCCTGTTCTGCCGGAGTTGCGTCCAGAATCCGGCGCACCAGATCTGCACCATACCGGGCGGCCGCCTCAAACGGGTCGTCTAGGCCCAGGTTGCGAGGGCCAAAATATTGCGACAGGGCAATCGCTGGGACGCCCTGCAATGCCGCTTCCATCGCGCCGCCGATCGTACCGGAATACAACGTGTTTTCAGCCGAGTTGTTGCCCCTGTTCACGCCGGACAGAACCAGATCGGGAGGGGTATCCAACATGACGTCGTGGAGCCCTGCCAAAACACAATCGGCAGGCGATCCTTCGGCTGCAAAGCGCCGCTCGCCCAGCTTGGCGACCATCATCGGGTGGGTATAGCTGATGCAGTGCCCTACCCCGGACTGTTCAAACGCGGGCGCGACCACCCAGACCTCTCCATCCGGTCCGGCCAGCTCAGCCGCAATCGCCTCAAGCGTGATCAAGCCCGGGGCATTGATCCCGTCGTCATTGGTCAGAAGAATTCGCATGTGCCCGATTTACCCCCGCGTTTGGCTCTTGATAGACCCGGGCCTGCGTTGCGGCAAGCGACGTGGCCCCGCAATCTGAGGATTTCGCGCACCACTTGGGCGGAAATCGAAGGATCAGCGCCTGGTCTCGGGAAAAACGAAACATCTGTCGCGGCGGATGGTCAGCCACATCACCCGGCCCGGGTTGGGGACAAACACGTTCGGAACCGTCGCCCTCAGGATCGAACCATCATAGTCCATGCGGAACTCCACCAGGCTTTCATTGCCCAGAAATCGCGCACGTTCAACGACACCACGGGCTGCCACACCATCTGTTGGTGTCGGCAATGGCCCCTTGCCGTTGCGGTCAAAGTCCAGCTTGATGTGCTGAGGGCGAAAAACGATCTCGACATCCGTACCATTCGGAATGCCCGGCGCCAGGAACTGACCAAAGGGCGTGTCCGCCAATGCGCCATTCACTTGCGCTCGCAAAACGTTGACATCACTGAAAAACGCCACCGCTGCCTTGTCTGCGGGACGCGTATAGACGTTATAGGGCGCGCCCTGTTGCACGATCTTGCCACGCCGCATCAGGGCGATCTCGTCGGCCATGCGCATCGCTTCTTCAGGCTCGTGCGTGACCAGCAATACGGCGGCATCTTCTTCCTTGAGAATGGCCAGCGTTTCGTCACGGATACCATCACGCAAACGGTTGTCGAGGCCCGAAAACGGCTCGTCCATCAGCATGATGCGGGGGCGCGGCGCCAGGGCACGCGCCAACGCCACGCGTTGTTGCTCGCCACCTGATAGTTGATGCGGAAAACCATCGATGAACCGCATCAGGTCGACCTTCTGCAACAACTCCTCGACCCGGGCGCGTTTTTCGTCCTTGTTGCCCTTAAGGCCGAAGGCTACGTTTTTGGCCACGCTCAGATGTGGGAACAGTGCAAAGTCCTGAAACATCAGTCCGATCTCGCGCCGTTCCGGAGGCACCCGGAACACGGTGTCGCAGATCAGCTTGCCATCAACATAAATCTCACCCGAGTCCTGCATCTCGACACCGGCGATCATGCGCAACGTAGTGGATTTCCCGCAGCCCGACGGCCCCAGCAGACAAGTCACCTTGCCTGCCTGAACGGTCAGCGAAACATCATCCACAACAACCCGCCCCTCAAACCGACGGATAATGTTGCGAATTTCCAGACGCGGTGGAATTGCGTTACCTGTCACCGATGGACCCCGTTGCCTTTCCCGATCAAATCCATCGGGCTTGAGCGGGGATAGCAACCCCGCCCCTCAGGTGCAAGGGATCAGCAACACCCGCCAGAAGCGACAGATGCACCCACGGCTTCAAAAGGGCTTTCGCCACCACAGCCTTCGAAAATGCCATAATGGGTCGAAAAATCGCCGACAAAGTCAAAGTGACGGGCAAATCGGGTGTCTTTCAGCATCATCCAGGTGTTGCCGCAGACCGGAAACACCTTGCCGGATTCGATAACGTGATGGTCATCCAGAACAAATTCATGCGGTGCGTTCGGCACGGTTCCCTTGTAGATCACGGCTTGCCCATAATCTTCACAAGCCGGTTCCAATGCGGGCAGTTTGAACAGTCGGTATGTCGCGGACAGGAACTTCAACGGCGCAACACGCTCTTCCAATACCGGATTTTCGATCGTCAGCGGACGGTGCGTCACACGGCGCGGGTCGCCGAAACCGGCCGTTCGAGCCATTGACAGGAAATCATTCCAATAAAGCGCGCCGGACAGGCACTCGCCATAAAGTACTTCGTCTTCGGCCATCGCCTGCGGAATACGGCGGTCAGCATAGACATCCGAGAAATACATCTCGCCGCCCTCTTTCAACAACCGATGCGCGCCGCGCAGAACCGCATTCTTATCCGTGGCCAGGTTGATTACGCAGTTCGAGACGATGATATCGAACGATCCGGGTTCCAGATCAAGCTCATCCAGTTTTTCGATATAGCCGTGATGGAACTCCACATTGCTGCGGGCATATCCAAATGCTTCGGCGTGATACTCCTGATGCGCGCGGGCGACGTCCAGTTGTTCGGGCGTCATGTCGACACCCACCACCCGGCCCGTCTCGCCGACCATGGCGGACAAGGCATATACATCCCGCCCGGCCCCACACCCCAGATCAAGGATCGACATGCCTTCCAGATCAAGTGGGGCAATCAGACCGCAACCATAGTAGCGTGTCAGTACGTCGTCATGAATCTTTGAAAGGATCTTTTTGACATGACCGGGCATGTCGTCAGGCGTGCAGCATGCATTGGTCTGCAAGTCAGCACTGCTTTGCAGGACTTCACCATAATAGTTCTGCACCGATTCATGTTTCATCGCGCTTTTCCCTCGCAAATGGTCATGTCCGAGCTAAAGCAGCCGCCGGGTGTTCGCAATCCGGCGAAGGCGCTTTTGACGAAAGCGTGAGTGGTCCTGCGCGGTATTACCCAAGCAGGTCGAAGTCCACGCCCGCGCGAATTTTGCCATTCACCTGAACCTCAAGCCGGTGTGCGCCGGGAACCAACTTGAATGTTGTGGCGTCGCCCTTCAACTTGTGGCGTTTTTCCAACGTCAGTTTCCCGTTCTTCAAAGCCGCCTGCTTCAACTTGTGCACCTTGGCTGAGATTTTCCCGCCAGGTCTTTGAAAATGAATGACATAGTCAACCAGAACTGGCAGATCTCCAAACCCGTTCAAAGTGACCGAAAAGGCCAGAGCGTCCCCAATCCGAGCTTCGGAGGTCAGGTTGACTGCGACCTCGATTTCCGCTTCCGGGTCATAGCCTAACATCTTCATCGCTTCAGGATGCCCCGCTTTCACAAGCCCGCGCAGGGTGTGTGACGTCATCCAGTCCAGCTCGTCCTGATTCTGATGACCCTGGCTGCGCCACGCCGTCAGGCGATCCAATACCAGATCCGGGTCTTTCTTGGTGATGTCATTCAGGTGATTGGATACGGACCGGGTGACATACCGCGTCGAATCCATGTGCAACTTGTCCAGCAACGGCAGCGGGTCCTGCAAACCCAATGCGACCGCCTGCCCCCATGGCAATCGGGGGCGCGTCCCTTCGCTGACCAGCCTGCGCACATGGTAACTGTCATGAGAGCACCAGTCCTGCATCCGCCGCAACACCCGGTCCGGGTCATGGTTCAGGAACGGACGGATTGCCCATTCCATGGAAAACCTCTGTGTCAGTTCCTCCATCACGTCTAAAGCCAGATCAACATGCTCAAGACCTATGGTCGCTACCCACTCACCGACCGGCGCAAAGATGAAATCGCCAAAATCGTCATCCGTTTTCGTCGGATCCAAAGGTGCGGGCAAGGCGCGCAGGATCGTCGGGGCAACAGCAGGCAAGTCACCGGGCACCGCCTGTTGCAGACAAGTGGCGATCCAGATGATCCGATCCTTCAGCTCTAGATCCAGCAATCGCGACATGACCGCAGATCGGAATGCCGGGGCATCAAATTCTGCATGAGACTCGGAAAACAAACCACTGAGATAATTTACTTTCTCAGCGTTGAACATCTGATCTTTCAACGAAAACCCTTGCGCCATGGTCACATCGTCAAATTGGTTGCGCCGCCATCCAGCAGAATGTTCTGACCAACGATGAACCCCGCATGTTGAGAGCACAGGAACGCGCAGGCTGCCCCGAATTCCTGCCGCGTTCCATAGCGTCGCGCGGGAATGGTTGCCGAACGGTTTGCGCGTGCGTCTTCGATCGAGATGCCTTGCTGTGAAGCCACACCGCTGTCAAGCGCATCTGCACGATCCGTCGCGTGAATGCCGGGCAGCAGGTTGTTGATGGTCACGCCATGCGGTGCAACCTGGCGTGAAGTTCCCGCGACATATCCGGTCAAACCCGTGCGGGCTGCATTCGAAAGCCCCAGCACCGCAATTGGCGCGCGCACAGATTGCGAGGTGACGTTCACAACCCGGCCCCAACCTTTGTCCATCATTCCGGGAAGCAGCGCCTTCATGAACGCAATGGGGGTCAACATATTGGCATCCAGCGCCTTGATGAAATCATCACGCCCCCAATCCGACCATAAACCCGGCGGCGGGCCGCCGGCATTTGTCACAAGAATATCAACGCCCTGCGCTGCTTCGATCACCTGCGCCTGCCCTTCCGCAGTCGTCACGTCGCACGCGACTGTTTGTACCTCGACACCTTGCTCTGACCTGAGGCGTGCTGCCTCGCTCTCCAAAGCGTCCGAACCACGCGCATTCATCACAAGATTTACGCCAGCCTCAGCCAAAGCCTCGGCACAGCCCAAACCCAGCCCTTTGCTGCTGGCACAGACCAGCGCGCGCTTTCCTTTTAGTCCAAGGTCCATCGGATCCTCCCTGTCAGTCATTGCCGCATGTCTAGCATCGGCCAGACAGGGAAGACCAGAAACGGCTTGGGATCAGTAGAAGAACTCTTCGCGTACGATCTTGCCATCTGCGACGTGATAGACACCCACTTCACGCATATCAAAGGCTTCGCCGGTTTCCTTCACCTTACCCTGCACTTCGAAAATCACCGCAAAGCGGTCCTCGCCGTGCACAAACGGGTCGCTGACCGAAGCGCCAGAAACCTCGTGGGCTCCTTCCCACCATTCATGTTTGCCACGGATCGCGTCACGCCCTTGTACTTCGCGCCCCATGCCTGAGTAATCGACTGCTTCGACCGAAACCGCGTCTGGCGCATACAATTTCTCAAGGTTTTCCTTGGCGCGGTCCTCACGGCAGCCGGCCACCAATTCATTGGCAATCTCTTTCAAATCCATCGAATTACTCCATTATTTGTTCACTATATGTTCTTATAGCCACAAGGCCGTGATTCGAACCAGCCCCTTTGTCTTGCCTCGGCAGGATTCCCCGCCTATACGCGCGGTCATGCTTGATACCTCGAACCAACCTGCCCTGCCGCCCGAGATTGCCCGTCGCCGGACATTCGCCATCATCTCGCACCCGGATGCGGGCAAAACGACGCTGACTGAAAAGTTCCTGCTGTACGGGGGCGCCATTCAGATGGCCGGTCAGGTGCGCGCCAAGGGCGAGGCACGGCGGACACGCTCGGACTTCATGCAGATGGAGAAAGATCGCGGAATCTCGGTTTCCGCATCGGCCATGTCGTTCGACTATGGCAATTTCCGGTTCAATCTTGTTGACACGCCCGGCCACAGCGATTTCTCGGAAGATACCTACCGCACGCTGACGGCCGTGGATGCGGCCGTGATGGTGATCGACGGCGCGAAGGGTGTCGAAAGCCAGACGCAAAAACTGTTCGAGGTCTGCCGCCTGCGCGATCTGCCGATCCTGACCTTCTGTAACAAGATGGACCGCGAAAGCCGCGATACGTTTGAGATCATCGACGAAATCCAGGAGATGCTGGCCATCGACGTCACCCCCGCCGCATGGCCGATTGGCGTAGGTCGTGATTTCATCGGCTGCTACGACATGCTGCGCGACCGGCTGGAGCTGATGGACCGCGCCGACCGGAACAAGGTGGCAGAGAGCATCGAGATTAACGGGCTTGATGACCCGAAACTCGCAGAGCACGTACCCGAACATCTGCTGGAAAAGCTGCTGGAAGAGGTTGAGATGGCGCGCGAGTTGCTGCCCGCGCTGAACCCGCAGGCGGTGCTTGAAGGGCACATGACCCCGATCTGGTTCGGCTCGGCCATCAATTCGTTCGGCGTCAAGGAACTGATGGAAGGCATCGGCGCTTACGGCCCGCAGCCGCAAGTGCAATCAGCCGAACCCCGCCAGATTTCGCCGGATGAAAAGAAGGTCGCAGGCTTTGTTTTCAAGGTGCAGGCCAATATGGACCCCAAGCACCGTGACAGGGTGGCGTTTGTGCGCATGGCCTCCGGCCATTTCAAGCGCGGCATGAAGCTGACCCATGTACGGTCGAAAAAGCCGATGGCGATTTCAAACCCGGTGCTGTTTCTGGCATCTGACCGGGAACTGGCAGAAGAGGCCTGGGCCGGAGATATCATCGGCATTCCCAACCACGGCCAGCTGCGCATCGGTGACACGCTGACCGAAGGCGAGGCGCTGCGCGTCACCGGCATCCCCTCTTTCGCGCCGGAACTGCTGCAAGGCGTCCGCGCGGGCGATCCGATGAAGGCCAAGCATCTGGAAAAAGCCCTGATGCAGTTTGCCGAGGAAGGCGCGGCAAAGGTGTTCAAACCTTCGATTGGCTCGGGCTTTATCGTCGGCGTTGTCGGTGCGTTGCAGTTCGAAGTGCTCGCCAGCCGGATCGAGATGGAATACGGCCTGCCCGTGCGTTTCGAGGCGTCTCAGTTCACCTCGGCCCGCTGGGTCAGTGGTGACAAGGCCGAGGTCGAAAAGTTTGTGAATGCAAACAAGCAGCACATCGCGCACGACCATGACGGCGACATTGTCTATCTGACCCGGCTGCAATGGGACATCGACCGGGTGGTTCGGGACTATCCCGCCCTGAACCTGACCGCCACCAAAGAGATGATGGTGTGATCCAACTCACTGATTGCACAGCCGAGTCTGCCTGTGCAATTCTGCGCGCATGAGCAAGGATGAACTGACTTTCCCCGGCGGTCTGCCCGACATGCTGGACAGGTATGAAAACCGGCGCAGCCCGTTTCAGTTCGGCACCACCTCGTTGCCTGACCTTGACATCGACCTCATTGAACTGGCCGGTCGTGCATTGCCCGAAAGTGCGACTGTGCCCCCGCCAAAGCCTAATACAAGCTGGGATCGCAAGCGCGCTCAGATAGCGCGGGAATTTGTCGGAAATTCAGAACTTGCTTTCCTGAATGCCCAGTTGATCTCGAACCTGCGAAAGCGGTCCTTCCCGCGCCACGCCCCGCTTCTGTTTTGCCGCCTTTGGGACGAACAGTCGGACCACCTTCTGTCCACGCTTGATCTGCGGTGGCTGGTCTCGTCGGTTCAGACCTTTGCGGACCACGGCCAAACTGCAACCCAGCGCGAGGTTGGTCATGCGTTGCGCATGTTGTTCGGCATGATGAAGCTTTATGAGTTCGAGAGGCGCTTTTCGCAGCTGCCCCCGGCAACACCATTTCCGTATCAAAAACTGAAACACGTCCCGCTGCCCTATCAGATGAAAGGGTTTTCCCTTGGAAGTGGCGGACTGGACGTCAATCTGATTGCTCCGGTCTGGACCAAAGCCCTAAGCGACACCACCATCGCGCCACTGGTCGATCACTTGATGACCGAGCTCAACAGTGATCCCGGCGGTGTCTTTCGCCGCCTGAAACTCATGCGCGAAGCGCGCGCGCAGCGCACATGACCACATGGGGTGTCGTGTCGATGGTCAGGGGACCGACCGAAGACGTCCTTCGGTTCGTAGCCTATCACCTCGATCTGGGTGCCGAGACCATCTATATCTATCTGGATGAGCCGAACCAGCGCACGTTCGAGGCGCTGAAGGCACATCCCAGTGTTTGCGTGCAGGTTTGCGATGATGCCTATTGGCAAAAGCTAAAACGCACACGACCGGACAAGCACCAGGTTCGCCAATCGGTCAACGCCACCTATGCCTATCGTGAAACGCACCTGGATTGGCTGGCCCATATCGATGTTGACGAGTTTCTGTGGTCGCCGACCCCAATCTCGGATGTGTTGCGCGATATCGGGGACAAGGTTAACGCCGCCCGGGTCCGCCCAATCGAGGCGCTGGCAGGCGGCGAAGACCTGTACAAGGCGCATGTTCCACAAAGCCCGGCCCGAACACAGCTGATTGAGATGCTTTATCCCAACTATGGGGCTTTCGTCCTTGGCGGGTTCCTCAGCCATGTACAGGGCAAGTTGTTTGCGCGCACGGGATTGAAACGTCTGAGTTTTCGTATCCACAACCTGTTTCAGAACGGGAAATTGCTGCCGTGTAAATACGAACTTGCGCAGGTCGATCTATGCCACCGCCACGCGCCGGACTGGGATCACTGGATTGCACATTATCCGTTCCGCTTGGATCGCGGCTCGTATCAGGCTGGCATGGCCCCGAATGCCCCGCGCGAGATGGGGGGGCTGAACAAGAATGAATTGCTCAGCTGGATTGAAAGCGAACACGGCGAGGACGGGCTGCGCGCGTTCTTCAACGAGATGAGCGGCGCTGACCCAGAAGTCCGCGCCCGGCTGGAGCAGAAAGGGCTGATCCGCCACCGCGTGTTGAATCTGGACGGGAAATTGGCGAAACACTTTCCCGGAAGTTGCTGAATTGTTGCGCAAAACTCGAACCTGTCTCGATGAAACCCTGATGCAGCGGTCTTCATTTGACCCCGACCAACGTTTTTGTTATGTCCGCGTCCAAGCCGAAATGTCGCATCACGCGCATGGCCATCCGGGCCCGGCACATCTTATACGCGCGGGCCAGGTCAAGTGTCCGCATTCAACCGGACTTACATGACAAAGTTTAACGAACTGAACCTGAACCCGAAGGTCCTCAAAGCCATTGAGGAAGCCGGATACGAAACCCCAACTCCGATCCAGGCAGGTGCGATTCCGCCCGCATTGGAAGGACGCGATGTTTTGGGCATAGCTCAGACAGGCACGGGTAAAACCGCCAGCTTTACGCTGCCAATGATCACACTGCTGGCCCGTGGCCGGGCGCGTGCCCGTATGCCACGTTCGTTGGTTTTGTGCCCGACGCGGGAACTGGCCGCTCAGGTGGCCGAGAATTTCGACACCTATACCAAACACCTGAAACTGACCAAAGCGCTGTTGATCGGTGGTGTCAGCTTCAAAGAGCAAGAAGCCCTGATTGACCGTGGCGTCGACGTTCTGATCGCCACGCCGGGCCGTCTGCTGGATCATTTCGAGCGCGGCAAGCTGTTGCTGACCGGCGTGCAGATCATGGTGGTGGATGAAGCGGACCGTATGCTCGACATGGGGTTCATCCCCGATATCGAACGCATCTTCTCACTAACACCTTTCACCCGTCAGACCCTGTTCTTCTCAGCCACCATGGCATCCGAGATCGAGCGGATAACCGACACGTTCCTGTCGGCCCCTGCCCGGGTCGAAGTTGCCCGTCAGGCGACCGCATCCGAGACCATCGAACAGGGCGTGGTCATGTTCAAAGGCGGCCGTCGGGACCGCGAAGCCAGCAACAAACGCAAGGTTCTGCGTGCGCTGATCGATGCTGAAGGCGACAAATGCACAAATGCGATCATCTTCTGCAACCGCAAGACTGACGTGGATATCTGCACAAAATCCCTGAAAAAACACGGCTACAACGCGGCCGCCATCCATGGCGATCTGGACCAGTCGCAGCGGATGAAAACACTGGACGGTTTCCGTGAGGGATCATTGCGCCTGCTGGTCGCCTCAGACGTGGCTGCGCGTGGCCTGGATGTGCCAGCCGTCAGCCATGTGTTCAATTTCGACGTCCCCGGCCACCCCGAGGATTATGTGCACCGCATTGGCCGCACCGGTCGCGCCGGGCGTGAAGGCAAGGCCATCACAATCTGTTCGGGACGCGACGAAAAAGCACTGGTTGCGATCGAAAAGCTGATCCAGAAAGACATCCCGCGCTTAGACAACCCGGTCCAGGAAGACCCTAGACCCGAACAGCCAAAACCTGAGAAAAAGGCCAAAGCCCCCGAGAGCCCGAAAGAGGGCAAAAAAGTTCGCGAGCCTAAGGGGCGCAGTCGTGGACGCAAGGAAGACACCGGCCCGGCCGTCGTGGGCATGGGAGATCACCTACCCAGTTTCATCGCGCTCAGCTTCGACGAACGTCGCGCCAGCTAGATTGCTAGCACAAGTGCTAAAATCGAAAACCCAAGCAACATCATCCCGGCGATTTCGCGCCGGGTGATTGTTTCTCGGAAGAACAGGATCGACGCCATCAGGCTAAAGATCAGCTCTACCTGCCCCAACGCTTTGACATAAGCCGCATTCTGCAAGGTGAAGGCCCAGAACCAGCAAAACGAGCCACCGAGGCTGGTCAGGCCGACAAATACCCCGGTCTTTCGCGTTTGCCAGACTGCGTGCAGTTCGGCCCGGTCGCGCCACAGCAGCCATATCCCCATGCCGGTAAACTGGAATGTCACCACTGCGGCCAACGTTACCAGCGCCCGGAACCACGCATCGATATCGCCCAGTTGCAGCGACGCCCCACGATAGCTGACAGCAGAAAACGCAAACAAAACACCTGATCCAAGCCCCAATTGCGAGGCCCGATTGGTCAGATGGCGCCACCAGGGGCCGTCCCCACCGGGTGTTTTTGACAACAAAAGCACAGCCATCAACCCCAACAGGATCGCGATCAACGCGCCGCGCGAAACACTGTCCCCCAGGATCAGGAAGCCAACTATCGCAGTCTGGATCACTTCGGTTTTCTTGAAGGTAATTCCAACGGCAAAATTGCGTTGTTTGAACAGCGCCACCACGCAGATCGTGGCAAGGATTTGCGCTGTCCCGCCGATGACCGCGTAAAGCCAGAACAAACTGCTGAGCCGGGGCATACTCGCCCCAGTTATTTGCAACGCAGCACATAGCCCGATAACAGCCAAAGGCATGGAATAGGCAAACCGCGCAAAAGTGGCACCTGCGGCGGACAATTTCACGCTGGCCAGCGACTTTTGCAGCATGAAACGCACAGTCTGGAAACTGGCGGCAGCAATTGTGACAGGGATCCAGAGACTCATGCCACCCGTTGTGTCGTCAAATCAAGACTTTGGCCAGAGCGGATGTGGCACAGGGTCTTTTGCGCGAAAGAAATACTGCCGGAAAATCTGTGCATAGGACCGGTAAACATAAGCCTCATTGCAAGCCAAATACCTGTCCTTTCCGTCCCTGTACAACGTTGGCAGGCGATACCATGGTGCAGTCGGATTCATATGATGAACGACGTGCAGGTTATTGTTCAGAAACAGGAAAGCCAAAGGCCCGCGATCTTCGATGATTACCGTGCGGGCGCGGGATTTTTCATGTGCACGATGTTCCAGAAACGTACGGATCTTCAAAAGCGACAACCCCAGATAGGCCGCGATCAGATAGGCCCAAACCGGCATGGCCGATTGCGCAACAACCCACAGCACCACTACCGCGCCGGGCAGATGCACAGCCCATGCCAGCAGGATCGCCCTGTCCCCGCGCATAAATCCGCGCCATTCGTCCCGCATAAACAGAACCTGACCAAGGACGGGTCCCAGCACCATCCGCCCCAACAGCGTGTTGTTCAGGCTCAGGATCCTCTGCGCAAGCCGGGGCAATCCCGACCAGATATGCGGATCCAGATAATTCGATTCCGGGTCGTCATAGGGGTCCGTCAAGGTGGCATCCTGATGATGCGCCAGATGCAGGTCCCGAAAGCGGTTATACGGAATGGCCAATGTCAACGGCAGTGCCATCAACGCCTCATTCAGCCATTTGGCACGAAAAGGGTGCCCGTGCAGGGCCTCATGCGTCAGTGACGAATGCAAAGCCGCAACAACACCCAGAGCAGGGATAGCCAACCACAAGGATGTGTTTGCCATCCAGAACAGACCGGCAAGCCACGCAGCATAACACAAGACGATCAGGAAAAACGTGCCCCATTCGGGCGATTTGGGTGTCGTAGGGTCAGCCATTTCGGCCCCACGAAATGTTTGCCCAAATTCTTTCGTAAATCACGTACATCGTCAGGCCGATGGCCGTGTTCACCAGCGCCAGCGCCCCTCCTACAGCGGCCGAGCCTGTTGCCAACAGGCCCACCATTGTCATGATCGCCAACCCCATCGCATTCCAAACGATCGCTTTCACGACTGATCTTCGCCGCGTTTCCATTCCGAACCCCGTTTTTTTCTTACTCAAAGCGTTACATCCGGACCCCGGCATTGAAAATTCTGAATATGATTAACAAAACTCATCAATTGTGATAAAAATCATGTCATGCAGGAAAATATCGACAAGCGCGACCGTGCCGCGCAATTTCGTCTCCGCCTCGCCCGCGCGATGGAAGAGCGTCATGTCAGCCAAAGTGCCCTTGCGCGCAATATTGGCGTTGACCGCTCGACCGTTTCCCAATTGCTGACAGATCATGGCGCGCGGTTGCCCAACGCACATGTTGTTGGCGGATGTGCAGCGGCGCTCGGCGTTTCGGCCGACTGGTTGCTGAGCCTATCTGACAGGCCGGAAAGCGCGGCTGAGCTTCTGGCTAACTCGCTGACCTTTACCGAGGCCCCACGCGCCCTTGTCGATGAACGTATCTTCGAGTGGCATCAGGAGGCCGCCGGGTACAAAATCCGCTATGTCCCGGCCACCCTGCCCGACATGCTCAAGACGCGTTCGATACTGGAATGGGAATACGCCCCGCATCTGGGCCGGACCGCTGACCAAGCCATCGGCGCGTCGGCGGATCGTCTGGCATGGATGCGCAGCGCCCAGTCAGACTATGAGATCGCCATGCCGTTGTTCGAAATCGAAAGCTTTGCAAGCGCCACTGGGTATTATCAGGGTCTCAGCCCCGAGGTTCGGCTGGAACAGATCGATCACCTGTTGGCGCTGTGCGAACAGCTCTATCCGCGGATGCGTATCTATCTGTTTGACGCAAAACGGCTTTATTCCGCACCCGTGACGATTTTCGGCCCGCTGCTTTGTGTATTTTACGCAGGAAGTCACTATATGGCCTTCCGCGACCGGGATCGGATCGAGACATTCTCACGCCATTTCGACACACTGGTACGCGAGGCCGACGTGGCCGCCCGGGACTTTCCAAACCATCTGCGTCGCCTCAGAACGGCGGTTTCCCGCGACTGGTGATGCAGCGCCATCCAACCTGTGCTATTCTACTGTGGCGCGAACCATAAGGCATTCCGAACACAGACGGAGGAGCACAGGAATGGATGCAATTCAAACCGCTCAATACGCACGTGCACTTTTTGCCGCCCATGGAGACCAAGCCGAGGCCGAAGCCGCGCAAAAAATGCGCGACTGCGAAGCTGCCGGAAACCGGCAAGAAGCCCAGGACTGGCAGGCAGTCCGTCAGACCATCCGCCAGATCCGTGGTCCAAACCAGGGCTGAGTTACAATTTCGGGTCCGGGTTGACCGTGTGGCCATCCACCGCAATCACCTGACCTGAAACCAGACGTGCCGCATCTGAGGCAAGGAAGACTGCCATATTGGCGACATCCTGCGCTTCGACGAAGCGCCCCATTGAGGTGCCCGAGGCATAGCCCCGATAGACCTCATCACGGGTCATGCCCTTGGCTGCGGCCTCGCGGGTCAGGACGCCCTCCATCCGAGGGCCTTCAACTGCGCCCGGACAAATGGCATTGGCACGGATGCCATAGGGCCCCAGCTCCATCGCCAGTGTTTTCATCAACCCGATGACCGCCCATTTTGCCGACGCATAGGGCGCCCGGAACGGGTAGCCATACTGCCCAGCTGTCGACGAGGTCAGAATGATGCTGCCCGCCCGCGCCGTTTTCATCAGCGGCGCTGCATATTTTGCCGCCAGAAAAGCACCGTCCAGATTGACCGCGACACAAGAACGCCACGCGTCCAGATCAATATTCTCAATGTCATTTGTCGGGCCGGCAATACCGGCATTGGCGCAGAGCACATCCAACCCGCCTGTCGAACGGACGGCGTCAAATACCGCGCGCATGTCAGCCTCGTCCGCAACATCGGCTCGGTGCCCGGTCCAATGTTCGGGCAAAGTATCCAACGCCGCCTGATCGATATCAGTAACCCGGACGTCATAGCCAACCGCGTCAAACGCCTCGGCCATGGCCCGGCCGACGCCTGACGCGCCAGCCGTCACCAGAACCCGGCGCGTCATGAAGGCTTCCTGATCGCTGCGCCTGCGCCCTCGGGATAAGGCAATCCGGCCTGAGCCTCTGCAACCCGCGCCATAGCCGCTTCGATTTCAGCAGATGGCGCGCTGGGGCGGCGGGTTTCCAGGCTGACATGCAGCAGAAAACTTTCACCCGTGGCCAGCAGCTTGTCGCCCTCGTACATGCTGTGGAACACGTGCAGTTTCTTGCCTTGCCCCAACAGCATCTGCGTGCGCACGTCGATTTTTGCACTGGCATGAGCTTCATCCACATAGCGAATGTGGTTCTCCGCCGTGAAATAGCTGCCACCCGAGGCGATGTAATCCGCATCGCATCCGATGATTTCCATGAACCGATCGGTGGCGGCGGCAAAGGCCTCCAGATATTTCGCTTCGTTCATGTGGCCGTTGTAATCCGTCCAGTCCAGGGGAACAGCCCGCGACAGGGTCAGGATGGGCTGGCTCAGATCCGCTTGATCCAGCGTCGGCAGCGCTCCGGGTTTCAACCGTGCATCATGTTGGTTCAGCACCGCACCCGCGCCGTAATTCTGCGCCTTGAGGGCCCGCATCATGCCAACAAGATTGTTGTCGCGAATACGCTCCAGCTCTCGGATCGAATGCATCCCGGATTGTGCGTCAGATTGACTGGCGATCAAATCGACCAGTTCGTCAGTGAACTCGGGAACATCCATCAGCTTGGTCCACGGCCATTTCAAGGCAGGTCCGAACTGCGCCATGAAATGCCGCATCCCCGCCTCGCCACCGGCCACGCGGTAGGTTTCGAACAGACCCATCTGCGCCCAGCGGATGCCGAAACCCATACGGATGGCCTCGTCAATCTCTTCGGTCGTCGCAATGCCATCCTTGACCAGCCAAAGCGCCTCGCGCCAGACAGCTTCCAGGAACCGGTCGGCAATATGCGCATCGATCTCTTTCTTGACGTGTAGCGGGAAAAACCCAAGCGATTTCAACAGGTCCTGGGCCTGTTTGATCATCTCGGCCGGGTTCTTGTCCGTTGGTACAAGCTCGATCAAAGGCAGCAGGTAAACCGGGTTGAAGGGGTGAGTCACCACGATCTGCTCGGGGCGCAGCGCTCCGTCCTGAAGTTCGGACGGCTTGAACCCACTGGTCGAGGATCCGATGACCGCGCCCGGATCGCAAGCCTCCTGCAAGCCTTTGTAAACCTTCAGTTTCAAATCCAGACGTTCCGGCACACTCTCCTGTATCCAACGCGCACCCTTAACCGCTTCGGCCATGTCGCTGTGAAAGCTCAGCACACCCTCGGCTGGCAACGGAACGTCACTCAGCCCCGGCAAGGACCGTCTTGCGTTGTCCAGCACCTCGCCAATCTTGCGTTCCGCCTCGGGGTCAGGGTCAAACACCCGCACATCCCAGCCATTGAGCAGGAACCGCGCGGCCCATCCACCACCGATAACTCCGCCCCCAATAATTGCTGCCGTTTTCATGATTTCCCACCTACTGGCTGCGCATGTTTCATCTTTTTAGAAATATTCCGGGGGCTTGGGGGCTGGCCCCCAAAACCCGCGTGTCCATTATTTTGCAACAGGTGCCTGCTTGGTCAGCCCCAGCTTCGCACGGACTTCGTCAGGGCCGATCACGCGCGCGCCCATATTCTCGATGATGGATCCCGCACGTTCCACCAGTTGCCAGTTCTCGGCCATTACGCCCTTGTCCAGCCAAAGGTTGTCCTCAAGCCCCACGCGCACATTGCCGCCCGCGAGAACCGAAGCCGCGACAAACGGCATCTCGTTCCGTCCCAGTGAAAACGCGCTGAAGGTCCAGTCATCCGGCACGTTGTTTACCATCGCCATAAAGGTATTCAGATCATCCGGCGCACCCCACGGTACCCCCATGCACAGCTGGACCAAAGCGTTTGGTGCCAGAATCCCTTCCTTCACCAGTTGCTTTGCAAACCACAGGTGGCCGGTGTCAAAGGCTTCGATTTCGGGCTTCACACCCAGATCAGTCATCATCTTGCCCATGGCGCGCAATGCACCGGGCGTATTCGTCATAACATAATCGGCCTCGGCAAAGTTCATTGTGCCGCAGTCCAAGGTGCATATTTCGGGCAAGCATTCGGCAATATGCGCCACGCGTTCCGAAGCGCCAACCATGTCGGTGCCCTCGGCCACAGGAAACGGGTTTTCAACACCGCCGAATACGATATCGCCACCCATCCCTGCGGTCAGATTCAAAACAGCGTCCACATCAGCGTCACGGATGCGGTCTGTCACCTCACGGTACAAATCCAGCCTGCGGCTTGGCGCACCGGTCTCGGGGTCGCGCACGTGGCAGTGAACCACTGCCGCCCCGGCCTTGGCTGCAGCGATTGCGCTGTCGGCGATCTGCTGTGGTGACCGCGGCACATGCGGGCTGCGGTCCTGCGTTCCACCCGAGCCGGTTACGGCACAGGTGATAAAGACTTCGCGGTTCATTTCCAAAGGCATGGTGTTTTCCCCAGCTTATACCGGCTTGTGCCAAGGGTTTTCCCCAGGCTTTTCCCCGGATTCCGATTTGCGTTCTGACCCGACTCTGGCGCAGCTTTGGAAAACCCACTTGGCAATATGCGAATCAAACTTGATGAAATCCGCAAAAAACATACTGCAACCGGAACACCGCGCCCTGAAAACAGCGGTGCTTGTGCTGGACGAATGCAACACGCTCAGCTTTGCCTCTGCGGTGGATCCGATGCGGGCCGCGAACCGTCTGGCAGACCGCCCGGCCTTTGATTGGGACTATGTGACCGCGACGCCAGAACCCGCAATGCTGACAAGTGCGTTGCAAGTGCCCGGTATTCCACTGGCCCGGCTGCAATCCTGCGACCTGATGATCGTGGTCGCCGGGTTCCAACTGGCCCGCCACGCCACCCCCAGCCTTCTGGCTGGTCTGCGCCGCATCGCCGGCACCGGCGCAACGATGGCAGGCATTGATGGCGGTCCCTGGCTTCTGGCCGAAGCCGGGCTACTGGACGGCCACCTGGCAACAACCCATTGGGAAGACCTCGAAAATTTCGCCACCCGGTTTCCCGAAGTTGATGTGCGCACCGACCGCTTCACCGTTTCGGGCAACCGCCTGACTTCGGGTGGCGCAATTCCGGCTGTCGAGATGATGCTGCACATCATCGCCGCCCGTCACGGCGCGAGTTTCGCCGCGCGTGTTGCGGGCCTGTTCCTTTACGATGGCGCTCCGGACCCTGGAAAACCGCAAAGCCGCACAGGCGCGCCACATCGCCACACAGCACTGACCGCAAAGGCCAACTCAATGATGCAGGCGTCACTGGATGATCCCCTGCCGCTGGCCTATATCGCAGATCGCCTAGGCACCAGCCCGCGGACGCTGCAACAACAATTCCGCCTGCGCCTGAACACGACGCCGCAGGACCACTATCTGCAACTGCGCCTGGCCGAGGCCCGTCGTCTGGTCACCGACACTGATATGCCATTGATGGATGTGGCGCTCGCCACCGGCTTTGCCTCACAATCCAGCTTTGCCCGCGCTTTCCGCACCGCCCACGGTCAATCGGCCCGCGACCTGAGACACGAACGCGCGCATCCCACCCATCACTGACCGGATCCACCTTCATCTGGCCAAAAATATCCCGGGGGCGTCGCCAAAGGCGACGGGGGCAGAGCCCCTAAAACGGCATCGGGTGCGCCCGATGCGCCCTGCTGATCTCGGCCAACACATCCTTGGGTAATTCAAGATCCACGCCCGCCAGAATATGATCCAGCTGTGCAACGGTCGTGGCCCCGAAGATTGACGACATCATGAACGGGCGCGTCCGGCACCACGCCAGTGCCATATGCACCGGATCCAGACCATGCCGCGCGGCGATGTCCAGATAAGCTGCAACCGCCTCGAAAACACGACCGGATTTCCGGCCTCCCATCTCGGGCACAAAGGACATACGCGATCCGTCGGGGACGCAGTCATTTTGATACTTCCCGGTCAAAAATCCTGCTGCCAAAGGGGAAAACGCCATCAGCCCAACATCTTCATGCACACTCAACTCACCCAGGTCGGTGTCGAAATGGCGGCACAGCAATGAATATTCGTTCTGCACAGATGCCACACGCGGCGCCCCCATCTGTTCGGCCAGCCGCAGCCATTGCGCGGTTCCCCAAGCACTTTCATTCGACAGGCCAAAGGCACGGATATTGCCCTTGTCCACCTGAGCCTGCAGTGCCTCAAGGCATTCCTGCATGTTGCTCAGCACTTCGTCTGTGTATTCGCCAGACGGCGCATAATCCCAATTCTGCCGAAACATATAGCTGCCCCGATTGGGCCAGTGGAACTGGTAGAGGTCGATGTACCCGGTCTGCAATCGTCGCAAAGACCCCTCAATCGCTTCGGGTATGGTGCGGGCGGTGATCGGCGCACCATCACGGACAAAGGACAGCCCCGCGCCGGAATGCTTGGTCGCCAGAACATAATCACCCCGGCGGGTAGGATTGGCGGCATTCCAGTTTCCCAAAATCTCTTCGGTGCGCCCGATCGTTTCCTTCGCGACAGGGTTCACCGGGTACATTTCGGCCGCGTCGACAAAGTTGATCCCCGCGTCCAGCGCCATATCCATCTGCCGGTGCGCATCCGTTTCAGATGTTTGAGAGCCAAATGTCATCGTGCCAAGGCACAGATCGCTCACCATAATTCCGGTACGGCCCAAAGGCTTCTTCTGCATCGTCGTATCTCCTGAAAATTGCGGGCCGGTCAGGCTTCGGCCTTTTTCTCCCACCGCCCGGACTCCTCCGACCAGTATTGTGCGGAACATCCGGCATCCGTCAGCGCTTTCCACTGCCCGCGCGCGTGTTGTACAGCCATGTCGTCATTGCCATCGAACAGGATACAAACCCGTTCCAGCGCGGCGACTTCTTCCGCCTCGACCGGCGCTCCATCCACGGCCATGATGCAGGTCGCGCCATTTCCCGCCACGGCGCTGGTGGTCAGCAGGATCGGCTGGTCCGCGTCATGCGGACCGCCTGCGCGACCATGGGGCACGAACCCGTCCTCGGGTCCCAGCCAAAGTTTTTCATCCAGCCAGTCCATCCGTGCAGGGTCAGTACCCCGCACGGCTATCCGCCACCCGGCTTGCCGCGCCTTGTCCAGCAGCGCAGGCAAGGTGTGCTCCAGCGGCTGGCGGGTCAGGTGGTAGAAATAGACAGCGCCCATATGCCTACTCGAAATTGTCCTGCACAAACCGGCTCAGTGCGCGTACGCCCCAGCCGGTGGCGCCTTTGGGCGCATAAGATGTCTCGTCGGCAACCGAGGCGACCCCCGCAATATCCAGGTGAATCCACGGCGTTTCCTCTTTCACGAAACGCTGCAGGAATTGCGCGGCGGTGACTGAACCCGCGGGACGACCGCCCACGTTTTTCATGTCGGCAATGCGCGATTTCAGCAATTTGTCATAGGCATCGCCCAATGGCATCCGCCAGGCGCCTTCATCCTCGGCCTTGGCTGATTTCAGAAAGGCATCGCAGAATGTGTCATTGTTCGAAAAGACACCAGCATTCTCATGGCCCAACCCGATAATGATCGCACCGGTCAAAGTTGCCAAGTCGATCATGCCGACCGGCTTGAACCGTTCCTGCGCGTACCACATCACGTCACACAGAACCAGACGGCCCTCGGCGTCGGTGTTGATGATCTCGACCGTATCACCTTTCATAGACCTGACCACATCACCCGGACGGGTGGCGTTACCTGATGGCATATTCTCGACCAGACCAACCAGCGCCACGACATTGGCTTTTGCCTTGCGCTTGGCCAGCGCGCGCATGGTGCCCGCAACAACGCCGGCGCCGCCCATGTCCATGGTCATCTCTTCCATGCCAGCAGCGGGTTTGAGCGAAATACCACCCGTGTCGAACACCACGCCCTTTCCGACCAGTGCCAAAGGCGCGTCATCCTTGGCCCCGCCATTCCACTGCATCACCACCACTTTCGAAGGGCTGTCCGAGCCCTGCCCGACGCTTAGCAACGTGCGCATTCCCAGCTCGGCCAGCTTGTCTTCGTCCAGTACTTCGACCTCAAGACCCAGCCCCTGCATCTCAACCAGGCGGTCCGCGAATTCGGTGGTGGTCAAAACATTTGCCGGTTCATTGGTCAGATCGCGCGTCATCCGAACCCCGTCAGCAATTGCATAGAGAGGTGCGAATTCTGCCTCGGCCTCAGCAGGCTTTGAGTGGCTGATTGTCACTGTGCCAGCATTCTGGCTTTCCTTGGTTTTATGCGCGTCGAATTCATAGCTGCGCAGAACAATCCCCAGTGCCAGATCCTCGACGCGCGCGTGATTGCCAACCATCACCAGCATGTCCTTTCCGCCCGCCAGTTTGGCAAGGGCTGCACCTGCCTTGCGGGCTTCGCCGACCTCAGGGCGACGTGGCAGAACCAGAACATCCAGCGCCTCTGCCGCCATTCCTGTGGGCCATGCCATCGAGATGACGTCCCCTGTCTTCGACTTTCTGAAACTCTCGCTTTCAACAAGCCGCGCCAACCCGCCCTTCGTCAGACGGTTGGCTCTGCGGGCTGCCGGGCCCATCTTACCGTCGTCCGGAATGATGATGGCGACGCGCCCTCCGGCCTGCGCCATAGCCTCCAGGTCAAATTCCTGAAAACGGATCGGTATCAGACTGCTCATTGTACACTCCTCGAATTCTGTTCCCCAAGACCTAGCCCGCGGGGCACGCATTGACCAGATAGCAGTTTTCCCCGCCTTTCAATTGCATTAAGGTCCCGAAAAAATGACCGGCAGGCTCGGGGGAGAAAGACGTGGTACGAGAGGGCAGGCATACGCCGTCGCGCACAGCATTGCGCAGGCGCGATATCGGCCCGACGCCCCGCACTACAGGCGCAGCGGGGTCGCGCCTATGATCCTGGACCGTTATTTTGCCCGCCGGTTTCTGCAAAGCTTCATGGTCATCGGAGGTATTTTCCTGACCTTGATGATTCTCATCGATCTGATCGAACAGATTCGCCGCTTTGACGATTTCGACCTGTCTTTTGCCCAGCTGCTCCACCTCACACTGCTGAATACACCGGCCGCCATCAGCGAAATGCTGCCTTTGCTGGTCATCCTGTCCACCATCGCGCTGTTCGTTGGGCTGGCACGTACGTCCGAACTTGTGGTGACCCGTGCAACTGGCCGCTCGGGCATCCGCGCTTTGGTCGCCCCTGTCCTGTTGTCGCTGATCATCGGCGCTCTGGCCGTTGCACTGTTGAATCCCATCGCGGCGGCCACATCCGAAGAGTTCCGCCGCTTGTCGGATTCATACCGAAACAACGGCAGTTCGGCCCTTTCGATCAGCAGCGAGGGCCTGTGGCTGCGCCAGTCTGCCGAGAATGGGCAGGCCGTTATCCACGCCCGGGCAACATCGAACCAAGACAAGCTGCGGCTGGACGGTGTTACCGTCATCACCTTTGGGCGGGATGGCAAACCAACCCAGCAAATTGTTGCGGATCGGGCAGAGTTGGAAGACGGGAACTGGGTTCTGTATCAGGCAAAAACCTGGGCCTTGCAGGATGGGCAAAACCCCGAATCCAACTCGGTTGCACACGAGCGTCTGGAGCTGCCGACCTCGCTGACCCGACAGCGGATCATGGATACGTTTGGGCAACAGGATTCGGTTTCAGTTTATGACCTGCCCCAGTTGATCAGCGACCTTCGCGAGGCGGGGTTTTCGACCAAACAATATGAGGTCTGGCTGCAGGTACAGCTGGCCCGGCCTTTCTTTCTGATCTCGATGGTTCTGATCGGGGCCGCGTTTACCATGCGCCACGTTCGGTTCGGCGGTACTGGGATCGCCGTCCTGACAGCCGTCCTGCTTGGATTTGCCATCTATTTCGTGCGCAATTTCGCGCAAATCCTCGGGGAAAACGGACAATTGCCCATCTATATCGCTGCCTGGGCACCGCCCTTTGCCGCAATTCTGCTGTCTCTTGGTCTGCTACTGCATGCGGAGGACGGCTGATGCGGCATATCGTTCCTGTATTGCTCACCAGTGCACTGGCTTTGTCCGTACCGGCGGGAACTGCAGCACAGACATCCCAAGGCCGGCCACAACCACAGGGCACACAAGCGCAACAAGAGCCTGCCTTGCTGGTGGCCGACAAGGTATTCATCACGCCTGAGCGCAAACTTGTGGCTGAAGGCAATGTCGAAGCCTTTCAGGGCGACACCAAGTTGTCCGCCCATCGTATCACGTATGACCGCGAGACTGGCGAGCTGATATTGGAAGGCCCCATTCGTATCGATCAGGGTGGTCAAACCACGCTGTTGGCGGATTCAGGGCAACTGGACAGCGGAATTCAGAACGGACTGCTGATCGGTGCACGCATGGTGTTTGAACAGCAGGTACAGATCGCCTCGGTTCAGGCGAAACGGGCCGCAGGACGTTATACACAATTCAGCAAGGTTTCAGCCACATCCTGTCATGTCTGCACCGACGGCAGGCCGCCTCTGTGGCAGATCAGGGCGCGCAAAGTCACGCATGATCAACTGGAACGGCAACTATATTTCGAAGGCGCGCAGCTTCGGGTCCTGGATTATCCGGTATTCTACTTTCCCTATCTGCGCTTGCCCGACCCAACGCTAGAGAGGGCAACCGGCTTTCTGGTTCCTTCGATCCGCAGCACCTCGCAATTGGGCACTGGCGTTCAGGTTCCGTATTTCTTCAAACTTGGCGATCACAAGGACCTGACACTTACGCCTTACATCTCAGCCAAGACGACAACTCTGGGATACCGCTATCGTCAGGCCTTTGTGAACGGACGCATTCAGGTGGAAGGCGCTTATACACGGGATGATGTGCAACCCGATCAGGATCGCGGCTACCTGTTTGCCACCGGCTGGTTCAATCTGAAGAACGATTTCCGTCTGACCTTCAATCTGGAAACTACATCCGACGATGCCTATCTGGCCGATTACGGCTTGCCGGATCTGGACCGCTTGCGCAGCGAAATCGCACTGGAGCGGATCAAGCGCGATAGTGCGTTCAAAACCGGCCTGATCTACTACAAAACACTACGGGACAGCGAAAATCAGGACGAAATCCCGTCCCGCGTCTTCGACCTCAACTATGAAAAACGCTATTTTCCCAGCACGCTGGGGGGCGAGGTTCGGCTGGCTTTCATCGGTCATGCGCACGAACGCACCAGCGATACAGATGTTCTTGGTCGCGACATGGCACGGGCCACCTTCGACGCCGAATGGCTACGCAGCTGGACTTTCTCATCGGGGCTGCGGGTCGATACAACGCTGGGGGCGTCGGTTGACACTTTCAACGTTCGCCACGACAGCAACTACCCCGACAACGTGACCCGATCTACGCCGCGCGCGGCTTTGACTCTCCGGTATCCAATGACCCGGCGCGAGGAATCGGGGGCTGTTCAGTTCCTCGAACCGATTGCGCAGTTCGGATGGACACATGTATCGGACACCGATGTTCCGAATGATGAAAGCACTTTTCAGGAATTCGATCAGGGCAACCTTCTGTCCCTCTCGCGGTTCCCTGCTGAAGATCAGCGCGAGAACAGTGCCACTGGTGTGGTTGGCCTGAACTGGGCCCGGTATGGCGCGGGTGGCTGGCAGGCCCAGGCGACTGTGGGCCAAGTGTTTCGGGCCGACGCCGATCCAAACTTCACGCTGACATCGGGATTGCAGGGCACATCGTCGGATTTGCTGGTAGCCGGGCAGATCAGCACGGCCAATGGCTGGTCACTTGCCGGACGCGGTCTGATCGACGGGGATTTCAGCTTTGTCAAAGCCGAACTGCGCGGCGCATGGGCATCCGAAAATGCCGGCCTGTCTGGTAGCTATATCTGGCAGGAACCGGACCCGGCGGAAAACATCACCGAAGAAATCTCGGAAATTCTGCTTCTCGGACGCTACCAGGTCGATCAGAACTGGCTGACCAATGCTCTGGCGCGCTACGATCTGGCTGAGTCGGAACCGATCCGGTTGGGTCTGGGTGTGACCTATCAGAACGAATGCGTTCGGGTTAACATGTCCGTAAGTCGGCGCTTTACTTCAACATCCACTATTGAGCCTTCGACAGAATTCGGCTTTACCCTTTCTCTGAC
The DNA here is from genome assembly GCF_056535045.1 of Ruegeria sp. O6. Classification (NCBI taxonomy): domain Bacteria; kingdom Pseudomonadati; phylum Pseudomonadota; class Alphaproteobacteria; order Rhodobacterales; family Roseobacteraceae; genus Ruegeria; species Ruegeria sp. O6. Next base: position 88,341 of record NZ_JBQERM010000001.1, on the reverse strand, counting down.
AGGGTACGCCCTTGAAGGCGGTGGCAAGACATACAAGAGAACATGCAGTTGATATCAGGTTTCTCCAGGTTTCTCCGTTCCGGTTGGCTTAAACCGGTCACACCGGCACTGGTTGCCGCAGTTTTTGCAATCGCGCCTCTTCAGGGAAGCGCGCAAAGCCTGTTCTCACCCGCGATCCGCGTCAATCAGGATATTGTCACCTGGTACGAGCTTGAACAGCGCCTGCAATTCCTGAATGTTCTGGGTTTGCCCGGTGGTAACGAAGCTGACGTCAGGGATGCCCTGATTGATGAAAAACTGCGCAGGCAGGTCATGCGCAGCGCCGGCGTACAAGCGACGCCCGAGGCCGTTCAGCTGGGCATCGACGAATTCGCCTCGCGCGGACAATTGTCATCCGAACAATTCCTGAAACTTCTCGGCGACGCGGGCGTCGACCCTGAAACGGTCCGGGATTATGTCGCGGATCAACTGGCATGGCGCGACTACATCAGCTCGCGCTATCTGTCGCAGGCGCGCCCGACCGAGGATGAGATTGATCGCGCGCTGGGCCAGACGGGCGGTGGCGGATTGCAGGTCCTGCTGTCCGAAATCATTATCCCGGTAAACCCGCAAACGGTTGCCCAGACCGAGCTGTTGGCCGAAGAAATCTCGCGCCTTGAAGGGCAGGACGCGTTTTCTGCTGCCGCCGCTCAGTATTCCGCAGCCGCAACACGGGGTCAGGGTGGACGTCTGGAGTGGCTGAACATCTCGAACCTGCCCCCGGCGCTTCAACCTGTCATCCTGGGGCTTCAGACCGGTGAGATCACCGACCCGATCACCCTGCCGAACGCGGTTGCCCTGTTTCAGATGCGGGGCTTGCGCGAAGTCGCAACCGGCGCTCCGCGCATTTCAAAGTTGGATTATGCCGCCTATTACCTGCCTGGCGGGCGCAGCGCCGAAACCCTTTCGCGGGCCGCGAAGTTGAAAGAAGAAATCGACACTTGTGATGATCTCTATGGCATTGCCAAGGATCAGCCCGCCGAAGTTCTGGACCGGGTCGAAGCCGCACCTTCCGAGGTGCCCGGTGATATTGCCGTGGAACTGGCCAAGCTGGACCGGAACGAAGCGTCGGCGACTCTGACCCGCAACAATGGTCAGACGCTTGTGTTTCTGATGCTGTGCAACCGCACGCGGGATCTGGGCGAAGACACCTCTCGGGGCGATGTCGCCAACGCGCTGGCGCAGCAACGTCTTCAGGCCTTTGCGGCCAGTCTGGTGGAGCAGCTGCGGGCTGACGCTGTCATTACTCAGGAATGATACGGCCCGTCGCGCTCAGCTGCGGCGAACCGGCCGGTATCGGCCCGGAAATCGCGGCCAAGGCGTGGGCTGAACTGCGCGATGCCTGCCCGTTCTTCTATATCGGGGACGCCAGCCACCTGCCAGCAGGCACACCCGTTGCTAAAATCGAACACCCAAGTCAGGTTGCTGAAGCCTGTGGCCGGGCCCTGCCCGTTCTTCAGATGGATTTTCCCGCCGCGAACGTATTCGGCCAGCCGAATCCGGCCAACGCGCCATCGGTGGTTGATGCCATCGAAACCGGTACCGAACTGGTACAGACCGGTGAGGCCGCAGCGCTTTGCACCGCACCGATCAACAAGAAAGCCCTGATTGACGGCGCAGGGTTCACCTTTCCTGGCCATACCGAGTTTCTGGCAGCCCTTTCCGGAACCCGCCGGGTAGTCATGATGCTGGCCAGCGAGCAGTTGCGCGTCGTTCCCGCGACGATTCACATTCCATTGTCACAAGTTCCCGCGGCACTTACCCCTGATCTTCTGCGCGAAACGATTGAAATCACTGCACGCGGTTTGCGTGATCAGTTCGGTATCGCGCATCCCCGGATCGCAGTTGCAGGCCTGAACCCGCATGCAGGTGAAGGCGGCAAGATGGGCACAGAGGAGCTCGACTGGATTGCTCCGATGCTGGCTGATCTGAACCCCGAGGACGCGACGATTACAGGCCCCCACCCTGCGGATACGCTGTTTCACGCAGCCGCCCGCGCCCGCTATGACGCCGCCATCGCCATGTATCACGATCAGGCCCTGATCCCGATCAAGACGCTGGATTTCGACCGGGGCGTGAATGTCACCCTTGGCCTGCCGTTCATCCGTACCTCACCCGACCACGGAACAGCACTGGACATCGCGGGGAAAGGCATCGCCAACCCCTCCAGCCTTATCGAAGCCCTGAAACTTGCCCAACGCATGGTAAAAAGCTCTTGATCCTTCACCTGGCTGAAAATATCCCCGCCGGAGGCACAAAAATCTCGGGCACAGCCCCTTTCACAGGCGCCAAGGTATTCCGATCATGAGCGCTATAGACACGCTTCCCCCTCTGCGCGAGGTCATCGCAACCCACCAGCTTTCGGCGCGCAAATCGCTGGGGCAGAATTTCCTGTTGGATCTGAACCTGACTGCCAAGATCGCCCGACAAGCCGGCGATTTGTCAGAATGCGATGTGCTTGAAATCGGCCCCGGTCCCGGTGGGTTGACACGAGGCCTGCTGTCCGAAGGCGCGCGCAAGGTCGTGGCCGTCGAAAAAGATACACGGTGCATTGCCGCCCTGAACGACATCGCCGCCGCGTATCCGGGTCGGCTTGAGGTGATCAACGGCGACGCACTGGAGATCAACCCGCTTGAATATCTGACACCGCCAATCCGCGTCGCCGCCAACCTGCCCTACAATGTCGGCACCGAGCTGCTGGTGCGTTGGCTGACACCGCCCGAATGGCCCCCATTCTGGCAGAGCCTGACGCTGATGTTCCAACGCGAAGTGGCCGAGCGTATTGTTGCCCAACCCGGCAGCAAAGCCTATGGACGCCTTGCCATCCTTGCCCAATGGCGGGCAGAGGCACGTATCGCCATGTTGCTTCCCCCCGGGGCCTTCACTCCGCCGCCCAAGGTTTCAAGCGCCGTGGTCCACCTGACCGCCTTGCCCGAGCCACGCTATCCCGCCGATGCCGCCACCCTGTCGCGCGTCGTGGCTGCCGCCTTCAACCAACGCCGCAAGATGCTGCGCGCCTCACTCAAAGGCATTGCCTCGGATATCGAAGACCGCCTTCTGGCCGCAGGTATCAAGCCCACGGACCGTGCCGAGCAAGTCCCGCTGGAAGCGTTCTGCGCTTTGGCGCGCGAAGTTAAGAAAACCTGATCAAACGAAAAAGCCCCGAGTTAAACCTCGGGGCTTGGTTCTTTTGACATCGGCTTTATTCTGCCGCCTCCGGTGCGTCCCCCGTGTCGGCAGGAGCATCCTCTTTTGCCTCGGGCGCAGCTTTGGGCTTCCGGGCGCGTGGCTTACGCGCGGGTTTTTCCTTGCGCGGAGCCTCTTCCGGTGTTTCAGCCGCCGGGGTTTCTTTGTTTTCCGGGGTCTCCACCAGACCGCTATCGGGCTCTGAAACTTGCTGAGACAGGTCCATTACATCAGGCTGCGGTGCTTCGGCCGGATCAGCCTGGCGGGTCGCTTCGCGTTCCTGACGTTCGGCACGTTCACGGTCGCGCTCGGCCTGGCGTTCGCGGTTCTGGCGCTCCTGCTCTTCACGGCGCGCGTCAATCTCGCGCTGCGCTTCGCTCAGCATCCGCAGGTAGTGTTCCGCGTGTTGCTGGAAGTTTTCTGCCGCCACGCGGTCATTCGACAGCTGAGCGTCACGTGCCAACTGGTTGTATTTGTCAATAATCTGCTGCGGCGTGCCACGGACCTTGCCTTCGGGACCCGAGCTGTCAAAAACCCGGTTTACGACGTTGCCGCCAGAAGGACGATTGCGGTTATTCTTGGCCCGCGAACGGGGTTTGGAAGATCTCATCTTACTTTACGTCAGCCTTATCAATGCGCTGTCGCTCAACCCGTGTTTTGCACTGCTCTAAGGCGTTTGCCGTGACGGGAAGTCGACTTTTTGGGCTTGGCGTCAGGGGTGCGCTGCAACAGCGTCAACCTCGCCGACTAATCCTGAGTAAGCATGTCCTGACGGCGCAGACAAGAGGAATCTCGGATTTTCACCAGCTTTTTTCTACAGGTAGGCGTTTTTTGCCGCAAACCCGCCGCTCATCCCGGCATTCTTGCGCCGACGACACGATGGCGACCGTCCAGATCGGGGATTACCCGGACGTCCACCAACCCGGCGGCATCGAACAAGGCTGACACTTTTGCCGCCTGCGTCGGGCCGATTTCGACAAGAATTCGCCCGCCCGGCAACAGAAAATCCGGGGTCGCCGCCGCGATCCGACGATACGCGCCCAACCCGTCCCCCTCATCCGTCAGGGCCATGCGCGGCTCGTGCTCACGCACTTCGGGCGACAGTTCTTCCATCTCACACACTGAGATATACGGAGGGTTGGAAACAATCAGGTCGAATTTGTCTTCAATGTTTTCGAACCAGTTTGATCGAAGGATCTCAATCCGCGTCTCTACCTGATGCTGAACCGCATTGGCACTGGCTTGCAGGCAGGCGGCTTCGCTCAGATCAACACCCACGCCCGTGGCACTGCTGCGTTCGGCCAGAAGGGTTATCAGGATACATCCCGAGCCCAGCCCTAGGTCGAGGACATGATCAAATGGTTCGCTCAACGCCGCTTCGATCAAGGCTTCAGTTTCCGGGCGCGGATCAAGGACATCCCGGCTGACGCGGAACCTGCGGCCGTAAAACTCCCGCTCACCCAACAGATGCGACACCGGAACCCGAATGGCACGCAAGGAGATCAGCTGATCATAACGCTCGGCAATTTCAGGCTGTAATTCTTCCGGGGCAATCAATGTCACACGGCTGGCTTCAATCCGTGCAGCATGGGCCAGCAACAGACGCGCGTCGCGTGCCGGATCGTCCACACCGGCCGCACGCAGACGCGCTGTCGCCGCCACCATCGCCTGTGCCGCTGTTTGCAGACCTGTCATTGTGCCATCTCGGCCAACAGCCGGGCCTGATCATCCGCCGTCAACGCATCAATCACCTCGTCCAGATCACCCTGCATCACCTGATCCAGCTTATATAGCGTCAGGTTGATCCGGTGGTCGGTCATGCGCCCCTGCGGGAAGTTATAAGTACGAATGCGTTCCGAGCGATCCCCCGAGCCAACCTGACTGGCACGATCTGCCGAGCGTTCACTGTCAATCCGCTGCCGCTCCAGATCGTACAAGCGCGTCTTCAGAACCTGCATGGCGATCTCGCGGTTGCGATGCTGGGACTTCTCGGAACTTGTCACCACCAATCCCGTCGGAAGATGCGTGATCCGCACAGCCGAGTCAGTCGTGTTCACGTGCTGTCCGCCCGCGCCCGAGCTTCGCATCGTATCGATTCGGATATCATTGGCGTCGATCTGGATGTCTACATCCTCGGCCTCGGGCAGAACCGCCACAGTCGCCGCCGAGGTGTGAATGCGCCCGCCGCTTTCGGTTTCGGGCACGCGTTGCACCCGATGGACGCCGGATTCGTACTTCAGTCGCGCAAAGACGTTGTCGCCTTTGATATGGGCTACTACTTCCTTGATGCCGCCCAGATCCGAGGCCTGCTCTTCGATAATCTCGAATTTCCAGCCACGCGCCTCGGCGTATCGCTGATACATGCGCAATAGATCACTCGCGAACAAAGCGGCCTCGTCCCCGCCGGTGCCAGGGCGAATTTCCAGCATCGCTGGACGGGCATCTGCCGCATCCTTTGGCAACAATGCCAGTTGGAGCGCGTTTTCCGCCTTGGGGATGCGAGCCTGCAACTCGGGGATTTCCTCCTCGGCAAGCTCTTTCATGTCCGGGTCAGTCAGCATCGCCTGCGCCTCGGCCAGATCTCCCACCAGCTGTCGCCAGGCCATGATCTGATCGACGACAGGCTTGAGGTCGGAATATTCTTTGGCCAGCGCCGCAATATCACCACCCGACGCGCCATCGGCCATGGCAGCTTCGAGGTACTGAAAACGCTGGGTGATCTGTTCAAGACGTTCTTCGGGGATCATCCCGGCGGTGTCTCTCATCCGGGGGCTTTGGTCAAGGGCAACGTCATGCTAAGCTTGCGGCCATGAAACGGGTTTTAATTACTCTGCTGCTGACAACGACGCCTGCATTCGCGGATTACATCGGCCCTGATGGCAAGACGCGGGATTGCTATTGCACTGACACATCCGGGTCTCGCATCGAACTGGGTGAGATGATCTGCCTTCAGGTCGACGGACGCATGTTCACGGCGCAATGCCAGATGTCCCTGAACGTTCCCATGTGGCGTGAGGTTCAGGAGGGGTGTTTGTCGTCTGGGTTACACTCGGACTGGCCAAATTTGGATACACCGCCAGATGGTGACAACGCTCTCTGAGCGCTACAAGTCTTCCCACTTGCTCAAATTGTATGCCCTGCGTTGGAACAGTCTGAGTGCGACTGTTAGCAAAGTAAGTGGTACGGCGGCCAACGCTGCAAAGCCAAATATATTGGGAAGGCAAAAGTTCTCACCAAGTATGACAGTTACCCCGGCCTGAACCGAAGCAACTATCAAGGTCAACAAGACAAACACAGCAACATTGGTTAATGGCGAAGCCCAATACAGAAAGGGTCTTGGTTCAAAGCCAAGGGCTTTCAATCGTTCAAGCTCAGACTCAATTCTTATGTGCTGCTTAACACCGGCCTGCTCAATTTCAGCCAATGCATTATGGAACTTTTTCTCATAGTCATTCATACGTCCAATTTAGGAACTTTCCCCTTGATTTCAATCTATTGAAGTGCAGTCAACCACCCATCGACCCGCGTCCTGTTCACCCCGAAATCCTTGCGACCAAACCGCAAGCGGCCGTGAATGCGCAGGGTGTCTCCGTCCTGCTGAGCCGTGGTGTAGTCGGGAAAGCCGATCCATTTCGTGCGGGTGATATAGGTGATCATGCCCTCGCTGACCGAGCCGGCCAATACTGTAGTGCGCGGCGTGGCTTGGGCAACCTTGTCAAGACGCTGCAACCCGTCGGGGCCGGTTTCAACAACGCGCAACACACCACCCGGCAAGTTCTGGCTTTCGGTCGAAACCAAAGTGACGTGCCACCGCGCAGGGTCTGACGGTGCCAGCCGGACATAGGCGCCCGCCCCAACCACAAGCGCAATCACTGCCCACAAAGCCATCTTTTTCATCCCGCTCCATCCCTTTTGTGAACCCTAAGCGGAACAAAACCGGCGGCAAGACATTCCACCGCGTCTTACCGCGACGTCACACCCGGAAGGATGCACAGCATCTCATAGATCAGATTGGCTGCTGTCAGTGCTGTGTTGCCCGATGGATCATAAGGGGGTGAGACTTCGACCAGATCGCATCCCACCACGTTTACCCCATGCAGGGCATGGATCAGTTGCAGCGCTTGCGGTGTCGAAAGACCCGCGATTTCCGGCGTGCCGGTGCCCGGAGCGTATGCGGGATCAAGGCTGTCGATGTCGTACGAGATGTAAACCGGGTGGTCCCCAATGATCTTGCGAACCTGCGATCCGATCTGGGTCAGGTTCTGCTGCCACAGCTCCCATGCGGGGAACTGGCGGAAGCCCCAGTCCTTGGCCTCGGTAAAATCCGAGGCTGCATAACCCGAGCCGCGAATGCCGATCTGGAACGTCTTGTCGGGAACAATCAGCCCCTCTTCATATGCACGACGGAAAACGGTGCCGTGGGTTTCGCGTTCACCGAACATCTCGTCATTCACATCGGCATGAGCGTCCACATGCACCAGCGCCACGGGCCCGTGTATTGCCTTGATGGCTCGCAGGATCGGCAGGGTGATCGAATGATCGCCCCCCATGGCCATCGGGATCACGCCTTTCGCCAAAATGGCGTCATAGCTTTCCTTGATGATCCTGAGGCTGTCTGCAAGCGAGAAGGTGTTGATCGCCAGATCCCCAATATCGGCTATCTGCAAACTGTCGAACGGGGCCGCTCTGGTGGCCATGTTATAGGGCCGGATCATCGCGCTTTCGCCGCGGATCTGCTTGGGGCCAAAGCGCGTGCCCGACCGCCACGACGTGCCGATATCCATCGGCACCCCCAGCACCGCCACATCCAACCCCTCAAGCGAGGAGGCCTGCGGCAGGCGCATGAATGTGTTCGGCCCGGAAAACCGGGCCAGATCATTCCCGCTAAGTGGTTGGTTGAATTCGGTCATGTGCGTAATGGTCCCGTCCCTGTTCGTCACTTGATCCAGCACATACCTTAAGCATGGCTAACTGTTGGTTAACGTGAACCCTTGCGGGTTTACCCATCTGCTTTATCCAGCTTGTTCCACCCCAACAGGCAAATGATCTGCGTCGCCACATGGGCCCCAGCAATCGCTGTCGCACCTGAGGTGTCAAAGGGCGGCGATACTTCGACAACGTCCCCGCCCTTGATATTGATCCCGGCAATGTCGCGCAGGATGATTTGCGCCTGAATCGAGCTTAATCCACCCCAGACTGGCGTGCCCGTACCAGGGGCAAAAGCCGGGTCAAGACCGTCGATGTCAAAGCTGAGGTAAACGGGGCTGTCACCAAGAATGTTCTTGATCTTCTCTGCCACAGCAGCTGGTCCCGATTCATAAACCTCGCGCGCATCGATGATGTTCACGCCCAGCGTATCCTCGTTCGTCGTGCGAATACCCACCTGGACCGAGCGTTTCGGATCGACAATGCCCGACTTTACAGCCTTGTAGAACATTGTCCCGTGATCCACGCGGGACATGTCGTCGTCGGCCCATGTGTCGGTATGCGCATCGAATTGCAGCAGGGACATTGGCCCGAATTTCTCGGCATAGGCCTTGAGGATCGGAAAGCTGATATAGTGATCGCCACCCAGCGCGACCGACGCCACATCAGCAGCCAGAATGGTTCGGATGTGGTCGGTCAGCGTGTCAGGAAAGGCCGGGATATTGGCATAATCATAAGCCATATCGCCATAATCCACGATCGCCAGTTCACTCAGCGCATCAAAGGGCCAGCCATAAGGCGCATCGGGCGACTGAAGTGCGCTGGCTTCACGGATCGCCCGAGGGCCAAGGCGCGTGCCGGGCCGGTTTGTAACCGCCTGATCAAACGGCACGCCAGTAACGGCGATGTCCACTCCCTTCAGGTTCTTGGTGTAAAGCCGCCGCAGAAAAGACGTCGCCCCGCCGAACGTATTTTCATAAGACAACCCCTTGAGGTCCGGATTAGTGAATGCCTCATCCACCTGGTTTCTTGCGTCTTCCAGTGCCATGTCTTCTGTAGTCCCTTTCCCGAACCTTTATCAGCTCAACGGCTGCGCTTTTTCCACGATCCGCGCGAAAAACGACGCGCCCACCGGTGCGATTTCGTCGTTAAAGTTGTATTTCGGATGATGCAGCCCTGCGCCTTCGCCCTGCCCTAGGAACAAATAAGCACCGGGGCGCTTTTGCAGCATGTACGAGAAATCCTCGGCCCCCATCTCGCGCCCGGTATTGCCGGTGACCCGGTCGTCACCGGATATTTCACGCGCCACCTCGGTCGCAAAGCCCGCCTTTTCGGCATCATTGATGGTGGCTGGGTAATCGACATTGTATTCCAATCGCGCCTCGACCCCATAGGATTTGGCTTGTCCTTCGACAATCTCGGCCATGCGCCGCATCACCATCTGCTGGACGTTCGGATCGAACGTTCGAACGGTACCGTTGATATAGGCCGTATCCGGGATAACGTTGTTGACCGTGCCGGTGTGGATTTGCGTGACCGAAACGACAAGATCATCCAGCGCATAATGGTTGCGGCTGACAATGGTCTGAATGGCCTGCGCAATCCCACAGGCCGCCATAACCGGATCACGGGTTTCATGCGGCATCGCACCGTGGCCGCCGACACCCTGAATATGCACTTCGAATGTATCGACAGCCGCCATGATCGGCCCCGGCGTTGTATAGAATGTCCCTTCGGCAAATCCCGGCGCGTTGTGCAGCGCGTAGACCTGCGAGATGTCGAACCGGTCCATGATGCCTTCTTCGACCATCACACCAGCACCACCGCCATCTTCCTCGGCGGGTTGAAAGATCAGCGCCACGCGACCGCTGAAATTTCGCGTCTCGGCCAGATAACGTGCCGCGCCCAGTAGCATGGTAGTATGCCCGTCATGGCCGCAGGCATGCATCTTTCCGGGGTTCTGAGAGGCATAGTCAACGCCCGTTTCCTCGGTAATTGGCAACGCATCCATATCAGCGCGCAGGCCAATCGTCGGCCCGTCGCCCTGCCCGTTGATGATCGCGACCATCCCGGTCTTTGCGATCCCCTCATGCAACTCATCAACCCCGAACTCACGCAGACGTTCGGCCACAAAGGCTGCCGTTTCATGGCATTCGAATTCCAACTCGGGGATGGTATGCAGATACTGGCGCCATCTGGTCATGTCGGCAGAGAAATCGGCAATTCGGTTGACGACGGGCATCTGGGGTGGACTCCTGATCGGGACTGCGGAATGGATGCATCTGACACCGGAATGAAAGGGTTCGCAATGGCTGAAAATCCTCTGATCCATGACAGCAATGCAGGTATCGAACGGCTGCTGGAAATCATGCGCCGCCTGCGCGATCCGCAATCCGGCTGCCCGTGGGATATCGAACAGGATTTCGCAACCATCGCCCCCTATACCATCGAAGAGGCCTATGAGGTCGCGGACGCCATCGAACGCGAAGCCTTTGACGAGCTTAAGGGAGAGCTGGGGGATTTGCTTTTTCAATCCGTATTTCACGCCCAAATGGCAGAAGAAGCAGGACATTTCACTTTTCAGGACGTGGTGCGCACCATGTCCGACAAGATGGTCAGCCGCCATCCGCATGTGTTTGGCGATGAATCCCGTGACAAGTCGGCCGACCAGCAAACCAAAGATTGGGAGGCCATCAAAGCCGCCGAGCGGGCGGGCAAAGAACAAAAAGGTGCACTGGACGGTGTGGCCGCAAACCTGCCCGCACTACTGCGCGCGCATAAGCTCCAAAAACGTGCCGCTCGGGTGGGGTTCGACTGGCCTGACGCCAGCCATGTTCTGGCCAAGATCACCGAAGAAGCCGCCGAACTGGAAGAGGCGCGCGACAAAATGGATGCCGACGCGCTGGAAGACGAGTTCGGCGATCTGCTGTTCGTGATGGTCAATCTGGGCCGTCATCTTGGCATCGAACCCGAAGCCGCCCTGCGTCGCACCAATGCCAAGTTCACCCGTCGCTTTGAAAAGGTCGAAGCCCGGCTGGCCGAACGGGGCAAGACCCCCACGCAAAGCGATCTGGCCGAGATGGATGCGCTTTGGGACGAGGTCAAAACGGAAGAGCATCGCGCCAACGGCAAACTCCCGCCGGCGGATGCACTGGCGGCGACCAGAAACGGGTAGACAAGCGATCCGACACTTGCGAGTGTCCCACCTTCACGACCCCCGGAGACGCCAATGCCCCCTCGCAAGATCATCATCGACACCGATCCCGGACAGGATGACGCCGTCGCCATACTGTTGGCGCTGGCCAGCCCGGACGAGATCGAGGTTCTGGGTATCACGGCCGTCGCGGGTAACGTCCCACTCGCCCTTACGGCCAAGAACGCCCGAATCGTTTGTGAATTGGCCGGACGTACGGATGTGCCGGTTTATGCGGGCTGCGACAAACCGCTGAACCGCCCGCTTGTAACCGCAGAACATGTGCACGGAAAAACCGGGCTGGATGGCCCGGTCCTGCCGGATCCGCAGATGCCCTTGGCTGAAGGTCACGCTGTGGACTTCATCATCGACACCCTGCGCTCTGAAGAATCTGGGACGGTGACCCTGTGTCCACTGGGGCCGCTGACAAACATCGCGACTGCATTTCGCAAAGCCCCCGATATTATCGACCGCGTGCAGGAAATCGTCTTGATGGGTGGGGCATATTTCGAAGTCGGCAACATCACCCCCACCGCTGAATTCAACATCTATGTCGACCCAGAAGCTGCTGATATCGTTTTTAAATCCGGAAGGCCAATCGTTGTCATGCCATTGGATGTCACACACAAAGCGCTGGTGACCAAATCACGAAACGACGCGTTCCGCGCATTGGACAGCAAGGTTGGACATGCCGTGGCCGAGATGACGGATTTCTTTGAACGCTTCGACAAAGAGAAATACGGCAGCGCAGGCGCCCCCCTGCACGACCCTTGCGTCACCGCCTATCTGATCCGCCCCGAGCTGTTTTCGGGTCGCCACCTGAATGTCGAGATTGAAACAGGGTCCGACCTGACCCTGGGCATGACCGTTGCGGATTGGTGGGGTGTCACCAACCGCGCACCAAATGCGTTGTTCATGGGGGAAATCGACGCTGACGGCTTTTTCACCTTGCTGACAGAAAGGCTGGCCAGATTATGAGCGCCGCCCTCCGCCTTGCGCGCCCCGAAGATCTGGATCGCCTTATGACGCTGGTCACCGCCTTTCATACAGAGGCCGGGCTGACACAGGACGCCGACAAGACACGCAATGCCCTCGCCCCCATGCTGGATGGCATCCCTCATGGCTGTGTCTATCTGATCGGACCCGGGCGCGCGCCTTTGGGATATATCATCCTGACCTTTGGCTGGTCAGTCGAGTTCGGCGGCATGGACGGTTTCGTGGACGAGATCTATATACGCCCCGCCGTTCGGGGCCGCGGCATTGCCACCGAGGTTCTTTTGGACCTGCCCAAAGCTCTTGCCGGGGCAGGCCTGATGGCTCTTCATCTGGAAGTCGACCGAAACAATGAATCTGCCCAAAAGCTCTATCTGCGCACCGGGTTCAGACAACGTGACAGGTATATGCTGATGAGCAAGGTACTTTAGCGCGACTCGCCGCGGAAGATATTTGCCGGATTCATGTCCTGAACCGGGTCATTCGACGAAACCTGTTCTCCGGTTATCGGATACGTTCCCGGACCCGCGCAGGCGGACAATACTGTGATGGACGTTGTGGCGATTATCAGAAGGAATTTGGATACAGACATCGTAGTCTCCTTTCTGCAATGAAGACAAACTACGGCATTCGGTGTGGACGTGATAAGTAACAAGTTCACACATAAGAATAGATAAGCCACATTTTTATTGTCAAAAACCTCCAAAACAGACGGATATATCCCTGAAAACTCTAACTTTTCTCAGGCCCGCGCGTGTCATTCTCAAATAGCGGCATCTCGAAAAAAAGCAGGTGGTCACGTGCGATTTCAGGAGTTTGGTAATAGGCGTCGCGCAGGTGAAAGCCCAAAGACAGGTATAACCGAGTCGCCGCTTCCAGGGGTTTGCCGGTGTCCATTCGAATATAGTCGAACCCAAGATCTCGACACATTTCGATCAGCGAAAGCATGATGGCACAGCCTGCGCCGGTCCCCCTTGCTGCGTCAGTTACAAATACGCGTTTGATTTCAGCCACACCAGGCTCGTACGTGTGAAACATGCCGCAGCCGACCGGTTCCCCATGCAGTAATGCCAGTTTGATCCCACCGTTCGGCGGCGTGTGTTCCGCGTCGATGTTGTCCATTACACGGGTGTATTTTTCGCTTGGGTAGAAGGCCTGAACGATTTGGGCGGTTCTTTCATCCAGTGCCAGCAGGAAATCCCTGTAATCCCGACACAAACGCCGAACCGCTTCAAACTGGTCCGGCGTTTCCGGTTCGATGATGTTCAGCACAATGCGACCCCCGGATTAAACCCAGGGGCCAGCCTAGCACCACGCGCGTTATTTGCGAAGGATCGACGCGCCCGCGTATTCCGCAACCTCGCCCAGTGATTCCTCGATGCGGATCAACTGGTTGTATTTGGCCAACCGGTCCGACCGCGCCAGCGAGCCAGTTTTGATCTGACCGCAATTGGTCGCCACCGCCAGATCAGCAATGGTGGCATCCTCGGTCTCGCCCGAACGGTGCGACATCACGTTTGTGTAACGCGCACGGTGCGCCATATCGACGGCGCGCAGGGTTTCAGTCAGCGATCCGATCTGGTTCACCTTGACCAGCATCGAGTTCGCGCAGCCGCGCTTGATGCCTTCGGCCAAGCGCGCTGGATTGGTCACAAACAGGTCGTCGCCCACCAGCTGCACCTTGTCGCCGATGGCGTCGGTCAAGGCTTTCCAGCCGTCCCAGTCATCCTCGGACATGCCGTCTTCGATCGAGATGATCGGATAGTCATTGACCAGCGCCGCCAGATAGGCTGCGTTTTCTTCGGATGTCAGGGTGATCCCCTCGCCCGCCAGAACGTATTTACCATCCTTGTAATACTCGGTCGCCGCGCAATCCAAGGCCAGGTGGATTTCTTCGCCGGGTTTGTAGCCCGCCTTTTCGATGGATTTCAGGATGAAGTCCAGCGCCTCGCGGGTGCTGGCGATGTTGGGGGCAAATCCGCCCTCATCGCCCACGCCCGTGGCCAGCCCCGCGGAAGACAGTTCTTTCTTCAGCGTATGGAACACTTCGGACCCCATTCGCACGGCCTCGCGGATATTCGCGGCCGAGGTTGGCATGATCATGAATTCCTGAATGTCGATCGGGTTGTCGGCGTGTTCGCCGCCATTGATGATATTCATCATCGGCACCGGCAGTACGCGGGCCGAGGTGCCGCCGACGTAGCGATAAAGGGGCTGCGTGGTGAAATCGGCTGCTGCCTTTGCTGTGGCCAACGAGACGCCCAGAATGGCGTTGGCACCCAGACGGCCTTTGTTATTGGTTCCGTCCAGTTCAATCATCGCCTGATCGATGGCCACTTGTTCTGTCGCGTCAAAGCCCACCAATTCCTCGGCGATCTCACCATTCACGGCGGCCACGGCTTCCAGAACCCCTTTGCCCATATAGCGGGATTTGTCGCCGTCGCGTTTTTCAACGGCTTCATGTGCGCCGGTGGACGCACCGGACGGTACGGCGGCGCGGCCCATGGTGCCGTCCTCCAGAATCACGTCGACCTCGACTGTCGGGTTGCCCCGGCTGTCCAGAATTTCGCGCGCGTGGATGTCAATAATGGTGCTCATGAGGTCTGTCCCTATGGCTGCAGTCGGTTGCACGCGTCATAACAGCAACCGGCCAAAAGTAAACCGGTTCCGTTATCGCTAACACGCATATTTACCGACCTTTAGGGCTAACAGTTTGCTGTTTGCGCCAACAGGTTCACGCCGGGACCAGATTGCGCGCCAAACGTCGCTCGCGGATAAAGGTGTACAGGCCAGATCCGATGATGAGGCTCGCCCCTGCCATTGTCAGCGCGTCAGGGCGTTCCCCGAACATCAGCATTCCGGCAAGGATCGAAAACACCAGACGCGTGTAACGGAATGGCATCATGGCCGAAGCCTCGCCAACCCGCATGGCCGTGACGATGCCGTAATACCCTAGAACACCAAAACCGATCGCCCCCAGGTACGGACCTGCCTGGTCGCTTTGTACCGGCACGAAGGGTGTTCCTGAAATAACCATCAACAGCAACCCGGCCAGCGCCACTGCGATATACGCCTGCATCGCCACAACGGATGAAGCCACCCGAACATCCAGCTTGCGGGTTATCAGATCACGCGCCGCAATCGCAAACACGGTCAGAACGACAAACAGTGAATCTGGCTGAAACCCTTCCAATCCGGGGCGAATGATCATCAGAACACCGACAAAGCCGACACCAATGGCGCTCCAGCGGCGCCAGCCGACCTGCTCTCCCAGAAACAGGGCCGCGCCCATGGTCACGGCAAGCGGCATGGCTTGAAACACGGCGGCGACAGTGGACAGATCGATCAGCGACAGCGCGGTGACAAAGGTCACGGCACCGAATCCTTCTGTCCCTGCGCGTAGCATCGGCAGCAGTTTCCACGCCACGGGATCGAAGATGCGTTTGCGGGTGACCACCGACATCACCGCAAAGACAAGCCCGCAGAACACACCCAGACACACCATGATCTGACCGGTCGGCACAGCGCCCGACAGGAACTTGATGAACATATCCTCAAGCGAAAAGGCCGCCATCGAGCCGATCAGCAAAAGGATGCCGTTTACGTTATTCATGCGCGCGTCCACAGGAAAAGGGTACTTGGGGTGCAGTGTCCGGGCACATGAACCGCAACCGGCGACGTCTGGCAAGCCAATTCCCGAAACGTTCAATGAATTAACGTGGTGGGGCCGTTCGCGATTTGTGATGGATCACTCCTGCTTGAGCGGTACGCCGTACAGTTCCAGCCGATGCCCTTTCAGCTTGTACCCAAGCTTGGCGGCGATCTTTTCCTGCAGGGCTTCGATCTCGGGATCGACAAATTCGATGACCTCGCCCGACTGCATGTCGATCAGGTGATCGTGGTGATCGCGCTCGGCATCCTCGTAACGGGCCCGCCCATCGCCGAACTCCAGACGCTCCAGAATACCGGCCTCTTCGAACAGTTTGACCGTACGATACACCGTCGCAATCGAGATGCCTGTGTCGATGGCAGAAGCACGCGCGTACAGTTCTTCGACATCCGGATGGTCGTCGCTTTGTTCCAATACCTGCGCGATGATCCTTCTTTGACCGGTCATGCGCAGACCTTTGGCCTCACAACGTCCAATAATCGTTTCCGACATGATGCCCCTCAGAATTGCTCGGGTGTCTGTCTTAGTATGTCTGCGCACTTTGCGCCACAGGGATTTCTTCTTTTCCGTTGAAGTTAAGCCACGCGCGCCAAATCAGCCCAAACCGGCAAATGATCCGATGCGATATGTGCGGGGCGCGCGTCATGGACACCATGCGCAGTGGCCCTGACGCCCGCGCCCAGCGCGATCCGATCCAGCGCGCCCAGCGGCTGCGCGGCGGGAAAACTTGGCTTGGGGGGCAGGAAACGCATTTCGGGTGCCAGGTGATCCAGAATCGGCTGTCGGGACCATTCGTTGAAATCCCCCGCCCAGACAGTCGGCATCTGCTCCAGCTCTTTATCAAACCGCCTGATATGCGAGATCTGCTGACGTCGCGATGCGGGCAACAGCCCCAGATGCATACCCATCACCCGCAACGGCCCGATAGGGGTATCAAATTCGACACGGACCGCGCCGCGCGGTTCAAGCCCGGGCAATTCGTGATGTCCGGTCCGCCGGACCGAAAGGCCCTCGCCACGCCAGATCACCGCGTTGCCATGCCAGCCCAGACTGCCGGCACCGCCCAGATCGACGATCTGCCAACCGGCTTCATCCAGCATGAAATGCGGCAGGGCCGCCGGGCGCGGCGGCAGACGTTTGTCGGCCTCCTGCAACACAACGATATCGGCCTGCATATGTTCGATGACCTGCAAAATGCGCTGCGGCTGGCGCCGGAAATCCAGCCCGAGGCATTTCTGAATGTTATAGCTGGCAATGCGAAGGGTGGAAGATGACTGCATATAGATCTGACCAGTGGGCTTGACCCAAAGTGACACGCCTGCCGCCGGACGCAACCCTTCAGTTTCACTTCGCAGCAACGGCAACCGGGGAAGTCGCCTTGGAATGGTATTTCGCTTAAAAACCCGGCACGTGACGCGGCCAGAAACAAATGGGTTTCCCCTCATTTCATCCGGGAGCGGCAGGACGGAAGTGCCGCAGTTTCAGCGCATCCAACACCGATTTAGACCGGACAAAACAATTCGCCCCTCCCCGCGAAACCATACCGCACCGAGCGACTACCAGAGATGTTTGACCGTCACGTACCACAGAACGTGGCGTGCACGACCTCGTTATCGGTCGGGGGCCGTTTCAGATCGTCCGCATCTGCCTGATCGTCGTAAGGCCGCGCGAGGACGGCGTTCAGCCGATGGAACGGCTGGTAATCCCCCGCCACCGCTGATTGGATCATCTGCTCGACACGGTGATTGCGCGGAAAAAAGGCTGGGTTCGCTGCGGTCATCACGTCATGCGGTGACGCCTCACGTACCAAGCGAGCACGCCAGCCCTCTGCCCAGCTGTCAAAGGCCTGCGGGTCGATAAACTGGTCGCGCGCGGTATCTTTGCCCAGCGCACGGAAGGTGTTGGTGAAATCAGCCTGCCCCTCGGCCATGCGTTTTAGCAGATCGGTGATCAGCGCCCGATCGCCTTCCTCAGCGGTCGTCAGTCCGACCTTTGCCCGGAACCGGACCAACCAGTTCTGTTGCAGCAGGTCTGGCATGGCATGCACGATCTCGGTCGCCTCCTCAACAGCGGCGTCCTTGTTGTCCATCTGCTGGATCAAAGAGGTTGCCAGCTGCGCCAGATTCCAGACAGCAATATCTGGCTGGTTGGAATAGGCATAACGGCCCATCCGATCTATCGAGCTGTAGACCGTATTGGGGTGATAAACGTCCATGAAGGCACAGGGGCCATAATCGATGGTCTCACCCGCGATCGAGCAATTGTCGGTGTTCATGACCCCATGGATAAAGCCCACGCTCATCCACCAAGCGATCAGGCGGGCCTGCGCATCCCGAACGGCCCGCAGCAGGCCCATTGGCCCTTCGACGCCGGGATAGTGGCGCGCGATGGCGTAGTCTGTCAGGCACCGCAGATTGTCCAACTGCCCCCGCGCGGCAAAGACCTGAAAGGTACCTACTCGCAAATGGCTGGTTGCAACCCGGGTGAGCACCGCACCGGGCATCGGACCCTCCCGGAACACGGTTTCACCGGTCTCTACCGCCGCCAGTGCGCGTGTTGTGGGGATGCCCAGCGCGTGCATCGCCTCGGACACCACGTATTCGCGCAGAACCGGACCCAGCCACGCCCTGCCGTCGCCCCTACGTGAAAACGGCGTCGGGCCCGAGCCTTTCAGCTGAACATCCCGCCGCACGCCATCCGTTCCGACAGTTTCACCCAACAGCACCGCGCGCCCGTCCCCAAGCTGTGGGTTGTACTGGCCAAACTGATGCCCGGAATAAAGCTGCGCGATGGGGTCCGCACCATCGGGGATGTGATTACCTGCAAAGGCTTCCGCCATCTCTTGCACGTCGCCCGGATGGACCTGCAACAGCCGTGCCAGATCATCATTGAACGCGATCAACTTGGGCGCGCGTACAGGCACCGGATTCTGTCGCGCAAAAAACGCGTCCGGCAGGCGGGCATATGAGTTATCGAATGGAATGGTCAGTGTCATGCGGCATACATATTCCCCGTGCGCACGAATACCATAGCGGATCACACCTTGCCGTGCATAATTGCGCCAAACACACGGGGGCCACATGACCGCACAAGAGATCATCGACCGCCTGAACCTGCAACCTCACCCCGAGGGCGGCTGGTACGCGGAAACCTGGCGCGCCGAGAACAAGGGCCGCCCGACCGGCACCTGTATCTACTTCTTGCTGCAGGCGGGGGAAAGCAGCCACTGGCACCGGGTCGACGCGACCGAGATCTGGCTCTACCACGCGGGCGCGCCATTAATCCTGTCCTTGAGCGCAACAGACAAGGGCCCGGCGGTTGACCATGTGCTGTCACTCGATTTGTCTCGGGGCGCACCGCAACTGATTGTTCCCACCGGCCATTGGCAGGCCGCGCGCAGCACCGGTGATTACACGCTGGTCAGTTGTACAGTGTCTCCCGGATTTCAATTCGATGGGTTCCAACTGGCAGAACCTGGGTTTGATATCCCTCGGGGATAGGCTGGTCTGGGGATGCTCTGAAAAGGTGAGTTTACAGAAAGTTACACATTTATCATTCTGTAAACGCTACCGCAGGTATCGGAGCATCGGGTGATTGCGAAACACATCTTTCTGGTCCTTCTGCTTCTGTTCGCAAACACCGGTCTTGCAAACGCCGAGATCGCCTGTGCAGAATCCCCCCTTTCATCCGAATTGGCGCTGCCCGATCTGGAGGAGGAAGTCGCAACCGAACACAAAGAACCTGCCGCGACTGTCGAACCTGCGGTGCTGATCTCGAAACGCCCTGCGCTGCGCCCTTGCAAGTTCCGCCAGTTTGAAGTGGGTCGCCAGCGTATGCGTGACCGCGGGGCGGTCTGTGGTGACTGGACCATCTTGGGCGAAACCCGCGCGTCTTTGGCTGGAAAAGCGCAAGGTTGCGGCATCGCCAACCCGGTCCGGATTTACAGAATTTCGGACATTGCGCTCAGCCAGTTCTCGCTGATGGACTGTCAGACAGCCGTTACGCTGAAAACGTGGATCGAAAACGTCGCCAAACCCGCCTTCGCCGAACTGGGTGGTGGGCTCAAGGGGATGCGCGTTGTTGGCCACTATGCCTGCAAGACGCAGAACAACCAGCCCTATGCGCGCATCTCCGAACATGCGCGAGGTCGGGCCATCGATATCTCGACCTTCGTGTTGCAGGACGGAACGCAGATCACCGTTCAGAACGGATGGAGCGACACCGATCAAAGCACCGTGTTACGAGAGTTGCACAGCGGAGCCTGTGGCCTGTTTGGAACTGTTCTTGGTCCTGATGCTGACCGGTATCACAAAGGGCATTTTCACTTCGACACAGCCCGTCGCAGTGGCAAGCCTGTGTGTCGATAACGCGTTAGCCGTTACCTGGATGTAGCCTCAACCCACCGGTTGAGCGTTCACTGTACTGACCATACCGCCGCCTACCAGCGCTTTCACCCCGGTTGTTCCGGGGCACGAGGTTGGCAATCCCCGCGCCACGCGCACGGCCAGATAGGCAAAAGCCTGCGCCTCGAGCATATCGCCGTCCAGCCCCACGGCCTCGACCGGTTCGACAGGGCAGTCGAGAGATACGCGCAGCATCTCCATCAACACCGGATTGCGCCGTCCACCGCCTGTAACCAGCACGCAAGACGGCGGTTGCGGACAGTGTTCCATCCCCTGCACCACCCCCGCTGCGCACATCCCGGTCAGGGTCGCCACCGCGTCAGCGTCACCCAGTTCTTTCACCAGGTCGATCATCTCAGAGAAATCATTCCGGTCCAGCGACTTGGGCGGCATGCGTGCGAAGAAAGGCTCAGCCAGGAACAGCTCCAGCGCACCCATTTCGACGGTGCCATTGCGCGCAACCGCACCATCCCGGTCCATCGGCTGCCCCAGCCGGGCCTGCATCAGGTCATCGACCGGTGCATTCGCCGGCCCCGTATCAAAGGCAAGCAGCGCCCCCGGCGCCTCGGGACCATCAAAGCTTGGGTCCACATAGGTCAGATTACCAACACCGCCCAGGTTCAGAAAGCACAACGGGCGGTCCGCGCCAAACCACTTGGCGCAAGCAAAGTGAAAAAACGGCGCCAGCGGAGCACCCTCGCCCCCCATCGCCACGTCATCGCTTCGGAAGTCCCAAACCACCGGGCGCCCCAAAGCCTGCGCCAGACCAAGACCATCGCCCACCTGCAATGTCCCGCGCCCGCGCGGTTCATGCGCCAGCGTCTGGCCGTGAAAGCCGATCAGATCCACGTCTTCGAACTCGGACAGCGCCTCGGCATGGGCAAAGGTCACCATCTCAGCTGCCGCATCGACTTGCGGGCCGTGCCATTGCCCCAAAGCCGCCCGCAGAATTTCGCGTTCGGCTTCGGTATAGGCGCGATAACCGCTTTTCCCGAATCCAGCGATGGAATGCCCGTCGGTTTCCACCACCGCAGCGTCCACCCCGTCCAGCGACGTACCGGACATCGCGCCCAATGCCCGAACCATTCCGTGTTTCTTGATGGTTTGGCCCAAGCCTGCCTCCTGATCTGGCAATGTTTCCGCCGTGCCCGGGGTTTCCGGACTTCACCTCTGGGTTGCAGCTTGGTCAAGGTGCTTTTGTTATGCCGCCTTGGCAAGCCTTCTGATTGGGCGCGTCGGTTTTTTTCCGACGTCGCGCTTCAGGATCAACACCCCGGCCATCAAGGTGCGCGCGCATATCACGGCACGCGGTTTTAGAGTGAAAAGGTGGCTTTTCCTCATCCGCAGCGCCGCCTATACAGTGCCCCGCAACACAAACCCCGAGGGCACGATATGACCTACCACCCCAAATCGGATTTCATCGCCACGATGATCGAGCGCGGCTTCCTCGCCGACTGCACCGATTATCAGGGCCTTGACGACGCGCTGATCAGTGGGTGCAAGCCGGCCTATATCGGCTTTGATGCAACGGCCAAGTCGTTGCATGTGGGCAGTCTGATTCAGATCATGATGCTGCGCTGGTTCCAGAAGACCGGTCATCAGCCGATCACCCTTATGGGCGGCGGCACCACCAAGGTGGGCGATCCCTCGTTCCGCGCGGATGAACGCCCCCTGCTGGGACCCGAACAGATTGACGAAAACATCGCGGGCATCAAGAAAGTGTTCGCGGCCTATATCGATTACGACACTGATGCCGAAAACAAGGCGCTGATGTTGAACAATGCTGAATGGCTGGATGATCTGAACTACCTCGATTTCCTGCGCGACATCGGGCGGCATTTTTCGGTCAACCGGATGCTCAGCTTTGAATCGGTGAAATCCCGGCTGGATCGCGAACAGTCGCTGTCGTTTCTCGAGTTCAACTACATGATCCTGCAAGCCTATGACTTTCTGGAGCTGAACCGCCGCTATGGCTGTGTTCTGCAAATGGGCGGCAGCGACCAGTGGGGCAACATTGTCAACGGTATCGACCTGACCCGCCGGGTGCTGGATCACGAGATCTACGGCCTTACCTCACCCCTGCTGACCACCAGCGACGGCAAGAAGATGGGCAAATCGCAGGATGGCGCGGTCTGGCTGAACGCCGAGATGCGCTCGCCCTATGAATTCTGGCAGTTCTGGCGCAACACCACCGATGCGGATGTCGGGCGGTTCCTGAAGCTCTATACCGAATTGCCGGTGGATGAATGTGACCGTCTTGGCGCGCTTGCCGGGTCCGAGATCAATGAGGCCAAAATCCGCCTCGCCAATGAGGTGACAGCCCTTCTCCACGGGGCGCAAGCTGCGGCAACGGCCGAAGCCACGGCCCGTGAAGTGTTCGAAAAAGGTGGCGTTGGAGACGATCTGCCCACCCTGACCCTCAGCGCGGATGAACTGGGCGACGGCATGTCCATCGTCCAGATCATTGTCAAATCAGGCCTGGCCAAATCCGGCAAAGAGGCCAAGCGCCTGATTGCCGAAAACGGGGCCAAACTGGACGACGCTCCGCTGACGGATGCGGGTTTGATGATCGATGCGGGCGCATTGTCATCCCCGATCAAGCTGAGTGCAGGCAAGAAACGCCACGCATTGGTGCAACTGGGCTGACGCCCCTTTCACCTTTGATTGCAAAGCAGGAAACGGCCACCCGATTGGGTGGCCGTATCTATTTTGGAATGGGCAAAGCTACTGACGTCCCTTTCCGCGACCGGGCCGGTCGCTTTCGCCCTCGTCGTCATTGGCGTTGTTTCCGCGACCCGGACTGCTGCCCTCGCCGCCGTTGCCGCCGCCATTGTTACCCTTATCGCCACCTTTGCCGCCGCCGTTATGGCCCTTTCCGCCGCCGTTATTGCCTTTGCCACCGCCGGGTTCACCGTCGCCACCACCGGGTTCCCCGCCACCGCCGCCGGGCTCTCCACCGCCACCGCCGGGTTCTCCGCCACCACCGCCGGGCTCTCCACCGCCACCGCCGGGTTCTCCGCCACCACCGCCGGGCTCTCCGTCACCGCCGCCGGGCTGTCCACCGCCACCACCGGGTTCTTGGCCGCCGTTGTCAGGTTCTCCGCCACCACCGAGGCCGTCTGGACCAGCCGCGTTCGCAAATCCCGCCCCGCCGGGTTCTGAACCGCGACTTTCACCCCGATTCTCTGCCAGACCGGACTGGCTTGCCGTTGGCACATCTGTCAGCAAAGCGGCCAGGCCCGGGCATTGCGCCCCGGTAACGCGCAGCGTTGTCTCAAAATCCGGTCGCTTCTGAAGTCTGTCCAGAAAGCTCGGGGTCACCTGAACACAATCGCAAAAACCGGCATAGTCGCCTGCATTCGCAAGATTTCGAGCCGTTTTCCAGTTACACGTTTCCGGCGCTGCAACAGCACTGCCGGCAACCACAATCCCAAAGACAGGTGCAGCCAGAACAGCGCCCAGTGTTTGTTTCATACCATTTACCATATCGGAACCTCCTGACGAAAAAACACGCAATGGCTGTGATTACTTCGTTCACGAACAGGCGCGTTTTCGTGAAGCGCGGATTAAGATGCCTTAAAGATGCGTATTGACCCGGCGGCGGTCAGTCCGCCCCGCCCCTTTAGGCGTTCAGGCTCAAAGATGTGGACACCGCCCCTGCAAAGCAGTTATTGAACAATTGTTCATATCCCAGGGAGGAGTTCCGATGCACCTGTCCACCACAGCCGCTCTTGTCACCGGCGGCGCATCCGGTCTGGGTGAAGCCACCGCCCGTCACTTTGCCGCGCAGGGCGCGCAAGTCACTATTCTGGACCGTGACGCGGACCGTGGCGCTCAAGTCGCCTCCGAAATCGGCGGATATTTTGCGCTGACGGATGTAACCGACGAAACCTCGGTCGCAGCTGCCGTGCGCCACGGCATGGACAAGATGGGCAAGATCACCGCGACTGTGAATTGCGCGGGTATCGCTTATGGAATCAAGACAGTCGGCAAGGATGGGCCCCACCCGCTGGACGCGTTCCAGCGTACGATCGACATCAATCTTGTCGGCACATTCAACGTCTCAAGGCTGGCCGCTGCCGAGATGGCAAAGAATGAACCCGAACCGGACGGGGGGCGCGGTGTGATCATCAACACTGCATCTATTGCCGCATTCGACGGCCAAAAGGGACAGGCGGCATACGCTGCATCGAAAGGCGGGGTTGTTGGCATGACCCTGCCAATGGCCCGCGATCTGGCCTCGACCGGGATTCGCGTCATGACCATTGCGCCGGGTATCTTTATGACCCCGATGCTGGCGGGCCTTCCCGAAGACGTGCAGAAACAACTGGCCGCCGACGTCCCGAACCCGGCCCGCCTGGGCGACCCTAAGGAATACGGGCGGCTGGCCGGTTTCATCGTTGAAATGGGCTACCTGAACGGCGAGGTCATCCGCATCGACGGCGCTCTGCGGATGCGGTAAGACAGCCCCATGTCGGAGCGCCAGAAAATGCAGTCCGGGCAGTGGTATTGCTGTCTCGATCCTGAGTTGGACGATCTGCGCGCGCGGGCACGACGGGCTGTTCACGCTCACAACACCTGTCCGCCCGACACACGCGGCGCGATGGCCCCGGAACTACACGCGCTGCTGGGCCATGTCGGCGAGGACTGTTTTCTCGAAGCCCCTTTTCACTGCGCGTATGGAATGAACATCCATCTGGGCAGCCGGGTTTTCTTCAATGCCGGATGCGTGGTTCTGGACACGGCCCTCGTTCGGGTCGGCGACGACACGATGTTTGGCCCCAATGTTCAGATTTACTGCGCCCATCATGCCAAAGACCCGGCTGATCGGGCACAAGGGTTGGAAATCGGCCTGCCCGTCACCATCGGCAGGCAGGTTTGGGTTGGCGGCGGAGCGATCCTGTTGCCCGGCATTACCATAGGCGACTACGCCACAATCGGCGCAGGCAGCGTCGTCACCAAAGACGTCCCCGCCAGAGAAACCGTGGCAGGTAATCCGGCAAAACGTCTGACGCGCTAAGCACTTTCAGCCTTCTCTTCGAGCGTCAGCCATTCCTCTTCAGCAGCCGAGAGTTTCTCCTGCCGCTCAACCAGCGCCTCGGTCGCTTTTTGGAACTTCACCGGCTCACGCGTGAACAGCCCGGGGTCGGACATCAGCTCTTCCAGCTTGGCAATCTCGGCCTCAAGGCGCGCGATCTCGGCAGGCAGTTTCTCCAGCCGGTGCTTTTCCGAGAAGGACAGGCCGGATTTCGGCCTTTCTTCCTGCTTGATCTTTGGCTTTGAAGCTTTTGCTTTTTCTACGCTTTTTTGGATCACGTCGCCACGCTGCGCGATGTAATCCGACCAGCCGCCAGCATAGACTGTCGCCCGTCCGTTCCCTTCCATCGCGATGGTGGTTGTCGCCACGCGGTCCAGAAAATCCCGGTCATGGCTCACCAGCAGAACGGTGCCGTCATAATCATCCAAAAGCTCTTGCAGCAGGTCCAGCGTCTCGACATCCAGATCGTTGGTCGGTTCGTCCAGCACCAGAAGGTTCGAGGGTTTCGCCATCAGTTTGGCCAGTAACAACCGGGCTTTTTCCCCACCCGACAGGGATTTGACGGCTGCTCGGGCCTGCCGTTCGTCAAACAGAAATTCCTTGAGATACCCTACAACATGTTTGGGCTGCCCGCCCACCATTACCTGATCGGCCTTGCCCGACACCCGCATTTCCGGATCGCCGGTCAGACTGTCCCACAGGCTCATCTCGGGGTCCAGTTGGGCACGGGTCTGATCGAACACCGCGATTTCAAGGTTCGTCCCCAAGGAAACCGAGCCCTCGTCCGACTCCACCTGCCCCAGCAGCATCTTCAGCAACGTTGTTTTGCCAACACCGTTCGGCCCGACAAAGGCCACCCGGTCGCCGCGCTGTACCAGCAGATCAAAGTTCCGAACGATCTGCTTGTCGCCAAACCCTTTGGCCAGCGCCCTGGCCTCAATCACTTTACGGCCTGATTTTGGCCCGGCCTCCAATGCCATTGCAGCCGAACCCTGACGTTTGATCTGCGCCGCCTTTTCGGCCCGCAACGCCTGCAAGGCCCGCACCCGGCCTTGATTACGTTTGCGTCGGGCGCTAATGCCCTCAACCGCCCATTTCGCTTCTGACTTAATCAGGCGGTTCAGCTTGTGGCGTTGCTGGTCTTCTTCCTCCCATACCTTGTCCCGCCAGGCCTCAAAGGCTTCAAAGCCCTGTTCCTGTCGCCGAACAGCCCCCCGGTCGATCCAAAGTGTTGCCCGCGTCAGCGCCCTTAGAAAGGCCCTGTCATGCGAGATCAGCACAAAGGCCGCTCGGGTCGCGCCAAGTTCGCGTTCCAGCCACGCGATGGCTTCGATATCCAGATGGTTGGTCGGCTCGTCCAGCAACATCAGATCCGGTGCTTCGGCCATCAGCTTGGCCAGCGCAGCCCGCCGCCTCTCTCCGCCCGAAGCCGTCTCAACTGCCCGTGAAGGATCGAACTTCAACCCTTCACCGGCCCGTTCAACCTTGTAAAGTTCTCCCGGCTCCAACCCGCTGGAGGCGTAATCCCCCAACGTGGCAAAGCCTTCCATTGTCGGATCTTGCTCCATATAGCCAACGGATTTTCCGGGCGGCACGACAATCTCGCCCCGATCCGCCTCGACCAGACCGGCCATCACTTTCATCAGCGTGGATTTTCCGGACCCGTTTCGCCCCACCAGCGCAACACGATCACCGGGTTGAACCACCAGATCCAGTTCGGAAAACACCGGGTCACCCCCGAAAGTCAGGGAAATGCCGGACATCTGCAACAAAGGAATTCTCGCCATGTGCGCCAGCTAAACCGGCTGACACATTGCGTCAACGCCCCGTCTTCACCTTTTCAAAAATACTCAATCTACCCGGCCACCGCCCGCAACAGACGTTTGCGTGCCGGGGGGATCGCACCGATTTCCACCCCTGTGAAAACGTGCAGCGTGTTCATGTGGCGATCCACCACTGCATGATCGCTGACCCAACCGCCCATCATCAGATAGGTCCGCAACAAGGGTGGCATCCGCAGCATTGCCTTTTTCACATCCGGTCTGCGCCGCAGACGCGCGGCAAAACGAAACACATCCGGAGCCTTCACGCGCGGCAACCAACGTTTCGGGCCCAGATGGCGGTGTTTGAGCATCGCAAACGCATCCAGATACTGCTCAGTTGCGGTTCCGGCAAAAGAGGAACATCCAAACAGCATCTCGACGTTGTTCCGGTCAACGTAGGCCGTCATTGCCCCCCAGGCTATACGCAGGATGTCGGGGTCGCTGTGATCGGGATGGATACAAAATCGTCCCATTTCAACCATCCGGCCTTCGAAGCCTTCGAGCGAGGTCAGGTCGTAGAACTGTGCCGAATAACTTCGCCCGATCTCGCCGCCACTATCCATGGTCAGCATCCGAAAGCAGCAGACCAGCCGGTCTGCCGAGCGCATATCCTCGATCAGGATATGGCTACAGCGTGCATCAAACTCGTCGCAGTCCGGTTGCTCTGTGCCAAAAGCCAAGGTCCGCAATGCCTGAGCTGTTCTGATATCCTCGGGCGATTGCGCCAGTCTGGCGCGATAGCGCCCCTTGCTTAACAAAACTGCCGTTGCCACGGTCGCGTCCTCCACGGTTGCCGACCCTCAGGCGTCGGTACGACACCGTTAGCACAAGACATGTGACTGCCCTGTGACTACCGCAAGGTTTTGGCGCAAATTAGTTGGCGCCCGGAATGTTGGCCGGATTGAAGTTGCCGATATTGCCCAGCAGCTGACGCAGGAAGCCTTTGTCCTGAACGTTGGAATCGGTAACGCGGCGCTCCAGAGCAATCACATTCCCGTCTTCAAGACCAAAGCGTTCGATATTTCTGACAACACCGCGCTGATCAAAACTGATGGCAACCAGTTCGCGCGATACCACCTCGGGCCGTTTCGGACCGTAGTGGCGCACGCGAGAGCGGACGTAGTAATAGCCCGAATCCCGAACCACGCCGGATGCGCCCGGCGCGCCGATGGCCTCTTGCACGCTGTCCCGCGTGTCTACGCCCACTTTGATTTCCGCCAGTTCCTCGGCCGGTGGCACATAGCCGTGATTCTTGAAGACAGCCGTACAAGCTCCGGTCGCAGCCAGACAGGCAACAAACACAAGCGATTTCGCAGCTGGTTTCAACCGGTTCACTACCTTCAACATCTGCACCCTCTTGCCTTGGCCTTCTTCGGCTTCTATCCGATTACATAAACCGCTGCCACGGTTCAACACATAGAAAGGCTCACGAATGAGCAACGCGACATCATTTCGGGTGTCTGACCTGCCGCAGAACGCCCCGACACGGTTCGATCTGCGCCCTGCAACCACCGTGCTTGAGCAAATCAGGCAAGACCTTGGGCTGCTGGGGCTGCGCAAGCTCAGCTTTTCGGGCGACCTGCGGGCGCAGGGCAAACGGGACTGGGTTCTAAACGGCAAACTCGGCGCAACTGTCACCCAACCTTGCGTGGTGACGCTGGAACCGGTGACGACAAGGATCGACATTCCAGTGCACCGGACATTTCTTGCGGATTGGGCAGACCCTGATGATCCAGAGTTCGAAATCCCGGAAGATGACGAATCTGAACCTTTGGGACCGGAAATTGATCCGGCCCTTGTCATGATCGAGGCCCTGTCTCTGGCTTTGCCACAATATCCACGGAAAGACGGCGCGGAACTGGGTCAGGCTGCCTACACAGAACCGGGCAAACAGGCGATGACGGATGACGATGCCAAACCCTTTGCGGGATTGGCAGGATTGCGCGATGTGCTAAAAAAAGACGAGTGACAGGTGCCGGATTTCCTGTCATAGCAGGCGGTCAGAAAAATCGCTTGAACATGCCGAGAATCGCAGTATTTTCGCGCGCTCATCGGATTTTGGGTTGGACATTGCGGGGCTCGTCGCCTAAACGCGCGTCAAACCACGATAAACGAACTACGAAACCCGGGTCGGCAGCGAATCTGCGGCCCCCAGTCAGACAAAGGTTGAGACCATGGCCGTCCAACAGAACAAAGTTTCCAAGTCGCGTCGCAACAACCGCCGCGCACACGACGCTCTGGTTGCTGCAAACCCGAACGAATGCCCGAACTGCGGCGAGCTGAAACGCCCGCACCACGTTTGTGCATCTTGCGGCCACTATGACGATCGCGAAGTCGTCGCACAGGCCGACGAAATCGATCTGGACGAAGACGCAGCCTAAGCCTGATCGAGCGCAGGCCAAGGCATGAACGATCAGCCCACGCACGCCGGACGGATCACCATCTCGGTTGACGCAATGGGAGGGGACGCAGGCCCCGCTGTCGTCGTTGCAGGTCTGGCGAAATCGGCTGGCAAGAACCCGAATATCGGGTTCCTGCTGCACGGGCCCGAACAGGTATTGCGCAAGCTGGTTGCCAAACGACGTGTCCTTGAAGGGCGCGTCGTTTTTCGTGATTGCCCCGACGTTGTCACGATGGAGGACAAGCCCAGCCAGGTTGTGCGCAACGGCAAGCAGACCTCGATGTGGTCCGCGCTGGAAGCGGTTCGTCAGGGCGAAGCCCATGGCGCTGTGTCCTGCGGCAACACCGGTGCCCTGATGGCCCTGTCAATGATGCGCCTGCGCAAATTGCCGGGTGTCAACCGCCCCGCAATCGCGATCCTGTGGCCTTCGCGCAACCCGCAGGGGTTCAATGTGATGCTGGACGTGGGCGCCGATGTGCGCGCCGACGCCAAGGACTTGCTGCAATTCGCCCTGATGGGCGCGTCTTATGCGCGCAACGGCATGGCCCTGAACCGACCCCGGATTGGGCTGCTGAACGTTGGCACAGAAGAGCATAAAGGCCGCGCGGAACTGAAAGAAGCACACGCCTTGATCTCGGATTTCGCGGAACAGGCGAATTTCGAATTTGTTGGCTTTGTCGAAGGCAGCGACATTCCCGGTGACAAGGCAGATGTCATTGTTACCGATGGGTTTACCGGCAATGTCGCGATAAAAACGGGTGAAGGCACCGCCAGCCTGATCGGAGATCTTCTGCGTGAGGCGTTCAAATACTCTCCGTTGTCCCGATTGGCTTCGGTCTTGGCCATCACGTCGCTACAGCGCCTGAAAAAGCGCATTGATCCGCGGCGCGTAAACGGTGGCGTGTTTCTGGGTCTGAACGGGACAGTTATTAAATCCCATGGCGGGGCAGATGCGACCGGAGTGTCGGCGGCGATCAAACTGGCCTTTACCCTGGCACAGTCCGGCTTTGCCGAAAAATTAGCTGCGCGGGTTGCATCCACGGCCCAGCTTGCACAAGATGCCGCGCAAGCTGCGCCGCAGACCGATAAATAACAAAAAAGGCAGTACCTCAAAAATGGCAGGCCGTTCAGTTGTAGTAGGTGTCGGGCATTATTTGCCGGAACGTATTGTTCCAAATTCCGAGTTCGAGAAAACGCTGGACACGACGGATGAGTGGATCAGAACCCGGTCGGGGATCGAACGCCGTCACTTTGCCGCCGATGACGAAACGACGTCGGACCTGGCCACCAAAGCTGCCGAGGCTGCGCTGGCCGATGCGGGCCTGACAGCGGATGATATCGACGCGATTGTCCTGGCGACCTCGACCGCGGACCTGACCTTTCCTTCTGCCGCGACCATGGTTCAGGCCCGGCTGGGCATGACCAGGGGGTTTGCTTTCGACGTACAGGCTGTCTGCGCGGGATTCGTTTTCGCGCTCAGCAACGCAAATGCGTTGATCCTGTCCGGCCAAGCCAAACGCGTGCTGGTCATTGGTGCCGAAACCTTTTCCCGGATTATGGACTGGACCGACCGCTCGACCTGCGTTTTGTTCGGGGATGGCGCCGGCGCATTGGTACTCGAAGCGCAGGACGGCGAAGGCACCGCTGCGGATCGCGGCATACTCGCAACCGATCTGAACTCGGATGGGCGCTTCAAGGACCTGCTTTATGTCGATGGGGGTGTTTCGACCCAATCCACCGGGCATCTGCGGATGCAGGGCAATCAGGTCTTCCGACATGCCGTTGAAAAGCTTACCAAAACCGCTGAGACAGCCCTGAGCCGCGCCGGGCTGAGATGCGCTGACGTCGACTGGATTGTTCCTCATCAGGCCAATATTCGCATCATTCAGGGCACGGCCAAAAAGATGGGCCTGCCGATGGAAAACGTGGTTGTGACCGTTCAGGATCACGGCAACACCTCGGCTGCATCCATCCCATTGGCATTGTCGGTTGGCAAACAACGCGGGCAGATCAAACCCGGCGACCTGATCGTGACCGAAGCGATTGGCGGCGGTCTGGCTTGGGGCGCGGTGGTTCTGCGCTGGTAACCGGCGCAATCCAGCTTACACAGCTGCTTGCAATTCATTGATATTGACAGCGAATTTGCCATACCCATATGCTTTGACAGCAACAGGGGAAATGACATGGGCGACAATACACTGACTCGAATGGATCTGAGCGAGGCCGTCTTTCGCGAAGTCGGGCTTTCACGTAACGAAAGTGCGCAGCTGGTCGAAAGCGTTCTGAACCACATGTCCGACGCTCTGGTGCGCGGTGAGCAGGTGAAGATTTCGTCCTTCGGTACATTCAGTGTTCGCGACAAGACCGCGCGAGTCGGTCGCAACCCCAAAACCGGCGAAGAAGTTCCGATACAGCCCCGCCGCGTACTGACCTTTCGCCCGTCGCATCTTATGAAAGATCGCGTCGCCGTCGGGAATCGCAAGTAACCCAGGGTCACGCGGATATGAGCAAGTCTCCCGACGCGTTTCGCACGATCAGTGAAGTAGCGGATTGGCTTGGGGTTCAGGCCCATGTTTTGCGATTCTGGGAAAGCAGGTTCGCTCAGGTCAAACCGGTCAAACGCGCGGGCGGGCGCCGGTATTATCGCCCCAATGACATGCGTCTTCTGGGGGGCATCAAGAAACTGCTTCATGAAGACGGGACCACAATCAAGGGCGTGCAGCGAATCCTGCGCGAGCAAGGCGTCGCACATGTCGCAGCACTGTCTCCGCCTCTGGACGAACCGGGCCCTGCCCTGATTGAACCCGTTCAAGGTACTGTGGTGCCGTTCGAACCCAAACCAGCTGCAGCCACCGAACAAATCCCTATGGATCTGGACGGACCGGCCAAGCAGCCGGTGAATGAAGGTGTGCAGGCCGAAGCACTTCCCGCGGCTGTGTCAGAACAAGAACCAGAGTCTGACCTGAACACAACGCCCCTGATGGGCGGAATTGCTTCGCTGGCGTGGAAGTGCGCCGACTTTGACGACGAACTTCTGCGCCGGATTGCACCAATTGCAAAAGACCTGCGCCGTTGGCTGGATCGTGTTGAAACACAGGCGACGGGTTAGGAAAAAAGGCAGTGTTTTCCTCTTGCCCCTGCCGGGAAAATCTTTATGAACGGCCCAACGTCGGGCTATGGCGCAGCCTGGTAGCGCGTCCGTCTGGGGGACGGAAGGTCGCAGGTTCGAGTCCTGCTAGCCCGACCAAATCACACCGACGTTTATGGCACAAAGGCCAGATCCCGCTCTGGCACATGAGGGGATCGAGATGACAGGTGTTTGCGCGAACCAGCAAATCGAAGCGATGATCGCGCGCGGAGAGATTGCCGCCAACCCCGATGTTCTGCCAGCGCAAATTCAACCGGCCAGCCTTGATTTGCGTTTAGGAACAGTTGCTTACCGAGTGCGTGCCTCGTTCCTCGCGGGCGAAGGACAGACCGTTACGGATCGCTTGGCCGAGTTTGAAATGCACCGCATCGACATCTCGGACGGCGCTGTTCTGGAAAAGGGCTGCGTCTATCTGGTGCCTCTGATGGAATCGCTTGCCCTGCCCCGCGACATGACCGCCGTCGCCAATGCCAAAAGCTCGACCGGACGGCTTGACCTTCTGACCCGTACCATCACCGATGGTGGCACCGAGTTCGATCGCGTGCCTGCAGGCTACAAAGGCCCGCTGTACGCCGAGATCTGTCCACGTTCGTTTTCGGTTCTGGTCCGACCCGGTATGCGTCTAAACCAGATTCGTTTCCGTCAGGGTCAGGCCGTCTTGTCTGACGCCGAACTGACCGCCCTGCACGCCGAATCGCCGTTGGTGGACGGGCCTGCTGTGATTCATGATGGTCTTGGCTTTTCGGTCGATCTGCAACTGCCCGACACCGATCTGGTCGGCTATCGCGCCAAGCCCCATACCGGGGTAATCGATCTGGACCGAATTGGCGAATACGACCCCCAGGACTATTGGGAGGAAGTGCGCACCAAGGACGGTCGCATCATACTTGACCCCGGCGCATTCTATATCCTTGTCAGCCGCGAGGCGGTCCATATCCCGCCGATGTATGCCGCCGAAATGGCACCTTATCTGGCGATGGTTGGTGAATTCCGAGTGCATTATGCCGGGTTCTTCGATCCCGGCTTTGGCCATGCAGCCGCCGGGGGTGCCGGGTCACGTGGTGTGCTCGAGGTGCGATGCCACGAAGCGCCTTTCGTGCTGGAACACGGACAGGTGGTCGGGCGTCTTGTCTATGAGAAAATGGCTGAGATGCCCACGCAGCTATATGGTGCCGGGATTGCATCGAACTATCAGGGGCAAGGCCTGAAACTGTCCAAGCACTTCAAAGCGGCCGTCTGATCCTCAGAATTTCTTTCAACGGTGCATGCGTCGGATAACCCGCGTTTACTGCCGCAGGATCCGCGCCTGACCTGTAGCGACCTGTCCGGGTTATTATTCCTCAAACAGTT
The DNA here is from genome assembly GCF_056535045.1 of Ruegeria sp. O6. Classification (NCBI taxonomy): domain Bacteria; kingdom Pseudomonadati; phylum Pseudomonadota; class Alphaproteobacteria; order Rhodobacterales; family Roseobacteraceae; genus Ruegeria; species Ruegeria sp. O6. The sequence continues at coordinate 54,171 of NZ_JBQERM010000001.1, read as the reverse complement.
CCGACTGGTCCTCGTCCACTTCGTCCTCGCGCCCCTCGCCCAGCGGGATCGTCCCCGGTGGAGGCCGGTTTTCCAACAATCCCGCAGCCCTCAATTCCTTGAGACCCGGCAGATCGCGGGCGTTCTCCAGCCCAAAATGATCCAGAAATTCGGACGTCACCACAAATGTCACCGGACGACCCGGTGTCATGCGGCGACGGCCCAACCTGATCCACTCCATCTCTAGCAATTGATCAATCGTCCCGCGAGAGACTGATACGCCGCGAATTTCCTCAATCTCGGCGCGGGTGCAGGGCTGGTGATAGGCCACGATCGCCAATGTCTCAATCGCGGCGCGGCTGAGTTTGCGAGTCTCAACCGTTTCCTTCTGCATCAGAAAGCCCAGATCAGGGGCCGTACGGATCGCCCATGCCTCACCAACGCGTACCACGCGCACGCCGCGCCCCTCGTAACGCCTTTGAAGCAGTTCAACGGCTTGCGCGGCGTCGCTTCCATGCGGCATCCGCGCCTCAAGGTCGGCAATCGTCACCGGATCGGCGCTGGCAAACAAAACGGCCTCGACCATACGCTCCTGTTCCGCCAAGGGTGGCGCCTCGAACAGGGTGCCGGTTTCTTCTGGGGCGTCAGTCACGTGTCTGGGTCCTCTTGCGCAATTGGATCGGCGCGAATGTCTCGCTCTGCTTGATCTCCATATGTCCTTCTTTCACCAGTTCCAGCGAGGCCGCAAAAGTCGCAGCCGTCGCCGATCTGCGGCGCACCGGGTCAATATCCCAACCATCGGGCAGATAGGTTTCCATATCGGTCCACGTCCCCGCAAAACCGATCAGCGGGCGCATCCGCTCCAGTGCCTGCTCCATCGTGAACACCGCATCGCGGTCCATCACAAAGGGGCGGAATTCGTCACGGGTGCGGATACGGGCATAACCCTGCATCAGGTCCAGCAGCGTGGCAGAATAAGTCACGGTGCGAATGCGGGTGACGTCCTCGCCCTGCCCGCGTTTGAAAAAATCACGCCCCAGTTGGTCGCGGGCCATCAACCGTGCAGCGACGTCACGCATCGCCTGCAGGCGTTCAAGTTGAAACGCCAGATGCGCGGCCAGCTCTTCACCCGATGGCCCGTCGTCATCGGGGTCTGGCGGTAGCAGTAGACGGGACTTGAGAAAGGCCAGCCACGCCGCCATGACCAGATAATCGGCGGCCAGTTCAATGCGCAGCGCACGTGCCTTTTCAACAAAGGCCAGATATTGCTGCGCCAGCGCAAGAACCGAGATCTTGCGCAGATCCACTTTTTGCGTGCGTGAAAGGGTCAACAAAACATCCAACGGGCCTTCGAACCCGTCGACATCAACAATCAGCGCTTCGGCCGCAAGACGATCCGCGACCGAGACAGGGTCTTCGCTAAAAAGATTATCGTTCATATACCTGCCCGCCCATTAGGGCAGATAGTTCCGCTTCGGCGGCTTGGATGTCAAGTTCCCGCGGGCGTTTGCGCGTCGCCAGCGCCCGTTCTGCGCGGGCTTGTGCCACATCCGACATTTCTCCGGCAGTTTCCATTACAGCGGCACGTTCAGAAAAACTGCCATTGCAATGCAGGACTACATCGCAGCCCGCCTGCAAAGATTGGCGAGTGAGGTCCGTCAACGCCCCACTGAGCGCCTTCATCGAGATATCGTCGGTCATGATCAGGCCGCCAAAGCCGATATTGTCTCGGATCAGGCCCATCATGGCCGCAGAAATGGTGGCTGGCCGGGGATCGATCTGATCAAAGACCAGATGCGCCGTCATCCCCATCGGCAGGTCGTTCAAGGCGCGGAACGGCGCGAAATCGCTGTATTCCAACTCTACCAGCGGCAAATCAACGTGCGGAAGGTCATGGTGACTGTCCAGAGTGGCCCGGCCATGGCCGGGAATGTGCTTGAGAACCGGAAGAACGCCCCCGTCCAACAGGCCCTGTGCCACGGCCCTGCCGACCCTGGAAATCTGTTCGGGGTCAAAGGCATAACAGCGGTTTTTCAGAAACGCATGGGTCTCGGGCCGCGCCACATCGACCATGGGGGCACAGTTGCTGTCGATGCCCAGACCAAACAGCTCATCCGCAATCAGGCGGTACCTGAGGTACATGGCGCGTTCCGCTTGATCACCCGCCCTGATCACATGATCCAGCGGCGGCAGCCATTCGCGAGCCAAGGGTGCGCGCAAACGCTGTACGCGCCCACCTTCCTGATCAATGGTAATGGGACAGTTGCGCCCAACGGCCTCGCGGAAATCATCACACAAGGCCCGCACCTGATCGGCGCTTTCAATATTGCGGGAGAACAGGATGAACCCAAACGGGTTCATCTGGTGAAACAGGTCTCTTTCCTCCTGCGTCAGGCGCAGTCCTTCAGCATCTGTGATCGCTGCTCCGAACTTCACCTCACGGCCACCGGGATACAATCAGCGCCTTGCGCGACCAGAGCAGCGCAGAACTGGCGCGAGTCGCTCAGGTCTTCGAACCCCAGAACACGCAGGCGGTAAAAGGTCCGTCCACCACTTGAGGTTTTCTGGATAACTCGTTGTTTTCCCGACAAATAATCACCAAACTGACCATTCAATCGGTCCCACTCGGCCTGTGCCACTTGCGTGCTGTCATAAGCTCCAAGCTGCGCCAGCCGGGTTCCCTTTGCCAGTGTATCCGGATCAACATCCACCCCGACCGCAGCTTTCACCGCTGCATTGATGGCGTCTTCGGAATTCTCGCTGGGCGCGACCTGACTGCGGGTGGACCGTGCCGGACGCGTCACAGGGCGCAACGATCGGCGCACACCCGGCAACTCTGCGAAGCTCGGGTCCGGCAAGGCCGCAGCAAAATCTGCCGGGTCAATGGCGGGTTCTTCATCAGGGGTGGTCAGCGATGCCAGTTGCACACCGTCTTCGAACTCTTGCTGCGTTTCTGCTGCCGCACCCGCCAATTCCGCAACCAGCGCATCTACTGCGTTCTGGCGCAGGCGCGCGGCCTCCTGCGTGGTGATAGGTTCTTCGACAACATGCAGCGCAGGGGTCGGCTTCAGTTCTCCGGCGGGCAGATCTTCGTCTGTCAAGGACACCGGGCGCGGTGCAAGGATCAACCGGTCGGCCGGCGCCGCAGCGCTGCCTTCGGCGGCGACGGCATTCACGGCAAAGCCCTGATGATCGGCGGGTGTTCCACCCGGATTTTCCGGCTGTACACGCATCGGCCCTTCGGCGGCGCGAACAACCGGCACGCCACTGACATCGCGCATGATCAGTTGATAGCCCCAGACCCCGACACCAGCGACCAGCGCCAAGGAAGCAACAGCCCCCAGGAAATTGACTGCCCTGCCCAGACCAAACGAGCCTCGCGGCGCGTCATCTTCCTGCATATCTTCGGGAAAATCATACACATCATCAGAATGCGCTTGATTCGGGTAATGAATCTGCCCGGGGCTTTGATGCCCCGAGTAATCGTAACTCGCCATGTCCGCCTCACTGCCCGTTTCGCGCCTGAAAATAAGGCCCGCGGGTCATTTCTTGCCTACCTCATACCGGCGGTTCGGGCGATATTTTTTACCGCATCTCCTGCGCCGGAGTAACGCCAAGAATACCCAAGCCCGCTGAAATCACAACAGAAACGGCCCGGGCCAAAGCGATTTTTGACTGGCTTGTGGCAACATCGCCATCCTGGATGAAACGCAATTGCGTCTCGTCATTGCCCTTGTTCCACAACGCGTGAAAGTCGCCTGCAAGTTCATAAAGGTAAAAGGCGACCCTGTGCGGTTCATTGGTCCGGGCGGCAATCTCGACCAGCCGTGGCCATTCTGCCAGCTTCTTGGCAACAACCAGTTCCGAGGCATGATCGATCTTGCTCAGGTCAGCGTCCGCAAGGATCGCATCATCAGCCGTAATTCCAGCCTCGGCCGCACGGCGCAGCACGCTCATGACACGGGCATGTGCATACTGAACGTAGAACACGGGGTTCTCGCGGCTTTGTTCCAGCACCTTGTCAAAATCGAAATCCAACGGCGCGTCGTTCTTGCGGGTCAGCATAACAAACCGCGTCACATCCGGGCCCACCTGATCGACCACATCGCGCAGCGTGACAAAGTTCCCTGCCCGCTTGGACATCTTGAACGGCTCACCATTCTTCCACAGCTTCACCAGCTGTGTCAGCTTGATATCAAGCGGCACCTTACCGTCGGACAGTGCCGAAACAGCCGCCTTCATCCGTTTGACATAGCCGCCATGGTCGGCGCCAAACACGTCGATCAGTGCGTCAAAACCACGGGTCACCTTGTCATAGTGATAAGCAATATCCGGGGCAAAATAAGTCCAGCTGCCATCCGATTTCTTGACAGGGCGGTCGACGTCGTCGCCATGTTCGGTCGATTTGAACAGCGTCTGTTCGCGTGGCTCCCAATCCTCGGGCTTTTTGCCCTTCGGCGGCTCGAGCACGCCTTCATAGATCAGGCCCTTGTCAGTCAGCGATTGCAATGCGGCCTCAATCCGACCAGTGCCATAGAGAGATTTTTCCGAGAAGAACACATCCATCTCGACGCCCAGCGCTTTCAGGTCAGCGCGGATCAGATCCATCATCGCGTCGGTCGAGAACTCACGCACCTCTTCCAGCCAGTCACTTTCCGGCTTGTCGATCAGGCTGTCGCCGTATTTCTCTTTCAACGCCTCACCGATCGGGATCAGGTAGTCGCCAGGATAAAGACCTTCGGCAATCTCGGGGCTCAGACCATTGGCCTCGCGATAGCGTTCGTAAGCCGAGCGCGCCAGCACATCCACCTGCGCACCGCCGTCGTTGATGTAATACTCACGGGTCACGTCATGGCCCGAATAGGCCAGCAGGCTTGCCAGAGCGTCACCGAATACCGCACCCCGTGTATGACCCACGTGCAGCGGACCGGTTGGGTTGGCCGAAACATATTCAACGTTGACCTTTTGCCCATGGCCCATAGTCGAGCGGCCATAATCGGTGCCCTTCTCCAGCACAGCCGCCAGCACGCCTTGCCAGACCGACGGTGCCAGCCGCAAATTGAGAAAGCCCGGACCTGCCACATCGGCGCTGGTGATGCGGTCATCTGCCACCAGCTTCCCTGCCAATGCCTCGGCAATGTCACGCGGTTTCATCCTGGCCGGTTTTGCCAGCACCATCGCCGCATTGGTCGCCATGTCGCCATGCGCCGCATCACGCGGCGGTTCGACCGCCACGTTGTCAAAACTCAGCCCCTCGGGCAACGCGCCTTCGGACTGCATCTGTGCCAGCGCGTCCAGTACAAGGCCGCGGATCTCGGAAAACAGGTTCATTTCGGATGTCCTTTTGCTTGCCCGGCGGTTTACCATGCATCACGGCAAGGTCAATGGACGCCTATTGTTTGGACATGGTTTGCGCCCAATGTCTGCCAATGGCGCCCAGATATCCTCTGTCTGAGATTTCAAGTACCCTGCGCACTGTCCGTCGTACGGCTTCTGATCATCGCTTCCCGCCTGCGCAAGGTACCAATCAACCCGCAATAAAGGTCGCAAACATGGACCATTACCCGTTTCATTGCGGCGCAATCAGCCCGTCAGCCGGGCGTGATCCTGCAAAGCGAAGCGGTCGGTCATTCCTGCAATATAGTCCGATACGATCCGGGCCAGAGCAGTCTCGTCCGCCGCAGCTTCAATATCCTCGTGCCAGCGTGCCGGCATCTGTTTCGGATCGTTCAGGTAGATCGGGAACAGGTCTTCGACAACCGTTGCAACCTCGGCCCGCACCTTCATGACGCTGGGTGCGCGATACATCCGGGTGAACAGGAACGCCCTGATTTGTTTCAGATCCGCCCAAGTCCCGGTCGAGAATTGGATGACAGGATGCCCAAGATGGCGAATCTCTTCGACCGACTGCGCGCCCGAGGCCGCGATCAAGTCGCGCGACGTTGTGATGACGTCCGCCACCATGACCCCAAAAACCCGCCGCAGTGCTTCATGACGCCGCCGATACGGATCAAGACCGGGGTATTTCGCATCCACATCCGCATAACACGCCCCCACGATCGGAAGGTGGCGCAGATCATCATCTTCAAACAACCCCGCACGCAACCCATCCAGAAGGTCGTGATTGTTGTAAGCAATGTCATCAGACAAGGCCGCCACCTGCGCCTCGGCACTTGCATGGGTATGAAGTTCAAGGTCAAAGCCCTGGTTGCATTCCGCCAGGGCCCAGGGCAATTCGCCAACAACCGGGCCGTTATGCTTGGCGATACCCTCCAGGCACTCCCAGGTCAGATTGCATCCGTCAAACCCGGCATAATGCCGCTCCAACTTGGTTACGATCCGAATGGCCTGAGCGTTGTGATCAAACCCCCCGTAAGGCGCCATCAGCGCGTGGAGGGCGTCCTCACCCGTATGACCAAAGGGGGTATGACCCAGGTCGTGCGCCAGGGCTACAGCTTCGGTGAGTTCAGGATTCAGGCCCAACGCCCCTGAAATGGTTCGCGCGACCTGAGCGACTTCGATGGAATGGGTCAGCCGTGTTCGATAGCTGTCACCTTCGTGCTCGACAAAGACTTGCGTCTTGTGCTTGAGCCGTCGAAACGCACTGGCATGAATGATCCGGTCGCGATCGCGCTGAAAGCTTGACCGGAAGCTGCTTTCTTCCTCTGGAACCAGCCGCCCCCTTGCGCGGTCTGGGTCCGAAGCAAAACCTGCTCTGTCCAAAGGCCTTGTCCTTGTCGCCTGTCTTTTGGTTTCATATATTGTAGGACGCTTGGGAAATAAACCTTTGGAGACCGGCATGAATCTGCCCCCATCAGTCACCGAACGCGCCTACGACCGCCTTGCCGAAATCGGTGCCGCGGAACAGGGGCAAGCCCTGCGTGTCGCAGTGGAGGGCGGTGGATGTTCCGGTTTTCAATATGAAATCGCTCTGGACACGCCAAAGGCCGATGATCTCATCCTTGAAGGCAAGGGGCAGAAAGTCATCGTCGACCCTGTCTCTCTGCCCTTTCTTGAAAACGCTGTGATCGATTTCACTCAGGAGCTTATCGGTGCACGGTTTGTGATCGACAATCCCAACGCCACCTCGTCCTGTGGCTGCGGCACGTCGTTTTCAATGTAACCGGTGGGGGCTTTGCCCCCACACCCCCAGGATATTTTCAGCCAGATGAAGCAGGGATCCACTCTCTGACCATAACGACCAAAGAGCTTCACCTGGCGCGGTCATCGGCGTCCCCGCCTGTACCGCCCTTTCAAGTATCGAGAAAATGGTTAAGGATCCGTTTCTTCATCTGGCTAAAAATATCCCGGAGCGCGAGGCAGAGCCTCGCTAGTCCGATCTCCGACTTGCCGCTGGGCCCGTTCTGAGCGATAGGTTGCCACAAGGCTTCGGAGGATCGCGCATGAAAATCGCCACATACAACATCAATGGCATCAAGGCGCGAACCGAGGCGCTGCCCCGCTGGCTGGACGATGCCCAACCCGACGTTGTTCTTCTTCAGGAAATCAAATCCGTCGACGAAAACTTCCCCCGCGAGATGTTTGAAGATCGCGGGTACAACGTGGAAACACACGGGCAAAAAAGCTTCAATGGTGTCGCGATCCTGTCGAAGCTTCCGCTGGAGGATGTATCACGCGGCCTTCCCGGAGATGACAATGATGAACAGGCACGCTGGATCGAGGCGACCGTCGTGGGCAAAAAGGCCCTGCGACTCTGTGGGCTGTATCTGCCCAACGGGAATCCGGCACCCGGACCGAAATACGATTACAAGCTGGCCTGGATGGAACGGCTTTTCGACCGCGCGCAGGCCCTGATGAAGTCAGAGGAGCCGGCCCTGATGGCCGGAGACTATAACATCATCCCACAGGCCGAGGATGCCAAACGCCCCGATGCCTGGCGGGAAGACGCGTTGTTCCGCCCGGAAAGCCGGGCCGCCTTTCGAAAGATCCTGAACCTTGGCTTTACCGAGGCCTTCCGTGCGACAACGCAGGGTCCCGACCACTATTCTTTCTGGGATTACCAGGCTGGCGCTTGGAACCGGAATGACGGAATTCGGATTGATCATTTCCTGCTAACGCCACAAGCGGCCGACCTCATGCGGAATTGCCAGATTGATGCCGCTGTTCGGGGGCACGAAAAGCCATCCGATCACGTTCCTGTCTGGATTGACCTGGATCTTTGAGGCCCTAGGCAGCCGTGACGTCGTGACTGTAGATCCACTCATAGCGTTGTGACAACCGGGCACCAACGACCCGCAGCACACATTGCGCAGCCATACGGGCTGGACCGCGCAGATGAAAGTTCCGCGCATTTGACCCGGCCGCCGCGACAACGCGCTGCGCCCTTGGCTTGCGGGTTGTTTCATAGGCCGCCAGTGCGTTGGTGATACCCGATCGTTCGTCAAACGCGCGCGCCAGCACCCAGGCGTCCTCGAGCGCCAGACATGCCCCTTGCGCCATGAATGGCAACGTCGGATGGGCCGCGTCCCCCAGCAGTGCCAACCGACCATTCTGCCAGTTTTGCGCGACGGGCCGCAGAAACAATGCCCACAGATGCACTTCCGTGACTTTCGACAGAATGTCGCGCACGGGGCCGCCGAAATCCGCGAAGCGCTTGCGCAGCTCTTCAGGGTCGCCCGTCTGACGCCATCCTTCTTCCCGCCAGTCCGAGCGCTCTTCGACCGCAACAATGTTCATCATGCTTTCGTCACGCAACGGATAGGTCACCACATGCCGCCCCGGCCCCATCGTCAGGGATGCGGAAACCGGATCATGACCGGGCTGCCAGGGGATGGTGGCGCGCCAGGCCACCTGATGCGTGAACTCCGGCACCTCTGCCCCGTTCAAAGCCGGGCGGAGCATACTGCGGCCGCCATCGGCCGCAATGGCGCATTCAGCGCGAATTCGCTCGCCTGACGCCAAGACCACCTCTGCCTCGTTGGGATGCTTTTGCACATGCAAAACTCTGGCGCCCAACCGGATATCCACGCCTGCCGCACAAGCCGCGTCATGAAGAAGGTTCAGAAGGTCGGCACGGTGATAGTAATAGGTCGGACCAGCTGAGGGGCCCGGCAGTTGACTGACCACGCGCCCTTTTCGGTAATCGCGCAAGACCGTTCCATGGGACTTCTGCCCGACGGAAAGACCCGTGACACCAAGGGCATGAAGAACGCGCATCCCGTTCTCACTGATCTGCAAACCAGCACCGACTTCGGTCAGGGCCGGGGCTTGCTCCAGAAGCGTGACATGCGCCCCACGGTGTTGCAGCGCCAGTGCCGAGGCCAGCCCGCCGATTCCGCCGCCGATTACACAGAATTTCAATCCGTCTATCTTCATGACACCCGCATAACGCAAAAACGCCGGAGCCACAGGCCCCGGCGCTTGGATTTCTTACACATACCCGGCGATTAATCGTCGCGGTGGACCTTCTCGCGACGCTCGTGGCGCTCTTGCGCTTCAAGTGTCATGGTTGCAATCGGTCGCGCGTCCAAACGTTTCAGCGAGATCGGATCGCCCGTCATTTCGCAATACCCGTATTCGCCATCATCAATCCGGCGCAGGGCTGAGTCGATCTTGGCGACCAGCTTTCGCTGACGATCACGGGTCCGAAGTTCCAGCGCACGGTCTGTTTCTTCGCTGGCGCGGTCCGCGACGTCCGGAATGTTACGGGTGTTGTCTTGCAGCCCTTCGATGGTGTCGCGGCTACCAGCCAGTAACTCTGTCTTCCAATCCAGCAGCTTGCGGCGAAAATACTCAAGCTGACGATCATTCATGAAAGGCTCATCTTCGGCCGGACGGTAATCTTCCGGCAGAAAAACTTCCTGCTTCATATTTGCTCCCTCGGTATGGCCAGTAACGTCGTTCGAGGCTGTTTCAGCTGACATTTGGCTCTCCCTTCTGCGCAGCGTTTAGCCGACGGGCGGTGGAATGTCACTACACAAACGTTGCGCAACAGTGCACCCCCGCGGATTTGTCTAACTATGAGACAAACATCAACAAAACCTTGTATTTCTATGAAATTTGACAGGCTTTTTTGGGGCGAGAGGTACAACGTCCGGGAAAGGTCTACATCGGAATCAAGCAAAAGGGCTTGGAGTTGCAGCACAATTCCCGCCGGGCGACGCAGGGACGCGGGTTGTAAAAAACCTTGCCGCTCTGTAACCCGGAAACCACAAGCTGCCCGTCCAACGCAATATACGCACGAGAGGCCCATGACCGCACGTTTCCAAGGTACAGCCGAATATGTCGCCACCGACGATCTGACCATTGCCGTGAACGCCGCTGTCACGCTTGAGCGCCCCCTGTTAGTGAAGGGCGAACCCGGTACCGGCAAGACCGAGTTGGCCAGACAGGTAGCCGGTGCGCTGGGGCTGAAAATGATCGAGTGGAATGTGAAATCCACCACCCGCGCGCAGCAGGGTCTTTACGAATATGATGCCGTCAGCCGCCTGCGTGACAGCCAACTGGGCGAAGAGCGTGTCCATGATGTGTCGAACTATATCCGCAAGGGCAAGTTGTGGCAGGCCTTCGACGCCAACGAAAAGGTTGTTCTGCTGATCGACGAAATCGACAAAGCGGATATCGAGTTCCCCAATGACCTGTTGCAGGAACTCGATAAGATGGAGTTCCATGTCTATGAAACGGGCGAGACGGTCAGGGCCAAGCACCGCCCTATCGTCATCATAACCTCGAACAACGAAAAAGAGCTGCCCGACGCCTTCCTGCGCCGCTGTTTCTTCCACTATATCCGCTTTCCGGATGAGGCGACGATGCGCCGGATCGTTGATGTGCATCACCCCGGCATCAAGGACGCACTTCTGACTGCCGCACTGACGCAATTCTATGAAATCCGCGAGACGCAAGGGCTCAAGAAAAAGCCCTCGACCTCAGAGGTGCTGGACTGGCTGAAGCTGTTGCTGGCCGAAGACCTGACGGCGGAAGACCTCAGGCGTGACGGGGCCAGCGCGCTGCCGAAGCTGCATGGCGCTTTGCTGAAAAATGAACAGGATGTGCATTTGTTCGAACGTCTTGCATTCATGGCACGTGGCAAACGCTAGCCTGCGTGTGAACAATCTGTGATCACGGCTTGCCATTGGGTATCCCGGGTGTCAGCATCGAAATACCTGACGCAACCGCGTTGCAAAGAAGCAGTATTGGGGTCATCACTTGGCGAACGCTCTGACAATCCGGACCCTGCGGGCCGAGGACAAAGATCAGTGGGCCGAAATGTGGCGGGATTATCTGGCGTTTTATGAAACCACCCTGCCTGAAAACGTGTATGAAACAACCTTTTCCAGATTGGTCGGCGACGACCCGCAGGATTTTTCCTGTTTTGTCGCGGAACAGGATGGTGTTTTGGTCGGACTGACGCATTACCTGTTTCATCGCCACGCCTGGAAAGTGGAAAAGGTCTGTTATCTGCAAGACCTGTTCGCCCGACCTGAAACCCGAGGAACGGGCGTCGGTCGCGCCTTGATTCAGGCGGTTTATGAAGAGGCGGATCGCCAGGGCGCCCCATCCGTTTACTGGCTGACGCAAGAATTCAACACCACGGCACGCCACCTTTATGATCGCATCGGCACCCTGACACCGTTCATCAAGTACGCCCGCCCATGATGCGTTTGGGCGCCCTTTTTCTGGCGCTGGTTGTCGCTGGCTGCACATCTGTCGAGACAATCGAACTCGGGAACGATGTCCCATATGTCGAAGTGGCGTTGCCGCCGGCCAAGTCTTTTGCGGCACCGCGTCCCTCTCCACCGGCACGGTCCAATACGAACATCGCGTCGGATTTCCTGTCCCTGCATTTCGAACTCGAAAGCGGGGCCGCCCTGCCCGTTTTCACCCGGTTCGAAACGCCGATCACCGTTCGCCTGACCGGATCGCCGACACAAAGTATGCAGCAGGATTTGACCCGGCTGCTGAACCGCCTGAAGCGCGAGGCGGGTATCAACATCCGACAAATCAACGACGGGCAGACCAATATCACGATCGAAGCGGTCAGCCAGAAGGACATTCTGCAAATTCTGCCAAACGCGGCCTGTTTCGTGGTGCCAAACGCGTCCAGCCTGGCTGAGTATCAGCGCGACCGCCGCAAACCCAAAAGCAGTTGGGTTGAGCTGCGCCAGCGCGAAAGATTGGGGATTTTTATCCCCTACGACGTCAGCCCGCAGGAAATGCGCGATTGTCTGCACGAAGAACTGGCACAGGCCCTCGGTCCTCTGAACGACCTCTATCATCTGCCGGATTCGGTGTTCAACGACGACAATATTCATACGGTCTTGACCGGGTTCGACATGCTGATCCTGCGCGCGGCTTATGCGCCCGAACTGCACACCGGCATGACCCGCGATCAGGTCGCTGCCGTTATCCCCGGAATTCTCAGCCGTCTGAATCCACGCGGCGACCGACTAGCTGCGCAACCCCCCACAAATACCCCCCGAGAGTGGATCAACGCGATCCAGAAATCACTGGGACCGGGGCCGGGTTCCCCCCGACAGATGCGCGCCGCGCAAAAGGCAGCCCGCATCGGGCAGCAACAGGGATGGACGGATCACCGCCGCGCCTATCCCCACTACCTGATGGGCCGGATGGAGCAGTTTCGTGATCCGGCAGAAGCCCAGCGGCAGTTCAAGATCGCGCAACAATTTCTTCGCGCGACGCCCGGAACCGAGGTTCATCAGGCTTATGTCTCAACCCAGACCGCAGCCTTTGCGCTTGCGCAGGATCGCGGGCCCGAGGTCCTGCCCGAACTGGATCAGGCCATCGACGTGATGACCCGCGCGGAAAACGCTTCGCTGCTGGCAACCTTGCTGCTGTTGAAATCCGAGGCCTTGAAACAGGCCGGTCAATTGCAGCAGGCACGTGCCGTCAGGCTGGACAGCCTTGGATGGGCGCGATACGGGTTCGGTTCGGATTTGGTGGCTCAATCTCTGGCTCAAAACAGTGGCCGACGCCCCGCTGACAGCACGAAAGACGGATGAAACGCATATGTTGCTAGTACTGGGAATGGCGATACTGGGTGCAATCCTGGGCGCTTTGACCGCAAAAAAACGCAATGGAAACGGCGCCGACATGGCGCAGTATGCCGCCGGATATGGGATCGCTTTTGCGCTTGTGGGGCTGGTGATCTCGCTGGTTCTGCTTCGCATGGTGGCGTGACGCGATGTTCCTGCCCTTTTTCGAAAACCTCCGCAAAGCGGGCATCCCGGTATCGCTCCGGGAGTATCTGACTTTTCTGGAAGGCATGAAAAAGGGTCTGGTCACCTATGATATTGAAGCGTTCTACTACCTTGCCCGCGTGTCGATGGTGAAGGACGAGCGCAATATCGACAAGTTCGACCGCGCCTTTGCCGCCAGCTTTGAGGGCTTGGGCGAGATCAGTTTCGATCAGGTGTTGGAAGCTGTCGATATCCCCGCCGATTGGCTCGCCAAGATGGCCGAGAAACACCTGTCGGACGAGGAGAAAGCCGAAATCGAAGCGCTAGGCGGTTTCGACAAGCTGATGGAAACACTGCGCGAACGACTCAAGGAACAACAAGGCCGCCACCAGGGCGGCAACAAGTGGATCGGCACCGCCGGAACCTCTCCGTTCGGGGCCTATGGGTACAACCCTGAAGGCGTCCGTATTGGTCAGAAAGAAAGCCGCCACCAGCGTGCGGTCAAGGTCTGGGACAAGCGGGAATTCAGGAACCTGGACGACACGGTTGAACTGGGCACCCGCAACATCAAGGTCGCCCTGAAACGCCTGCGCCGCTGGGCGCGGGAGGGAGCAGCCGAAGAGCTGGATCTGGACGGCACCATCCGCGCCACGGCCGAGCATGGCTATCTGGATGTCAAAACCCGGCCGGAGCGTCACAACGCGGTGAAGGTGCTGTTGTTTCTGGACGTCGGCGGCTCGATGGACCCGCACATCAAGGTGGTTGAAGAGCTGTTTTCCGCTGCAAGAACCGAGTTCAAGCATCTGGAATATTACTACTTTCACAATTGCCTGTATGAAGGGGTCTGGCGCGACAATCGCCGCCGCTGGAACCAACAGACCCCGACCCACGAAGTGCTGCGCACCTATGGATCCGACTACAAGTGCATCTTTGTCGGCGACGCCTCGATGAGCCCCTATGAAATCGCCTATCCCGGCGGTGCCAATGAACATTGGAACCAGGAAGCCGGGCAAGTCTGGCTGCAACGCGCGCGCGAACAGTGGGCGTCAAACCTGTGGATCAACCCGGTGCCCGAGAAATACTGGGAATATACCCATTCCATCAGCATGATCCGCGACATCTTTGAAGATCGCATGGTGCCCATGACACTGGCTGGTCTGGAAAAGGGAATGCGCGAGCTGACGCGGTGAAACACACCATCAGGTATTCCTGCTGATTAATACCTTGACCTCAAGCAGGGTTGAGCTTTCACAGTAACCCGGTTGCCGTTTGAAAACCTGAGGAGCTGACTGTGCATCTGCTGACAATCCTGGATCACCCAAAGCCGAACTCCTTTACGGCCGCCGCTGTCGCGAAACTCTGCGAAGGCGCAAAGGCGGCTGGCCATACCACCGAGGTTGCGGATTTGCATGCAGAAGGGTTCGATCCACGCTGGTCAATGGCGGATATAGAAGGCGAAGCAGGCACGGGCGCACCGCAAGACATACTTGCGGAACAAACACGGATTGCGCGCGCCGATGCAATCTGCCTGGCCTTTCCATTGTTCTGGTGGGGAATGCCTTCGATGATGAAAGGCTGGGTCGACCGCGTGTGGATGTGGGACTGGGCCTACGATCAGTTGGACGACCCGGAAAAGTCCCTCCAGAGGTCGCGAACAGGATTACTGTTGGTGCCAGCCGGTGCGCGTTCTGACGAAATGGAAGCCAAAGGATACACCGACGCGCTTGAGACACTCTGGACCAAAGGCACGTTCGGGTATTTCGGGTTTTCACCCCGGAAACTCGAGCTGTTGCATGGCGCGACCGGATCAGCCCCGCGGCGACAGGCGCTTTTGGAACGTTGCTATGAAATTGGACGTACGCTTCCGCAACCTGAAAGCGATCCATGAACACGGTCGCGCTCTGCAGCCTCACTTTGAAATGCGGCTGGATTGTGAGAAGCTTCTATTTTCCATTTGCTCTTGGGGTGTTGAAAACCCATATCTAGCCCATGCTGCGTCTGACCCCTATCCTGCTGGCCATTGCCTATGGAATTGTGATGTACCGGATTTCCGTCTGGCGCACCCATCGGGAACTGGACGCAAAGTCGACCGAACTTGTTGACCCGGCCCTCAAGCGCATGACCGACCGGCTGGCTGCCGCGCTCGAGATCGAGCGGGTTCCGGTTTATATCTATGAGATCGACCCGGTGAACGGGCTGGCCGCACCGGACGGGCGGATATTCATCACGCGGGGATTTTACCGCAAGTTCCGCAACGGCGAGGTTTCGGCTGAGGAAATGGCCAGTGTAATCGCGCATGAGTTGGGCCATGTAGCACTAGGTCACGCGCGGCGGCGGATGATCGATTTTTCGGGGCAGAATGCGATGCGCACGGCGCTGATCATGGTCCTGAACCGGTTCATCCCTTTTGTCGGAGCGATGATTGCCAACGCGTTGACCGCACTGATCGCCTCGCGCCTGTCGCGGGGGGATGAGTATGAAGCGGATGAATATGCGGCCGCCTTGCTGACAAAAGCCGGTATCGGAATCGGTCCGCAGAAATCACTGTTTCACAAGCTGGAAGAGTTGACACAGCAACGCGCCGGGGTGGTCCCGGCATGGCTGATGAGCCATCCCAAGACAGATGAACGTGTTGCGGCGCTGGAAAAGCTTGAACAGCGTTGGGCACAGCGGTGATGCCTGTGCTGCGAGAGGCCAGCCTCTCGCGCTCTCCGGGATATTTATGGCCAGATGAAGCTGGACCCCACTCAGGTGGCGAGTGCCTTGCCCAATCGCGGAAGCCGTGCTTTTTTCATGAGCGCGCGGAGCGTCCATTGTTCGGCTGAGAGGCGATTGGCTTCGGCAAGGACCTGAGTGGCAAGTGTACTCATGCCCTCTGGATTGGATTGCCAGAAGCCGTACAGCAGGCTGTCGGGGTCTTGCCGGTCAAGCCCTTCATCAATCAGGGTATTTCTGGGGAAATCCTTGGCATTAACCGTGACAATCAGATCAGCGGAAGCGGCTATTGCTGTGGCCAGCACGTGGACATCCGCGGCGTCCGGCAGCCACAGGCGGTTTTGAAGACCCTCGTTCGCTGGACGTTCGGCATCCGGCCAGGCCGCTTGCACCAGCGCGATCTCGGCGCGCGCCTGCGCTTCACCCGTCGGGCCCAGCTTGCGGGCGGCGCGGGCCCATTCTTCGAGGATGCGGGCGGACCAGATCGGGGTGAAATGCCCCAATCGCGCGGCGCCCAACAGCATCTCGCGCATGACCGTTGGATAGAGGACACAAGTGTCGAGAACAGCCTTCATAGGCGGTAGAACACCGCTTTGAGGTAGCCGCTTTCCGCCAGTTGCGGCAGTTGAGGATGATCCGGCCCGGCAAATCCGGTGTGGATCAGTTGCGCCTGTCGGCCCGCGCGGCCAATCCCGCGGGAGGAGGCATCGCGGAACCGCCCCAGATCGGCGGCATGAGAACACGAGCACAGCCCCAGATAGCCGCCGGATTTGACCAGAGGTGCGGCAAGCCGCGCGATACGCTCATAAGCGCGCAATCCCGCATCCAGTGCTTGTTTTGACGGGGCAAAGGCAGGTGGGTCACAGATGACCACGTCAAACGCCGCACCCTCGTCCCCCAATTGGGTCAACACATCGAACGCGTCGCCCTGCCGTATCTGGAACCTGTCGGCAAGGCCCGAAGCCTCGGCGCCTTTGGTGGCCAGTTCCAGCGCGGCAGCAGACCCATCGACGGACAGGGCTTGTCTGGCACCTGCGGCCAGCATCGCCAGGCCAAAGCCGCCGACATGGCTGAACACGTCCAGCACCTGCGCTCCGGGATGTACCAGCCGTGCGGCAAAGGCATGGTTGGGGCGTTGATCGTAAAACAGGCCGGTTTTCTGACCTCCGGTCAGGTCGGCCATATACGTGGCACCATTCATTGGCACAGGCAGGGGTGCGTCGGGTACGGTGCCGTGCAAAGTCTGGTTCTCATCGTCGAGCCCTTCCAGCCCGCGCGTGCGGCCCGAGGCGTTTTTTAGCACCGTCGTCACGCCCGCGACCTTGATCAGCGCTTCGGTGAGCGTATCCAGATGCATCTCGGCCCAGGCCGCGTTGGGCTGAATGACACAGCTATCGCCAAACCTGTCGATGATCACACCGGGAAAGCCATCGGCCTCGGCATGGGCCAGACGGTAGAAAGGCGCATCAAACAAGCGTTCACGCAGTGCAAGGGCGCGGCTAAGGCGGGTTTCGAACCAAGTATTGTCCAATTGTGCGGTGGTATCACGATCCAGCACCCTGCACATGATTTTTGAGTCAGGGTTGACCGCCACCAGCGCAAGCGCCGCGCGGTTGTCATCCTCGAGAATCGCCAGAGCGCCTGCGGGGATCTTGCGCGTGCGGCGGTCGGTGACAATGTCATTTGCATAGACCCAGGGGAAGCCATGGCGCAGCCCGCGCGCGTTGGCTTTGGGTTTCAGGCGGATACGGGGGCGGTCGGCAGATTGGTTCATGGCGCCCTCTTAGTCGCGAATGTGCCGATGGAAAAGCCCTAGCGGTTCCGAGAGCGCCAGCCACCACGTCGTTTCGGGGTTTGGGCCGCCTGAAGGCCCTCGGACAGAACCTGAGTCATGGGATGGTCCGGGCTGTGCAGCGCGTATGCCGCATGCAACTCGGTCAGCGCCGTGTTCTGGTCACGCTCTTCGGGCAGGCTGAGCGCCCAGTCCAGAAATATGCTGCGGCATTCCGGCAAGGTGATGCCTTCGATGCGATAGGCTTCCTGGATCAGACCTTTGTGGTCATTGGGATCAGTGCTGCGTGCCATTTTCGCCCTCTTGGATCACGCTGCCGATCAGGTCGGCCGCGGTTGTGTAACTCTTCTGTAATGCCCGTTGCAGTGCATCGACCTGTTCAAACCCGGTGGCACGGCACAGGAAATCCACACCTCCTTCACCGATCTGCTCCGCCTCGATGACCTTGCCCGAGAGAAGCCGGGCCGCACATTGCACCGACCAGCATAGGCTGTAGCAGTCTTTCAGGGATTGCGCCTGCGCGACATCCAGCAACCCGGCAGCGACGGCTCCATCGAGGCCCGAGGACACATCGCGTGCCGTAGTCCCTGCCAGCAAGGCACCGGTTTCGGCCATCAGTTCGATATCCATCAGGCGGCCGGGCCCGTTTTTGGCATCCCAGGTCCCGGCGGGTGCCTTGGCTGCGGCCAGACGCGTTCGCATCTCGGCGACTTCGCGCAAGACATTGTCCCGCTCGCGTGGGCGCGACAGAAACCCGGCGCGGAACGCTTCGATATCATTTGCCAAACCGGCATCACCCGCAACGACATGAGCACGGGTCAGGGCCAGATGTTCCCACACCCAGGCCTCATTCTGCTGATAATTGGTAAAGCTGGCCCAACTGGTGGCGACTGGTCCCTGATTGCCGGACGGGCGCAGTCGCATGTCGACCTCATACAGCCGCCCCTGTGACATCGGGGCCGAAAGTGCCGTGATCAGCGCCTGCGTGAACCGCGCATAATAGGTGCGCGTGGCCAAAGGACGCGGACCATCGGACATGTCCTGATCCTGCGGATCATAGATCACAATCATGTCCAGATCGGATTGCGAATTGATCCGTCCTGCGCCCAGCGACCCCATGCCCAACACCGCCGCTCCGCGCCCCGGGGCGGGCCCGTGTTTGCGGGCGAAATTCTCGGCAACATATGGCAGGATGGCGGCAATCACCGATTGTGCAAGTTCTGTATATTGCCGGCCTGCCTGTGCCCCGTCGATCAGACCCCGCAAGTGGTGGACACCGACCCGGAAATGCCATTCCTTGCACCAGCGCCGTGCAAGGTCGAGCCGGGTTTCATAGTCAGGCTCTTCCGCCAGCGCACGGTCCAGTTCGATTTGCAATGCCTTCTGCCCCGGCCAATCGGCAAAGAAACTGCCGCCGATCACCGCGTCGAAAACCGAGGCATTGCGCGACAGATGCGAGGCCAGAGCATGAGATGTGCCAACGATATCGACCAGCAGGTCGATCAGTTGCGGATTGGCCTCGAACAAGGAAAACAGCTGAACCCCGGCGGGAAGGCCAGACAGAAACCCATCCAGTGCCATCAACGCCTCATCCGGTTTGGCGGTCTTGGCAAGACGCGACAGCAACTCGGGCCGCAACCTTTCGAATATCCGCGACCCGCGCTGGGACCTTAAGGCCGGATAGGTCGTCCACCGGGCCAGAACACTCTGGTCAAATTCTACATCCTGCGCCGCCACAGGTGCAGGACCGGGCCCGGGCGCAAAAAATCCTTCGGTCAGTTCGTGCACTTCGGTCAGGCGGTTCTTCACGTCCTGTTTCAGTTCATCACTTTCGATCCCCATCAGACAGGCGATACGTTCAATGCCTTCAGGTGATTTCGGCACCTTATGCGTCTGTGCATCATGAACCATCTGAATGCGGTGTTCGACTTCGCGATGTGCCCGGTAATGATCGGTCAGTTTGTCCGCGACATCCTGCGGCACCCAGCCTTTTGACGCCAACGCCGCCAACCCCGGAACCGTTCCGCGCACCCGTAAATCCGGATCGCGACCACCTGCGATCAGCTGACGGGTCTGAGTGAAGAACTCGATCTCGCGAATACCGCCCTGCCCCAGCTTCATGTCGTGGCCGGGAATCGACAAGGCACCGCCCGTACCTTTGTTTTCGCGAATCCGCAGACGCATATCATGCGCGTCCTGAATGGCGGCAAAATCCAGATGGCGACGCCAGACAAAGGGGCGCAATGTGTCCAGAAACCGCTGCCCCGCAGCCAAGTCTCCGGCACACGGACGGGCCTTGATATACGCCGCGCGCTCCCACGTGCGGCCGAGGCTTTCGTAGTACCGTTCAGCGGCCTCCATCGCCATGCAGACCGGTGTTACGGCAGGATCTGGCCTCAGCCTCAGATCGGTACGGAAAACATAGCCATCGGCAGTCTTGTCGCTGAGCGTCGCGCAGAAGTTCCGCGTTGCCCGCACCATGCCCTGCCGGGCCTCGTAGAAGTCATCGGGGTCAAACCGCGTCTCATCAAACAGCACAATCAAATCGATATCCGAGCTGTAGTTCAGCTCATGCGCGCCCATCTTGCCCATGGCCAGAATGACCATCCCGGCGGCAGTTTCGATATCGTCCTCGGTCATACCCGGCAGTTTGTTGCGCCGGATCAACGTCGCAATCTCGGCCTTGGCCGCAGTATCCGCGGCCAGTGCCCCGAAATCGGTCAGTGCCGCGGTGACTTTTTCAAGCGGCCAGGCACCTGCAATGTCGGCAAGCGCGGTCAACAGCGCCACCCGCCGCTTGGCCTGCCGCAAGCCGGATTTCAGCTGATCCGTCGGCAGCTTACGCGCATCCGCCATGACTTCAGACAGTGCCTGATCCGGGCGCAATAAGGCATCAGGCAGCCATTCCCTTTCACGCTCGATCAAGCCTTTCAGATATGGGCTGGACCCGGCGGTTCCCGCCACCAGCTCTCCCATCTCCTGCGACAGATCAGGTATCAGAGCGCGGGTTTCATCGCCCAGAGACGGATCAAACGCACGCGGAAGGCGGGTAATGGCAAGAGCGTCAGTCATGCGCGCACCCTGCGCATTGCGGCGCGTAATCGTCAATGGGGCATTCTGATCAGGTTACCTGAACCGGCGTATCCTGACTGAAGCTGTTGATCCAAACGTCGTTTCTTCTTTCCCACAAAGATGAAATCAGCATTGCCTCGCGCCGATCTGCGCCCGGGCGCAGGTAGTCGGCACGGTAGGACAACAAGACGATATCCGGGGTCAGAATGCGTAACCGGGCATCACTCAGATCAAACTCGGCCATCGTTGGCGCATCTGCAAATTGCCCGACGTGATCGTCCCGATTGGCAAAACCCGTGGGATAAACGCCCAGAAAATCCGCGCTCAGCAAGGCGCGGTCGGCGCTTGCATCGCCTTCAACCAGCGCCACCCAGACCTGCGTTTCCAGTTCAAGAATGTCCTTTAGTGCAGGGGCAGCTTTGTTGTCCGTCATATCCATACCCAGAACCTGCGAGCCAGATCCTGAAACGTCAACCGGATTGCTTAATGTAAATCTTTTTCACATTACCCCTTGCACCCAACCAAACGATACCCCATCTATGCAATGTGAATAGAGTTTACATCAACCCTGGAGAGCTCAAATGACCGCATTGTCCGACCCCGCCGTCCCCGCGAATCCGGGATGGCTTTATCGAACCGAGGCCTGGCTGGATGACAAAGGCAAAGGGGCCTGGATCGCCGCCATGGTTCTTGGATTTATCTTCTTCTGGCCCGTTGGACTTGCCCTGCTGGCCTATATGATCTGGAGCAAACGCATGTTCAGCAAATCCTGCAACCGCCGCAAATCCTGGCACAGCCACATGAGTGCAATGAAGCCCTCGGGCAACAGCGCCTTTGACGCCTACAAAGCAGATACACTGGCCCGCCTGGAACGCGAACAACAGGATTTCGAAGCATTCCTGCGCCGCCTGCGTGACGCCAAGGACAAGGCCGAATTCGACCAATTCATGGATGAACGCGCCCGCGAGAACCATGACGAAGACGGCAAGGGCGAGCCCGCCTGATTGACCTTGCCCTGCCCCGGTGTTTCGGGACAGGGTGCCCCTACCCCAGTTTTTCGGACCTATCGAATGAACCATCTGCCCAACCCGGACACCCAACCCGATTTCTATCGTTCCGTGACAACCAAACGCTTTGTCGCCTGGCTGTTCGATATCGCCTTCATTTCGCTGCTTTGCACGGTGGCAATCCTCTTTACTGCGTTTCTGGGTCTGTTTTTCCTGGCCCTGATCTACGCCGTTGTCAGTTTCGTCTACCGGGTGGTGACCATCGCCAACGGCTCAGCCACGCTGGGAATGCGCTTTATGGGGATCGAGCTGCGTGACGCGTTCGGAGAACGAATGGACTTGGGCAAGGCGCTTGCCCACACTGCCGGCTATTTTGTCAGCATGGCCTTTCCCGTGGTCCAGATCATCTCGGTCATCATGATGATGACCAGCGCCCGTGGCCAGGGTCTGACCGACAGTTTTCTGGGCACCGTGATGATCAACCAACGGGCCTGACGCAAGGTTGCGTGAAACACTTGGCGGTCTCGGGAACGGTTGCTATCATCCCTCCCGAGGTTGGATGGGGATTTCATGCGACATACGCTGCCAATTGCGCCACAATTCTATGTCACGGCACCGCAGCCCTGCCCTTATCTTGGCGGCAGGATGGAACGTAAACTGTTCACCGCCCTGCAAGGCGAAGGGGCTGAACAGCTGAACAACTCCCTGTCTCAACAAGGATTTCGCCGGTCTCAGAATGTACTCTACCGTCCTTCGTGTACGGATTGCGCAGCCTGCCTGTCGGCCCGGATCGATGTTTCAGCCTTCAGGCCGACCAAAAGCCAGAAGCGCGCAGCAAGGCGGAATGGTTACCTGGAACGCCGCGCAACCTCGCCATGGGCCACGGATGAGCAATACGAGCTGTTCCGCCGTTATCTTGATACCCGTCACGCCGATGGCGGCATGGCTGACATGGATGTTTTCGAATTCGCCGCGATGATCGAGGAAACACCGATCCGCAGCCGCGTTGTGGAATATGCCGATCCTGAAACGGGCGAGTTGATCGCCGTCAGCCTGACCGATGTGCTCGATGACGGGCTAAGTATGGTCTATTCCTTCTACGACCCGGAACAGCCGCAGAACTCACTCGGCACCTACATGATCCTCGACCATATCGACATCGCACGTGAGGCGGGCCTGCCCTATATCTATCTGGGGTACTGGGTCCCCGGCAGCCCCAAGATGGGCTACAAAGCCAAGTTTTCAGGGCTCGAGGCCTATATTCAGGGGGGCTGGCAAAAAATCAGTGATCCGGATGCCTATACCGGCACATCGCATCACCCCTTGTCGGCGCCGCCAATCGCCGAACAGGTCGCCAATATCCAGCTCCCTGACCGGCACCCGACCAAAGGCTGACCGCGCGATGAAACAAAGCCTGCATGCCGTCACCCTTGTGGTGCCGGATTACGACGACGCCATCTTGTTTTATACAAAGACGCTCAGCTTCCAACTTATCAAGGACATAGACCTCGGCAATGGCAAGCGCTGGGTTCTGGTCGCGCCTCCCGGTTCGGATAGCGGCTGTCTTCTTCTGGCAAAGGCTGACGGACCCGAACAAACCGCCGCCATAGGCAACCAGACCGGCGGGCGCGTTGGGTTCTTCCTGCAAACCGATGACTTTTATCGTGACCACGCAGATATGCGCGCCGGGGATGTCCATTTCGAAGAAGACCCACGCCACGAACCCTATGGCATCGTCGCTGTCTGGCGTGATCCCTTCGGCAATCGCTGGGACCTGATCCAGTTCACCTGATCCGCATCTTCATCTGGCTATAAGTATCCCGGGGATGAATTGGCCGCAGGCCAAGAAGGGGCTGGCCCCTTGCCCGAAATAAACAGAAAAGGGGGCCAGCCGGCCCCCTTTGCAATATTCTCTTCCGGATCGGATCAGTTTGGCATCAGGTCCGGAACGATCGTGACAATCGTCGGGAAGAACCACAAGATCGCGATCCCCATCACCTGGATCAGAACAAACGGAACGATCCCGCGATAAATATGACCTGTTGTGACCTCTTTCGGCGCAACCCCTCGAAGGTAGAACAACGCAAACCCGAAAGGTGGCGTCAGGAACGACGTCTGAAGGTTCACCGCCACCATGATCGTGACCCATTTCGGATCGAACGAGCCGCCATAGATCACCGGGCCCACGATGGGGATCACGATGTAGATGATCTCGAGGAAATCCAGCACGAACCCCAGAATGAACAGCACCAGCATCACGATCAGGAAAACCGTGAACTCGTTGTCAAAGCTCTTCAGGAATTGCTGGATATAATGCTCCCCTCCGAATGAAATCACCACGAGGTTCAGCAACTGCGATCCGATCAGGATGGTGAACACCATCGAGGTCACTTTGGCTGTCTCACGCACCACCGGGGTCAAAACACCGCTGGAATAGAGCACCCAGCATCCGTACAGCAGCCCGAACAGGGCGTACAGATAGGCCGCATAAGCAATGATGAAGGCGATCCAGGTTTCCACCGTCACACTGCCTTGATTGATACGCAGGTCAAAGTTGACCCCCATCAGCAGTGCAATGACAACGGCGAAGGTCGACCAGATGACCACTTTGCCCGAACGGCCCTGATCCTGCAGCTTGCGATAGGCCGCCAGCATGATCGCGCCACCCGCGCCCAGCGCAGCCGCCGGTGTCGGATTGGTGACACCTCCCAGGATCGAGCCCAGCACCGCGATGATAAGAACAAGCGGCGGGAAGACCACGCGGATCAGATCGTTTGTGGCACAGCGGGCCGCAGCCTCTTTGCAACCATACATGGCCAGCGCGAACGGCAGGGCGAGCAACACGAAAGTCACGCCAGAGGATGTGGTAGGCGATATCATCAGGATATCGACCAATGCCATCAGCAACAGCCCGATCGCGCCAAGGATCAGCGGCTGCGGTGACCGCGACGGTGCGATACCACGGCCCAGAACCAGGGTCAGCCCCAGCAGAACAAGGGTAACCGCCACACCGGTGCCGATCGGCGCCGCATCGGCAATCCTTTTTTGCTGTTCGGTCGCCAGTTCCTCTTCTGTCAGGCGATGCGCTTCGGTTGCGCCGCCAGCGGCATCAATTGCCTCCTGCTCGGCAACAGCCTGATCCCAGGCAACCTGCCCGTGCAGATCGATCATCGACGCCTTGCACTCTGCCGACACGTTGGTCCTCAGCGACGCACCCTCGCCGATGTCCGAAAAGGCCGAGACAGAGATATTCTGGCTTCCGATCACACCAACATTGCCCAAAAGGATCGCGCCGACGATCAGGGCAACCGGCGCGCCCAGCAACCATGTCAGGCCTTCTGACCGCGTTATGGGTTCCCCGGAGCCACCGGACACAGCCACAGCAGGCGCTTTGTGCGGGTTCAGCAGCGCATAGCCAAAGGCGTAGAGCGCGTAGAGCAGCGCCAGCATGATCCCCGGCAGCAGCGCAGCCTGGAACAATGTTCCGACCGAGACAACCGCAGGCTCACCCAGATAGGTCAGCGCGTCGGTACAACCGGCTTCAACAGCCCGGGTTTCCTGCGCTGTCGAATACAGATCCCCCGCCAATGTGCCCAGCAGGACGATCACGATCGACGGTGGAATGATTTGCCCCAAGGTGCCCGATGCCGCGATCACACCGGTCGCCAGTTCCGGCGAATAGTTGTTGCGCAACATGGTTGGAAGCGCCAGCAGGCCCATCGTCACAACGGTCGCGCCAACGATACCGGTCGAAGCCGCAAGGAACGCCCCCACAACCACAATCGACACGGCCAGACCACCCGGAAGCGGGCCAAAAACGCGCGCCATCGTCGTCAGAAGATCGTTGGCAATCTTTGAACGTTCCAGCGTGATGCCCATCAGAACAAACATGAGCACGGCCAGAAGGGTCTCGATGGATTGACCGGCCAGAACCCGCTCGTTCATGCGGTTCACGATGAACGACACGTTCCGGTCCAGCGCGGTCTCCCAGCCCGAGGCAAAAACCGGTTCGGCGAGCCTTGGCAAATCCGGGTATCGGAACACCGATATGGTGTCCGGCTTGATTCCGGAATTCACAAGGTCCCGATAACTTTGCGATCCAACGTCAATCGCCTGGTGGATCAGCAACCCCGCACTGTCCAGCGCGGCGATGATGCCAAAGGATATAATCCCTGCCCCGCCGATGGCAAAAGCCACCGGAAAGCCGGAAAGAATGCCCCCGAAAAGGCAAAAGAATACGATAATGAGGCCTATCTCGACGCCATCAAGTCCGAATAGCATTGTCTTTGTCTCCGCCCTTAATGCGCGCCTTCATAGGCTTCTTCACCCTCACCAAGGCTGTCCTTGTCGAGGTATTTTCCAACGCTGTCCGGTCCTTCCACGTATTCCAGATATGACCGGTACAAAAACGCGATGGCGTGCAGGAACACCATGGCCGCAAAAGCCACCAGAAGGATCTTGAACAGGAAGTAGGCATTGAACCCGTTAGGGCTGAACCCGATGGTTTCCACGTTCCAGCGCAAGGCACGGGACTTGGCTACCAGACGGTCCAGCGCGTCACTGGCCGAAGGGTTCGGCACGATCAGGTGACGCCACAGGAAGAACCAGCCGTACATCCAGGTCAGCACCGCCATTGGCATCATGAACAGTAACGCACCGCACATATCGACCACGCGCTTGGCGCGGTGGCTGATACCGGCATAGATCAGATCAACGCGCACATGCCCGCCCTGCACAAATGTGTATGTACAGCACAGACAGACGACCATGGCGTTATACAGTTTCAGCTCTTCCGCGAACCAGCTGATATCCATCTGGAACGGTATTCCCAGACCGAAGGACATATCGGGACGGGTAAAGACCCGTTGCATGAATACGATGACAATCTGCTGGATTACCATCAGCAGACCCGCCCAGGCAAAGAACCGCCCGGTGGTGTTTGCAAACCCTTCCAGGCCACGCACGATGGCCCACATAAAGTTTCTGTAATACAACCCGACGGCTGTCAGAACCAGAAAGAAGGTGAACACCACAAAGAAGAATTCGACCGAACCGCCGTAGTAGACAAAGCGCATGATCGACGCCTTGTCAGACCAGTCCAGCCAGAGCTGCGGATGCGTGATCGCATATCCGAAATTATAGAAGGCTTCGGCAATGTTCTGAATGAACCAGACCAGTCCATTCCACAGGGCGCCGAAGAACGAGATACCGTTTTCGTCCTGCATGTTGTCCCCAGGTCGTCTCAGTTGCGCGCAGGCCTATTGTGGCTTGCCCAAGTCCTTTCACGCAACGGGAAAGGTTTCCCCGCAAGGTGCGGGGAAACCGTTTTTCCTTTGATCAGGAAGGATTAGCCGCGAACACGGTCACGCTGTGCGGTGTAGACACCCGACGACAGGTTGTTCCATGCCGACGAAGCCGCCATCGACGGCATTGCGCTGTCGTGGATCTTCTTGAACAGCTCATCGCCCATGTTCTCGTCCAGAACTTCCTGGCTGGCCTTGCCGAACGCATCCCAGACACTGTCAGGGAATTCCAGGACCTTGACACCACCGGCCTGCAGGCGCTGCAGCGCTGCACCGTTGTTGGCCAGGAATTGCGCCAGGTTCCACTGGTGTGCTTCTGCGGCAGCAATCTCGATGATCTTCTGCTGGGCCGGTGTCAGTTCATTGAACACGTCGCGGTTGGTTGCCAGCGACAGACCTGCGCCCGGCTCGTGGAAGCCCGCGGTGTAGTAGGTCTTGGTGATTTCCTGGAAGCCCGCCTTTTCGTCGGCCCAGGGTCCGATCCACTCGGTTCCGTCAATCGCGCCAGACGACAGCGCTTGATACACTTCGGAACCGGGGATGTTCTGAACAGACGCGCCCAGTTTGCCCAGTGCTTTGCCGCCCAGACCGGGCATACGGAACTTCAGACCATTGAAGTCTTCGGGGCTGTTGATTTCTTTCGAGAACCAGCCGCCCGCCTGCGCACCGGTGTTACCGGCCAGGAAAGACTTCAGGCCAAAGATTTCGCCCAGCTCATCATGCAGCTCCATACCGCCGTCATGATAGTACCAGTTCACCAGTTCCTGTGCGGTCATGCCGAAGGGCACGGCCGTAAAGAAGGCGTAACCTGGGTGCTGACCCACAAAGTAATAGTCAGCGGCGTGATACATGTCGGCCTGACCGGACGACACCGCGTCAAACACCTCGAACGCGCCAACCAATTCGCCTGCCGCTTTGATTTCAACATTCAGGCTGCCATCCGACATGGCGTTGATGCTGTCGGCACAACGCTGCGCGCTGTCAAACACGCCAGCCAGACCACGACCCCACGAGGTCACCATGGTCAGTGTGCGCTGTCCCTGTGCATAGGCCGGAGCCGCCAGAGCGGTTGCTGCAGCTGCCGAACCGCCCAGCGCGGATTTTTTCAGAAATGAACGACGATCCATATGAGTGTTCCTCCCCTTCATAGTCACGATCCGGCAGAACCGGACCTGTCGCATTCAGTGCGCGTCAGCCTAATGTGAGCGAAGCGAAAGGGAATACCTACTACTGCGTAGAGAATCGATTTCTTTTGGGGATGCGGTGAAATTTCCGAACGAAAACTCCAACAAAAACGGCCCAAATACCGGAATTTCACAGACCAACGCCAATCTTTTTGCATTTTTGCCGCCGCTTGCGTATCGATTCGTCCATGCAAAGACTTCGACATCTGGTCTCGCTGACCTATGCGCAGAAACTGTCGCTGGTGGCCGCAATCCCGCTGGTTGTGGCCGTGGCCGCAATCGCTGTGCTTGTCGCATATGAGGCACGTGCGACCGCCGAGCGCGAGATCGAAGCCCTGGAGCGCAGCCTGATAGAAGCCAAGAAAGAAGAACTGCGCAACTACGTGACGCAGGCGCGCAATGGTTTTGCCTATATCTATGGCCGCGCTGAACCGGATGACGAGGTATCAAAGAACCTTGTCTCGCAGATACTCTCGGCAATGATCTATGGGCAGGACGGGTTCTTTTTTGTTTACGACTATGATGGCAACAATCTGGTCAGCCCCCGTCAGACACAATTTATCAACCGCAACTGGGAAGGTCTGACCGACAGCGATGGCACGCCCATCGTTGACGAGTTCATTCGCCTCGCCCGTCAGGGGGCCGGGTGGCACAGCTTCATGTGGGAAAAACCCTCGACCGGGGATGAGGCGCAGATGATCGCCTATGTCGTCGGGTTGCAGGACTGGCGCTGGGTCGTGGGTACCGGGGTCTTCATTGACGACATTGTCGCCACGGTCGCCAACGCAAGGGCCGAGGTCGAGGCTCGTGTACAGCGCACCTTCATGTATATCGGCGCCATTGTTGTTGCCGCCGTTCTGATTGTCTTTGCCTCGGGCATGTTGCTGAACATTCGCGAGCGGCGGTTGGCGGATGCCAAGCTGAAGGAACTGACGCAACGTGTCTTCGACGCGCAGGAAGAAGAACGCGGCCGGGTTGCCCGCGAACTGCATGATGGCATCAGCCAGATCCTTGTGGGTGTACGCTATGCGCTGGACAATGCGCGCCGCCGTCTGTTGCGCGGCGATGATGCGGGTGCGCGCGATCCGCTGGACAAAGGCATCGACCATCTTCGCACCGCCATCACCGAGGTGCGCCGCATCAGCCGCGACCTGCGCCCCGGCGTGCTGGACGACCTTGGTCTCGGACCTGCGTTGAAGGCTCTGACCGACGATTTTCGCGAACGAACCGGGATCGAGACCGAATTTTCCACCGTCGTTTTCCGAAACCGGCTGGATCAGGACAGCAAGATCGCGCTTTATCGCATCGCACAAGAGGCGCTGACAAATATCGAACGCCACGCGGATGCCTCTTATGTTACAATTGACCTGCGTGGCCACAAGAAAGGCGCAACCATGCGGATCACCGACAATGGCCGTGGGTTGCGCGCAGAATCCGGGACCCCGACCACAGGCATCGGCCTGCGCAACATGCAGGAACGAATTGAACAACTTGACGGATCGCTGCGTATTCTGTCATCACGCGGACCGCGCGGCGGAACGGTGATCGAGGCCAGTCTGCCGCTGAGCCACCTGTTGCCACCGCAGGAAGACGCAACTCCGAACCGAAAGGCCGGTACATGAGCGCCAAAAACATCCGAGTTCTTATTGTCGACGATCATCCCATGGTGGCCGAGGGCATTCAGTCGATCCTTGAAAGCTACGACGATATCGAAGTGGTTGGAACACTCGGCAGCGGTCAGGCCGCGGTGGATCAGGCGGTTGGCCTCGCCCCGGATGTCATCCTGATGGACCTGAACATGCCTGGCCTCGGCGGACTCAGCGCCACGGAAATCATTCTGGAACGCCTGCCCGATACGCGCATCCTGATCCTGTCGATGCATGACAGCCCCGAATACATTTCGACCGCGCTCAGCCACGGCGCAAAAGGCTATGTTCTCAAAGATGTCCCAACCGAAGAGATCAAGCAGGCCATCGATGCGGTCATGCGGGGTGAGCAGTATCTGTGCACCGGTGCCAGTGGGTCCCTGAAACCCAAAGGCGACAACGCACGCGAGGCGCTGACAGGGCGCGAGCAAACAATTCTGCTGGAACTGGCGCAGGGCAAATCAAACAAAGAGGTTGCGCAAAAGCTGGATATCTCGGTGCGCACGGTTGAAACGCATCGCAAGAACATCAAGCGCAAACTGGGAATTTCCTCGACTGCCGGGCTGACCCGCTACGCGCTGGAACATGGCATGCTGCAAGGCACCGGGGTCGGCTTCTGATCGATGCGCGGTCGCAGCCCAGTGCTGCCTTACCCAACTAGAGGAGGCTTGCCGCAGGCATAGCGATAACAGGCGGGAGCGTTCACGCCCGGGGTCTGATATCCTGACCAAAGAACACAAGTGTTCCGTCTTCATCCAGAATGTGAAACTCACGCTGCAAATAAGGTTGGTCGAACGGAGGCCGAACGCGCCCCTCGGGCAGATCGGCCAACCCAGCCCGCAAATTTTCATAAAAGCCGTCGATATCGTCTACATCAATATAAAACGACTGGTCGTCGCCCAACGCCTTGCCATCCTCTCGCGGTGGGCATTCCAACAACCGAATGGCGACCGGGCCAAGTGACAAAAATGCGTAATTGTCCTGCTTGAAGCTACAGGTAAATCCTAGTCGCTTACAGTAGAAATCAATCTGGTTCTGCAAGGATGAACACAGCACAAATGGGGTAAGTTGCAAAATCTTGGGCATCTGAAGCTCCGAACAGGAAATAGTTTCAGTTTACCCGTGATGATCTGTTAATCCAGCAACTGATCCCTTCGCAAACCCGCACGCTCGTAATGGTGCGGCAACACGCGTCCATAAAGCTGCTGCGTCCGCTCGATCCCGCCGCACATGCCTTCGGCCTCGACAAATGAAAAGATCCCCACATACCGCCGCCGTGTGCCCTTGACCGGGGCGACTCTGTGCAGGGAATAGCGGCCTTTGAATATCTGTAGGTCCCCAGGTTGCAGGTCCAGCCGATGAACGCGCGCCTTGTTTCCGTCCAGAACCGACGCGACCTGATCGAAATTTTCATCCTCGGCTGTGCGCAGATTGGGTGCGTATTCGAATGCACCGCCCTGCTCGCCATTCTGGATCGCCAGTGTCACGGTGTAGTTGTTGGTGTCGAAATGCCAGGGAAAGCCCCGCCCCTCCTCCACGACATTGATGATCACGTCTGCCAATGGATCATCGTAACGAAAGAAGCGGTCCTCAGGCTCATCCAGCGCATCCCGAATGAAAGGAAGAAATCCGCTAAACTCGTAAATCCTGCGCAAAGGACCGGAATGCGCAAAATTGTCGGCAGGAACAAACGCGTTCGAACGGTCATAGAACCGTCTGATCGGATGGGCGGCGTCGAACCGTGGGTCGTCTTTGGTGAAATAGGCATTTGTGCGATTGAAAGACCGGTGTGCATTGGGTGCCACCTCATCTGCCTCCTGCACCAACAGCTCGATCCCTTGCGCGTGTGCGAAACCCGGTAGAACCGCACATCCGTCCTGTTCCAACTCGCGCCGCAAATCCCCGATCAATCGCCTGTAAGCTGGCGAATCCGGGCGATCGATCGGATACTGCCCCAGATCTACCAGGTCCTGTAACATGCTCTGCCTCCCTCGTTTGCGCACACAAGGTCAGCGTGACCCAGACAAAACGCCGGATCATGCCAGTTTCAGACATCGGCCTGCCGCATTCAGACCTTCATAAATGTCCCGCCCTCAGGAGAACGCCCACCCTTTTCCCGGAAATTCCGGGCATGCGGCAATCTGCGCAACAAAATTTCGCAAAATACCGCCATTGAGATAGAAAATTGGTAGATTTGCCTGTTGACGCTCCTCCCCCCCGACCATAATGTCCCCTGCAAGCAAAAAGGAGCCTCTGGCGATGAGAACGCTAGTCGTAATCGTAGGAACCACGCGCATGGGCCGGTAACGGTAAACCATAATCGAACCCATGCGCCTCCGAAAATTCGGGGGCTTTTTTTTGTCAAACGCAAGACACATGTCGCGAACGGAGCAAAGCAGATGACACGTGAGATGACCGGCGCAAAGATGGTGGTTCAGGCCCTCAAGGATCAGGGCGTGGACACGGTATTCGGATACCCCGGTGGCGCCGTCCTACCGATCTATGACGAGATCTTTCTGCAAAACGACATTCGCCACATTCTGGTGCGTCACGAACAGGGTGCAATCCACGCCGCCGAAGGCTATGCGCGGTCGACCGGCAAGCCTGGTGTTGCGCTTGTAACCTCTGGTCCCGGTGCCACAAACGCCGTTACCGGCCTGACCGATGCGTTGCTGGATTCGATCCCGATTGTGGTTCTGACCGGGCAGGTCCCGACCTTCATGATCGGATCGGATGCCTTTCAGGAGGCCGACACCGTTGGCATCACCCGCCCCTGCACCAAACACAACTGGCTGGTAAAGGACACGAATTCGCTGGCCGAGACGCTGCACGAGGCCTTCCATGTGGCCAAGTCGGGCCGTCCCGGCCCGGTTCTGATCGACATTCCCAAGGATGTGCAGTTTGCCACGGGTGAATACAACAGTCCTAAACCTTCGACCTCGCATTACCAGCCAGTGCTGAAAGGCGATCTGGAGGAAATCAACGAGCTTGTTGCAGCAATGGAAAAAGCCAAGAAGCCGGTTTTCTATACGGGCGGTGGCGTCATCAACTCTGGCCCCGCAGCCAGCCAGTTGCTGCGCGAGTTGGTGGATTCCACGGGCTTCCCGATCACCTCAACCCTGATGGGTCTGGGTGCCTATCCGGCGTCGGGCGAAAACTGGTTGGGGATGCTGGGGATGCATGGCCTTTACGAGGCGAACCTTGCGATGCATGGCTGTGACCTGATGATCAACATCGGCGCACGGTTCGACGACCGGATCACCGGGCGCATCGACGCGTTCTCTCCAAAGTCGAAGAAAGCCCATATCGATATTGATCCGTCTTCGATCAACAAGGTCATCCGTGTGGACATCCCGATTGTCGGCGACGTGGCGCATGTACTGGAAGACATTCTGAAGGTGTGGAAGTCACGCGGGCGCAAGACCGATGCGGCAGCCGTCAAGAAATGGCAGGCGCAGATCTCCGAGTGGCGCAAAATCAACTGTCTGTCCTACACCAACAGCGAAAAGTCGATCAAACCGCAATACGCGCTGCAACGTCTTGAAGAGCTCACGAAAAAGCATGATCGCTATATCACGACCGAGGTTGGGCAACATCAGATGTGGGCGGCACAATATCTTGGGTTCGAAGATCCCAACCGCTGGATGACATCGGGCGGGTTGGGCACGATGGGCTACGGCTTCCCCGCCTCCATCGGTGTGCAGATGGCTCATCCTGACGCGCTGGTAATCAACGTCGCCGGTGAAGCCTCTTGGCTCATGAACATGCAGGAAATGGGCACGGCCGTTCAGTACCGCCTGCCCGTCAAGCAGTTCATCCTGAACAACGAGCGTCTGGGCATGGTCCGGCAGTGGCAGGAACTGCTGCATGGCGAGCGCTATTCGCACAGCTGGTCCGAAGCCCTGCCCGATTTCGTGAAACTCGCCGAGGCGTTTGGCGCCAAAGGTATCCTGTGTTCCGACCCCGCCGATCTGGACGACGCGATCATGGAGATGATCAACTACGACGGCCCGGTCATCTTCGACTGTTTGGTCGAGAAGCACGAGAACTGCTTTCCCATGATCCCGTCGGGCAAGGCACATAACGAGATGCTTTTGGGCGAGGCCGAGACGCAGGGCGTGATCGACAGCAAAGGTTCGGTTCTGGTCTGATACCGTCCGAGGATTACCGCCGGGCGACCGTTGCGCCCGGCAAACACAGGATGATGAAAGGGACATAAATGTCTGCCCTACATATCAAAAAAGGCTCCAACCGCCATTCGGCCTATAACCTACGGCCTACTTTTTCGGACGTGCAGGAACGCCACACCATTGCCGTGCTGGTCGAGAACGAACCCGGTGTCCTGGCCCGTGTGATCGGCCTGTTCTCGGGGCGGGGTTACAACATCGAAAGCCTGACCGTGGCCGAGGTGGATCACACAGGACACCTGAGCCGCATCACCATTGTCACCACCGGCACACCGCAGGTGATCGAACAGATCAAGGCGCAGCTGGGGCGGATCGTGACTGTCCATGACGTGCATGACCTGACGGTCGAAGGCCCTTCGGTTGAACGCGAACTGGCCATCATCAAGGTCGTGGGTGAAGGCGACAAACGCGTCGAGGCGCTGCGCCTGGCTGACATCTTCCGTGCCAATGTGGTCGACAGCACCCTGAACTCTTTCATCTTCGAGATCACCGGTGCGCCGGACAAGATCGACGCTTTTGCTGACCTGATGCGCCCGTTGGGCCTGATGGAAATCGCCCGCACCGGCGTGGCGGCCCTGCTGCGCGGCGACTGAACAATATACCCGCCTTGGGGCTTTTCCTGCATCCAAGGCGGGAGCACATCTTTGAGTTGGTGGGCATTTGCAAAATCAACCCACACGTCCTTCTATGCGCTAAATTTGCCATAGGGTAAGCTTTTCCGGGTAAAGATTAGGCATTTTCAGATAAAGCCTATTGCCATTGCGCTTTATGGCATTAGCCTCAACGCGCAACGCGACGTGGGGATACGTTGCTTGGGGTCAACCTGTACGATTTTTCAATGCGCGCCGGGGCTTGGTTCCAGTGCTGCGATGGTTTTTCAGGAAACTTAGCAAGGCGTGGGCATCCATGACCGACGACATTCGCAGCCCGGCTGAACTTCGCGCTATGTTTGGCGCGAATCTGCGGCAACTGGCACGAAGGTATCGGTCGGTCTCGGCACTGTGCCGCAAGCTTGGCGTGAATCGGACGCAGTTCAACAGGTATCTTTCGGGCGAAAGTGTTCCACGGCCGGATGTTTTGGATCGCATCTGCCGGTTTTTCGACGTGGATGCGCGCATCCTCCTGAAGCCCCTGGACGAAATTGAAAAGATCGAGGACCACCCCGCAGCGGCGGCCTTGACTGAGTTTCTGGGATCAGGTGTGGACATGATCGCCAGAACTGCGTTTTCTCCGGGGTTTTATGCCGTGATCGAAAGCGTCTCGGCCTCGCACCGCATGACCTTGCTGCACGCCCGACCACTGGCCCAATGCACATTGATACGCGGATATGTCTCGCGCGCCGCGATGCCCGAAGCAACGCCGCAGGCGCGCGAAATACAAGGGATCGTCGCCTGCACCGGCAGTTCCGTCTATATGCTGACCTCTCAGCGAGCGGGTCAGAACAGCCGCGTTTATATGATTTCACCCGATCCCACGGGAACAGCGGTTCAGTGGCGCGGCACGGTCATAAGCCCGGCCGCCCCTGAGGCACCGGAACCCGTGGTTCTGAAATATCTCGGGCACGATGCAACGGCGATTTTCGCCGCTGCGCGCTTGTCGACCAACAATCCGGCACAGTATCCCTGAGCGGTTTTCTCAGGACGATGTGCCCTCCCCTTCGACTTGGGTGATTTGCCTATACAGGTGCCAACTGGCATGGCCTAACAGTGGCAGAACCACCAAAAGGCCCAGAAACCAGGGCACCATGGCCAGGAACGTCAGAACAGCGATGATTACCCCCCAGGCAAGCATCACCGGAAAATTCCCGGACACATAGGTAAAACTTGCAATCATTGCCGTGACAAAATCCAGTTCGCGATCCAGCAGCAGTGGGATCGACAATACGGTGATCATATAGAGAACGGTTGCGAATACCGCCCCAACCACCGTGCCCACAGCCAGCATTGTCAGGCCATTCGCCGTCAGAAAGACCTCAAGCGAGGATGACACGTTAGTCATCGTGGCCAGCCCAAGGAACAGGGCAAAGATCATGTGCCCCAGGAAAAACCAGAACAGAAACACCACGACGATGATGGCGCAAATCGACGGCAATTGCCGGCGGCTTTGTTGCAGCACGACACCAAAGATTGCACCAAGATCCAGCGGTTCGCCCTGTTCCAGCCGGTGCGACACCTCGTAAAGGCCAACAGCGGCAAACGGGCCGATCAGTGGAAAGCCGATAGCTGCCAGAACCAGCCAGAAGGTTGTACCAGTCTGGATGGTGACCCATGCCATCGCCCATCCCGCAAGCACGTAGAACCCGGCAAAGATCAACCCGAACTGCGGCGCGCGCCGAAAGTCGGCCCAGGCGCGCTTCAACGCTGTGCGCAGCATGGCTGTATCTACCGGACGCATGTCCGGAACGCCAAATGGCTTTTCCATTTAGTCTCCTCCCTGATCGGCGTTATGACATCGCCGGCCTCTTGTTAGGCCAGTCGGTTTCGGTGTGATACGCCGCCCCGACCGACAGTAATTTCTGATCCGATCCTTTTGGTCCAAACAGTTGAAAGCCCATGGGCAGGCCCTGCACACCAAACCCGGCGGGCGCGGCCAGACAAGGCAAGCCAATCAGGCTGACCGGTACCGTGACATGCATCCAGCGATGATATGTATCCATTGCGCGGTCCGCGATCCGGGTGGGGTATGGCGTTTCGATCCCAAACGGCCAAACCTGTGCGGATGGCAGGACCAGGGCATCAAACTGCTCGAACAGTTCCGCCGCGCGCCGGAACCATTCTGACCGAATTACGCTGGCGTGATGCACGTCCATGGCACTCATCGTCAGACCCCGGTCCAGCTCCCACTGGGCTGTGTCTTTCAGATGGTCCCGTCGTTCAGCCAAAGGTTCCAGCCCTGCGGCGACAGTCCAGGACCGCAGGGTGATCCAACTGGTCCATAACCGTTCGGCATCGAAAGGCGGGGCGACATGTTCAACACGCGCGCCCCGCGCTTCGAACACCTTCAACGCATCCCGGCACAGCTCAAGGATTCCGGCTTCAACTGGAAAGGCCCCGCCCCAATCGCCCAGCCAGCCAATGCGCAGCCCGTTCAGATCTGCTGCGACCACTGGGGAAACCGGTGTATATTCTCCGACCAATGGCAGGCGCGGATCGGGCCCCGAGATCACGTCGAGCAGGATACCCAAATCTTCGGGACTGCGCGCCATCGGCCCCAGCGTGGACAGTTGATGCAGGAAACTGTCACCCACAGGATCAGACGGCACCCTGCCCCAGCTTGGGCGAAAGCCGTAGACGTTGTTCCAGGCCGCCGGGTTGCGCAGGCTGCCCATCATGTCAGACCCGTCGGCCAATGCCACCATACCCGTTGCCAAAGCCACTGCCGCACCACCGGATGAGCCACCGCAGGTGAAACTGGCATCATACGGGTTGCGCGTCGCACCATAGACCGGGTTGAACGTGTGCGAACCCAGCCCGAACTCCGGCGTATTGGTCTTGCCGATCAGGATGGCGCCCGCGGCCCGCATCCTAGCGGCAATCAGATCATCCCTGTCAGGGACGACATCCCTGAAAACAGGCGATCCATGCGAAGAGACAATACCTGCCACATTGACCAAATCCTTGACGGCAATTGGCAGTCCGTGCAGCGGGCCAGTGACAGGGCCGCTGTCGCGGGTCTGCGCTTCGGCCATCAGCTCGCCCTTGTCCCGCAGCGCCACGATGGCGTTCACGTCACCGTTGACTTTGGCAGTGCGATCCAGCGTGGCCCGCATGACTTCTGTGGCCGAAACCTGCCGGGTAGCCAGTTGGTTCAGAAGCTCTGTGGCAGATATCCGGGTCAGGTCCATAACACGCCAGTCTGTTGTTGGTCTTCGACAGCCTAGCGAGCGGTTCACCTCATTTAAACCCACTGTTTAGATGTATCTTTTCTTGTCTTACTAACAACAGCATCACAGTGCTTTGCGGTGCAATGGCAGGTT
This sequence comes from Ruegeria sp. O6, assembly GCF_056535045.1. Taxonomy (NCBI): domain Bacteria; kingdom Pseudomonadati; phylum Pseudomonadota; class Alphaproteobacteria; order Rhodobacterales; family Roseobacteraceae; genus Ruegeria; species Ruegeria sp. O6. The sequence continues at coordinate 16,153 of NZ_JBQERM010000001.1, read as the reverse complement.
GCTGTCCCGGCCCAGCCAATACCGTAGGCAAACGGCAATGGCCGCGCTACTCAACACCAGCCAGACCCCACCCCACAGCATCGCGGTGCCGCCGAATTCCTCGGCCAGTAGGAACGCGTCCGAGCGCGCGCCGGACCGTCGGATGGTGTCATCAAAGATATCAAACGGGACATAGATCATGCTGGTCAGCCCGATGACGCGCAGCACCAGATCACTGACCTCGTGGCTCATGAACCACGCTGTCGCAATCATTGCGGCCCCGGCGCCTGCGCAAAACAGCAAGGCGAAAGCATCGCGTATGTACAGCAGTGCGATCAGACACATGATTGCGCCGAAAACAGCCAAAACAGCCCGGTCAGCATTTGTTTTCAAGGCGATGATCAAAAACGCCATGCCAAACACAAGCGAGCCGAGATAGCCGGCGGACAGGCTGAGAAACCTGTTGCCGCCCCGGCCGATCACCATCCCTCCTTGCTGGGGTGAGATCGTGAAACTCTCGACCGAACCGCCAGTCAGTAGGATTGTCACGGCATGAGACAGCTCATGCAGAAAGACGACCAGAATTTTCAGCGGAACAACAAACGGCGTGTTCCAGAGCGCAAAGACCAGACCGGTGATCAGGATTAGCTGCCAGTGCCCTTTCAGCAGGTCCGGAAAGGAACGCTGGCGTGTCACCTTAGCTGTCGCCCTGCGCCTCGGATCGGCTTTTGCCTGCCACGTTCAGGGCCAAGGTTGCCGCCATGAATCCGTCCAGATCCCCGTCCAGAACCCCTTTGGTATCCGAGGTTTCGTGATTGGTTCGCAGGTCCTTGACCATCTGATAGGGCTGCAAGACGTAAGACCGGATCTGGTTGCCCCAGCCCGCATCGCCCTTAGCCTCGTGCGCCGCGTTGATATCCGCGTTGCGGCGATCCAGTTCCTGCTGGTACAGGCGCGATTTCAGGGCTTTCATGGCAATATCACGGTTCTGGTGCTGCGACTTTTCCGAGCTGGTCACAACAATCCCGGTCGGGATGTGCGTGATCCGAACAGCCGAGTCGGTGGTGTTCACGTGCTGGCCACCAGCCCCCGAAGACCGGTAGGTGTCGATGCGGATATCGGCCGGGTTCACCTCGATCTCGATATTGTCGTCGACCACCGGATAGACCCAGACCGAGCTGAAAGACGTGTGGCGTTTTGCTGCCGAGTCATAGGGCGAGATCCGCACCAGCCGGTGTACGCCGCTTTCCGATTTCAGCCAGCCATAGGCGTTGTGACCGGAAATCTTGTAGGCTGCGGATTTGATCCCCGCTTCTTCGCCCGGTGTCTCGGATTGCAGCTCGACAGTGTAACCCTTTTTCTCGGCCCAGCGCACATACATGCGCGCCAGCATCGACGCCCAGTCGCAGCTTTCGGTTCCCCCCGCGCCCGAGTTGATTTCGAGGAACGTATCATTGCTGTCGGCCTCACCGTCCAGCAGCGCCTCAAGCTCTTTTTTGGCGGCTCTGGCTTTCAGCGTCTTGATCGCCGCTTCGGCATCCTGAACGACTTCTTGGTCTTCCTCCATCTCGCCCAACTCGATCAGTTCGATATTGTCGTTGAGGTCGGTCTTGATGGATTCATACGTCTCGATTGCATCGACCAGCATCTGCCGCTCGCGCATCAGTTTCTGCGCGTTTTCAGGGTTATCCCAAAGGTTGGGGTCTTCGACGCGCGCGTTGAATTCCTCAAGGCGATGCGGCGCGGTTTCATAGTCCATACGCTGCGCCAGCAGCTCCAGCGACTTTTTGATATCCGCCACGATGTTCTGGGTTTCGGCGCGCATGGTCTTGTCCCAACTTGCTCAATCAGGCCTGCGTGATAGCAAGAGGTGCGAGACACCACAAGACAGGCTGGATGCTGAAACAGCTATCGTGCTTTCAATCAGAAAGATGCGCAATCGCCCGAATTTCCACCAGCGCCCCTTCCCGTCGCAATCCCGCAACTTCAACTGCGGTCCAGGCCGGGTAAGGCGCGGTCAGAACCTCAAGGCGCACGCGATCGAACAGGTCGAAATGATCTCGCATTTCAACGTGGTAGGTCGTCATCTCGACCACTGCATCCAATCCAAGGCTGGCTTCCTTCAAGACCTCTGCAATCTTTGCAAAGGCGTTTCGGAATTGTTCTTCCGGATCGCTTGGCATGGAGCCGTCCGCCCCGCTACCGGTCATGCCGGTGAGAAAAACATGCTGACCCGAGAGGACGCCCGGAGAAATGCGCAACTGTCCGGGTGCCCCCAGCAAAGAGTGCGGAATCAGCGGAGTTTTAGCCAATTGGAATGCGCCTTGTCAGTAAAGCCCACCGGTGCTCAGATCCCCTTGGGAAGCTTTCGGTCCAACGGTCACGGTCTCGCCCGTTGACGTCTGGACCTGAACCCCCGCGCGCTGCACCTCTTCAAACAATGGCAGGTCCGATCCGATGGCAAAACCACCATCATAGACACGGTCGATGAAACCATCGACACCGTCGCGGAAGAATTCGGCCACGACATAGTCACCGGTGGCATCATCGGGCAGACGGGCCCCGCTGAAACGGTCGATCTTGATGAAATGGCCGCCTTCGGGCACTTCGAACGGACCGCCGCCATATTTCTCGACCGCTTTTTCCATGAAGCTCTGGAACACAGGGCCGCACAGCGTGCCGCCATAGGCCCCACGTCCCATCGGACGCGGTCGATCATAACCGATGTAGCAACCGGCCACGATATTCGACGTAAAGCCGATGAACCACGCGTCCTTCGAGTCGTTGGTGGTTCCGGTTTTGCCCGCTGTTGGCACGGGCAGATTCACAACGCTGGATGCCGTCCCGCGGTCGACCACGCCCTTCATCATCGATGTCAGCTGGTAGGCGGTGATCGCATCCATGACCTGTGCGCGATCCGTGACAAGCGTCGGCGATTCATCTGGTTCCAGCCAGGTCGAGTTACAATCCAGACATTGGCGGTCATCGTGGCGATAGATGGTTTTCCCGAACCGGTCCTGAATGCGATCGACCAGAGTGGGTTCCACACGCTGGCCGCCGTTTGCAAACATCGCATAGGCCGCGACCATCTTGTAAAGCGTGGTTTCCTCGGCCCCCAGCGAGTTGGCCAAGAATGCGCCCATCCGGTCATAGACACCGAACCGTTCCGCATAGCCCGCAACGACAGGCATTGTAACTTCCTGCGCCAGACGGATGGTCATCAGGTTCCGCGACTGTTCGATCCCTGTGCGCAAAGGAGTTGGACCGTAGAATTTGTTGGAAGAGTTCTTGGGGCGCCACAGCCCCTGCGGCGTGTTCACTTCGATCGGCGCATCGACGACGATGGTCGCGGGGCTGTATCCGCTGTCCAGCGCAGCAGCATAGACAAATGGCTTGAACGACGATCCCGGCTGGCGCTGTGCCTGTGTGGCCCGGTTGAACACGGTGTCCTGATACGAGAACCCGCCCTGCATCGCCAGAACGCGACCCGAGTTCACATCCATCGCGACAAAGGCACCCTGCACCTCTGGCACCTGGCGGGCTGACCATTGCCCATCTTCACCCGCAACAACAAGAATGACATCGCCGCGCTTGAAGTTGGCCGCAAAATCACCCTGCATCCATTTGATGTCCGCGCGCGGGATTATACCATCGGCAGGACCTTCTTCGACACCAACGGTTATTTGCTGGTCGGTCACGCCCAGTACCACGGCGGGATACCACCGGGTTGGCAGAATGACGTCGCGCGGAACTTCCACGGCCGCCAGCGCCTCGCGCCATTGCGCCTCATCCGCTAGTTTTTCTTCCGGGATCACGTCACCTGTTCCGCGCCATTTGCCACGGGAGCGGTCATATTTCTCGAGCGCCTCGCGCAGGGCACGTGCGGCCTCAACCTGCATTTCCTCATCCACCGATGCACGCACGGTGAAGCCGCCGGTAAAGAACTCGCCCTCACCAAAATCTTCGCTCAGCTGGCGACGGATTTCGTCGGTGAAATAGTCGCGGGGCGGCAGGGCTGTACGGAAACTTTCAAAATCTCCGTTCTGGACCGAGCGCAGTGGCAATTCGACCTCAGCCTCATAAGTCGCCTGATCGATGTAACCGTTCTGCTGCATCTCGCGTAACACGTAATTGCGCCGGGCCAGAAGGCGCTCTTTTTGCCAAACGGGGTGGTAATCTGACGGCGCTTTGGGCATGGCAGCCAGCATGGCGGCCTCATGCGGGGCAAGTTCCTGCAGGGTCTTGTTGAAATAGGTCTGCGCGGCGGCAGTCACACCGTAAGAGTTCTGGCCCAGAAAGATCTCGTTCATATAAAGTTCGAGGATCTGTTCCTTGTCCAATGTATCCTCAAGCCGGGTCGCAAGAATGATTTCCTTGATCTTACGCTCGGCCCGGCGGTCACCGGACAGCAGAAAATTCTTCATGACCTGCTGCGTAATAGTCGACGCACCGCGAACGGTTTCGCCCTTGGTCCGCACCGCCTCGACCCCGGCGGCAATGATGCCACGCGGGTCATAGCCCTGATGGTTGTAGAAATTCTTGTCTTCCGCCGAAATAAACGCCTGCTTCACCAGATCCGGGATTTCCTCGGACGGGGTAAACAGGCGGCGTTCCTGCGCGAATTCATCGATCAGCTTGCCTTCACCCGAATAGATCCGGCTGATCGTGGGTGGCTTGTACTGTGCCAGCGACTCGTGGCTGGGCAGATCGCGCCCATACATCCAGAACACCGCACCGATCACCAGCGCGGCCATGAAAATACCCAATGTCACGAGGCTGAAAATCGCCCCGAAAATCGAAAGAATGAACCGGATCACGTTACTGCCTTTTTCTCGCGGTGCCGCCTATATAGTGATGCGCCGCCCAAGGGTCAAAACACCGAGCGTATTCTAGCCGTTTTGCGCCGCAAGGTCACTGGCCAATAAGGGATTTGCGGATCACATCCTGCTGGCGCCAATCTTCAAGCCCCCGATGAATTCCCAGCGCCATTCTCGCCCGCCAATCAGGATCATTGAGGTTCTTCAGGTCTCTGGGGCTGGACAGAAACCCAAGCTCGACCAGAACCGACGGGATGTCCGCCGCCTTGAGCACTGAAAAAGACGCGGTACGCAAGGGTTTGCCGTTCATCGGCCCCCCTTGTTGTGCCAGACCGTTTGCAATGGCCTTGGCCAGCGCGCTTGTGCGTGGCATCGTTTCCTGACGGGCCATGTCCAGCAGAACATCCGTGATCTGATCATCTGCCCCGTTCAGATCGACACCGGAAATCAAATCCCCGCGGTCGTGCCGTTCCGCCAGCTTCGCACTGGCCACATCGGAGGCATCGTTGGACAGGGTATAAACCACCGCACCATGCGCCCGCCCTTCGGACAGGGAATCAGCGTGCAGCGAAATGAACAGGTCCGCACCGGCCCGGTGCGCCAGCGCAATTCGGCGCTCCAGCGAGACGAACTGATCGTCGACCCGTGTCAAAACCACCTCGTACCCGCCTGATCTTAGAAGGATTTCGCGCAGCTCACGCGCGAAAGTCAGCATCAGGGTTTTTTCATCAATCGCGTCAGTCTCGGCCCCCGGATCAATGCCTCCGTGGCCCGGATCCAGCATGACACGCAAGGGTCGGTCGGCACTGCGCACCGCGGCTTGCGGCACATCCGCCGGTTCCGGCAAGTCCCAGCCCGGGTTTCGCGGCGCACCTGCCGAGGCGTTGAAAGCATCGAAATCCGTCCCCTTGAGGTCGAGCGACAGCAATGCGGCCCCCGAATCCTCTGCCACCGACAATTCTGCCTTCGTCACTGCCATCGGCGCACCCAGTTCCAGCACCAGACGTGACCAACCCGGAACATATGCGCCAAACTGCACACCGCTGATGCGATCGGATTGCAGGAAATCTTCGCGGGTCAGCCCGGCCCAATCCACTTCGTTGAAGTCCAGAACCATACGGTAGGGATCCTGCAAGGTGAAAATCCTGTAGGGAACGCCCTGACTGAGGGCGATGTCCACCCGAACACCGGTACGCCCGACATCCGTAATACGGCTCTGGTCAGGCTGGACACGCGCCAACGCGCTGAAATCCTGCGCAATGGCACCACCAGCCAACGCCCAGAACAGCGCAATGCTAAAGAAGATCCTGCTCATGGCCTCAAGTTTTCCCGAGATCGTTTGTCGGTCACCCTATACCACAAGGGGCGGTTTGTGAACGGCTCAGGCCCGTTCCGTGACAGCACCGCGCCGGATCATAAACAGGCGCAAACGCTCAAGCCCTTCCTGAATGTCATCCGTCGCGCGCGCATAGGAAAAACGCAATGTGGTATGGCCGCGCTGCGGGTCAAAATCCAGCCCGGGTGTCACAGCCACACCGGCCTGTTCCAGAATCTCGGCCGCAAATGCGCGGCTGTCATCGGTCAGATCAGACACATCGGCATAGACATAAAACGCCCCGTCGGGCGGCGCGATGTTCGAAAACCCGGCCTTGGGCAGCCCGTCCAGCATCAGCGCGCGATTGCGGCGGTACACGTCCAGATTGGCTTGCAATTCGTTGTCGCAATCCATCGCAGCCAGCGCCGCGACCTGACTGGCGTGGGGGGCGCAGATGAACATGTTCTGAGCGATCCGTTCGACCACGCGCACCTGATCCTCGGGCACCACCATCCAGCCTACGCGCCATCCGGTCATCGAAAAGTACTTCGAGAACGAGTTGATCACATAGCATTCATCTGTCAGTTCCAGCGCCGTCACGGCCTTGGCTTCGTATTCCAGCCCGTGGTAAATCTCGTCACTGATGAACGACGCGCCCTGCCCATGAGCCGCCTCGATCAGGGCACCCATGGCGGCGCGATCCAACATCGTACCGGTCGGGTTTGCGGGTGAAGCCACCATCAGCCCTTTCAGGTCCATCCCCTGAATATCCGCTGCGACAGGCTGCAACCTGTTTTCCGGCGCGGTCGGCAGGTCGACCGGGACCAGACCCAGCGCCTTCAGGATCTGGCGATAGGACGGATAGCCGGGCGCCCCGATACCGACACGGTCGCCACTGTCGAACAAAGCGGTAAAGGTCAGCAGGAATCCGCCGGACGAGCCAGGAGTGATCACCACCCGCTCGGGGTTCAGGTCGACATTGTACCAATCGCCGTAAAGCCGGGCGATCCGCTGCCTCAGGGCGGGCAGACCCAGGGCAACCGTATAGCCCAGCGGGCCTTGCTCCATCGCCGCGGCCAAAGCTTCGGTCGCACCCTTTGGCGCGCCGGTTCCGGGCTGGCCGACTTCCATGTGGATCACGTGGCGACCTGCCTCTTCGGCCTTGCGTGCCGCCTCCATCACATCCATCACGATGAAGGGATCGACCCCGGACCGGGTTGAGTTTCTCATGCCCATCTCCCATGTTGCAGTCATGGCTTTTGAGCGCGTATCCCGGTTGGCGTCAATCCCGGCCCTGATGGTTGCCGTTGTCGTCTGGCTGGCGGCAGCGGTTCAATCGCACGCGCAAAGCCTGATCCGCGACCCTGATATCGAACATGGCCTGCGTGAACTGGCCTTTCCGGTGTTGCGGGCTGCGGGGCTGAACACGAACCGGGTTCAGATTCTGGTCGTAAACGACAACACGTTCAATGCATTCGTCATCGACTACAACGCGATTTATGTGAACTACGGGCTGATTCTGACCGTCGAAAGCCCCGAGATGTTGCAGGCTGTCATCGCCCACGAGGCCGCACATATCTCGAATGGTCATCTGGCACGACGGGCTGAGAACCTGAAAGCGGCGCAGCGCAACGCCAGCCTCGGCACGGCTTTGGCCCTGCTGGCAGCTGCGGCAGGTGGGGGCGAGGCCGCCATCGGGATCGCTGCTGGCACCCAAGGCGCAGCAATTCGCGGTTTTCTGGGTCACACCCGCGCGGAAGAGGCATCCGCTGACCGCAGCGCCGCAAGTTACCTGCGATGGGCCGAAATCTCACCCAGCGGGATGGTGGAACTGCATCGGAAGTTCGCCGGTCAGGAACTGCTGAGTGTCGCCAATCAGGACCCCTATATGCGCTCACACCCAACAAGCCGTGATCGTCTGCGCGCCGCCGAGGCGTTCCTGGACGAGTTTGGCGACCGCGCCGTTCCAAACCCCAATTCGGATTACTGGTTTGCGCGGGTTAAAGGCAAGCTGTCGGCCTTTCTGCGGTCACCCAGCTGGACCTTGCGGCGTGCCGGTGAAGAACCCTATCGCGACATCCGCCTGATGCGAGAGGCTTCGGCCTATCATCAGAACCGCGATCTGTCCCGCGCCCGTGCCGCGATAGACGCGGCACTTGCCGAACGTCCTGATGACCCGTTCTATTACGACCTAAAGGGGCAAATCCTGTTGGAAAACAGAAGGGTAAGCGAGGCTGTTAAAGCCTATGCAAGCGCTGTTGAAAAGGCCCCGAACAATGCGTTGATCCTTGCGGGCTATGGGCGCGCCCTGCTGGCGCAAGGGGAAACAAAACAGGCATTGAATGCATTGGAACAGGCGCGTGCGCGCGACTTTCGTAACGCACGCCTGATGCAGGACCTGGGTGTGGCTTACGCGCAGGTCGGAAATAACGGTATGGCTTCGACCGTGACGGCAGAGCGTTACGCGCTGCAAGGTCGGATGGAGGATGCCGGAATTCACGCGAAACGGGCCGTGGCGCAATTGCCCGAAGGCTCTCCGGGTTGGCAAAGGGCACAAGACGTGCTGATTGCCTCAGAACGACTCAAGAAAGACAAAAGGAAACGGAAATGATCCTCAGACATGCTGCACCTGCCCTTCTGGGGCTTTCCATGGCGGCGACCTCAGCACAGGCGCTGGACCTGAACGCGATGAATGATGCCGAAAAGGCAGAGTTTGGCGCTCAGGTACGCGAATACCTGCTGGAAAACCCCGAAGTCATTATCGAGGCAATCAATATCCTCGAACAGCGAAACGCAGTGGCCGAAGCGGCCGCCGACAAAGAACTGGTCGCCGCCAATGCGGAAGAACTGTTCGACGATGGCTATAGCTGGGTCGGCGGCAACCCGGACGGCGATATTACACTGGTCGAGTTTATGGACTACCGCTGCGGCTATTGCCGCCGCGCGGTGCCCGAAGTGGCAAACCTGCTGGCCAGCGATGGCAACATTCGCTTTGTGATCAAAGAACTGCCAATTCTGGGCGACGCATCTGTTTTGTCCTCGCGCTTTGCGGTGGCAACTAAGCAAGTGGCGGGCAATGACGCCTATAAACAGGTTCACGATGCGCTGATGGAATTCGGCGGTGAACCCTCAGAAGTAACTCTTCGCCGCATCTCTGACGGGCTGGGTCTGGACAGTGACGCGATCATCGCCGCGATGGACAGCGACAGCGTCACGGATGAGATCAGCCGCACCCGTGCCCTGGCGCAACGGATGCAGATTTCGGGCACGCCCTCATTCGTGCTGGGAACCGAGTTGCTGCGCGGCTATCTGCCCGCCGATCAGATGCAGCAGATTGCAGATGGCGTTCGCGCAGAACAGGGTTGATAGGTATTGGGGGCGGCACAGCTGCCCCCAGACAAAAAGGCGGACTGATCACTGACCTCAGCCGTCTGCCGGTTCCACGGCCCGTTGATAGAGATGCCACGTGGTATGGCCAAGGATCGGCAAGGTAAAGATCAAGCCCATAAACGCCGGAACCATCGACAATAACATTGTGACCGAGATGATCGCTGCCCAGCCGAGCATGACCACAGGGCTTTCCGAGACGACGCGTAAAGACGTCAACATGGCTGAAACAAAATTTGTTTCCCGGTCCAGAAGCATAGGCATGGCGACGACAGTGACCGAAAACAGGACAGCCGACAGGAACGCCCCGACACAGGTGCCGATTGCAAGGAATGTCCACCCCTGCGGAGTGAACAAGATGATGTTCAAGAATCCGTCAAAATCCGAAAAGGATGAATTCTGCAGGATGATCGCAAGCCAAAGCCGGACCTGATAAACCCAAACCCAGAAAATGAACAGCGTGACAAAGGCCATCCAGCCCATTTCGCGCTTGCGTTGATCGGCCATGACAGTGAGGATTTCATACCAGCCAAAACTCTCGCCCTTCTGTAACCGCCGGGACATCTCATAAAGTCCTGCAGCGGCGAAAGGCGCGACCAGAGGAAATCCGACAATCGCAGGAATGATCATCCAGATTTTGCCAAGCCAGACCAAGCTCCAGACCATCAGGATTCCGAAAGCCGCATAGAAAAGCCCGAAGAAACCGCTCATGAAGGGGCGCGCCAGAAAATCGGAAAACCCAGCTTTCAGCGACGCCTTTATGTCATCCGAAGTAACCCGATTGACCTTGGGCATGGCCTGCTGGTGTGGCGTCAGGTTCTCAGGTGGCGTAGGGCCTGCGGTCTTGGATGTCATGACACACTCCTCCCAAAGCATGGGTCCGCGCGGGTCTGTTTACCAACAGAACCAGCGGCGAAACAGGCATCGTTCAGTCACGAAACAAGTTTGCAACAGCTCAGGCATCAGGGCAAGGGATGAGTAAGGTCGCTATGCCTGCCTTACCGACACAGCCAACCCCACACTACTCTGCGGCTTCCGCAGCCGCATCCAGTTCCGCGGCTTTCTTTTCGACCTGTTCCACGATGTGGTCGATCATCTGATCGTTGGACATCTTGTGGCTGGCCTTGCCTGCCAGATAGACCATCCCGGACCCGGCCCCGCCACCGGTAAACCCGACATCGGTCATCAACGCCTCGCCCGGCCCGTTGACCACGCAGCCGATGATCGACAGGCTCATCGGTGTCTTGATGTGTTCCAGACGGCGTTCCAGCGCCTCGACGGTCTTGATGACGTCAAACCCCTGCCGTGCGCAGGACGGGCATGAGATGATGTTGACGCCCCGGTGGCGCAGACCAAGGGACTTGAGGATTTCAAAGCCAACCTTCACCTCTTCCACCGGATCGGCAGACAGGCTGACGCGGATCGTGTCGCCGATCCCCATCCACAGCAGGTTGCCCAACCCGATGGCAGATTTGATGGTGCCGGACACCAGTCCGCCCGCCTCGGTGATACCCAGATGGATGGGCGCATCAGTGGCTTCGGCTATGCCCTGATATGCGGCGGCGGACAGGAAAACGTCGCTGGCCTTCACACTGATTTTGAACTCATGAAAATCATTGTCCTGAAGGATGCGGATATGTTCCAACCCGCTTTGGACCATCGCTTCGGGGCACGGCTCGCCATATTTCTCAAGCAGGTGCTTTTCCAGACTGCCCGCATTCACGCCGATCCGGATCGAGCAATTGTGGTCGCGCGCGGCCTGAATGACTTCTTTCACCCGGCGTTCATCGCCGATGTTGCCGGGATTGATGCGCAGACAGGCAGCGCCTGCCTCGGCCGCCTCGATACCACGGCGATAGTGAAAATGGATGTCCGCAACGATGGGCACCGGGCTTTCGCGCACGATCTCTTTCAATGCCTTAGCCGACGCCTCATCGGGGACTGAAACGCGCACGATATCCGCGCCAGCCTCCGCCGCGGCCTGAACCTGCGCCACTGTTGCCGCCACATCGGTGGTCAGGGTGTTGGTCATGGTCTGAACGGCGATCGGGGCATCGCCCCCGACAGGGACGTTGCCGACCATGATTTGACGGGATTTACGACGATAAATGTCGCGCCAAGGGCGCACGTGATTAAGGGACATAAGGACGGATCCGCGTCTGCCTGAGTTGCGACAGTAGATAGTCCGGCAAAGGGGTTACCGCAATGGCAAGATCACTCGGCGGGCGCTTCTGTCGCCGCGGTTTGCAGTTCAGCCACCAGCTGCTTGAGCGCGCTGTTCTGATCCGCTTCAAGATCGGCAACGGCATAAACTTCCGAAACTGCGTCTTTCGAGAGGATCACCCCTTTGGCAACCGTGCCGGGTGCCCCTGCCGGGCCATAGTGCTCGCCGTTCATCGAGAAATAAACCGATCCCGACGCCCCTGCCCGCAACAGCGGCGGTTCTTCTGTCAGCGGAACCTCAAAGACACTGCCTTGCTCGACCGTCCCAAGCGTCCCTTCGAAAATGACACTGCCATCTGCCGCCGTTACCCGCATCCAAGATGGATCGACAGCAACGATTTTCAGCGTGGTATCAACCTGTTCCACGACCTGAGGCAAAGCTGGTCGTTCAACCGTGTGCACTTCGGCAACTTCGAACTGCGGCAGGCTTGGCGGGCGGAAGGTTCCGACATCGCGCGGGTCAAGGGTCGAAATCGGCGCATCGCGGGCAACCAGAACCGGAACATCCAAGGCCTGCGGACGATAGAGACGGTCCAGTGCCTCGGTATTCGCCGCAGCAACCACATCATCGACAACGCCGCCGCGCACGGCATCCAGCGGATCAAGGTCGGACAGCACCACAGGCGCTTGTTCAACCGGGCTGACCTGCACCTGCTGGATCTTGTTCAGAACGGCCCACCCGCCATAGCCGATGCCGCCAATTACCGCCAACAGCACCAGCGACGAGCCGATGGCGCGCGGTTCAATCTGACTGACCAGAGATTCCTTGCCCGGAATGTACGGCGTATTGGGCGAGATGAAGGGATCGCGTCCCATTGGCCCACGCGCAGGAAGCGCACCGGTCGGCTTTCGCACCACCGAAGCCTCGGCCGACATGCCATGCGCGACCGAAAAACCGCTTTCCGCGCAGAAAGTCGAGAATGTTTCATCCGGGTTCATTCCCAGATAACGCGCATAAGAACGCACATACCCGGCGATAAAGCCGGGCGTGTCAAAGGCATCGGGATCCGCGTTTTCGATGGCAGCAATGTAGTTGGCTTTGATCCTCAACTCGCGCTGAACATCCAACAGGGATTTGCCCATGGTTGCGCGTTCGCCGCGCATCTTGTCACCAAGGCGTACCTCGTAGTCATCAAACCCTTTGGGTCTGACATCTACGTCCTCATCAGATTCGCGCTGTGATCTGCGCCCAATCATTCCTGCTGCCCCATTCTGCCTGTCGCGTGTTTCGCGTTAGCGGCGAATCATCCCCAAAACGATTCGTCTGCCAATTTTGTTAGCGTAAGCTTAACACGCGGCAAATACGTTGCACACTTTGGCGTGAGGTTAACCGGCAAGTTCGGCGCGATTTAGCGCACAATGTGACCAAAGTTCGTCCATCGCCTGTACCAGACGGTTCATTTCGTCAGGTCCATGCACCGGAGAAGGGGTAAAGCGCAGACGCTCGGTTCCGCGCGGAACGGTCGGGAAATTGATCGGTTGCACATAAATGCCGTAATCATCCAACAGCATATCGCTGAGCTTCTTGGTATGGACCGGGTTTCCGACGATCACGGGCACGATATGGCTTCCGTGGTCGATCAGCGGCAGTCCCATCCCCTTCAACCGCAGCTTGAGGATTTTGGCCTGCGTCTGATGCTGCTCGCGCAGTTCAGGTGCAGTTTTCAGGTAGGCAACAGATGCGGCAGCCCCGGCCGCAACCGCAGGTGGCAGGGACGTGGTAAAGATAAAGCCCGGTGCGTATGACCGCACGGCGTCGCACATCTTGGCGCTGGCCGCGATATAGCCGCCCATCACGCCATAGGCTTTTGCCAGCGTGCCGTTAATGATGTCGATCCGGTGGGCAAGGTTATCGCGCTCGGTCACACCGCCGCCGCGCGGGCCATACATGCCCACGGCATGCACTTCATCAATATAGGTCAGCGCGCCGAATTCATCTGCCAGATCACAGATTTCTTCGATTGGACCAAAATCGCCATCCATTGAATAAACCGACTCGAATACGATCAGTTTGGGCGCGGCGGGGTCATCCGCCTCAAGCAGTTCGCGCAGATGCGCCACGTCATTGTGCCGGAAGATGCGCTTAGCTCCGCCATTCCGGCGTACGCCTTCGATCATCGAGGCATGGTTCAGCGCGTCAGAATAGATGATCAGGCCAGGGAACAGTTTGGGCAGCGTGCTGAGCGTTGCGTCATTGGCGATATAGGCGCTGGTAAAAAGCAGCGCGGCTTCCTTGCCGTGCAGATCGGCCAGTTCAGCCTCAAGCCTTTTGTGATAAACTGTGGTGCCCGAGATATTGCGTGTACCGCCCGAACCTGCACCGGCTGCATCAACGGCTTCGTGCATTGCATTAAGAACGACCGGGTTTTGCCCCATGCCCAGATAATCGTTGCCGCACCATACGGTGATATTCTGCTGTGACCCGTCCGGACGCGTGCGCACCGCATGGGGGAAATGTCCATTGCGACGTTCGATATCGATAAAGGTCCGGTAACGACCTTCATCATGCAGCCTGGCAATCGCTGAATCGAGCTGAGCAGTATAGTCCAAAGGACCCTCCTTGAACGCCCGTATCCGGTTTCCCACTGGGCGAAATTTTCGCCACATCCTACAGCTTACCCTGTTTCGGTGGCTTTGTGTTCCCTTATTCAGCTGGTTACAGCCGAAAAGGTGAACCCAACTTTGATTTGCATCAAATATAAGTTTGCACCCCGTCCGACAAGTAAAGTTACGGCCATCGGACGCGTGGAAACGACGCAGGGCTCGCCGCCCTACCCAAGCTTACACTGCCGGGCCGCAATCCGTGTCAACACCTCTGGACGGCGCCGACAACGCTGCTAGGGTTCGCAGGAACAAAAAAACAGGCAGGAGCCCCCCATGTCGCTAGACGCCGTGCTGAACCGGATTGACGAAGATTTGCAAACCTCGATCGACCGCCTGATGGAACTGCTGCGCATCCCGTCGATTTCGACCGACCCCGCATACAAGGCCGAGGTCAGCCGCGCCGCAGACTGGCTGGTTGCCGATCTGAACAGTATCGGAATTGCGGCTGAGAAACGGGAAACACCGGGCCACCCAATGGTTGTCGGTCACGTGGGTGAGGAGGCGACTGCGCCGCATTTCCTGTTTTACGGCCACTACGATGTGCAGCCGGTCGATCCGCTGAACCTGTGGAACCGGGATCCGTTCGATCCCGCCATTGAGGACACCGAAACCGGTCCGGTCATCCGCGGACGCGGAGCATCAGACGACAAGGGTCAGCTGATGACTTTTGTCGAAGCCTGCCGCGCCTGGAAGGCCGTGCACGGATCCTTGCCCTGCCGCATCACTTTCTTTTTCGAGGGCGAAGAAGAATCAGGCTCGCCCTCACTGGTTCCTTTCCTCAAGGAAAATGCCGCCGAACTCAAAGCGGATCTGGCGCTGGTCTGCGATACATCCATGGTGTCACGCGGCGTTCCGTCAATTGCGGCGCAGTTGAGGGGCATGCTGAAGGACGAGTTTACCATTGTGGGGCCGCGCATCGACCTGCATTCCGGCCACTATGGCGGCCCGGGCCTGAATCCTCTGCGCGAACTGTCGAAAATCGTGACCTCTTTTTATGACGACGAAACCGGACGGGTCGCGGTCGACGGATTCTACGAAGGTGTGCATGAAGTACCCGAAGACCAGTTGCGCCAATGGCAGAATTGCGGCTTCGACGAAGCGGATTATCTGAATTCGGTCGGCTACACCCAACCGCATGGCGAAAAGGGGTACTCCACCTTGGAGCAACAATGGGCACGACCGACGCTCGAAGTGAACGGTCTGTGGGGCGGTTATAACGGTGCGGGCTCCAAAACCGTTATTCCGTCCAAGGCCCATTGCAAAATCACCTGCCGCCTTGTTGGTGACATGGACCCGGACGCGCTGCGCGCCAAAATCCGCAAACATGTCGAGGATCGGCTGTCCCCGGACGCCAAAGTGGTCTGGGACAACGACATGGAAGGTTCTCCCGCGTCGGTCATGAATATCACCCGCCCCGAATTTGAAGCCGCGCGCGGCGCGCTGTCGGATGAGTGGGACCGCGAGGCAGTGTTCACCGGCATGGGGGGATCAATCCCTGTTGTCGGCTATTTCAACACCGTTCTGGGGCTCGACTCGATGCTGGTTGGCTATGCAAACGAAGATGATGCCATCCATTCGCCGAACGAGAAATATGACGTGAAAAGCTTCCACAAGGGCATCCGGTCATGGGTGCGCATTCTGGATGCTTTGAACACATAGTTTTTTTTGCGAGGCTCTGCCTCGCGCTCCGGGATATATGCAGCCAGATGAATAATGGATCCCTGCTTCATCTGGCCCAAAATATCCCGGGGGAGGCGCGCGGCACGCGCGGCTGGGGCAGGGTCACCCAACCGGCCGGGGCAAATACGCCGGTCTTACATATGGATCA